>CANQDD010000011.1 GCA_947591315.1 uncultured Clostridia bacterium
CACGCGGAGAATTACGTGTGCAATTTCTTTGCGTCCGCGAGCATACCGCCCGACAAGTACCCGTACGCCTTAAATTCTGTGCTGCCGAGCGATATAGTGTGCTTCGGCGCGACACAGGTCGGCGGCGATTTTCACGCGAACAAAAGCGCGAAATCGAAGCGGTACGTGTACAGAATACTTAACCGCGAGTTTCCCGACGCGGTACTCTGTCGTTACGCGTGGCATTACAGATACCCGCTTGATATTCAAAAAATGTGTGAGGCGGCAAAAGCGTTTTTGGGCGAGCATGATTTTATCGGCTTCGCGTCGAGCGGTTTTTCGGTCAAAACGACCGTCAGAACGATATATTCGCTTGACGTGACGCGCGAGGGAGAAATTATAACCGTTGACATACACGGAAACGGATTTTTGTATAATATGGTGAGGATCATCACCGGCACACTCGTGTCGGTCGGCGGCGGTAAGATAAATCCCGCCGACATGACCGGTATAATAGCGTCCCGTGACCGCGAAAGGGCGGGTATTACCGCCCCGCCGGAGGGACTGTGCCTGAAGGAGGTGTATTATGATGAATAACGACGAGACAAACAAAAGCCCCATTGACGAGCTTGTAACGTACGCCGAAGATAATACACCCGACTACGAGGACGATTTTGACAGTGCGCCTCCCGTACCCGACGCGTCCGAGCCGCCCGTCAGCTCGGACGGCGAACATGAGGACGAGCCCCTCTACGATGACGAGTACGATGATGAGTATGACGAAGAATATTATGACGATGACGGCAGCGAAACGAGCGGCGACAGTAAAAAAAAGATAAAGAAAATAATCATAGCAGCCGTAATTCTTGCGCTGCTGACGGGTATAGCCGCCGTTTTGAGCATAGACACCGGAATAATCGCGACGTACAAGAAAAACTTTGCGAATAACTTTTCAAAAATATTCGGCGTGTTTACAATGAAAACGGCTGACAGCGGTATTCAATATGAGGACGCGCAGAACGACAGCTACAATACGGGGGTGCGCGAAAGCATAACGGTTTCGGACGGCGTGCGCGGCGCGGAGGTGCTCCCGTACAGGGACGGCGTTGTATGCGCCTCGCCAAACCACCTTACGTACATAGACGCGTCCGGCAATACGGTATGGAGCGAGGATACGCTTATAGCAAATCCGCTTGTTTCCGCGAGCGGCGGCTACATACTGGCAGCTGAAAAGGGCGGAAGTAAGCTGTGTCTTTACAACGGCAGCAGCATGCTGTACGAAGCCGACGATCCCGACAGTATAGCCGCTGTCAAGGTCTCATCGGCAGGCGATTCGGTGCTCATCACGAGCAAGCCGGCGTACAAAGGCGGCATATCGGTTTACAATAAGCTCGGTGAACAGATTTACTCGTGGGCGTCGGGAAGCGGCGTCGTTATAGGCGCGGACATATCGCCGACGTCGAGAAACATTGCCGTGTCGCTCCTGAATACGGAGACGTCGGCGAAAAGCATTATACAGTTTTTTGACATAAACGAAACGCAGAGCCGCGCGCAGGTGAACGCCGAGGATACCGTTATGTTTGATCTGCGGTTTGTCGGGAATACCTTGACGGCGTTCGGCGACAACCGTCTCGCGGTGCTTTCGTCGGACGGCGGCGTTGTGGCTGACAATGACCTCACAAGCTGTCAGCTCACACATTCCGCTATGGACGACAACGGCAACACCGTGCTCACGCTGTATGACGGCGCAGTTCCGAAGCTGAATTTATACAACGGCAGCGGAAAAGAGCTGTCAAGCGTTACTATGGACGGTATGGCTGATTTTGTCGATATACACGAGAACACCGTGCTTTACAGCATAGGACGCGACGTATTTATCGGCAGACCGGGCATAGGCAGTCTCACAAAATATACCGCGGCTATGGATATTAAAAAGCTTATACTTATATCGCCGAGCACGTTCGCGATAGTATATTCAAACAGTATCGAATTTGTTAAGGTCTGACAGGAGGTTAACATGAGCATTATAGCCGACATTTGTCTCGCGGCAATATTTGTCGCCGCGTTTGTATATTGGTACAGCAAGGGACTTATAAAGTCCGTATGGAAAATTGTCGCTCTCGCCGCGACAATAATTCTCGTCATGCTTCTGAAAACACCCGTGACAGATTACATATCGCAGACGAAGCTGGCTGAAAACATAAACAACTCGCTCTCGCAGGTGATAACCGTTCCGCCGGGCGGCGGAGTGAATATAGCGGAAAATCTCAATCTGCCCGAGGTCATACAGGATAAGCTCATGATAGGCATCGACAGCTCGCTGTCAACCGCCGACGCGATAAAGAACGCCGCCGCGAACGCGCTTACCGGCGCTATCATAAATATCGGCGTGTGCGTCGTGCTGTTTATATTTATACGGCTTGTGCTTATGGTTTTGTATATAATCATCGACAGCGCGGCAAAGCTCCCGATACTGAAGGGGACGAACAAGTTCCTCGGCGGACTTTTGGGGGTTATAAACATACTGTTTATAGTGCTTCTCATACTTATGCTGCTCGCGATGTACGCGCCGTCGGACAGCGGCTTGTACGAGATTATAAACAACTCTTATCTGGTCAGGTTTTTATATAACAATAATATACTGCTAAAATTATTTATTAGATAACAGGAGGAAAAAGAAATGTACAGTGACTTGGTAAAAAAAGGACTTGAAAAAACTCCGCACCGCTCGCTTTTTAAGGCGTCCGGTCTGACGGACGAGGAAATCGAGCGCCCCTTGGTCGGCGTGGTAAGCTCGAAAAACGAGATTATCCCGGGACACATTAACCTCGACAAAATAGCCGAGGCGGTCAAGGCAGGCGTAAGAATGGCAGGCGGCACTCCGCTGGAGTTCCCGTCAATCGGCGTGTGCGACGGTATCGCTATGGGACATATCGGCATGAAATACTCGCTCGCGTCGCGCGAGCTTATCGCCGATTCCATTGAGTCGATGGCTCTCGCGCACGGTCTTGACGCGCTCGTCTTGATACCCAACTGCGACAAAATCGTGCCAGGTATGCTTATAGCGGCAGCGAGACTTAACATTCCCTCGATAGTCGTAAGCGGCGGCGCGATGCTCTCCATGAATTACGGCGGCAAGTACCGCGACCTTAACACCGCGTTTGAGGCGGTCGGCGCGTTCAAGGCGGGTACGATCGACGAAACGGAGCTTGAAAACCTCGAAAACGCGGCGTGTCCGTCGTGCGGCTCGTGTTCGGGTATGTTTACTGCAAACTCTATGAACTGCTTAAGCGAGGTGCTCGGTATGGCTCTGCCCGGCAACGGCACAATTCCGGCGGTGTACTCTGAGAGAATACGTCTCGCGAAGCACGCGGGTATGAAGGTTATGGAGCTTTTGGAGAAGAACATCAGACCGCGCGACATTATAACTCCCGATTCGATTTACAACGCGCTTAGAGTTGATATGGCTCTGGGCTGCTCGACAAACTCTATGCTTCACCTCCCCGCTATCGCGTACGAGGCGAAAGCTCCTATCACGCTCGACTACGCAAACGAGATAAGCAAGGAAACGCCGAACCTCTGCCACCTCGCGCCCGCGGGCGAGCATCACATACAGGATTTATACGCTGCCGGCGGCGTTCAGGCGCTGATGAACGAGCTTTCAAAGAAGAACCTCCTGAAGCTCGACACAATGACCGTCACGGGCAAGACGCTCGGCGAGAACATAAAGGGCTGCACCGTTAAGGATTATTCAGTTATCCGTCCTATTGACAACCCGTACAGCGAAACGGGCGGTATCGCGGTGCTTAAAGGCAATCTCGCGCCCGACGGCTCGGTCGTTAAGCGCAGCGCGGTCGCTCCCGAAATGCTGAAGCACGAGGGCCCCGCAAAGGTGTATAACAGCGAGGAGGAGGCTATCGAGGCTATTTACACGGGCAAGATTGTAAAGGGCGACGTTGTGGTTATACGCTATGAGGGTCCGAAGGGCGGTCCGGGTATGCGTGAAATGCTCTCCCCCACCTCCGCTATCTGCGGTATGGGGCTTGACAAGGACGTTGCGCTCATCACAGACGGACGTTTCAGCGGCGCAACGCGCGGCGCGGCGATAGGTCACGTGTCGCCGGAGGCTCTCGCGGGCGGTACAATCGGACTTTTGAAGGACGGCGATATAATCTCCATTGATATAGACAACTGCAAGCTCGAGGTTAAGCTCTCCGACGAGGAAATAGCAAAGCGCAGAGCGGAATGGATACCGCAGGAACCGAAAATCAAGACCGGCTACCTCAGACGCTACTCAAAGCACGTCGCCTCCGGTATGCAGGGCGCGGTTATGATTGATGACTGATGAAAATTGCATAAAAACATTAAGAGCGTATCATGAGGTGGCGTGAGATAAAACAGTAAGATATGTTTTCGGGGAATGGCGCAGCTTATGCTGCGCCATTCCTTGCTTCTGCTTGAAATAGCGACATTGGCAGGAAGCCTACCAAGTCGTAATAAATATCAATTTGCTGTGTCCGTTTGCCGTTTTTCTTCTCCGGCGCGTGGACGTAAACGCGCTGAACCATATCGTTTAGTATGGTCGGCGTTAATTCCTGCAAATCAAAGTATTTATGAACCTTTCCGATGAACCGTTCTATGTTATCGGACTGCTCCTCTTGTTGTTCAACCTCGGCGGCGAGAACAGTTATCTTTTCGGATAATTCTTGTTGCTCTCGCTCATAGTCATCTGCAAGCATTTTGAAACGGCTTTCGCTGAGCGTACCGTTCGCCTTGTCCTCGTAGATTGATTTGAATAATCGGTCTAACTCGGCTATCCGCTTTTCTGCCTTGACTATAGCTCTGCGCTTGGCGGCAAGCTCTCTCTTGACTTCTGCTTTATGTTTCGCGCCCATAATCTCACGAAATCGGCTCTCGAAACTCGCAACAAAGTTTATCACATAACGCAGATGTTGTAATACACCTTGTTCGAGCACGACTGCTCTGATGAAGTGTGTATCGCATACGTCCGTACCCTGCCTTCGCGAGGTCGAGCATACAAAGTGATCTTGACGGCTTTCAAAGTATTTGCTTGTGCAGTAGTACAGCTTTTGTCCGCAGTCCGCGCAGTAAACAACTCCCGAAAACATATTCGTCTTACCTGTCCGTGTCGGTCTGCGTTTGTTTCTGCGGAGTTCCTGTACCTTTTCCCAAGTGTCAATGTCGATAATCGGCTCGTGAGTGTTCTCGAATACCATTTGATTTTCTTCGGAATACGCGCGCGGACACAGGACTTGCTCTTTTTCAAGCAATTTGCAGATTTGTGATGTTCCGTAACCAGCCATACACAGGCTGTAAACCCGTTTCACAACCTCGGCGGCCTCCTCGTCAATTATCCATTGATCAGGATTGTCGGGAGCTTTCAAATATCCATACGGCGGCGTGGCGGTAAGCGGTTTGCCCGATTCACCCTTTGCCTTGAATACTGCCCGTATCTTCTTTGAAGAATCTCTCGCATACCATTCGTTCATGATGTTTAGAAACGGGGTAAAGTCGCTGTCGGTTTGGCTCGCACTGTCAATACCGTTATTGATAGCGATAAACCGCACGTCTTCTTCTGCAAACAAGATTTCCGTATAAAAGCCGACCTTTAAGTAGTCACGTCCGAAACGGCTCATGTCTTTGACGATAATCGTTCCGACATTGCCGTTCTCGACTTCGGCTATCATCGCTTGAAACCCCTCGCGCTCGAACGTCGTTCCGCTCACTCCATCATCAACGAAATACTGCGGATTTTTGAAATTGTTATCCTTTGCGTACTTACTCAAAATCGCTTTTTGGTTCACAATACTGTTGCTGTCGCCCTGCAATTCATCGTCGCGGCTCAGGCGGCAGTATAACGCCGTTATTTTTTCAGACTGTCTGTTCATTTTTAATCCTCGCTTTCCGACAGTCTGCCAAACAGGATTGTATATTCAGTATATCACATTTCATTTTGTTTGTCACCGCCTTTTTCGGGATTTTCAGCCATCAATTTCAACAATTTTGACGGCAGAGATTTGTGTCCGGCATACACGCCGCTGAAACGATAGGTAGTGTTGCCGCTTTCAAAGGTAAGCGTTATCTGCGGAAGTTCCGCAGATAACAGGTTTTTAACTTTCATATTGCACCGTTCCTTTCCTTTAGTGATGTCAGTAAATTTTTTAATTCGCTGATTGGAATGTTTGCCTCGTTTACGGCGTTTATGATTTCTTCATTTTTAAGCTGTGTTTTCTTTGTTTCAAGAGCCTTTATTTCCGCTTGGAGCTTTTTCACTCGCGCTGTTTTGTAATTTATCTTGTCCGTTATTGTTTGAATATCCATAGTGTCCTCCTTTACAATTCGGGATCGTTATGCCCTTTGTGATGTTGTGTTTGCTCGGGTTCCCGGTCAGCACGCTCTCTGTATTCGGCAAGTTTTTTGAGAATGCTCGGCTTTTTCTTCGGCGCTTCCTGCTCCGGCTTTATGTCAAGGAACATATCCACATTTTTCTTTAACACCGCTATGTCGGTGTATTCATCTTTAATATCCTTGTGCAGAGCCGACAGCTTGGAGATGTCTGTCAAAAGCCGTTGCTTTTCCGCTTCTATTTGTTTAACGCTCGGCAGCTTGTTGTTCTCCGTCAGGTGCGGTTTTAGCTCGTTCGTTAATCGGCGGAACAGGTCTATCTCCTGTTTATGCTTGGAATAGAAGCTGTTTTTCAGCAGCGGATTTTTATTTGTGTATTCCTCATAAATCGGTTTGAGGTTTCGATACATATTCAGCTTTTTTATCAAGGTGTCAAGCTCGTTTATTCGTTTTTTATCCGACTTGATTTTGTCCGCTGTTTCCTTTAGTTTTTTTGATTTCTCCGATACTCGTTTTGATAAATCATCATAGTCCGCAATACCTCTCTCGTGTATGACAATAAGCGTTTTTGCTATCAGCTGTAAATTGTGGATTTTCGCCCATTGTTCATACCCCTTTGATTGCTGACACTTTACGTTGTGTTCGATGTCAATGAGCAGGTCAACTGTTTTGGGGTGATATGCTCCTTTAATGCGAAGCTCAATATTTTCTTTTTTGTATGCTCCGCCTATGGTGTCGGTTTTGGTAAATCGTTTGTTATCCGCGTCGCGAAACCACAGAAACTCGTCCTCGCGGACACTATATTTCTTATCGCGCATCCGCCGCAGAAAATCCTCATAATCAACCGCGAACAGGATACACTCGTCAATCGCTTTTTTGATTTTGTACTTGTTTGAGATATACGTTTTCTTTTGCTCATAGCTCCGTTTCCGTCCGCTCGGCTCAACGATATTTAATCCGTACTCGGCGCATATCTTGTCGCTGATTTCCCGTATTCGGTAGTATGATTTCTTGTCGGAGCGGTAACGCTTGTGATCTTGGAAGCTGACGGCATTAAATATGATGTGATTGTGGTAGTGGTCTTTGTCGGTATGCGTACAGATGACATATTCATATTTCCCGCCCAAAACCTCGTCGGCGAATTTCTTTTCTATTGCGTGGCATTGTTCCGCTGTGACTTCGTTCGGCTTAAAGGATTGGATAAGGTGATATGCTTGATTTTCACCGCCGCCATTTGCCGATTGCGCTGTCAGAGCAAATTCAAGCTCCGCTGTTTCACAAGCGCAGCCGAAGGTTGAGATATATTTGCCGTTTTCTGTTTTATCAGAATTGCCGATATATGTTATTGACTTGCCGAGAGTGTGTTTGATAGGGTGTATTTTAGTAATTGCCATATCTCGTCCACCTTCGCTTTGATAATCTCAACGTCTTGTTTCATAATTCCATAGGTATTGGCGTTCCGCACGATTTGATTGATATTCTTCCCGATAGCGTTCATCTCTTTAACAACCGCTTTCAAGTCGGAAGTATCAACATTTACCACGAACCCGTCAATAGCCATTTTCCGCAGATACGCACCTCGATTAGTCACGTTAGCCAACTGTACGCGCCTATTAATCTGTTCCAATTCTTTCTCATCAACATAAAATTTCATCTGAATATTCCGCTTACGCTTATCCAAAATTTTTGCCTCCCTTCGTGTAGTAAGGAAACTTTTTTGCAAAATCCCGCAAGGGATTTTGGAGCACTTTCGGTACTTTGAGTACCATAGTATTATGCTTGCTAAAAAAGTTCCACCTATTATTAGCACTATAAATACGTTGTTTTCTCGTTTTTACCTGAAATCAGAGAATATCTGTATCAATAGTACATATTTATTATATCAGCGAACTAATAATATGTCAATAGTATTTTAAAAAATTTTATTTATGTACTTGAAATTCATAAATAAATATGCTATACTGTATGTGAGGTGAAGCAAAGATGAATAACGAAGAAACAACAATCGGTCAGCGCGTCAGAAAGGCGCGGAAGGAAAAAGGGTATAACCAAACGGAGCTTGCGAACGCTCTCGGTAAATCGCTTCGTACAATACAAAAGTACGAAAACGGCGAGATTGAAATTTCAATCAGTATGCTGAATGAGCTTGCAAGGGTTCTTGACACCACCACAACGCATCTGCTCGGCTACAAAACCGAAACGGTGAAACCGCAGATTACCACGTTTGCTGATGTCGCGGTAATGCTGTTTGAGCTTGAAAAGGTCGCGGGGCTTAAATTTGATATTGATGTAAAGCGTCCGCCGCGAGATGATAATTGGGAGTGCTCCATAAAGTTTGACGGAAAGGCAAAGACCGACCTTAACGCCGATATGTGCCTTTTTCTTGAGGACTGGTCGGACGCAAGAGAGAATTACTCAACAGAGCGGTACGCGGATTGGAAGGATAAGACGCTTGCGTATTATTCAAGGTTGGCGGTGGCGAAACAACCGTAGACAGAAAAAACAGAGATACGAAATATGTTTTTGAACAATATTAATAACATAAATAATTAAAATGAAAGGATGATACATTATGGATTACACGGTATTTAACACATATAAAAAATGGAGAAAAAAGGCGGGGAAAAAGAATGCAAAAAAATTATTTAACTCATCTCCAAAATTAATAATGGCGCTAGTTGTCATTCTAGTAATAAATAGTATTGCAATTCTTGTAATAGATGTTTTAGAAGCACTTAATGCTATAAGTCATGGCTCGGTATGGATGTTTATATCATTTGTGACACTATTTATTGTCATAATAGTATTATATATACTCACAACATCTTATTATAAAAATAATATTAAAAAGAATTTAAAAGCCAAACAAAAACAAGCCAAGATATTAAAAAAAGAATTAAAGGCCATTGGATATAAAAAGAAGAATCAATTAAAACAATTGTGCAACCGAATGAACGAAAAATACGAAAAAGAAAATTTGTGGATACAACGTATGCAAAAAATTATAGATAGCATTTTTATTTCACTATTTATTCCCATAAATCTAAAAATATTTGAAATTCTGGCAGATAAAAATTTTGATATAGCTAATATAATATACATTACTGGATATGGGTTAATATTCTTGTTCGCCTCATATTGCCTCTTGGTAGGATTGGTTCAATTGTGTAAAGTGTTTATATGCCGACTAAATACCATCGAAGAGATGATTGAGGATATACATTATATTTTGGATCATTTCTTCCCGATAGATGATAATGATGTATAATGAAAGTTTTTGAACCTATGTTTTTCACCGTACAGATATTTGTGCAGAATATTATTGATTTTGGTTGTCAAAAAATATTTACAACCTTCGTTAAGTATGATACAATTATACTTGCGACATACTATACTTGTTCAGGCTTGCGCTTTGCCAATAAGCGCATGCTTTGATTTTTCATACCTGAGTAAGTAATTGTATGAAAGTGTGTCGCAGCATTTAATCAAGGTGGCGTTTTTGGAGTGCGCCGCTGTAGATTTATGCACGGCGCACTTTTTTATTAAAATCACATACGGAGGTTAAAATCATGAAAAAAAGGCTACTCAGCGTACTATTGTCAGTATGTATGGTTACGGCAATACTGCCAACATTCAGCAGTACGGCGTTCGCGGCGGGTACAGTTACTCGAAGCGAGTGGATTTCTCGGCTTGTTGAAGCGTTCTCAATGACGGTGGAAAGCGACGACAATATGCCGGACAACTATTTCAGTGATATTTCTGAGGACGACAGTTGCTATCAGGATATACTGCTTGCGGTAGAGTTCGGCGTGATAGACCTTGAAGCGGGCGAGGCATTCGAGCCTGACGCGGACGCTACGCGTGAATTTGCGGCTCAGACACTCAACTCCTGCCTGATGTTCCAGCTTGACGAAGACGTGGAATACACATACAGTGAGGCAGACAGTGTTACATATCCAGACGATATACAGGTTGCGGTCAATCGCGGTTGGTTTGCGCTTTCAGGCAAAAACTTCCTGCCAGAACAGGCAGTAACTGCATCTGAGGCGGATGCTATGATAGCTGACGCAAAAGAGATTATTGCGGGTGATGTCATTGATGAAAACCATGAGAACACATATGAGTTCGCTGAAGGGGTTATAGAGATACCAGAAACAGCAAACGCAGTTATTGACGCTGATAATACAGTCATAATCACAGATTATGACGCACAAATCAGTGAGGGTGATATATTTGTTGTATACGCAAGCGGTCTGCCTGTTGTATTGAAGGCGGTTACAGTTGAAACTGTTGATAACGTGACAACTGTCACTTCCACCACTGACGGTACAGAAGACGCAATTACATCTGCTGCTGCTGAGGGTGTAGCTGCTGTTGACCTTGAAGCCTTCCAAGCTGATGAAGTGAGTACATATTCAGTTATTGATACCTCTGATTCCAATGCTGAATACGAAGAACTGTCCATTGAACTGCAAAGCATTGAATATGATAAAAAGGCTAATAGACTTATTATGTCAAAAAGTGTTAAGCTCGGTTCGGCAGCAGTGGGCAGCATAAATGTAACAATAAATGATTTTAAAGCTCCATATAAGGTTGACGTCCTTTTAGGCGAATATTCTATAGATATACTTGGTAATGCGGTTGTTACCACAAATATCAAGGTTGATTTTGGCGAATACGCGGGAATCCCATCAAGTATTCCACTTGGAACAATACCTGTAGCCGGTGTTGGAGATATTTCGCTTGAAATGCAGTATTCACTTAAAGGTGATGTTACTGCAACATGGTCTGGCTATTTGGATACAGGAGCGTCATATTCCAGATTTAATGGCGGATTTAGAAATCATCTCAGCTTTGATAAAAAAGATTTTTCAATTTGTGCTAAAGCAGAATTGTCAGCAGGCTTAAAACTTTCTGCATCAATAAACCTGCTCAATATAGTAAAAGGCAGCGCGTGGATAACAAGTGGTGCAAGAATGAGTTTCAGTGCAACTGGATATAACAGCGGTACACCAAAGCTCTGTGTTACCACACAGGGATATTTGTATGCGTCAGCGGGAGTAAGTATTACGATAGACTATTTTCTTGACGCAAAAACATTCAGTAAGCCTATAGATATATATACAGCAAGCAACAGTCCTATACGCGTAGTGTATCATTACGAGGATGACCAGCAAGTATCATCTTGTACGCGCGGTCAGAGCCTAAAATATACTACTTCCTACAACTCACACTATTTTAACCCATATTCGGGGCAAAGCTCATACGGCGGCGGAGGTGGCGCAGGAGGTACGGCTGAACCTGTTGTAATTTGGGAATACAAGGTAGAAAATGACGGTAATGCAACTATTACGAAGTATAGCGGTAATGCTTCGGCTGTTGTTATACCTGAAAAGATTGATGGATATACGGTTACGAAGATTGGTAATAGAGCTTTTGCAGATAATAAAATCGTACGTTCTGTTACTATGTCAAATAATATTATAGCCATAGATAGTTCAGCATTTGGCGGCTGTATAAATTTAAGTAATGTACAATTATCGAAAAATATTACAGAGCTTGGAACCTATATATTCAATGGTTGTACATCACTATTAGAAATAGAAATACCGAAGTCGCTTACAACGGTTCATTTTGATTATAATAATAATGGTGCATTACAGGGCAGTAGCATAAAAACAGTCACTTTTGAGGAAGGCACAACACAGGTTGTTCCCCTATTGTGTAAAGGGGCAACAGAACTTGAAAATGTGACTTTGCTGGATAGTATGACCAATATTGGTGGTAGTGCTTTTAATGGCTGTACATCATTAAAAAGAATTGATATACCTAATTCCATAACAACTATAGGCGACAGGGCATTTCTTGGGTGTACGCAATTAGACAATCTTATTTTACCTGAGTATCTTACTAGTATAGAAGCCTATGCTTTTGAGGGCTGCTCATCTTTAAGCGAAATTAAAATACCAAACAGCGTGACAAAGATTGAAAACTCCACATTCAAAAATTGTGCAAAGTTAAGTAATGTTCAATTACCCGAACATATTACAAAAATTGCTTCGAGTGCGTTTGAAGAATGTGCAGCATTAAATACAATAAACATTCCAAATAGTGTAACAAATATCGAAGCATCAGCATTTAAAAATTGTGATGAGCTTACAGAAATAAAGATAAATATGTCTGGAACAATAGGCACTCAAGCCTTTTATGACTGTGACGCGCTCACGACGCTTGAGCTTGGTGACGGAGTAACAGAGATAGGCAGTGAACTGTGTCGTGGCTGTGATAAGCTGTCTACGGTTAAATTAGGAAAATACATAACAACTATCCCAGATTCTGCTTTTAGGCTTTGTCAGAGCTTGGAAACGGTAACATTACCACGTTTCTGCATCACAGTAGCGGCAAATGCTTTTGCGGAAGATACAAAGCTGACAAGTTTCTATGCACCTGTAAGCGTATCGAAAATCGAAACAACTTCATTCTCATATCCAATGAAAATGACTATGTACGGCAAGTCGGGTTCATATGCTGAGGAATATGCGGGCTCAAGAAATATGGCGTTCAACGCTGTCAATGCGCCAATAACGAGTATCAAGTATGCTGACAGCAGTATGAGTATCGCCAGAAATGCGACGGTCAGACCACAGCTTGATATTGAGCCTGATTTTGACACCAGTGTTGTGACCTTTTCAACAAGTGACAACAAAATCCTCACTGTATCGGATACAGGTCTTGTAAAAGGCGTAAATTACGGTACTGCTACAATTACGGCTACTGCTGATTCAGGTAAGAGTACATCCATAGAAATAACTGTTCTAAAGACAGCAACCAAGCTTGAACTTGACAAAACCTCTCTTTCGCTTGAACAAGGGCAGTCTGATACCTTGTCAGTTACCATGACACCCTCTGATGCTGCTGATAAGCTTAATTGGAGCAGCAGTAATTCTGAGGTGGCAACGGTTGACGAAAATGGCAAGATTACTGCTGTTGGTGTAGGTACGGCTGTTATCACTGTAACAGCGGAGTACAGCAGCGTGAGCGCAAGCTGCACTGTTGAGGTTGTCGGGGATGTTACAATCACAGCAAGCGCGGGCGAACATGGCAAAATTACCCCATCCGGCGAGGTTTCTGTAAAGAGCAACGCAAAAACCACATTTGCCATAATTCCTGATTACGGGTATGTCGTAAAGGATGTACAGGTCAATGGTTCAAGCGTCGGAGCGGTAGAATCGTACACATTCAGCAATCCAAAAGACAACGCGACAATTCACGCGGATTTTGCGGCTGTTAATGTGTCATACGAAAATGGCGATGTGGTAATTACCTCAGAAGCTAAGCTGGATAATCTGAAGCTGATTATCGCGGAGTACAATGATGATAACAGTCTTGTGGATTGCAAAATTGAGACGGTTACAGCTGAACCCAACGTGGAACATCATGTGTCGGTATCCCCAACTGGTAAGTATAAGCTTATGCTCTGGAGCAGTATGGATACCATGAGACCAGTGTGGGCATCGGGGAATTAAAAACCAAATCTACGGGAGCACGGAAATGTCGTGCTCCCTTTTTGTGTAGAAAGTTTTGACCTCATTTTTGAGGTTGTAAATATAAACATAAGGGGTATGTCAATTTTGACGTTTTTGCCGTTAAAAAAGTAAGTGTTTATGCGGGTTTCAGAACTATAAATATCTTATAAATGAGGACATTATATGTAGAGAAAAAGCATATCGCAATTCAAGCGATATGCCTTTTCTTGTACCCTGTCCGACAGCCTGTCATAAAATTATTGATTATACTGTCTTATGTCATGCCATCGTGCGATACGCTCTTTTTGGTTTGAGTGGTATGTTGAACCATGGTTAGCCTCCCCTTGAGGGGAGGTGGCATTTGCGAAGCAAATGACGGAGAGGTGGTAAATGACAACTTTAACAGCCACCTCTCAGTCGCTTTCAGCGACAGCTCCCCTCAAGGGGAGCCACACGCGGGCGAACACGGTTCGCCCCTACAATTCCAAATTTATCTTACAGCTTCAAAATCTTTGTATCGAACGCGCCGAGAGTGACGGTCTTATCGCCGAACTCGGTTTTTACGGTCGTTGTCTGCTCGGTGTCGCTGTTATTTATCACAACGAGCTCCTTACTGCTCGGATAGTACGCGCACTCGCACCAGAGGTTATCGGTGATGTAATTCTGATCCATGCCCTCGCCCGTATTTTTGAGAATAAGGCTCATCAGCATACGCGTGTTCTTTTCATTCACGGTGAAGCTCGCAAGGTACACGCCCGCGCCCTTGCCGAACGCGTGACGCGCCACAACGGGTACGCCGTCCTTTTCCGCCGCCACAACCGTATCCGCGTCGATGAGGTAAATTCCCTCGTTCACCTTGAACGAGTCCTTATCCTGCACACACGCGCAGTTTGTCGGCTCGAACGTGTAGCGTCCGTGACAAATTCTCGCACCGGTGTCCTCGTCAACGCCGAGTACGTGAGCCATTTTGAAGTACGTGTCGCTGCCGCCGACAGCCGACGGCTCATTTACGCCGATGAACACGCCGCCGTCGTAAACCCATTTTGTGAGCGTCGAAACCACCTTTTCATCGTTCCAGCACTCGCCGCCCGACCACGCGCTGCCCGCTTTGCCGGCGTTTATGACAACATCGAAGTTTTCGAGCTTACCCGCCTTCACGTCCTCGAAGCTGATAAACTCAACGTCGAACGGAAGTCCCGAAAGCGCCTCGTTCACATTTATGAGGTCAACTTCGGGGTGCTCGTGGTAGTGACCGGAGCATGTCCACGAGCGGAGGCTGCCCCAGAAGTGCAGCACCGCTATTCTCGGCTTTAACACATACGGCTTGCCCTCGGTGTGCAGCGCGCGTATCTCGCGGAACTCGTCCGATATTTTTTCTATATAGTCGTTGAAGTCGGGGAACGGCAGCGTCAGCGACAGGTAGCCGCCCAGACCTATTCTGTCAATCTTGTCGCGGAGAAGTGCGCGGCGCACATTTTTCCAGTAGCCCTGTGCCTCCTTCGTCGGGTTGCCGCCCTCCATGAATGTCGGCGCACCGCCGAGGCCCACGGGGAACAGATACGGGTGAAGTCTTATCTCATGCGTTTCAACCGCGTCAACGCCCGCGCACAGGCGTGTCTCAAAGCCGTTGAACACGCACTTTATAAGTCCGTCGAAGCCGAAATCCTTAAATCTCTTGCCCCACGGCTCAACGCCTACCCACGAATCGTCGTAGAACACGTACGCCTTTTTGCCGTAATCGTGAACGAGGTCAACAAGCTGCTTGCCGAAGTCAACGACAAAATCGTTCACAAACTCCATCCAGTCAATTTTCGATTTCGGCGCGGTCATGTGCGTCGCGTGGAGATTTCCCTTATTTATGAAGTCCTCGGACGTAATTCTGTAGCCGTACTTCTTCTCAAATTCTTTGAGCGCAAGCGGCGAAACGGTAAAGTCGTACGAACCCCAGTCGGAGAAAAGCTGCTGATTGCGCGGGTTTGAACCCCAAATCCATACAAAGTTGTAGAACATGGACGTGAAGCGCACAACGGTCGTCGCCGGGTGCGTCTCGCACCAGTTTTTGAGCCAGTCGAGCATGAATTTCTGCGTTTCGGGATAGCGCGGATCTATCTGCATGAGATGCTCCTTGTCCCAGTTGTTCGTCGTGTGGTTGTACATCGAGATTTCCTCCCATATACGCCACGCGAGGAAGTTTACCGTGTACTTGTGGAACGGAGTGATGTTCTTAATCGTGACCTTGCCGTCCGCGTACGACCAGTCCTTTATCTCCTCGTTCGTCGTGCGGTCGAACACCTGCCAGTACTCCTTTGACTCCTCGCTGTCGTTCAGCCTGAACTGATCCGCGAAAAAGTCCTTCATAAGGTCTATCGTAAGGCTCGTGTCCGTCGCGACGATCGGATTTGTCATGAGGAACGTCTGCTGGAGCTTGTCCGGATTTGCCTTCGCCCACTCGTTATGGTCGCGGATAATGCAGATAGTCGAGTAAATGCCGTAGCCCGCGTTGATTATTTCGGGTGAAAGCTCCGTGCCGTCGGAGTCGCGTATTACGTCCGCGCCCCATTTTTCAGCCATTTGAAGCGTAAGCTCCTCATATCCGCTCTCGCCCGGAAGTGTGAAGCCGCCTGTTGTTTTTGCCATGTTTCTCTCTCCTTTGCATAAAATATCTTAATAGATTTATTTTACCATATTTTTATTCCGTTGTAAATAGTTTAAGCAATAAAAAAGACGGTGTAAAACCGTCCTGTCCTATTCCTCCCACGGCATAACGTCGCCGTCCTCTCGGAGATAATCTATAATCTGCCACACGCCCTCACCCGTTTTCGAGTCAACGCGGAACACCTTCTCACAGCCCGCAAGTTTAAGCCAATGCTCCGCAAGCTCCACGTGCGCGTCGGGCTCGTTTATCTGCGTCACTATTCCTATAACCGGTCTGTTCGCGACCGGCGTCACTGCGGGCGGGTACAATGAGTACGGCTCTCTCGCGCTTATGAGCATACCCACGACGTCCGCCTCAAACGTGTACATCGCGATTGCGTTGCCGAGGTTTTTCGTCTGTATGTATTCTCCGGGCGTGTCTATTATCACGTCGAAACGGTTCACGTACTGCGTCTTGTGATAATGTATCTTCTCGCCCTTTAACGCCTGCGTGAGCGTCGTTTTACCGCATTCGCTCCTGCCGACGAGTATTATCTTTTTCATGTTTTCGTTACCTTGCAGCAGCTGTAGCCGAGCGTCTTTTCGGCGTACTCCATAATCGAGCGCAGAGCCGTTTCAACATCGGCTACCATGCCCGTTATTATTAGCGTGCCGCTGAAACGGTCGACAAAGCTCAAATCGACGTTCGCCGTCTTTGTCGCAATGTCGGCGCATATTACGGCAGTCTCGGCGGGACTTACCGTCAGTATGCCTATCGCGCTTTTATCGTAGTCTATTTCGGGATTTAAGCCGAGCTTTGTATAGAGTATGGGGTCTGGGCTTGCGATTACGTGCGAAAGCGTAATCTGCTTGCCCGGCACAAGCTCCTGTATAATTCTCAGCTTTTCATCGGTTGACAATATATCTTTAAGCTCCATACGAAACATTCCTTTCCGTATCTATTGTAACACATTCCGCTTTATTTTTCCATAGGTTTTTAAAAAAAAGTCCAAAAACCGAGAAAACCGAGTATAAAGCTGTCCAAAAGCAGCTGTATCAGGAATAATACCGGCACGCCGACGGAAAATTTCTTTTTGAGTGTCTTGTGTCTGAACAGGTACATACCGATCATACCGCCTATCGCGCCGCCCCAGAAGCAGACGCGGAACAGCTTTTTCTCGCTTACGCGCGTACCCTGTTTTTTTGCGCTTAGCTTGTCCGCGCCGAACAGCACGATCGCCCATATATTCATCAGCAGAATGTACGCGATTATGCCGTAAAACAGGTATTGGTTTACCGTCGAGTTGCTGAACAGCTTTAACGCGTTCGGGAACGATATCGAATTAAACCACCCGCATACGGCTGTCCACGCTTTGCCGAGCCATGTTCCTATTGAAGTTATCATTGTGTAAAGTCCCTGTCCTATGGACTGAAACAATGCGTGTATATCCAATTTATGTCAATCCTTTCACGGCAGTCATTTCACGCAGAACGGCGCGTATTCCGTCACGGTCGCACGCGTCAGCCATTTTCCGCAGCCTGTCCGTATATTCGTAAAGTCCTTCCACGCCGCTGCCGTCCACGCGGTACACCCCCGGAACGGCGCAGCTTTCGGGCGTTTCAAAATCGTAAAACAGCTTTTCCGTCAGCTTGTCGCCCTGCCTTAACGACGTGACGCGTATCTCGGCGTTTTTGCCGCTTTCCTCGATCAGTTTTTCGGCAAGGTCGATTATCTTCATGCTATCGCCCATATCCGGCACAAACACGTCGCCGCCCTTCGTATGTTCGGCACACGATATTACGACGCTTGCCGCGCGCTCGACGGTCATAAAGTACCGCTCAACATTCCTGTCGGTAACGGTCACAACGCCCTTTTCGATCTGCTTCTTAAACAGCGGCACGACCGACCCGTTCGAGCCGAGCACGTTACCGAAACGCACCGTTGTGAAAACAGTTTTTGCCGACCTGCTCATTTCATACATCAGCATTTCGCACACGCGCTTTGTCGCGCCCATGACGCTCACCGGCTCGACTGCCTTGTCGGTCGAGATAAGCACAAACCGCTCCGCGCCGTACTTTTCGGCAAGCTCCGCCGTCACACGCGTGCCGATTATGTTGTTTTTCACGGCTTCCTCCGGGTTACGCTCCATAAACGGAACATGCTTGTGCGCCGCGGCGTGAAACACGATATTCGGGCGGTACTTGTCAAACAGATACTCCATCTTACCCGCGTCGCGCACGGACGCAATTTCGGCTGTCACGCCGCCGACGTCGGTTATAACGTCATACAGACCGTTCTCCGATATATCGACCGCGACAACCTTCGCCGCGTTAAGGCGCGTCAGAGCGCGCACGATCTCGCCGCCGATACTGCCGCCGCCGCCCGTAACCATACACACCTTGTCAGTCAAATAGCTTTCCATACCGAAAATCCTTTAAAGCGAAATGTAATGCGGAATAATATCCTCGTAGCTGCCGTCCTTCATGCGAAAACCCTTCGGTATCACGCCGAGCGGCGTAAAACCGAGGCTTTTATACAGCTTCAGCGCGGCGGTATTCGTTGCGACGACGGCGTTAAACTGCAAAATACCGTACCCAAGCTCACGCGCCTTTTCCATACAATCCTTCACAAGAACCGCGCCGATACGCTTGCCGCGCATATCGGAGCGAACCGCGTAGCTCGCGTTGCAGATATGCCCGCACCGTCCGACGTTGTTGGGGTGAAGTATGTAAAGTCCGACGATTTCACCGCCGTCACATGCCACGCCCGTATACGACTGCGAGCGGAAAAACTCGTCGCCCGAAATTTCATCAAGCGGCTCGTCCTGCGGGAAGGCGTTACCCTCCTCTACAACCTCGTTCCACACCGCCGACGCTGCCGCCGCGTCCGACGGCGCGTACCGTCTTACCTTTATATCCACTGTTATCTCTCCCATCTTCCGCTGATACCGCACGGCAGCACCAGCCCGTTTGATTTCATCGGCAGACCTATCTCGTCAGCCGTGATTTTACCGCCGAACCGCTCGCCGAGCGTCATGTTCAGCACGTTTACAAGCACCTGCGCGCTAAGTCCCGTCGTGTACGAATTTATGAGGAAAAACAGTGGGTTCGGCGACAGTATTTTCATACAGTCCAGCACGAGCGGATAAAGCTCGTTTTCAATCTTCCACACCTCACCCGACGGGCCCCTGCCGTACGACGGCGGATCCATTATAACGGCGTCGTACTCCCTGCCGCGCCGCTGCTCGCGCTGCACGAACTTTTTAACGTCGTCCACTATATATCTCACCGGCGCGTCGCTAAGCCCCGACGACGCGGCGTTCTCCTTCGCCCACGTCACCATGCCCTTCGACGCGTCAACATGCACGACCTCCGCGCCGGCTTCAAGCGCGGCAACTGTCGCGCCGCCTGTGTACGCGAAAAGATTAAGAACCCTAACGGGCTTGTCCGCGCCGCGTATAAGCTCCGAGAACCAGTCCCAGTTTACCGCCTGTTCGGGGAACAGACCGGTGTGCTTAAACCCCATCGGCTTTATGTTAAACGTAAGATTGCGGTATGAGACCGTCCAACGGTCGGGCAGACGCTTGTTGAGGTACTGCCAGCTTCCGCCGCCCGATTTTGAGCGGTGGTACCACGCGTCGGCTTTATTCCAGTTTTTGTCGCTTTTTTTACTCCATACAGCCTGCGGGTCGGGACGGCGGAGCAGGTATTTGCCCCAGTATTCAAGCTTTTCACCGTCCGCGCTGTCTATGAGACTGTATTCCGTCCATTTGTCACTTGTCCACATGATATTCTCCTGAATTGAATTGCGGGCGACCGCAAGGGTCGCCCCTACATATGACCCCCTCTACGAGGGGGTCGAAATCTTTGATTTCGGGGGGTGTGGGTACATAACTCAATAAACACCCCCCAAAAGCCTACGGCTTTTGACCCCCTCATAGAGGGGGTCTTTCGGGCGACCACCTCACACCCCTCTATTTTACCACCGCGCCATACAAATAGTCAATACCATACACGAAAAAGAAACCGCCCGATTTGAGCGGTTCCTTCAAAATGCGTCAAATTACTCGTCCTTACCCGCGATATACGTGTAGAACAGCGCCGCGAGAGCCGCGCCGATAAGGGGACCTACGATGAACACCCACAAGCAGGAAGCGGCAGCCGTATTACCCGTAATAGCAGCCACGATCGCCGGACCGATACTTCTCGCGGGGTTTACAGATGTGCCGGTAAGACCGATACCGAGAATATGTACGAGCGTCAGCGTAAGACCTATCACAAGTCCGCCGAACGAGCCGTGCTTCGCCTTATTCGACGTTACGCCGAGGATAGCCGTTATAAACACGAACGTCAGCACGATCTCGACTATAAGACCTGCAACCGCGCTGCCGCCGACACCTGTAAGACCGTTCGTGCCGAAGCCGCCGGTACGGTCGATAACGCCGCCGAGGTTGAATACAAGCGCGAGCACACCCGCGCCCGCAAGCGCGCCGAGACACTGCGCGATAACGTACTGCACAAACTCCGACACGCTCATTTTCCCGCGCATGAGCATTGCCAAAGAAACGGCGGGGTTAATGTGACAGCCCGAAACGTTGCCTATCGAGTACGCCATTGCCACAATCGACAGACCGAACGCGAACGCAGTCAAAAGATAACCGCCCACAACGTCGCAGCCGACGAGCATAGCCGTTCCGCAGCCGAAGATTACAAGCACCATTGTGCCTATAAATTCGGCAGCAGCCTTTTGGATTTTCATAAAAACCGCTCCCTTCAATTTTAAATGTTCTTTGTTTTAAAAATATCTACCCTCTCGGGTACATAATTTTCAACATAATCGAGCATTTCGTCCATGTCGGTGAAAACCTCTATCAGACTGCGGCACGCCTTACCGACAAAACGCAGCTGCTCCGCCTCGTCGAGCATATGAAGCATCGCGTCATAATACCCATTCAAATTCAGCACGGCAATCGCCTTATTATGCCTTTGGAGCTGCTTTAACGTGAACACCTCAAAGAACTCCTCAAACGTGCCTATACCCCCGGGGACAACTATGAACGCGTCGGCTCTATCCTCCATAACGCGCTTTCTCTCGCGCATGGTGTCGGTCAGAACAAGCTCCGTGCAGTTTTCAAAAACACGTCCATCCACGCCCAAATCCTCGTCCACGAAGAAATTCGGCACGACGCCGACGATACTTCCGCCCTTTGAGTACGCTCCGCGCGCGACAGCGCCCATAAGTCCCGACGCGCCCGCGCCGTATATGAGCGAGTGACCGTGCTCGGCTAATTTCTCGCCGAGCAATGTCGTTTCGTCTATAAATGATGTGTCAATCGTGCTGCTCGATGCTCCGAACACGCATATATTCATATTGGTCACCTCTTTTTGATACTACTTATATTATACCACATTTTGGGTATATTGTAAACAATTTTATTTTGCGGCGAAAGGAGCGCAGAAAAAACGCATACGCGTATGCGTATGCGTTTTTTATTATTCATGATGTTTTGAACAATCTACCGAAATTATTCAAATCTGTAGACAACCATTTCCTGAAGTCCGCCCTTATCGGCAAATCTTGCGAATACATAGTCGCCTGTCATTGACGTTTCGTCAAACGGTGAAATATCGAATACTTCACTCGGCTCTGAAGCAATGGTAGCCTTACCTGTCTTTGAGTTGATTATAACGGTGTCCATTGTAGCCGAAGCGTCGAATGAAAGCTTCTCCGTAGCGCTTCCATATGAGTAGCCATCTCCTCTGCCCGGCGTGTATTTACTAAGGTTAAGCATAATTTCCGCGCCGTTTTCGGTGCTGGGCGTCTCTGCTACAGGACCAAATTCCATCATGTTACGCGCGATAAACTGACCGAAACCGCCGAAGAGCAGTTTTGTAGCAGGTTTATCACCCTTAACTACCTGATAAACATCGTCCGCGTCAAGCAGCTGAATAATCTTGTCTCCGCCGCTGCAGAGGAGCAAGTCGCCCTGGCTGATAAATTCTGTCAGAGAATGATCCGTCTGCTTAGCATCCCACAAAGCCTCTGTTGCATAGTGTCTGTCGTTGTCAATATACTCATTTTTACCTGCGCCCGGCGTCAGCTTACCTACAACAGTATTCTTTGTTGTCGTAACCTTTGTCTCCGCGCCCGAAGAATAACCGCTGATTATGTAGATAGGATTATCATCCTCGTCAACACCGGTGCTGATTTTATCAACTATCATCGTCGGGTTGTTTCCGGCTGTATCAACATCGTTAAGACTTGCAAGAGCGTCGGCGCTCTGAACGTAGTTGATAAGAACGCTCGGAACAGAGCCGTCAAACTCACCTACTACGAAGTCACGCGTTGAACCGTTCTCTCTTACAACATAGCTTCCCGACACAACCTCGCCGAACTTATAGTTGTCAGCGTCTTTCATGTCATCCGTTTCCTTCGGAACGGAAATTTCAAGCATACCGTCCTCAATCTTGTAGCCGCCTACGAGTCCCGAAGCAACGGGCACACTCCTAAGGTTGTTGGGAGCTATTCTGAGCGCGTCGGTATCATCCACCTGAGTGCTGTCAACAGCGCAGTAGAGCTTAGAGATAGCGTTCGACGAATTTGCCTTAAACTTAACAAGTCTTATCTGGAAAGTTCCTGCCGTTAAGAACTTTGTGCTGCTGTCGTTGTTGTCTAACATTTTCCTAATTGCAGCCTCAACATCTGCGCGGGATGCGTCCGGATCTGAACTCTCCGCACCATTCGGCCAGAAATCAACCTTTGAAGCATACTTCGCCTCAATGGGGCCTTCCTGAGTCATAATTTCAACTACCTGGTCGCTTGAACCCTCAGCCCTGTACTGGTTCATGATCCAGCCGTACTTTTCGCCGGAAGCGAGCTGTCCGCCGCCGTTGGACTCGATATAAGCGATTCTGCCGAACTGGTCGAGATGGAACGTTCCCTGCGAGCCTGTCTTAAGGTCGCCTACAGCAAGGTTTGCAACGTCATATTCCTGACCATTTATAGTAGCCGTTGTCTCATTCCACTCCTTGGACATGGACGAAACAGAGCCTGTTATGCTTTCGGTCGATACAACCACATCTACAACCTCGGGATCCGTGCTGTCTGTAAGCGGGCTGCTTGTTCTTATGGTAGCAACGTCGTTAGCCTTGAGGTTTCTCGACTTAATCGCCTCGCCGTCCTTTGTAATCGTAACTGTTCTGTCGATTGAATCGTCAAGATTGATTACTACTGTTTCGAGAGCGCCAAGCTCCGCATTCGGTTCGGTGGACTGTCTCTTTGCCGTAATCTTTGTATTGCTTGCGCTTGAAATTATAACGGTTTCGTAAGCGTCGATGAATACAACGTCATAGTCCTCAACAGCGCTCTTGTCGCTCTTTACGAACGTAATCGAACCCTTGTCGGGCTGGAACATATCCTCGGTAATATCGCTTGTGTCTATAAGCTTACCGTTATAGATATACTTTGCGTCAGACGTTGTTACCTTCTTCTTGTTTACCTTTTCTTCCTTAACGCTGAGGACGCCGCCGTCTAATTCAACCTCCTCTATATTTTCGGTATCAATCTTGTATGTCTCCGACTTTGAAGAGTCATAGGCAACAGCAAGTACCTCGGGTGTTCTGCCCGGGTTTTCTCTATAGTAGAATGTAACCATGCGGGCTACGCAGTCATCGAGGTCTGTAAGGAGAGTATCGTATACCTCCGAAGTATCCTCCTTATTCATTTTGATTTCAATCTGACCTTCGCTAAGCTCGGTGTCGCCGATTGAAGTCTTATATGTACCCATAAGGAGACCCTTAGCCTCGATTACGTCGAACTTATCCTCCGCAAGTGTCTTGTCTGCAGTATACTGAATGCTGCCGTTCTCGAATGAGGAAACTCGGTTGTAGTCGGCAAGAAGCGTGTTGTATACCATCTTGATAACAAGTCCGCGGTCTGCGGGTTCGTCCGCAGTGCTCGACGCGCTCTTAAGAATATCCTTGTCGCCGGCTACCTTTATGTAACCCTGCTGCCAGCCGCCGTACATCTCGGCTTCATTCTTGAAGTTAAGAGCGTTTACAAGCATAACGATAACCTGAGCGTATGTAACCTGCGAGTCCGGAGCGAACGTACCGTCGCCCATACCGCTTACAATGCCTGCCTCGTATGCGGCCTGAATCTGATCCGCTGCCCAGTGACCGCCTGTGCCGCCCTGTACATCAGTGAAGATGTTCTGGTATGTCGAGCCGGTGTTCATGTTAAGCATACGGAGAACGATTGAAGCCATCTGTGCTCTCGTTACCTTTTCGTCAGGCTTTACGCTGCCGTCCTCAAAACCCGAAATAACGCCGAGTGATGAGCAGAGAGAAAGCGACTTCTGATAATATGCATCCTTATCGTAAGCCGTGCCTGTCGGTGCAGCCGTAGCCTCGGGAGCCGCCGTTGCTTCGGGAGCCTCTGTAGCCTCAGCCTCGGGTGCTTCCGTTGCTTCGGGAGCCTCTGTAGCTTCAGCCTCGGGCTCTTCTGTAGCTTCAGGAGCTGCCGTAGCCTCCGCTCCTTCTGTGGTTGCGGGCGGATCGCCCGCAGCCGCGTCCTCGCCTTCGGCGAACACGAGCATGCTTGCGGAGCTTACAACCATTGCCGCAGCAAGAAGTGAGCAGATTAGTTTTTTAATCTTATTACTCATGTGAATACCTCCATAAAGTTTTTTTACATTGTATCATTTAATAAAATCGGACAGTGCCGATGTTATTAACAAATTTTCCCTGTTTGGGCTAAACTTAATTATATATTAGCGTGCCGTCCCATAACAGTAAAAAATCAGTTATGTTTGTGCAATTTTAAGAGTTGTTTGCACTTTGCTTTTTCTCGCGTACAGAGCGGGCGTATTCCTTGTATTCCAAGGGCGAAACGCCGGTGTACTTTTTGAATACCTGGCTGAAATACTGCGAGTTACTGCCGTAACCCACGTTTTCCGCTATCTCGTATATTCTGTCCTTCTTACCCTCGCGGAGCAGCTCTTTCGCCATTTCCATGCGCTTTTCCATTACGTAGTGCGAGAAGTTCTTGCCCGTCTCCTTTTTGAAGAGCTTGCCGAGATAGTCCACGTTTGTAAACAGTATCGAGCTTGCAAGCCAGCGGAGCGAGAGATTCTCGTTTTCGATGTTGCTGTTTATGCTGTTTATGGTGTCGCGCACGAGCGAGGAGTAGACCTTCTTCGACTCGGAAACGTTGCTTTGCGTAATTTCAAGGCTCTTGTCCAAAATGTAAGAGTGTATCTCCGAGAGCGTTTTGGCTTCCTGCACCTCGACAACGCCCTTCATATAGCGGTCGATCTTGTCGTCGCCGCAGCAGCGCGCTATGCTGACGTAAAGCTCCAGACAGTATATCTTCGCAACCGCAGGAAGCGGAGCGGTTTTTCTGAGCTTTTTGAAAAAACCGTCAACGCACAGCTTGGTCTTGTCGGCGTCGCCGGAGCGTACCGCCTGCTCGACCGCATTGTAATCGGGGCGGAAGGTTATTTCGCCGCTGTTTACGATTATGTCGCTTTCGCACAAAGTCCTGTCGCTTTCGGCATAAAATGAATATCCCAAACAAGTCCTGAGACGTTCAAACGTTTCCGGCAAATCGTCAAGCTGTGTTTTGACGCTGCATACCGACATAAGGCTGTAACCGTAGCACCGCTTTACCGAGCAGCGGATTTTTTCCAGAACCTGCACAAGCTCCGTCTTTCCGCCGTCGGGTACAGCGAGCACTATAAAATCACTTATTACAGTCGCAAAAATCAGTTTTTCTTCTCCTATGTACTGCTGTGCTGTGTTTTTAATAAAGAAGAAATCCTCTAAATCCTTTGCGCCGGTAGGCTTTAGAATGACAAGCCTTACTGTCTGCCGCGCGTCCGCATTGAATAACGCGCAGTACGTATTTAAGATTTCATTTGTGTCGCCGCCGCCGATAAGCAATTCGCGCATGAGCTGCTCATTCAGCATCGGTCTTACGCGCTCCTCCTCCGACGCGACAAGCTCCGCGAAGCTTGCGCCGGACGTCGCGCTGTCAGGACTATGTATATTTTTATTATACATAGCTTTTCTCTCCTTTATAGTCACTCTCGTACACTATATAGTATATTATATACGGTTTTTTTAACAAATTCAAGTATTAAATTTTGTTAAATATAAATAAATTTTTGATTTTTGTGGTATAGTTCATTATATGTCTGATTTTTCCACAATATCTTGTATTTTACATACAAAAAAATTACCGCCGAAGGCGGTGTGAGATAAAACAGTAAGATTCAATTTTCGGTGAGTGGCGCAGCTTAAGCTGCGCCATTCCTTGCTTCTGCTTGAAATAGCGACATTGGCAGGAAGCCTACCAAGTCGTAGTAGATGTCAATTTGCTGCGTCCGTTTGCCGTTCATCTTTTCCGTCGAGTGGACGTAAACGCGCTGAACCATATCGTTAAGTATGGTCGGCGTTAATTCCTGCAAGTCGAAATATTTGTGAACCTTTCCGATGAACCGCTCTATGTTGTCGGACTGCTCCTGTTGACGGTCAATCTCGGCGATCAGCTTGTCGATAGACTTTCTCAAGTCCTCCTGTTTCCGCTCGTAATCGTCGGCAAGTATTTTGAAACGGCTTTCGCTGAGCGTGCCGTTCGCCTTGTCCTCGTAAATGCACTTGAGAAGTCAATCTAAATGCTATTTTTCAACATGGATTCAATTCGTTCCCGTTCTCCGCTTTCATTGGTGCGTATACGCAATAATGGAATACCGCACTTGTCGAAAATGTTATTTTTCATATTGTCTCTATCTGACTGTTGACTCCCAGGCGGATGAAAACGGACTCCATCTACTTCAATTGCCATTACAGGTGATTTATCCATCTTGTTAAAAAGCAGAAAATCCGTATGAGTTAATGGATTTTTAACATATTGTTTCTCATTTTCATTCAAAAGCTCATAATTTTTCACTATTGATGCCAAAGAAACGTGAATCGCACAATCAATATTTTGAAAATCTTCTTTATGTATGATTTCTTCAATAATTGAATAGAGCAGGTTTTCAGAATCATATTGCGAAACTCTCTTATGTTTTTTCAAATATGCTCGCCTTTGTTGAGCATATTCTTTGTATAACAAATCAAATACCGAGAATACAGCGCTATCAACAACTTCACAATTGTTGTATGTAATGTAGCGAGCTAAATCACCATAGTTGGTTTTATAATTTTGTGGGGAATTTGACATGACCACCACAAGAGTCTTAACTGCTCGGGATACGGCTACATTCAACATATTGGGATCATCTACAAAATCTCCTATTTCGTTATCTACAGATACTAAAATGATAGCTTTTTTCTCACGTCCCTGAAATTTGTGAACCGTAGCTACCTCATATTTTGAACCTAGCTGTTCTGCAATTTCTTTTACTTGATCCTTGTAGGGTGTAATAATTCCAATGTTCTCTGCCTGATAGCCTTTTTCCTTTAAAACAGGCAAGATTTCTTTCTTTATAACGTCTATTTGCCGTTGGTTGACATGGTATCTGGCATGATTACCTGTTACTGTTTTATACATTGTAATCACATTTTCCTCTCCACGATCTTCTGTCATGATAATCAACTGCCCCTGATAGAATTTCTGATTGCAAAATCCAATAATTTTTGGGTGGCAGCGGTAATGCTCTCTCAGTAATACGGAAGGTACATTTTGCCATCTGCTTAATGCTGAAGACAGGAGGCTATGTTTTGTAAAACGATACATTTCATCAAGATTGTATTTAGCCCAAATCTCTTCTGCAATCTGCATATCATTATTGGTGAGCACATTTGGAAGCTGCTTCACATCGCCTACAACAATAACATTTTTTGCGCAGGAAAATGCTAATACTCCTGTTGTTAAATTTACTTGAGATGCCTCGTCAATAATAAGGTAATCATAAATGTGTTCTACGCTGAGCGTTTCTTTTATCGAATAGGTTGTACTAAGAACAACGGGATATTCTTCATTAAATTCCTTGGACTTACAGTGAAAATCGTTCATCACAAACTTTTTTCTTTTATCTCGCCAATTGTACCGCTTTGCCAACTTTGCCCTAAACAGCTGCAATGATTTATTAGACAGTTCTTCCATTTTCGTGTCAAATGAGTAATCAGTCAATTGATTTTTTAGCTTTATTTTTTCTTCTTGGAGTTCGGTTTTCTTGCAAATGTAAAACTGTTTTTGCAAATAGGGTATAACCGACTCCGAAAGCTGAGAGAATAGTTTTATTGCATAATAGCCGAAACGGAATAGAATAAACATCTTCTTTAATAATCCAACACTGTCATTTCGTTCGGCGTATTGCTCATATTCCAACAGCAACGACAGAATCTGCCGTGACGTCATCTTCCTTAATTTGTAGTCGGTAAGTCGATATTCAACAGTAGCATAGTATTCATCAAAATAATGTTGCTCAGGTTGCAATTCCAACAGTTCCTGCTCTATCTCAGCAACACGATTTTTCTTGTTCAACATCGCATCTAATTCCGTTGACAAAAGCTTTACATCTTCTGAAAGCTTTTCTTCAGATTCGGCTGTAAGTTCCCACTCGCTCATATTAGGATATTGACCGTTCTGACTGTCCAAAAATTTCTTTTTATTATCTTTTTTGCCAAGAAATGCCGCAAAAAAGGATACATCTTTTTTCTCTAACTTTTCGACTACATTCAAGGTTGCCGAATTATTGTTAGAAACAACTGCAACCGTTTTTTTGTTTAAGACAGCATTCGCAATAATATTCAAAATTGTTTGGGTTTTTCCGGTTCCCGGCGGTCCTTGAATTATACTCACTTGAGAAGAAAAAGCATTCTCCACTGCTTGCTTCTGACTTTGGTTTAGACCAAATGGATAAATGAGCGAATGTGTACCTTTATGAATCTGAGGCTTTATGTCAGTACTAAAATAAGTTGCCAACACCGTATTGTCTTGAACAGAAACAACTTTTTCATACTGTTTTTCTAAAAAAATATTACTTTCATCACTATTTTCAAATTTTATCGGAAGCTTTTTAGCTGTTTCCTTAAAATAATTAAAAAGCTGTTTTGAGTTTTTATCATTTAAACAATTATGTAAAAGTTGTATTTCATTACGACGAAATGACAAATCAGGTTTATTTTTGAGGATAATACGATAAAAACATCCAAAATCCAGGATTTTATCAACCCCTTTGATATGATTGCCGTTTGCGACTACAATTACACCTTGTGGATCTATAACTTTCTGAAGATTAAGAATTTGAACATTTTGTTCGTTATAGCTATATACTTTTGATGAATTCGAGTATTGAATGTTGTATTTACCATTTTCAAACTTGTAAGACACAACCAAATTCGTCTTATCTTCTCCTTTTATAATCAGTAATTGCTTGTGTGTGTCCATTTTTTCACACATAATATAAATTATTCTTGAAAATAAGAATTGTTATATTATTTTCTCCCTTCCGCAAAATTTTGATTATAATAAAATTATATTAAACTATGTCTGCTATAAGCAGCCAATATATTATATCATATTTCGTTCTATTTGTCACCGTGTTTTTTTGATTTTATTTCTTTCATCAGGAATTTTTGGACATATTCTGTACTTTGAGTATCAAAGTGGTTATGTTGACCTAAAAAAGTTTCCATCTATTATTAGCACTATTAATACGGCATTTATCATATTTTCATTCTTTTGACGGAAAAGCAAAAAACGACCTTAAAGCCGATATGTGCCTGTTTCTTGAGGACTGGGCGAAGAGAGAATTATTCCACGGAACAGTACGAGGATTGGAAGGATAAGACGCTTGCGTATTATTCGAGATTTGCGGTAGACGAACAGACGGATGAAGCAGACGGTGATGCGATAAAGGTGAAAATTGTTCCGGCAGATGACAAATAAAATCCAAAAAAATTCGCCGCAGCCGTATGTCGGAGCAGCGAATTTTTTTATTCATTAGCCCTTATCAAACGCTAACGTAACGCTCGTGCCTTTACCTTCGGCGCTCTCTAAGGTGATTTCGGCGTTATGATACATCGCACCGTGCTTTACTATCGCAAGTCCCAGTCCCGTGCCGCCGACCTGCTTGGAACGGCTTTTATCGACGCGATAGAAACGCTCGAAAACGCGCGGTTTGTGCTCGGCACCGATGCCTATGCCGGTGTCGCGGACAGTCAGGTACACTTTTTTATCCGCGTCGTTCACGATAACGTCGACTGTCCCGTTTTCCTTGTTGTATTTGATCGCGTTATCGCAAAGATTGTAGACCATCTCGTCGAGAATTTTTCGCACGCCGCACACCTTCGCGCTGCCGCCGATCAAATTTAAGCTCACGTTTTTCTTCGCTGCTTCGCTTTTAAGGCGGTCTATAATTTTGCCGGACAGTTCATATAAATCAACATCTTCCTTTTCGAGCGGAATGTTCTTTTCGTCAAGCTCCGACAGCTCTATAATGTCATTCACAAGCGAAATGAGCCGCTGCGTTTCGTCATAGATCGACTTTGAAAAATCCGACGCGACCTCCTGCGGGACATCTCCGTTTTTCATAAGCTCCGCGAAGCCGGAAATCGAGGTTAGCGGCGTTTTCAGTTCGTGCGACACGTTCGCGGTAAACTCGCGTCGCGTTTCGTCGCGTTTTGAAAGTTCCGCAATTTGCTTTGAGATAGTGCACTTTTGGTCGGATATTTTTCTCAAAAGCGGCGTTAATTCCTCGTATGTTTCGTTGTTTTCGGGGTTTTCCAAATCGAGATCGTTTATCGGTTTTACAATCGACTTTGACACCCTCGACGACAGAACCGCCGTTATTATAAGCACCGCCAAGAGAATAAACAGGATAGGCTGCAAAAGTCCCATAACGATTGTGAAAACGGTGTACTGGTTTGTTGAAACGCGCAAAATGCTGCCGTCGGACAATTTCACGGCATAGTACAGCGTTTTCTCGGTCAGCGTTTTTGAGTATCTGACGCTCATGCCCGTTCCCGTTTCCATCGCCTGCTTAATTTCCTCGCGCCCGGCGTGATTGTCGAGCGACGACGCGTCGGCTTGATTGTCGAAAACAACAGTTCCGTCTGGATTTACGAGCGTTATTCGCCTGTCTGTGTTATCAAGACTTTCAAGAAAAGAAATGCCCTCGTTTTCAACCGCTTGGGCGATATAACCCGCTTCGCTTTCAACCTCAGTCCGAATTTGATTTTCAAACGTATCGAATAAAATTCCTATAACAAATACCGCCGCAGCGATGAGAGCGAAAAGCGTTGTCAAAAACGTGAAGCGGAATATTTTTTTATTCATGCCCTTCACCGCCTATCTTGTAGCCGATATTTTTCACCGTTTTGATAAGACCGCCCGCCTCGCCGAGTTTTACTCGCAGCTTGCGTATATGCACATCGAGCGTCCGTGATTCCGTGTAATACTCGCCCCACACCTTAGTGAGCAGGGAGTCCCGTTCCACCACGTTTCCGTCGGCTTCCAAAAGCGCGGTAAGCAGGGAATATTCCTTATATGAAAGCTCCACGTTTGTACCGTTTACCTCTATAATATGCTTCGCGGGATTTACATATAAACCGCCGATTTGATATACCTTTTCGCGCGGTGCGGTTTTCCCGTATCGGCGCAGCACGGCGCGCACGCGCGATATAAGCTCGGTCATGCCGAAGGGCTTTGCTATATAATCGTCCGCGCCCATGTCAAGACCCGTCACCTTGTCAAATTCGCTGCCCTTCGCGGTGAGCATAATAACGGGAATGTCGGCTGTGGCGGGGGTTTCACGGAGCTTTTTCAAAACCGAAAGTCCGTCCTCGTCGGGGAGCATGATGTCAAGCAGGAATAATTCAGGCGCGGCGGTACCGAGCGCGTTCCAAAGCGGGTGCGGCGAGTCAAAACCGCATACGTCGTAGTCCTCGCGTTTTAAGGCGTAGATTACGAGCTTTCTGATGTTGTCGTCGTCTTCGAGAATGTATATCATTTTGTATTCCTCCTTTGGTGATGTAAATTATGATTTATATGTGTAAAACCCCTCCGACGCCTTCGGCGCCACCTCCCCTAGTAGGGGAGGCTTGCGATATGCGGCGCTCACCGTATGGCTCCCCTACTAGGGGAGCTGTCACACGCAGTGTGACTGAGGGGTTTATACGGGCGAACACGGTTCGCCCCTACGGGAACGGGCTGTCGAGGGCGCCAGCCCCTACGGCGCAGTATTTACAAATAACGGGTGTAGGGGACGGCGCCCTCGACGTCCCGCATTTCGCCGTTAAATCATAATTTACCACACACATTATACACCCGCTCCACATGATTTTCAACACGGGCGTTTATTCGTTATCGAATAAATCACCCATTCCGCGATATTTTCCGCATGGTCGCCGATGCGCTCAAAATATTTCGCGATCATCAATAAATCAATCAGCGCCTCCGCGCTGTCCTTGCCTTCGCGCACGGCTTCTATAAGCTCGTTTTTGACCTTATCAAAAAGCGCGTCAACCGCGTCGTCCTGACCGATAACGGATTTCGCGAGCGAAATATCCTTTTTCACAAACGATTCCACGCTGTCCGTCACCATTTTTATCGTCGCGCGCGCCATTTCCGTTATGTGCGTCTTGCTCACGGGCGCGCTGCCCTTGATATGTTTCACGATCTCCGTAATGTCCGTCGCCTGGTCGCCTATGCGCTCCATGTCGGAAATCATTTTCAGCGCGGACGATATTACCCTCAGATCCGTCGCCACCGGCTGCTGCTGCAATAACAGCCGCATACAAAGCCGCTCTATGTCGCGCTCCTTTTGGTCTATCTGCCTGTCCGCTTCGAGAGCCGTGTCGCGCATATCATCACCGCCCTCCGTGAGATACTTCACACAGCCGCTTATCGCTTCCTCGCACAGCGCACCCATCGTCGTAAGCTCGTCGTTAAGATGCGCTAATTGCTCGTCAAATTTATTCCGCATTATCCGAACCTCCCCGTTATATAGTCCTCCGTCCTCTTGTCGGCGGGCATTGAGAACATCTTTTCCGTATCGTCGTACTCAATGATTTCGCTGAGCAGGAAAAACGCCGTTTTATCCGCTATTCGCGCCGCCTGCTGCATATTGTGCGTGACTATCACTATCGTGTATTTTTCGCGCAGTTCCGTTGCCAGATCCTCTATTTTCGATGTTGAGATGGGATCGAGCGCGCTTGTCGGCTCGTCCATTAAAAGTATCTCCGGCTCTACGGCGAGCGCACGCGCGATACATAGCCGCTGCTGCTGACCGCCGCTCATGCCGAGCGCGCTCTTTTTGAGTCTGTCCTTGCACTCGTCCCATATCGCCGCCTGTCTTAACGACCGCTCCACAATTTCGTCAAGCTTCACGCGCGACTTTATCCCGTGTATTCTCGGTCCGTAGGCGATGTTGTCGTAAATGCTCATCGGGAACGGGTTCGGTTTCTGGAACACCATACCGACGCGCTTCCGCAGCACGTTCACATTTATATCCTTGTAAATGTCCACTCTGTCAAGCGTGACTTCGCCCTTGATATGACAGCCTTCAACGAGGTCGTTCATGCGGTTAAGCGTTTTCAGAAACGTCGATTTTCCGCAGCCCGACGGTCCTATCAACGCTGTGATTTGCTTTTCGGGAATATCCATATTTATATTTTTTAAAGCCTGATGCGCGTTATACCACAAATCGAGCTTTTGCACCCTTAAAATATCAGCCATTTTCATTTTCCTTTCTACGAAGCCTTTTCGCCGCGAGCTTTGCCGCGAGGTTTATGATAAGCGTCAGTATCAGCAGTATCGCCGCGATCGAAAACGCTATGTCAAATTCGCCGCGCTCCTTCGCGTACATATACAGCGCGACCGTGAGCGTCGAGCCCGACTTGCCGGGCATTACGCTTTCCCATATTCCGAGTATTTCATTCGCCATACCCGCCGTAAACAGCAGCGCCGCGCTCTCGCCGACAATTCTTCCTATCGATAAAATGCAGCCGGTCACGATTCCGTCTATCGCCGACGGCAGCACCGTTGTGCGTATCATATGCCACTTGCCCGCGCCCAGTCCCAACGCGCCCTCGCGGTAGCCGTTCGGCACGGTTTTAAAGCTCTCCTGCGTCGTTTTTATGATAGTCGGCAGCGTCATTATTACGAGCGTCAGCGCGCCCGCGATAAGGCTTGTGCCGAGCGAGAAAAACTGCACGAATATCAACATTCCGACAAGTCCGTATATAATCGACGGAATGCCCGACAGCGTTTCCGTCGCAAGCTCGATCATGCGCACGATCCGCTTATTCCTCGCGTATTCGTTCAGGTAGACCGCCGCGCCCACGCCTATCGGCAGCACGATCACAAGCGTCACGATTATGATGTAGAGCGTGTTTAAGATATTCGGCAAAATTCCTATCGTATCGTTTATAAGGCTCGGCTTTGACGTGAGCAGTCCGGGCGTTATATGCGGTATGCCGCGCGCGAGAATATAGCCGATAATCCCCAAAAGCATAAGGCACATCAGTCCCGCGCAGACGTACACAAGCGCGTTCAATACCGCGATTTCTATCCTGCGCCTTTTCGATATTCCGCTATTCATCGCTTTCACCCCGCTTCACAACGAAATTCAGTATAAGATTTATTATCATAATGAACACGAACAGCACGAGCGCGATCGAGAACAGCGCTTGCCTTTGCAGTCCCGATGAGTACGACATCTCGCTCGCGACCGCCGTTGTGAGAAAGCGCACGCTTTGAAACAGACTCGGCATATTCGCGACGTTTCCCGCGACCATCATGACCGCCATAGCCTCGCCTATCGCCCTGCCTATTCCGAGCACCACGGCGGTGAGTATTCCGCTTTTCGCGGCGGGTACGACGACCTTGAAAACCGTTTCCGTTTTTGTCGCGCCGAGCGCCAATGACGCTTCCTCGTACTCCTTCGGCACGGCTTTTATCGCCGTTTCCGATACGGAGATAACCGACGGCAAAATCATTACCGCGAGTACGATTATAGCCGAAAACAAGTTTGCGCCGTCGGGCAGATCGAAAACCTTGCGCACAAGCGGAACTATGATTATCATGCCCAATAAGCCGTATACCACCGACGGTATTCCCGACAGCAGATCCACCGCCGTCCGCACGATCCCCGCGCTTTTGCCGCCCGACATTTTCGCGAGATACACCGCGCACATCAGCCCTATCGGCACGCCTATCACGATCGCGCCCGCCGTTCCGTAAACGGAGGTCAGTATGAACGGTAAAATGCCGTATTGCGGCTCGGCGGCGGTTGACGCCCAAACTCTGCCGAAAAGGAAATCCGTTATTCCGATCTCGCCTATCGCCGGTATTCCGCTTATCACGAGGAACACCGTTATCACCAGCACAAACGCGACCGCCAAAAATCCGCAGAATGTAAACACGGCGTTCATCGCTTTTTCAATCGTATCAGTTGTCTTTTTCAAATTACGTCACCTCTTGACCGGCACCGCGCCCGCTTTTTCTATCATCTCGTCCGCCGCCGCGCTCGACGCGTAATCCATAAACGACTGCGCCGCTTCGGACAATTCCTTGTTTTTTGGAGTAACGAACACGAAATCGCGCTGAATTTTATACATTCCGTTCTGTATCGTCTCGGTTGACGGAGTAACCCCCTCGACCGACAAAAGCTTCACGCTGTCCTTTACCGACGCGAGCGACGCGTAGCCTATCGCGTTCGGGTTTGTCGAAACGGTCTGAACAACGTCGCCGGTCGAGGTAAGCTCCTGCGTGTATTTGCACATATCCTCCGTTCCGGTTATCGACTCAAATCCGTCGCGCGTACCCGAAGCCGCCTCGCGCCCAATCAGAACCACCGGCGCATCCGAGCCGCCGACCTCGCTCCAATTCGCGATCTCGCCCTTGTAGAGCTTTCCTATCTGCTCGATAGTCAGATCCGACACAGGATTCTGCGGATTTACGATCATCGCGATCCCGTCGATCGCGATCACCTCCGCGTCGAGCGTCTCCGCTTCCTCCGGCTTCAAATCGCGGCTCGAAAGCCCGATGTCGCATCGCCCCTCCGACACCGCCTGTATCCCCGCGCCGGAGCCTGTCGGGTTATATGTGATCTTCACGCCGCCGTTTTCAGCTATATACGCCTCGCTTAAGTAGCCTATAACCTTCTCCATAGAAGTCGAACCGTCCGTCGATACCGTCTGTGTTGTGCTGTCTGTCGTCCCTCCGCAGCCGGTAAGAGCCGCCGCCGATATTCCTACGATAAGTAGTGCTGCAATAAATTTTTTCATTAAAATCACCTTCCGAAAATTATTGTATCTTTGATACAATTCGATATTAGCATAGGTGATGTTAATTCCGAAAGCGCAGCCGGGTTAATTGTATGTTAATAATTTTTATGTAGAAAGTTTTGACCTCATTTTTGGGGTTGGGAGTATACACATAAGGAGTATGTTGATTTTGAAGTTTTGCCATTAAAAAGGTAAGTGTTTATGCGGGTTTCAGAACTATAAATATCTTATGAATGAGGACATTATATGTAAAGAAAAAGCATATCGCCATTCAAGCGATATGCCTTTTCTTGTACCCTGTCTGACAGCCTGTCATAAAATTATTGATTATACTGTCTTATTGTAATTGAAAAGGAATTAACTTGATAAATTTCCGTTTATCGGATAGATAAAAACTAAATATCGCAATTCAGAGCAATCGAAAAACGGTTGCTCTTTTTTGTTGCCCGAAAGGAAGTGATTTTATGGCGATCTATCATTGCAGTATCAAAATTATCAGCCGTGGAAAAGGAAAATCAGCCGTTGCCGCCGCTGCCTATCGGAGCGGTGAAAATCTGATGATAGCAATGCTCCGCATGAACAAATGATTCATCGAAGCGTTTTCTGTTTTAAGGCTGCCGTTTTATTGCTTCTTGCGCAAAATATGTTTAATATCTTAAGCGGACGGAAGCTGTTGCGTTATGCAGTGAATATTGCCGCCGCCATACACTATCTCGCGTGTACGCACCCCGACGACCTCGCGTTCGGGGAACATTTTCCCTATTTGTTCCAATGCGAGTGAGTCGTTTTCGTCATCATACTGCGGAACTATAACAGCATTGTTGCATATAAGAAAGTTGGCATATGACGCTATACACAATTCGCCTGTTTTTCTCGGCTGAGAGCCGCAACGTGAGTCTATTGTGCTTGCGTCAGCCATAAGCACCGGCTTTTTTGTGCAGCAGAGCTTATGAATTTTCAGCTTTCTGCCGCGCGCGTCCGTCATGGAAGATAATTGTTTTACGGATTCTTGTGATACGTTGTAAAATGGGTGATTTTTGTCTTCGGTATAAATGCAGCATACCTCGCCCGGGCGCACAAAACACGCTATATCATCGACATGACCGTTTGTTTCGAGCGGATCGATCCCGTCGCTCAGCCACAGGACCTTTTCACAGCCGAGGTAATCGCATAGCTTTTCGGCGATTTCCGCTTTAGTCATATGAGGATTTCTGCCTTTTGACAAAAGACACATTTCGGTCGTAAGCACTGTGCCCTCGCCGTCGGTATGGATAGAGCCGCCCTCCAATACAAAGCCGTCGGTTGTGTAATAATCCGTACGGGTCAATTCGCATATTTTTTCCGCTATGAGCAGATCCTTATCCCACGGAAAATACAAGCCGTCATACAAGCCGCCCCATGCGTTGAAGCCCCAGCTTACGGCGCGTCTACCGCCGTTGCCGTCAACGAGAAAGGTAGGACCTGTGTCGCGGCACCACGCATCGTTTGAAGACATTTCAACTACGCGTATATCACTGTTCAGTTTTGAACGGCAGTTTTCATATTGACTGTGCGACACAAGCATGGTCACCGCTTCAAAACGGCTTATCGCTTCGGCGACCTGCGCGTAGCTTTCCTGCGCGGGCTTTGCGCCGAGCCGCCAGTTATCGGTGCGCTCGGGCCATATCATAAAAATTTCGTCCTGCGGCTCAAATTCCGCAGGCATTCTGTAGCCGTCCCGTTTCGGCGTTGAATTTGTTATAATTCGTGACATAACGATCTCCTTAATTTCCGTGGGTGAGAAGTATTTTATACATTTCAGGTCTGCGGTCGCGGAAAATCCCCCATTCGCGCCGCTCCCTTGAAAGCGCATCGAGGTCAAATTCATGCGCAATAAATCCCTCATCCGTTCTGTTCATTTCCTTGATTATTTCACCGTGATTATCCGTTATAAATGAAGAGCCGTAGAATGTGATTTCACCTTCGCGTCCCACTCTGTTTGCGGCAATAACCGGAACCATATTCGCCGCCGCGTGACCGCGCATGACGTTCTGCCAATGCGGCTTGGAATTCTTTTTAAGATACGGCTCACTGCCGATCGCGGTGGGAAAGAACATCAGCTCCGCTCCCATCAGCGCCATAGCACGCGCCGTTTCCGGGAACCATTGATCCCAACATATACCGAAGCCGAGCCTTCCAAAACGGGTGTCCCACACCTTAAATCCCGTATCACCGGGAGTAAAATAGAATTTTTCCGCGTAAGGAATACCATCGGGAATGTGCGTTTTGCGGTACACGCCGAGAATTTCCCCGTCCGCGTCTATAACGGCGATACTGTTGAACGCTGTGTTTACGCCACGTTCGTAAAAGCTGACGGGAATCACTGCGCCAAGCCTTCGCGCGAGGCTTTGGAACCGCGCTATTGCCGGGTTTTCCTTTATCGGCACAGCATAATCAAGATATTGGAAATCATGCTTTTGGCAGAAATATTCCGTTTCAAACAGCTCTTGCAAAAGTATAATATCCGCTCCCGCGTCTTTTGCCGCGCAAACGTAGTATTCCGCCTTGTCCAGAGTATCTTCGCGGTCTTTTCCGACGCTCATTTGCACCGCGGCGGCTGTAACCTTTCTCATGTAAATCACCTCAAAAAAAACGGAGCGATCCCGCCGCTCCGTTGCCATGTTATATACATTATAGTTTTTAAAGTGCAATTTTGCAACAATATTTGTAAAATGTGGTCTGTTTTAATAATAAAAATGGGCAAAAAGAAGTATTTTTTACGGATTATTTTGGGATATTTTTTACATTTACAAATCCGCCGCGCCGGAGTATAATATAATTTAAGAACAATGGGGTTCCGAATACTCTTTCGGAGGTGTGAGGAATGCTCATTAACGAACTCAACGATTTAATATTTTTCAATAATTTAATTTATAAAATTTATTCCGTTGACGATCTCGACGATATGCGCCGCGGATTCCTTGAACAGCTTCATTTGACGCTCGATTTTGACGCGTCCGACTTTTATCTCGCCGATAAAAACAATTCAACCGGACTTGCGGAGCCTATCTTCTATAATTACAGCGGCGCGGGCGCGGGTGAATATGACGAGCTCGACTATTCGCGCGGCATACTCTACAGCGGCAAGTGCATTGTTTACCGCGAGTCCGATATTATTTCGGAGGACGCGCGCGTGCGTACCGATTACTATAAAAAGGTATACGAGAAAAACGGCTGGCACTACGCCGTACAGATGATACTTGCGCGCAATAAGCGGTTTCTCGGCGTTATCACATTTTACAGAAACAAGGGCAAGCCCGATTTTTCCAACGACGAGGTCATGATGCTCGATATGCTCAAGGATCATATGGCGTTCAGGCTGTACAGGGAGCTTACTCCGCATGAAAAACGCCCCGTGCGCGATATTGCCGAATTTGCTGAGCTCCATTCGCTTACAAAGCGCGAGGTCACCGTTCTTGAGCTTGTAATGGAAGGACTTTCCAATCAAGAGATAAGCGACAGGCTCATAATAAGCGTGCATACGCTAAAAAAACACATACTCAACATTTACAGAAAGGCGGACGTGAATAACAGAATACAGCTTCGCAATAAGGTCGCGGGACTGAAAAACGACGATTTTGAATACTGATATACTACTTTTGGAGTATAAAAATAAATATTTGTGCTACTTGAAAACCCGAAACGCGAGTGCTAATATATTTTTAAAGCAAGGATAACGGAAAAGGCAATGGGGCTCAAAAGGTCCTGGTGCCTTTTCCGTTTTTTGCTTAATAAATTTTAAGGGGATGTTTACCATGAAGGAGCTTGTTATTATCATTCGCCCCGAAAAGCTGGAGAAGGTCAAGGAAATTCTTGATTTGATGCACTGCGGCGGCATGACCATTTCAAGCGTTATGGGCTGCGGCACGCAGAAGGGCGTTGTGGAGGAAAACGCGGTGAACGTGATAAAGGGCTTTAAAACCAACATTAACCTCCTGCCGAAAATAAGAGTAGAAGCGGTTGTAAAGGACGGCGTGGTGGAGGATATTATCACGGAGCTGCGCGATAAAATTATAACCGGTCATGTCGGAGACGGCAAGCTGTTCATCAGGAACATCGAGGACGCGGTAAGGCTCAGAACAGGCGAACGCGGCAACAAGGCGCTGTAGATTTATTAAAAAGAAGGTGTTAAAGACAATGGCAGACGAAAAGAAGGTAATAGTTGAAATCAAAAACGTGAATAAGCTCTACGGAGATAATCATGTTGTAAAGGACTTCAATCTCGACGTTTACGAGGGCGAGTTCCTGACGCTTCTGGGTTCGTCCGGCTGCGGCAAAACGACGACGCTCCGCATGATAGCCGGATTTGAAGAACCGACAAGCGGCAGCATAAGCGTCGAGGGTGAGGATATACACAACAAAGAGCCGTATGAGCGCGACGTAAACACCGTTTTCCAAAGCTACGCGCTTTTTCCGCACATGACCATCTACGACAACGTGGCGTACGGACTGAAAATGAAAAAGGTCAAAAAGCCGGAAATAAAGGAACGCGTAACGGAAATGCTTGACCTCGTCCAGCTCGGCGGCTTCGAGAGGCGTTATCCGTCGCAGCTTTCGGGCGGACAAAAGCAGCGAGTGGCAATAGCGAGAGCGCTTATAAACAAGCCGAAGGTGCTCCTGCTCGACGAACCGCTCGGCGCGCTTGACTTAAAGCTCAGGAAACAGATGCAGCTTGAGCTTAAGCGGCTTCAGAAGAAGCTCAACATCACTTTTATATATGTCACTCACGACCAGGAGGAGGCTCTTACTATGAGTGACAGGATTTGCATAATGAACGAGGGCGTTCTGCAGCAGGTAGGAACGCCCTTTGATATTTACGAAACGCCCGCGACGAAGTTTGTCGCGACGTTTATCGGCGAGACGAACATATTTGACGGTCACGTGCTGCTGGCTGAAAACGGCAGACTGCATATAGCTGTCGAACCGGGCGATTTCGTGGTGAATGGCACCGATTTTATTTCGGGCGATATGCTTTCGGTGTCGGTAAGACCGGAAAGGATGCTGTATTCCGAAACACCGGTTGAGGGCTTCGACCTGTCCGGCACGGTAAAGGATCAGATTTATGTCGGCTCCGTTTTAAAGACTGTGGTCGTGCTGTCAAACGGTAATGAGGTAAAAATAGAACGGCTTGCCGGACAGGAGCTTCCAAAGGGAGGCAGAGTGTATCTCTATTGGAATGACGGCGACGCGAAGCTCATTCATACCTTTGATAACGTTTTCGCGTCGGCTGTGGAAAATATCGTGATGGAATAGGAGGGCTGAAAAATGGCTTTTTCAAAACACAATTTTCGCTCGAACACACTTCCCGCGATGACAATGGCAGGGCCCGTTACGCTGTGGCTCGCGTTCTTTGTGGCGATACCGCTTATATACGTATTCATTATGAGCTTCTGCAGTATCGACGAAGCGTATAATGTGGTGTTCAAATTCACAACGGCGAATTATCAGAGGCTTTTCGATCCGAACTATGTTCAGATTTACGGCACCTCCCTGATTGTCGCGTTTCTCACGACTGCAATATGTATAATTATCGGCTATCCGTTCTCGTTCCTGATAGCGCGGACGACCTCGAAATATAAGGCGCTTTTGTATATGCTTATCATAATTCCGTTCTGGACAAACTCGCTTATCAGGATATACGGCTGGCGCACGTTTTTAGGCACGAACGGCTGGCTCAACACAATACTGACAACGCTGCACATAACGAGCGAGCCGGTACAATTCCTTTTTAATCGCGGCGCGACCGTTCTCGGCATGGTATACTGCCTGTTCCCGTTTATGGTGCTTCCGCTCTATACCGCGATCGAAAAGCTCGACAAGAGCCTGCTTGAAGCCTCATCGGACTTGGGCGCGAAGGGACCGTCAACGTTTATACGCGTGATACTTCCTCTCACTATGAGCGGAATATTTTCCGGAAGCATAATGGTGTTTATTCCGAGCCTGGGCTATTTCTTCGTAGCCGACATACTTGGCGGCGGCAACTCGGACGTTATAGGAAACCTTATCGAGCGTCAGTTCCAAAGCGGCAACAACTGGCCCCTCGGCGCGGCGCTGTCGATCATACTGATACTTATAACGCTGCTTCTTGTAAAGCTGTACCAAAAAGCGGGCGGCGACATGGAAAGTTTGGGGGTGTAGCGCATGAAAAGAAAAACAAAGGCGGCTGTAAAGAAAATCGCGGGAATTATATTCTGCGGACTTGTATATTTGTTCCTGTTCCTGCCTATCGCGGTAATCGTCACAAACTCCTTCAACGCCACGACCTCGAAGCCGTATCTGACATGGCGCGGATTTACGTTTGACTGGTATGTGAAGCTGTTTGACAACAACACACTTCTCACCTCATTCGGAGTGACAATAGCTATCGCGGTAATAAGTACGCTTCTCGCCACGGCGATAGGAACGCTTGCGGCGGTGGGAATGTACAAGTATAAATTCAAGGGAAAGGGACTTATCGACGGACTTTTATACATACCTGTCGTAATTCCAGAAATAGTTCTCGGCATATCGCTTTTAACGCTGTTTTCAAACACGCATATTCCGCGGGGAATGCTTACGCTCATATTTGCGCATACGACGTTTTCAACCCCCTATGTAATATTCAACGTGCGCGCGAGACTCGCGGGATATGACCAATCCATAGAGGAAGCGAGCATGGATCTTGGCGCGAACAGGATAGCGACGTTTAAGAATATAACGCTTCCTGTGCTCGCGCCCGGTATAAGCGGCGGCGCGCTGCTGGCGTTCACGCTCTCGATCGACGACGTGATAGTAAGCTATTTTACAAACGGACAGGTCAAGACGTTTCCGCTAAAGGTTATGGAGTCGATAAAAAGCGGAGTTGCGCCGGACGTGAACGCGCTCTCGACTCTGATACTTATCGGCACGATACTGCTCGTCATTCTGACAAAGAGCGACTTGTTAAAGAAAATAAAGGCATTAGTTAAAAGATAAGAAAGGAAGATTAAAATGAAAAAATATTTATTGAAATCAATGTCAATGCTGGCTGCGGCGTCGGTTGCCGCACTCTCGCTCTCGCTTGTGAGCTGCGGCGGCTCGTCAGGCAATAACGGAGAGCTTAACATTTTCACATGGACGGAATACGTCCCCCAATCGGTGATAGACAAATTCGAAGCCGAAACGGGAATAAAATGTAACGTTTCCACCTTCTCGTCAAACGAGGATATGCTGGCGAAGGTACGCTCCGAGGACGAAGGCGCTTACGACCTTATCCAGCCGAGCGACTACATGGTGGAGCAAATGGCTTCACAGGGTATGCTCGAAGAAATCGACACGTCGAAGCTCACAAATTTATCGAACATCGGCAGCGAGTTTTTAAATCCGTCGTACGATCCGGGCAATAAGTATTCCGTGCCGTATCTCGGCGGAGTTGAAGCAATCGCGGTAAATACCGATATGATTAAGGATACCATCACATCATACGACGATTTGTTTAATCCCGCATACGCGGGTCAGGAGGTAGTCCTCGACGATTTCCGCGCGATTATCGGCATGACGGCGAAAAGTCTCGGCTACAGCATGAGCACGACCGACAGGACGGAGCTTGATGAAATTAAATCAAAGCTGCTGTCGTTCAAGCCGAATGTCGCTCTGTTTGACTCGGACAGCCCGAAGTCGGCGCTTATTTCCGGCGAGTGTGCGCTCGCGTCGGTATGGAGCGCGGAGGTTGCGCTTGCTATGGACGAGGTTCCGTCCATCGAGGTCGTATATCCCGACGAGGGCGCGTACCTGTTTGTCGATAACTGGTCAATTCCGAAGGGCGCGAAGAATGTTGACGGCGCGATGCAGTTTATAAACTTCATGCTTGACGCGGAAAATATGTCAATGGTACTTGAGGAATTTCCGTATATGTGTCCGAATGCGAAGGCTGTTGAGCTGATGGGCGAGGAATACGCGTCAAATAAGGCGAAAAATCCGCCCGCAGAGGTTATTGAAAAGGGCGAGTACATAAAAAATCTCGACACCGAAACGCTTGCGATTTACGACCAAATGTGGACGGAGCTAAAGAAATAGGAGTAAAATCATGGAAATTAAGAAAATGTATATAGGCGGCGAATGGCTTTCGAGCGACAAGGTGCTTGACGTGATAAATCCTGCGGACGGTAAGGTTTTCGCTCAGGTTTACGAGAGCAGCGTCGAGGATACGAGAAAAGCGATAGCCGCAGCGAAGAAATCATTTTACGAAACGCGCGAATGGCGCGACATGGACTCGCAGGAGCGCGGCGATATTATATTGAAAATCGCCGATAAGATAGAGGAATACGCCGACGAGTTTGCGCGGCTCGACACTCTGGATAACGGCAAACCGCTGCGCGAAGCCGAGGGCGATATATCCGACGGAATACACACCTTCCGCTATTACGCGTCGCTCATAAAAGCGCCGCATGGAGGAGCGTACGACGTAAACAAAGGCTTCGGGGAGATGCACTCGTATACCGTTCATGAGCCGGTCGGAGTATGCGCGCAGATAACGCCGTGGAACTATCCGTTTCTAATGTCGGTCTGGAAGCTTGCGCCGGCTCTTGCGGCGGGCAATTCCGTAGTATTCAAGCCTTCGCCGAAGGCTCCCCTTTCCACGATCAGGCTTTTCGAGGTGTTTGAGGAGGTTGGAATACCCGCCGGAGCGGCAAATCTCGTGATAGGCGACGCGGAGGTCGGCACGGAGATGGCACAGAACAAGGACGTTGACATGATAACGTTTACCGGCAGCACGAGAGTAGGCAGCCACCTTATGAGGTGCGCGTCGGGCAACATAAAGAAGATTGGTCTGGAGCTTGGCGGAAAATCGCCGAATGTGATTTTTGCCGACTGCGATCTTGACGGCTCGGTGGAATGGGCGATGGTCGGAATATTCTTTAATCAGGGCGAGGTCTGCTCCGCCGGTTCGAGAATAATTATTGAAAAATCAATAAAGGACGAATTTGTAAAGCGGCTCGCAAAAAGGGCGAACGCCATGACTATTGGGAACGGTCTTGACAATCCCGATATTGGGCCGCTTATCGACGAAACGCAAATGAACCGCGTTCTCGATTATATAAAAAGCGGTATAGACGAGGGCGCGACTCTCGTCTGCGGCGGCACACGCTATACGGAAAACGGCTGCGAAAACGGCTACTTCGTGCGACCGACGATTTTCGATAACTGCACAAGCGACATGAAAATAGTGCGCGAGGAAATTTTCGGTCCCGTAGTAACGGTGCAGACGTTTGAAACCGAGGAGGAAGCCGTAGCGATGGCGAACGACACGGACTACGGTCTTGCCGGAGCGTGCTTTACCTCCGACATAACGCGCGCCATGCGTGTAATAAAGGAAATAAGAGCCGGAATAACGTGGATAAACTGCTATAATCCGACCTTCAACGAAGCGCCGTGGGGCGGCTACAAGATGTCCGGTATCGGACGTGAGCTGGGCGTTCACGGACTGGAGGAATATCAGGAGATAAAGCAGATAAATATAAACCTTACGCCAGGCGTACTCGGCTGGTATGAGAATTGATATTGAAAAGGAGATTTTATAAATGAGTTTTGAACAGGTTTCAAAGGATTTGGAAAAGGTAATAGGTTATATAAAATCCGATGAACTTACAAATGAGCAGAAGGACGAAATGACAAAGGAAACCATAGAATATTTTGACAACTACGTTTCGCCCGGCTGGCTGAAATACAGAAAATCGGTATCGACAAATTCAGCCGCGCTCGAGTGGCGCGACCATGACAGCGTTTGCGAGGGGCTTTACGGCGAGGAATTTATCGACTGTCTCGGTGGCTTCGGAATATACACCTGCGGTCACAGAAATCCTGAAATACTCGACGTGGTAAAGGCTCAGCTTGAGCATCAGGCGCTGCACTCGCAGGAGCTTTTAGACCCTCTGCGCGGCTATCTCGCGAAGGCTATGGCTGAGATCACGCCGGGGGATCTGAGCAAGTGCTTCTTCACAAACGGCGGCGCGGAGGCTGTGGAAATGGCTCTGAAGCTCGCAAGAATTGCAACCGGCGGACGATGGTACATTTCGACTGTCGGCGCGTTCCACGGCAAGTCAATGGGCGCGATTTCGGTAGGCGGTAAAAATACATACCGCGTTCCATACACGCCGATGGTGCAGCAAATTCAGCACGTTGAATACGGAAACGCTGAGGACGCGCGAAAGGCTATTAGGAACCTCACCGCTGTGGGCGAAAAGGTAGCGGCGATGATAGTCGAGCCTATTCAGGGCGAAGCGGGAGTTATCGTTCCTCCCGAAGGATATTTAAAGGAGCTTCGCGAAATCTGCGACGAGTACGGAGTGGCGCTGATATTTGACGAAATACAGTGCGGTATGGGAAGAACGGGAACCATGTGGCGCTGTCAGGCGGAGGGTGTCGCGCCGGACATCATGACGTTCGGTAAGGCGTTCGGCGGCGGCATTATGCCTATCACGGGCTTGATATGCACGTCAAAAATGTGGGTCGACGAGCTTGTCGACAATCCGTGGCTTTTGGGTTCGCCGACCTTCGGCGGCAATCCTGTATGCTGCAGCGCGGCAATCGCGACGATAAAATACATGATTGACAACGACATTCCCGGAATGTGCGCGAAAAAGGGTAAAATATTAAAGGACGGACTTATGAAGCTTAAGGAAAAGTATCCGGAGGTAATCGACGACGTTCGCGGCACGGGACTTATGCTCGCGGTCGAGTTTTGCAAATCGGAGGTCGGTTACAGCATCGCAAAGGGACTGTTCGCGCGCGGAGTTATGACGGCGGGAACGCTCGTAAACGCAAAATGTATACGCTTTGAGCCGCCGGCGGTAATCACCGAGGAACAGATCGCCGCCGTTACGGAACGCATGGACGCGGCGATAGCGGACACAAAAAAGGAATTTAATTTATAAAGGGCAGAATTATGAAAACATTTAAAATAGCTCCCTCCGTGGTATCGCTCGATACCGCGGAGGACTTTTGCGAAAGATATTGTATCAACGAAAACGACCTTGTAATAACAAATGATTTTACATGGAACAAATTTTTCAAAAATCAGCGCGCGGGCAATCTGATTTTCATTCAGAATTACGGCATCGGCGAGCCGAACGATGAAATGGTAGAGCGCATCTTCCGCGACATAAAAAGCGAATATACACGCGTTATCGCGATAGGCGGCGGCACTGTGCTTGATGTGGCAAAGCTGTTCGCGCTGCGGCAGACCTCGCCCGTAACGGATCTGTTCGACAAAAATATTTCCGCAATAAAGGAAAAGCGGCTTATCCTTGTCCCGACCACCTGCGGTACGGGCAGTGAAATCACAAATATTTCTATTCTGGAATTTAAAAAGCGTCATACAAAATTCGGTCTTGCCGACGACGCTTTATACGCCGACGAAGCCGTGCTCGTGCCGGAGCTTATGGACGGCATACCGTTTTCTGTGTTTGCCGTAAGCTCGGTCGACGCGCTTATCCACGCGTTTGAGAGCTATCTCTCGCCGAAAGCGTCGGTGTTCTCGCAGACGTTCTCGATACAGGCGGCGAAAATGATTTTATCGGGCTATAAGAAAATAGAAAACGGAGCGGAGCTGTCGCCGGAGTTGCTCAAGAGCTTTTTAGTCGCGTCAGACTTCGCGGGAATAGCGTTTTCAAACGCGGGCTGCGCGGCTGTTCACGCGATGAGTTATCCGCTCGGAGCGGAGTTTCATATTCCGCACGGTGAAGCGAATTACACGGTATTTTCCGGTGTTTTCAAAACATATATGAAAAGGGAACCAAACGGCGCGATAAGCCTTCTTTGCGGGATCATATCAAAAATACTCGGCTGTGACGGTGCGGAGGCTTTAGACGAGCTTGACCGCCTGCTCGACAGCGCGGTTTTGAAGAAAAAACGCCTCGGTGAATACGGCATGACAAGGGAGCAGATAACGAAATTTGCCGCGTCAGTAACGGAAAATCAAAAGCGGCTTTTATCGAACAGCTATGTACCGCTTACAACGGAGCAGATAGCGGAAATTTACGCCGAGCTGTATTGATTGGACTTGAGATAATGCTGAAAAAACAAAATATCACCAAGATTTCGGCGGCGGCTATGTTAGTGTCGGCGGCTATGATATGGGGCGGCTCATTCGTGGTCGTAAAAAGCAGTCTCAATTATGTAACTCCGATGTGGCAGCTTGTGTACAGACTTGCGGTGGCGTCAGTCAGTGGTATTGTGCTTTTTCTTACGCAGCTCAGGTATGTTTGCAAGCAATATATAAAACAGGGTATTATTCTCGGATTTATATTTGCTGCCGCATTGATATTCCAGAATTACGGCGCAAATGTCAGTACCGCAAGCAAATGTGCGTTTCTCACCGTAAGCTATGTGGCGTTTACGCCGATAATAGGAGCGTTATTTTTGAAGCGGCGGCTTACACCGAAAAAGGTAATAACCGTAACAATCTGTATGATTGGCGTGGGACTTGTTACACTTGATGAAAGCTTATCGTTCGCGGCGGGAGATATATTTCTTTTAGCGACAGGCGCGGCATATGCACTGCATATCCTGTATATTGATCGGTGCCGCGGCAAAAACGGCGTGATAATTATACATGTAGTTCAAATATGGACGGCTCTCATAATCGCGGTTATTATGGCGGCAATGCTTGAACCGTTCTGCATAACGCAAGAAAAATCGTTTTGGGTAAGTATTGCATACTGCGGAATATTTGAGGTGCTTATAGGCTTTTTTCTGCAGTTTAAGGGGCAGCAGAACACCAATCCTTCACTTGCGGGAATTATACTTTCGTCCGAGTGCGTTTTTGCGTGGCTGTTCGGAGTAATATTCCAGAATGATCCATGCGATATAAAAATATGTGCCGGAGGATTATTGATATTTGCTTCGGCGGTTATCGAATCATTAAATAATAAATAAAAGGAGATTTTAATATGACGGAATTAAAATACGCGCTTCCGGAAATCAAAACGGAAACGCTTCCCGGACCGAACGCGTCGGATATTATCAAGCGCAGAGAAAACGCGATCCCGAACGCCATAAAATGCGGCTATCCGCTTGTTGTCAAGCGCGGCGAGGGCGCGATGATAGAGGACGTTGACGGAAATATATTTCTCGACTGGGTAGGAGGCGTGGGAGTAATGAACGCCGGCTACAGTCAGCCGGAGGTGATCGCGGCTGTTAAAGAGCAGTCGGAACGGTTTTTCCATGTGATGATGAATATAGGGACTCACGAGGGTTATGTCGCTCTTGCGGAGGAGATGAATAAGCTGGTACCCGTAAGAGGCGAAACAAAAAAGACCATGTTCGTAAACTCGGGCGCTGAGGCGGACGAAAACGCGGTGAAAATCGCGAAGCAGTACACTAAGCGCCCGAATATAATCGTATTTTCCGGCGCGTTTCACGGCAGAACGGCTATGACGATGGCTATGACCTCAAAAAAGGCGTATGCCTACGGCATGGGACCGTTCCCCGACGGAGTGTACCGCGCGGAATTCCCGTATCTCTACAGAAAGCCGAACGGCATGAGCGACGACGAGGCGGTAGAATACTATATAGAGCGATTTAAAGCGGTATTTGAGGAATGCTCGCCGCCGGAATTTGTCGCCGCGGTAGTCGTCGAGCCGGTGCAGGGCGAGGGCGGATTTATTCCCGCGCCTATCGAGTGGGTAAAAGCTGTGAGAAAGATATGCGACGAGCACGGCATACTTCTCGTCGCGGACGAGGTGCAGACGGGCTTTGGCAGATCGGGAAAAATGTTCGTATCGGAATACTGGAAGGAAGCCGGCTGCGCGCCCGACATTATGACAAGCGCGAAATCCATAGCCGCAGGAGCGCCGCTGTCCGCAGTCACGGCAAGCGCGGAAATAATGAACTCATGCCGCGCCGGAACGCTCGGCGGAACATTTTCCGGAAACGCTCTCGCGTGCGCGTCGGCTCTTGAAGTGATTAAAATTATGGAAAAATATAATCTCCCCGGGCGCGCCGCGAAAATAGGAATGCGTTTCCGCGAATTTATGCACACGCTCGAAAAATACGGAGTGATCGGCGACGTGCGCGGTATAGGCGCAATGACGGGCGTGGAGCTTGTAAAGGACGTTAAAACAAAGGAACCGTATCCCGAGCTTACGGCGAAGCTCATACAAACCGCCGCCCAAAACGGACTTATCATCGAAAACGCCGGAACATACGGAAACGTGATACGTTTCCTGTGTCCGCTCGTTGTTACGGACGAGCAGCTTGAGGCGGGTTTAAAAATATTCGAGAACGCGCTCGCGGCGGCGTTAAAGACTGTTTGAAGCTTTGAAAATTAAATTACGGCAGGAAGCCGCTCGGCGGCATTCCTGCCTTTTGTATTCCAAAATAATTTATAAAATACTGATTTTCATTTTCCCTCGCAAAAATCGGATAAAATTTTTTTATCGCTTGAATAAAAGGAAAAACAGTGATAAAATAAAGGGTGTAACGTATAAGAAAGCCGTGGTAAAAATGAAAAAGGAAATCTTGATAACCGATTTTACGGAAGGAAATGTCACGCGGCAGCTGTTGAAATTCGCGGCGCCGCTGTTTTTGTCGAGCATGCTGCAGATAGTGTACAACATGGTCGATATGGTTATCGTCGGACAGAAGCTCGGCGCGGTCGGATTGTCGGCTGTTTCCGTCGGCGGCGATGTTTCCAACTTTCTCACGTTTCTCGCGATGGGATTTTCAAACGCGGGACAGGTTATAATATCGCAGTACATAGGCGCGGGCAAGCGAAAGCAGATAAGCCGCTTTATCGGGACGATGTTCTCGTTTTTAACCGTCTGCGCGGCTTGCATAACCGTAGCTTGCATTATGCTTCGCACTCCGATACTGCGCCTTATGAACACGCCCGAGGAAGCGTTTTCCGAGGCTCTCGCGTACGCGACGGTGTGTATAATCGGTCTTGTTTTTATATACGGCTACAATATCGTAAGCGCGGTGCTGCGCGGAATGGGCGATTCGACGCGTCCGTTTATATTCATAAGCATCGCCGCGGTCGTAAATCTTGTGCTCGATATTCTGTTCGTCCTCGTTTTCAATTTCGGCAGCATGGGCGCGGCTCTGGCTACAGTCATCAGTCAGGGATTGTCGTTCGTTTTGTGCGCGTCGTACATATTCAAAAACAGAGAACGATACGAGCTTAAATGGTCGGTGAGCGATTTTCTGCGCTGGGATAAGCGTATGCTTTCGAGGCTTATCAAGCTCGGACTTCCTATGGCGATAAAGAATGCGTCGATACAATTCTCGAAGCTTTTCGTAAACTCATGGATAAATTCCTACGGAGTTGCCGTATCGGCGTTCGCAGGCATCGCGAACAAGATAAACAGCACGACAAATCTCATCTCGAACGCGTTTAACACAGCCGGTTCTTCTATGGTCGGACAAAACGTCGGAGCGAGGAAATACGACCGCGTCAAGAGGGTTATTCTTGAGGTATTCAAGATAACGACGCTTATCGCGGTATTGCTGTCAATTTTGATAATAGCTTTTCCGAGACAGATTTACGGCTGCTTCACAAGCGACGCAGCAGTTCTCGAGATAGGCATTAAATACATACCTATCGCTGTGCTGATATTCTTCGGAAGCGCGGCGCGCTCGGGAATGAACGCGCTGATAAACGGCAGCGGAAACTATATCGTAAACTTCGCGACCGCGATATGCGACGGTATAATACTGCGCATAGGGCTTGCGCTGCTGTTCGGACTCGGCTTCAAAATGCAGCACTACGGCTTCTGGCTCGGCGACGCGCTTGCGGGCTTCACGCCGCTGTGGATAGGACTTATATTCTATTTCAGCGGGAAATGGAAATCCGACGCTTATACGGGATAGCGCTCTGTTTTATTTCGTAAATTCTCTGTTATGACTGAAAAAATTTCAAAAAATATTTCATTTACCCTTGACAACACGACGAGTACCGCAGTGTTATGCTTGCTAAAAAAGTTTCCACCTGTTATTAGCATTATCAATGCGTTATATTTCTCGTTTTTACCTGTTATTAGATAATATCTATATCGATAGTACATATTTATTCAATAAGGGCTGAAAGACCGTAATTCAACGTTCCGATGGAGCGAAAGCCTCCATCGGAAAACGAAAGTAATTCTGCTGCAAGCAGAGGTACTTTCATTTAGTTATATCACGAATTAAAAATATGTCAATAGTTTTCATAAAATTATATTTATGCACTTGAAATTCATAAATATATGTGCTATACTATGTATGAGGTGAAGTGAAGATGAATAACGAAGAAATGACAATAGGACAGCGCGTCAGAAAGGCGCGGAAGGAAAAAGGGTATAACCAGACGGAGCTTGCGAACGTGCTCGGTAAATCGCTCCGTACAATCCAAAAGTATGAAAACGGCGAGATAGAAATTTCGATAAGTATGCTGAACGAGCTTGCAAAGACACTTGATACAACGACGACTTATCTGCTCGGCTACAAAACAGAAACGGTGAAGCCGCAGATAACCACGTTTGCCGATGTCGCGGTAATGCTGTTTGAGCTTGAAAAGGTCGCGGGACTGAAATTTGATATTGCCGTAAAGCGTCCGCCGCGAGATGATAATTGGGAGTGCTCCATAAAGTTTGACGGAAAAGCAAAAACCGATCTCAACGCCGATATGTGCCTGTTCCTTGAGGATTGGGCAAACGCAAGAGAGAATTCCTCGCCGGAGCAGTACGCGGATTGGAAGGATATGACGCTCGCGTATTATTCGAGGCTGACGGTGGGCGAAACGGACGAAGCGGAGGATAACGCGATAAAGAGAAAGGTTACATCAGAGGATTTAATATAAGATTTAAAATAATTTAAGCCTATATTGACGAATAATATAAAAGTCAATTATAATGGACATACCCTTGAAAAAATTGCTTTAGAAAATTATATATTGGTTGAAAATTCAGAATATCAAATGATTGGGGATTATATTGTTTTAAAAAAAGAGTTTGTTCGTTCTATTACAAACGGAACTGCAAAATTTGCATTTCATTTTGAAGATAATATCGTATTATACGAAAATATATCCATAATTAAACAGATTTACACGCCACAGAAAAGTAACTATAAATTATTCTTTAATAATTCCGAAGTTGCTCTTGATGTTGGATTATTTACGGTAGAAAACCAGTTTTATGCTCCGGTTAGAGCCATTGCGGAAGCATGCAAACTTTCTGTGACTTGGGATGAAGATTCTGCAACAATTACATTTGATAATTCAAAAAAAATATTGAAAATGTCTGTAAATAACTATAATTATACTGCAAACGGAGTTGAAAAAAGCCTTGAAACACCTATGTTATTGGTAGATGATCGTTTAATAGCACCAATAAAGATTTTATCTGATGAATTTGGCGTGGAATATCAGCGAGATATTGTCAATGAACGAATATGTCTTTTCTCAATGGACTTTATAAAGTCATTTGAAAATAACAATACTTTTGATGATTTATTAAACAGCACCTATGTGAATGTTGCAGTAACAAGTACACGTGAAGAAAATGTATCGTTTATTGTTGCTTATTATAATAATTTAGAAATATTACTTAGCACTGAAATTACTAATTCACCTATTGCTGATGGAGCACAAAACATTAGTATTCATTTACCGCATTTACAAAATACGGATGAGGTAACAGAAATCAAGCTTATGCTCTGGAGAAATCTAAATACTATGCGACCATTAAACGATGCGATTGTTATAACAAATGAGTAACACTGTAAAATAAATCTGAATAATCTCAGATCTCATATATAAATGAAAAGACATAGCTCCTCATTCCAATACTAAGAGTTATATTCAGATGTTGGGATAAAAGGAGTTTATATCCTCACTGCAAAGAAATATTAAAGTTGGATGATTGGTAATAGCATAGTTTAAGGTGATTTTACTGATACTCAGACAATACGAAAATACAGAGTCAATCCTGCATTTTTATCACAAATTGCATAAGCTGTGAAGCTCATGGGGTTTTTGTGTAGAAAGTTTTAACCTCATTTTTCGAGGGTAGGAATATAAACATAAGGGGTATGGCGATTTTGGCGTTTTGCCGTTAAAAAGGTAAGTGTTTGTGCGGGTTTCAGAACTATAAATATCTTATAAATGAGGACATTATATGTAAAGAAAAAGCATATCGCCATTCAAGCGATATGCCTTTTCTTGTACCCTGTCCGACAGCCTGTCATAAAATTAGTGATTATACTGTCTTATGTCATGCCATCGGAAGCGGTAATTTTTTTATTATTTACTGAACCGAATACTTGTCGTCTGAACGTGAGATTGTTACGTTCGTGAGGTCGTAGTTGTATGTGTTGCCTCTGAGGTAACCCCAGCATGTCGTCTTGATACCCTTGATATCCGACGGCTTTGAAGCCTTGTAGGGAGCTTCCTCAAGTGCGCCGATTACCTTGCCCGACTCATCGGATACCGAAACGCTGTATTCCTCAAGCTTGTTGTTCGTGGCAACCTTTACCTTATACCACTGCTCCGGCTTAATCGTCGCAAGATTTTCCATGCTCTTGCCGTTGGTTGCCTGTATGCTCTCAGGTCCTATCGTAAGGCTCAGACATACGTCTCTGTCAGCGCTGAAGCCGCTGCTTGTCGGATCTTCAAACCAACCCATCATGAAGTTGAAGTTCTGCGAATCCTCATGTACGCGTACCTCAAATTCAACGTAACCGTACGGGTCGATCTGGTTTACAGCCGTGAGGTTTCTCTGATACATATACATCGAACCCGCGCCGTCGTTGCCGCCTGTTTTATCACTGTTTGAATACATGTGGCAGTAGTTTATGTTTCTCGCGTCGTCATGGCTGTAGGTCTGGTAGTGAACGCTCGCGCTGCCCTTTGAAAGCCACGGCGAACCGTCAAGAATAATTCCGAGACCATAGATGCCCTGACCTGTAGCTCCGCCTATGGCGCAGTCGGTAAAGTCGGAATTGGTGATGTACTTAGCCGTGTCTTCTGCGCTTACCATCGGGATGGCAAATGCCTGAACAGCAAGTATTCCCGCCGCAATAACTGAAATTAGTTTTTTTGTCATATCGCACTCTTCCTTTCAATGCTCTTTAAGCAGATTTATCATATTACAAATATTTTACACTAATTTGCACAAAAAATATATACAAAAAGCCGATATAAATGTTCAAAAAAACGTAATGACCTTCCCGCGCGGGAAGGTCATTGCAGGTCGCTAATGTATACTTTCTACCGAAATCGAAAGCCGTTTTTCAAGCATATTAAACAGCAGCGTGAGGATAAGCGTGATAACGAGATACACGACCGCCGCTATGATAAGCGCGTCAACCCTCATCGTCTTGTTCATGTTCTGCTTTGCCGCCGTCATAAGGTCAACGAGCGAGATTGAGTACGCGAGCGCGGTATCCTTTACGAGGACGATCGTCTCGTTCGCGATAGGCGGTATGACCGTCCGTATCATCTGCGGCACGACAATGTATACCATCGTCTGTATACCGCCCAGTCCGAGAGCCTTCGACGCCTCGTACTGTCCCTTGTTGACGCCGATTATTCCGCCGCGGAATATCTCGGCAAAGTACGCCGCGTAGTTGAGCGTGAACGCGACGAGCGCCGCCGTAAACGCGTCGGGTACTATGCAGAACGCGCCTGCCGCCGCAGCGCTTTCACGCACCGTTATGTGCAGAAACTGCAGCACGGGCACCACCGCTCCGGGAAGCTGTATAAACGGCAGTCCGAAGTAGAAAAAGAACAACTGAAGCATCAGCGGCGTACCGCGGAATACCCAAAGATACAGGCTTATAATGAACCTTATCGGCGCCTTTATTACCTTTACAAAGCCCCTGTCGGTCGGCTTTGCCGATACTCCCTCTCTTATGAGGGACACCAAAAGTCCCAGCGGGAGCGACAGGGCAAGCGTCCATATGAACAGCTTAAGCGTGATAAGGAAGCCCCTGCCCAGCGTCGGCAAAAGCGACTCTATGTATGCCGCAAATCCCGATATATTCGATATAAACGCGGTCATTTTACTTTATAAGGTCCTCGCCAAACCACTTCTTTGATATTTCGGAGGTGATACCCTCTTCCTTACACTCGTCGAGAGCCTTGTTGATTGCTTCCATGAACGAGTAGTCGCCGAGTCTGCCGCCTACGCCGTAATCCTCCTCGTCAAAGCCCTCGTCGAGAACCTTGAACTGGTCGGACATTCCGTGCTGCTCGAGATAGTATCTTACGAATACCTCGTCGATAACTGCAGCGTCAGCTCTGCCCGCCTGTACCTCCATAAGCACGAGCGAGTTTTCGTCGAAACGTACAAGGTTGTCCTCGCCGATTGTAGCGAATGTCTCCTCGTCCTTCTTAAGAGCCTCTTCCGAGGTCGAACCGCCCTGGAGCGCAACCTTCTTGCCCGCGAGGTCAGCCTTTGTAGCTATATCCGAATCCGCTCTTACAATGATTGACTGCTTCGTTGAGAGGTACGGGTTAGAGAAAAGAACCTCGGTACGTCTCTCGTCGCTTATCGAGAAGCCGTTCCAGATTACGTCGATCGAACCCGATGAAAGCTCAAGGTTCTTTGAATCCCAATTTATCGGCTGTACCTTAAGCTCAACGCCCATCTTCTCCGCAACGGCGTTCGCAAGGTCGATGTCGAAGCCGACAATCTCATTGTTGTCGTCTCTGAATCCCATAGGCGCGAAATCCGCGTCAAGACCGAGCGTGAAATAGCCCTGCTCCTGTATCTTTTGGAGCGAATCATCTGTAACCGCCGTGTCCGCCTTCTCCGGCTCCGCGTTCTGTCCGCCACAGCCCGCAAGCGCCGATACGCTCAAAAGCGCCGCAAGTCCTATTGATAAAATCTTTTTGTTCATGTGTTTTGTCTCCTTTTTATTAAATTACTCAACTATTATACTTCATTCTGTTAAATTAGTAAAGTGTTTTTTTTAATTTTATGAAAATTTATGTCTCCGGCATAACAAAAAAGACGCCGAAGCGTCTTTTTTTCATTATCCTCAAATTACCCTTTTACCGCCTATAAATCTTGACTGATAATAAGACGAGTCGATTGACGTGTACTGAACCACCTCGCCGGTGTGGGGAGAGTGAATCATCATACCGTCGCCCACGTACATACCGACGTGCGACGCGTAGTCGCCGCTGCCGAAGAACACGAGGTCGCCCGGCTCAAGCTGAGCTCTCGACACGTACGTTCCCGGTCCGTGAAGCTGGTCGTCGGCAACTCTCGGTATCGAAATACCGTTCAGGCTGCATACATACTGCACAAATCCCGAGCAGTCAAATCCCGAAGGACTTGTGCCGCCCCATACGTACGGTACACCGAGATAATCGTCAGCAGTATCAAGCATGTTGCCCGCAATCGGATTCTCTGCTATGTACTCTTCATTTGCAAGCGGAGCCTTTGACTTATATTTGAAGTCAACGGGGAGGCTGTAAACCTCGCTGCCGTCCGAAAGCACCGCGCCTACCGTTATCGAATAATCTCTGTCAACCTCGAGTGAAGCGCCTTCTATTGTAACGCTGTTCTCGTCATACACGTCCGAAAGAAGTACCGAGTCGGCGTCCGCGTCCTTAATAATTACGTGATACGCCCACGCACTGTCTATCGGCGTCCATGCTACCGAGAAGTCACCCTCCTCGATTTCGGCTCCGTCCTCGGGAAGCGTTATTTCCGGAAGAGCAAGCGTGTAATCGGTGTCGCTGAACTTATTGTATAAACGGTTGATACTCGATATAGCCTGTTCTCTTGTCGTCGAACCGAGAGGGGCGAAATTTTTGTCGTCAACTCCGTTCATCAATGAGTAGTTTATCATTGTAATGACCGAAGGCTTAGCCCAGGAGCTGACCTCGTCCGAGTCGGCGAACGCGTCGATTACGTACGCGTCCTCATATCCGTCCGAAAGGTTAAAGGAAACCTCGCTCGCCGTAAGCGTGCTTACGAGCATTGTCGCCATTTCCTCTCTTCTTACAAGTCTGTCGGGAGTAAACGTTCCGTCACCCGTGCCCGAAACAATACCGTAGGCGTAAGCCTGCGATACCGCTACGGAATCGGTATCGTTAAACGGTGATACCGGAGGCTCGATCATATCTTCTCCCGTAAGCTTTTCGTAAAGATTTACAGCAAGCTCGCAAAATTCCTCACGCGTTATACTGTCATGAAGATTGTTCGATACAACCGAGTATGATACGAGGCCCGCCTCGTTAGCCTGCTGATAATCGGATATCGCCCAGCCGCTTAAATCAGCCGCCAGAGCCGACGTGCCAAGCACCGCTGACATAGATATAACAGATAAGATAATCTTTTTCGTAATATTCAAGATAAAATCTCTCCTTCTCAATTCCAAAGATGTTTCCTATACGTTCGCATTGTGTTTGGTTATCCGTGTGAATGTGTTTCTCTGCGTTTTTCCTTGACGCTGAATGTATTGTAACACTTTAAAAAAAAGCTGTCAAGCCTTTTTGACTTAAAAATGTTAAGAATCTTAAAATTTTCGTATTATTTTTGTCATTTGAATGTAATTTACCTGAAATAATCACGTAATTTTACCGAAATATTACGATATTTTGTTTACCGATTTTACATTTTATTCCATTTTTTGTTTACATAAAAAAGTTAACCTCCACAAAATCTTGACAATTTTTTTGAAAAGTATCTACATATTGAGAAAATTATGGTGAAATCAACGAAAGATATTACAAATTGATTACATTTTTTTAAGAAGTTGTGAAGGAATTGATACAACTCGCTGTGCTATGCGATTTGTGAGGCATATTTTTCCAAAAAAATTTCTTAAAAAATATTGACACGCAATAAAAAACTCCGCCGCGAAACACGTCGGCGGAGCATATAAAGCTTATCACGGGAGCGGTATACCGAGCTTTTGCAGAAGCTCGTTCGCGCGGCGCACCTGTTTTTTGCGGTACTCGTTTACCGCGTGAGTGTCCGAACCCACCGACACGGGTATGCCGCTTTCCTTTACGGCGCGCTGCTTTTTTTCGTTCGTGAGGAAATCATAATAATATATGTAGTTTCCCGACGTGTTAAGCTCCCAGAAAATATCGTTGTCGCGCATCACCTTTAACATATCCGCGCCGTAACGCTCGCCGAGCTTAAATATATCGGCGTGCGCCAGCCCGACCTTGCACTTGAACAGCCTGCGCCACTCCAGAAACTCGTAAAAATCCATCGCGCGCTCATCGTCGAGGCTCTCGAACAGCACATAGTCGAACATCTCCGTCGCGCGCGGCAGACTTTCGGGCGGCGCGGGACGCGTTCCTATCTCGAGACCGCACAGCACGCGTATCCTGTCGGCGTATTTAAGCTGACAATGGCGGATATGGCGGTAATACGCAGGCAGATTTTCGCCTATCGAGAATTGGTGATCGGTGATTCCGATAACGTCCACGCCGCAGTTTATCGCGTTTTCAATTATTTCCTCCGGCGTGTTTGAACCGTCGTAGCTGAAAACCGTATGATTGTGCAGGTCAACCGTGTACATCGAAATCCCTCCCTTTTGTGATATATTTGCGCCGCAGAGGCCAACGGGCGACCGCAATGGCCGCCCCTACGTATGCGGGACGTCGAGGCGCCGTCCCCTACACCCGTATTTTATAAATTTATGCGCCGTAGGGGCTGGCGCCCTCGACAGCCCGTTGAAAGGCTCCCCTTGAGGGGAGCTGTCGCCGCAGGCGACTGAGAGGTGGTTTTGAAAATTCGTTGCCACCTCTCCGTCATCGCTTCGCGATGCCACCTCTCCTCAAGGAGAGGCTAACGATTTGCCGAAAATAATGGAACTTTCTTCTTATATAATATATCGCCTATCAGTTAAGTCCAAACTGTTCCTTACAATCTGCGAGAACCTTCTCAATCTCCGCTGTCGCGGCCTCAAAGCTATCGGCGAATGTGCCGAGATAAATCTTAATTTTCGGCTCCGTACCCGACGGACGAACGATGAAGTACGTCTTGTCGTCCGACAGGTTGTACTTCAGCACGTTCGACTTGGGCAGTCCCGTAAGCGGCTTAACATTGCCCTTTGTGTCCTTGACCGTCTGCGACTGATAGTCGGTGTAAAGCACAATATCCATACCGGCAGCCTTTACGGGCGGATTTTCGCGCAGACCCTTAAGCAGCGCAGCCATTTTCTCCATGCCGTCCTTGCCGGGCATCGTGAACGAAACGGTCTTTTCCGCGTAATAGCCGTATCTCTTGTACACGTCCATAAGCGCCTCGTAAAGCGACATGCCCTTTGTCTTGTAGTACGCCGCCATTTCCGCGATAAGCATTGTCGCGACAACGCCGTCCTTATCGCGCGCATGCGTGCCGACGAGGTAGCCGTAGCTTTCCTCGAAGCCTATTAAATAGGTATGGTTCTTCTTCTCGGCAAACTCGGTCATCTTTTCGCCGATATACTTAAAGCCGGTGAGCACGTTCATGACCTCAACGCCGTAGCTCTCGGCGATCGCAGCCGCAAGCTCGGTCGTTACGATTGTCTTTATAACAACGCCGTCGGCGGGAAGAACACCCTTTTCCTTCTTCGAGCGGAGAATGTACTCAACGAGAAGCGCACCCGTCTGGTTACCGGTGAGCGTTCTGTAAACGCCGTCCGCGTCGCGGACAACGATACCTACGCGGTCGCAGTCGGGGTCTGTGCCGATGATAACGTCAACGTCGTTCTGCTTCGCCATTTCGATAGCGATATCGAACGCCTCTTTATTTTCGGGGTTCGGCGAAACGACCGTCGGGAAATTGCCGTCCTCGGTATCCTGCTCCTTAACGACAAGCACATTCTTGAAGCCGATACGCTTCAAAATTGCCTGTACCGGACGCGAACCCGTGCCGTGGAGCGGAGTGTATATGAGCTTAAACGTGTCGGCAACAGCCGTAACCGCCTCGGGGTTCTGCTGCTGCGTCTGCACAACGTCTAAAAATTTCTCGTCAAGCTCGCTGCCGGGAATTTCGAGCAGTCCCTTTTCCTTCGCCTCGTCGAGCGAGATATACTTTACGTCGTCAAATATGTCGTAGCTGTTTATCGCCGCGACAACAACGTCAGCCGCGTCGGGCGGAAGCTGACCGCCGTCGGGACCGTAAACCTTGTAGCCGTTGTACTCCTTCGGGTTGTGGCTCGCGGTAATCATAACACCCGCCGCGCAGCCCAATTCTCTTATTCCGAACGAAACCTCCGGCACGGAATGTACTATCGGGAACAAATACGCCTTAACGCCCGCCGCGGTCAGAACCTTAGCCGTTTCCTCGGCGAACACGCGCGAGAAATTACGCGTGTCGTAGCCGATAAGCACGCCCGCCTTCGCCGCGTCCTCACCTCTCGACTTAACGTACTTCGCGACGCCCTGGCTCGCCTGGCGCACGTTGTAGATGTTCAGTCTGTTCGTACCGGCGCCGAGTATGCCTCTCATACCCGCCGTGCCGAACTCAAGGTCGCGGTAAAAACGCTCCTCTATCTCCTTTTCGTTGTCCGCAATGGCGCGGAGCTCCGCCTTTGTGTCGTCGTCAACAGCGTCGCTCGTCAGCCAGCGGTTATATGTTTCCTTGTAACCCATCGAATTATCCTCCTTGAAATTTCTTGTAGATAATTAGATTATACCACCGCTCCGCACATTTTTCAATTATTATATATGTAAAATTTGGCGACTTATTATAGTATAAATTGACAAATAGCGGCTTCAATGGTATAATAATTGGGCAACACAAATCTCTATATATTTTTGCCCAAAAGCGCATACACTGTAAAAAAACGTATGCCTTAATAATTCGCGCTTTGCGGGTATTGATTTGTGTTGCAGCAAAAGGCGGCGTTTTTATGCGCCGCAGCGCGGCGCATTTTTTTTATTTTGTATTTACAACCGGCGGTAAATATGATATAATAAGGATTGCGGTACAATAATTTAATAATAGTTATAATGACTTATTATTATGTAAAAAACGTCCGCTTTTTGGACAGTGTTTTTTACGTGTCATTGTAGCTATATTAAGTTGTACCGCAATACAATTAAATATATAAAGCGGCGTTTTTTATGCGCCGCATTGCGGCGCATTTTTTATTAATAACTATATCTGCAATAGGAGGTAAAAAACATGTCCGAAAAAATTTTTAATGTAAGAAAAAACGTAATCGAAGGTCTCGGCGAAGAGCTTATCGGTATGCTCGGACTCAGTGACGGTGATGAGGTTAAAGCGGTGAAAAACGGAAACGCCGTTGTGCTGCGCAAGAGTGGCAAGGTTTGCTTTGTGTGCGGCGGCAGCGATAAGGTAACGGAAATCGGAAACGGAAGATTTATGTGCAAAAAATGCCTCGCCGCTGTGAAAAAGGCGGCGAAGATATAAAAAACCGACGCGTCTAAGCGTCGGTTTTTGATTTTGTGTTTACAATCGGTCGGAAATATGGTATAATAGTAGTAAGGAGAGTGATTGCCATGAGCGATACGGATAGAATTATTGCCAATGTAAACGCAACAATGGCAATGGAAGGTATGCCTTTGACGAACGATGATAAAATGAGAATACGCGACTGTCTTGAGGGCAAAAAAAGCTTTGACGAGACGGTTAAAGAACTTGTGGACTTTTACAGGAAAGCAGTATGAATAATAAATATTACTATGAGTATGAATGGGACAGTAAATACTGTTACCCCAAATCCCATGTGCTGAAGAATAAATTAAATATAACAAATCAAGACGAGCTTGAAGCTGCAGAACGTGCCATAACCGCCGTTAAGACCTCTCAGGCAAGTGTTAAGCATATAAAAGGTAATTTTAATTTTGAACACTTGAAGAAAATTCATAAGTTTTTATTTGAGGATATATATGATTGGGCAGGCTGTATCAGGACTGTCAATATATCCAAAGGCAATCAATTCTGCCGATTTGATTATATCGAAACACAGATGAATGACCTTTTAAAGAAGCTGAAAGATGAAAATTATTTGCTTAACTGCAAAACCATAGATGAAATCGGAAAGCGGCTTGCTTATTATTTAGGTGAAATCAATGTAATACACCCGTTCCGCGAGGGCAACGGAAGAACACAAAGAATGTTTATCGAGCATCTTGCTTATAATGCAGGGTATGAACTGGATTTTATGAAAATAAGCAGTCAGGATATGCTTGAAGCAAGCGCCAAAGCATATGCCTGTGAATATGATTTGATGGAAAAGATAATTATAAACGCATTAAGAAAAACCGATAAAAAAGTGTGATTTTATGAATGATAAGAAAACCGACGCGTCTAAGCGTCGGTTTTTGATTTACATATTTTTAAGCGCGAGCCGTACCGCGCCGGTACCGGCGAGCATCTGCGAGAACAGATTCTCGACCTTTTCGCCGAGATCCGCGTCGTACAGGTCAACGCCGAACAGATTGGCGTTCGAGAGTATCGGCTTTAGCGCTTCATCATCTATCTGCGATTCGCCCAATCGTATACCGCCGAGCGCCTTTTGCACGTCCGCAAGCGACGGATCCGGTGACGGCGTGAACGAATTGCCCTCGTCGTCAACCGCGAGCGCGTAACGCAGCCAGCCGGCTATCACGAGCGGTATCGCGTTGAGGTCGGACGCTTCAAGCTCGTCCGAAATCATGTACGCCTTGATCGTCTCACCGTAGCGCACGGGGATTTTCTGCGACGTGTCGGTCGCTATTCTCTGCGGCGCGTCGGGGATATACGGGTTCGGGAGACGGTCATTTATGACCTCGTCCGCAAATTTTTCGGGGTCGATTATGCCGGGATTTACAACGACCTTCATGCCCTCAGCGCGCACCGCGCGGACGAGCTTTACAAGGTCTGCGTCCTTCATTTCCTCCCAAATCGTCTTGTACCCCAAAAGGCAGCCGAATACGGCAAGAGCGGTGTGCAGCGGGTTAAGGCAGGTCGTCACCTTCATCGTCTCCGCCTTGTTTACCGTTTCGCGCGTCGTCATATACACGCCCGCCTTTTCGAGCGGCGGTCTGCCGTTAGGGAAATCGTCCTCGATCACGAGGTATTCTGGTATTTCTGCGTTCACAAACGGCGCGATATACGTTCCCTTATCCGTTACGACCGGCGCCATATCCTCCGCGCCCATAGCCTCAAGGCGCGTTTTTACGCTTTCGTCGGGGCGCGGCGTTATCTTGTCGATCATGCTCCACGGGAACGACACCTTCTGCGTCATATACGCGGCAAAGTCGTTGTCCACGCTGCCATTGTCGAGCCAGCCCTTCACGACGCGCATAACGCCGTCCTGCAGCTTTTCACCGTTGTGGGAGCAGTTGTCCATGCTGACGACCGCGACGGGCGTTTCACAGCTTTTATACCGCGCGTACAGCATAGCCGCGATTATGCTCATAGTGTGCTTCGGCGACACAGGACCGTTTGCGATGTCGCTCTCGACCACGGGGAGCAGCCTGCCGTTCACGTCGGACGTGGCGTAGCCCTTTTCGGTGATCGTGAAGCTTATCATTTTAAGCGACGGGTTTTCGGCTATTTCCTTTAACCGCCCGAAATCGTCAGCCTTCACGCCCTCGGCTATGCCCGCGAGCACCTCGGCGCGGAGGTCGGAGCTTTTGCCCATGAGGACGTTTAGCGTCAGATTGTCGTGAGGCTCGTAAATTTTGTCGATAATGTCAAAGTCAAAGCTCTCGGCGGCAATTATGCCCGTGTTCATCTCGCCCGCGTTTAAAAGTTTCTGCGCGATCGAGCCGATAAAGCCGCGGAAAATATTTCCCGCGCCGAAATGCACCCATTCGGGGAAATTCTTTGTCTGCTCACGCATGGCGGTTATGTCGAACTTCGGCAGCGCGATACCCGCCTTTTCCCAGTCCGCGCGGTCGGCAATTCCGTTCAAATTCAGCTTCATTTTACATTTTCCTTTCTCTTAAACGCCTCGTAAAGCTCCCAATCGGTCATGTGGTTGTCGTTTACGAGCAGCGTCATTATTTTTCTGTCCTCCGGCGCGTACACCGCGTCACGGTACCACTGCACGTGGCTTGCGCTGTCGCCCATTTCGCGCGCCAAGCCCATTATTTTTTCAGCCATATACGCCGTGTGCTTTATGTCGGCGAAGCAGTCATTAAAGTAGAAGTCCTTCCACACGCCGTACTCGCTTCCGCGCATTACGCGGTTCGCCGTTTTGTAAAGCTCGGCGCACCGTCCGAACGTCATAAAAGCGTTTTTATAGTCTCCGTCCGCGTAGTATTCGTACCCCTCGCCGAACGTCTTTAAGCCCTCGGTGCAGCAGCGGTGAATCGCGGTCTGCATTAAAATCGTCGCGTCAAAAAGCCGCTTTGCGTCACCCGTAAGCCTTTCGCTCACGCTTTGGCACCGCTCGTAAAACGCGGTTATGTTATCCATATTGTCGGCGGCAAAATCGGTGTACGTCTTTATCTGCCCGCGTATCGTACCCTCGCCGGAGATCCAGTTAAGTCCCGATACGTCGCTTTTACCCTTAAACACGGCGTTTACAGCCACGCGCATGGGATCGTTGTAAAACTGTTCGCCGGCGTGCTCGTCCTCGTTTTCACCGAATTTGAGCATAGCCGTGTGATAATCTCGGTAAACCACCGCGACGTCCTCGTTTCCGCCGTAGTAATCGGCTGCAAAGCTGACGCTTTGCGTTTTGTCGCTCACGCTCTCCCCCGTCCACTTTTTGCGCACCGCGTCGAGAAAATACGCGTGGGGGCGCACGTTCGAGCAGTTTACGAGCCAGTAGTCGGTCATGTTCTTTTCCGCGACCTCGCTAAGCTCCCTGTCCATGAAATCAACGCTGTTCGGGAACATCGTGATATGGTTCGCCGCCTGCAGGTCGTAAAACGAAACGTGATAATATATTCCGCCGCTTTTCTGCCGCTCCTTCGGCATGGACGACACGCGCGCGGTGTGATTGTCGCGGCGGCGCGTCACCATTTTGCCGAAGCCGTTGTCCGCGCTTATTTTTATAACGTCCTCCGGCAGAGTTATGCAGCCCTTGTCGTACAGCTCCATAACCTCGCCGTAGAGGTTTGTGCAGAAAACGGGATTTTTTACGTGCTTTAGCACTATCTCGCGCTGAAGCTCTATTATATCGCTTATCATCTTGCCGCGCTTCTCGTCGGTGTCGAATTTACCGCTCGTGTCGTGGCTCCAGAACGGCGCGTCGCCCTGTCCGCGGAAGCCGAGGCACCATATCGTCCTGCCGTCCTTCTGCTCGGTTACAGCGTCCTCCCACAGCTTTTGGAAAAGGTCGGGGTAGTCGAGGTAGTTGGGTTTAAGGTCGGGGTACGCGCGCGCGAACATTTCCGCGCCGAGCGGTTCGGCATGATGATGCGTTATCCAAAGCCCCATATCGGCGGCAAGACGGCGGTGCAGACGCGAATTTTTGTCCGTGCCGGGTATTACCATGTTGCCGCCGCAGCGCAGAAGCGCCTCAAACGCCATACGCCACGGCTCCTCGCTGTCGCCGTCAACCGCCCACTTCATTATGAGAACCTCGTCGTTTATGAACCAACCGCGGTACTTTACGATGGGCTTTACCGACTTGTACTCACCCGCTTTTGCCGTTATTCCGTCCGTCCTTTCGATTTTCTGATCCAGCCAGAACCAGAACGGCAGTATGCCGAGAAATTTTTCGCTTATGTAGAGCAGTCCGTACACGAAACCGAGGCTGTCCGACGCGGCGACGGTAATCGTTTCGCCGACCGTAACGGTGAACTCCTCATCGCCGAGCGACGCGTCAAGCGTGAGTTTTATGATGTTGGCGCGCGTCGGTTCTGTAAATTTCTTCTTTATGTCGCGCGACAGCATATTCACGGCGCTTACCACCGCGCTGTTCGCGCCGTCATATTCTATACGCGTTCCCGCGTTTATAACAAAATCCATACTGATCCCCTTTAATGCTTATTATGTGCTTATTGTAGCACAAAAAAATCAAATATTCCTTGCGATTTTTGCGTAAAATATTGACAATATTGTGCGTAATGATTTATCTTGACATTTTCGGCGCGGGTGGTAAAATTAAATAAATAGGATTGTACGGAGGATAACGGAGTGAGGATAAAAAAATTACTTGCGGCTGCCGTGTGCGCGGCGCTTCTCGCCTCGTGCGGCGGCGCAAAGGAAGCCGAAAAAACGTTGTTCGCGATGGACACCGTTATGGATATAAAGGCGTACGGCGCGGACGCGAGGTCGGCTGTTGACGAAGCCGAAAACGAAATAAAGCGGCTCGAAACGCTCTTTTCACGCGGAAACGCCGACAGCGACATAGGCAGAATAAACGGTAATGCGTCGGCTGACGTTTCGCCCGAAACGGCTGAGCTTATCGAGACGGCTCTCGGCGTGTCGTCGTCCACGGACGGCGCGTTTGACATAACGATTGCGCCCGTCATGGATTTGTGGGGCTTTTTCACGAAGGACTACCGCGTGCCGTCCGACGGTGAAATAAAGGACGCGCTCAAGTATGTGGATTACCGCCGCGTCAGCGTGAGCGGCACGCGCGTGAGCGTCGGAAACGGCATGAAACTCGACCTCGGCGGCATAGCGAAGGGGTATCTGTCGGGACGCATTATTGATATTTTTAAGGAGCGCGGCGTTTCGTCGGGGATCGTGTCGCTCGGCGGCAACGTGCATTGCCTCGGCACAAGACCCGACGGCGAAGCATGGCGCGTCGCAGTGCAGAATCCGTCGGGCGAGGGTTATATCGGCGTTTTGCCGGTCACGGACAAGGCGGTCGTGACGTCCGGCGGGTACCAGCGGTATTTTGAGAGCGGCGGCAAAACGTACCACCACATAATCGACCCGAAAACGGGCGTGAGCGCGGAAAGCGGTCTGTCCTCGGTCACGGTTGTATCGGAGGACGGAGCGCGCGCGGATGCGCTGTCAACCGCGCTGTTCGTCATGGGACTTGACGGCGCGGAAAAGTATTACAAAGAGCGCGGCGGCTTTGAGGCGGTGCTTGTTACGGACAGCGGAGAGGTGTACGTTACGGACGGGCTCAAAGACAATTTTGAAAGCGAGTATGAATATAAGGTAATAAATGAATAACGAAAAAACGCCGACCGCGTAAAGCGGAAGGCGTTTTTTGTACCGATTTTTTACTTACAGCCGCAGCCGCAGTCACAGTTCTGACTGCCGCCCGCCACGGACGGATCTTCGTCGCCGTCACTGAGAAACTCGCATCTCTCGGGCGGGAAGAACTCGTCAACCGGGAAGTCGATACGGTCGAACAGGTCGCACGGGTTGTCGTCGGTCGCCGATACGCATTCCTTTGTCGGAATACAGAAGTCGTACGACGGGATAAGAAGCTGAACGTGTCTTTCGAGCTTGATTATCGAGAACACGCCGAGCGATACATAGACGTTTTTCGTCTCGTTGCCGGGGAGTATGCTGTCGTTAAAGACGTTGCACACCGCCGACGGCACGGACGCGATATCAAAGTCGTCGTCGCAGCAGCAGCAAGAGTTTTTGTCTCTCGCGTCGAGAACCTTCGCGCCGAGCGCGATAGGCTCTACGACCTCAACTACCGCGTGGGGCATATTCGTCTTTTTCCAAAGCTGCGCGTCGAACGCGTCCTCCTTGTACTTCGACTCGAATATTTTGGCGTTGCCCTCGCTGCCGAAAAGAATAACCTTCTTCTCGAACGTCGCGAGACCTTCAACCTCCGTCGGGTTGCCCAGTCCCGTGTAAACCTGGAGCGTTACCTTGAAGTAATACTGAAGGTCTACCGAGTAAAAGCCCCTGTCGAACGGCACGGGCTCAACGTCCGTGAACACCCATATTACCTCCGCCTTTGTCACCTTAACGCTTATAGCCTTGTCAACGATTTCCTGACCGCAGTTAGTTAAATACACTCGGATATTTTCAAGACAATCCTTATCACGGCACGAATCGTAAACTTTATCTGTATGTATACATACAGCGTCGCTGAAGTTCGTACCGGGGTACTCTCTGCCGCTGCATGTTTCGTTTGCACTTGCGTTTCTGCAATCTGCCATTACAATCATTCCTTTCTGTAAATTCGGGTTAAATCCCTTGGTATAGAATATGTAACGCAAAAAAATGTGTGATTGCTTTACGCGCAAATATGTGGTATACTGCTGTCGGAGGGATAATATGTACGACGGAATTATTTTTGATATAGACGGCACGCTCTGGGATTCGCGCAGAGGCGTTGCCGAAAGCTGGAACATGGCGCTGCGCGACTGTACGGATTACGATATTACGCTCGACTACGAGGAACTCGGCAAGCTGTTCGGCAAGCCGATGAACGAGATTTTCGCGGCTGTTTTCCCCGATATGAGTGAAAAGAGAATGAACGAGCTTATACCAGTGTTTTACACGTACGAGCACCGTTACCTCGCGTCTCACCCGCCCGCGCTCTACGACGGCACGGAGGAAACGCTCCGCCGCCTTTCCGAGCGGTATCCGCTTTTTATCGTGACGAACGCGCAGAAGGGGTATATCGAGTGTCTGTTTGAAGCGACGGGGATAGAAAAATATTTTACCGATTGGCTCTGCTACGGCGATACAGGCGCGCAGAAGGACGTTACCATGCGTATGCTGATTGAGAAAAATAAATTAAAAAAACCCGTTTACGTCGGCGACACGCAGGGCGACCTCGACGCGTGCAGAAGGGCAGACGTGCCGATGATTTTCGCCGCGTACGGTCTCGGTCACGCCGAAAACCCCGACATGACGATTGACGCTGTAACGGATTTATTGAAAATTTTGTGAAAAAAGGACAGTTTCGTTAGGCTCCCCTTGAGGTGAACGACGCTTTAGCGTCGTAGGCGTGTTGCGTAGCAACAAACGCCGTAGCAAAGGGAGCTGTCGCCGAAGGCGACTGAGAGGTGGTTTTTGATATTTCTGCCACCTCTCCGTCATTTGCTGCGCAAATGCCACCTCCCCTCAAGGGGAGGCATACATTCTATATCTTAATTTCCGTCCACTTACCCTTTTTAAATCGAATAGTGGCGAATATGTACCTTGCGACCTGGTCGCCGAGAACGCCGAGCCATATACCGTTTATACCCCAGCCGAGCGTATATCCGCAGAACAGCCCGACAAATGTACGTATAATCGTAACGCTTATCGTGCTCGCGACGGCGGTATAAAGCGTGTCGCCCGCGCCGCGCAGGCAGCCCATATAGATTACCTGCCGTATCTGGAACAGCACCGTCACGATTATGATATACATAATACCGATGCCTATCGAGATGATTTCCTCCTCCTTAAAGAACATACTCATCAAGAGCCGCGCACCGAAGAAGTACAGCACGGCGAGCACCACAGAAATTATACCGCCTATCATCTGGCACACGCTGCCGTATTCCTTTGCCTTGTCGGGCTTTTTTTCGCCGAGACTTCGTCCGATAAGCGCCACGGCAGCCGCCTGTAAGCCGTCGCCGAACGAGAACGACAGTCCCATTATATTCATGCCGACCTGATGCGCCGCCATAGCCGCGTTACCCTGCTTCGCCGCCATTATAGCCGTCGCCATAAAGCCTATACGCATAAGTATCTGCTCGAAGAACACGCTGTAGCCGACATGCACTATATTTTTGAACGCCCTCATCGTCGGGCGGATTTTTTCTTTTATTATGTACGGTATCGACACAAATCCCGACGGCTTCATTATGGAAATGATACTCATTATGCACGACACGACCGTGCCGAGCACCGTCGCGATCGCCGCGCCCATTATGCCGAGCGCGGGGAAGCCGCAGTGTCCGTTTATCAGGAAAAAGTTAAAGATTATGTTTATTGTGTTCGAGGTTATATTTGTGCGCATCGTTATGCGCGTGTTGCCGACGCCGCGCTGCGCGCTGTTTATACCCATCTGCACACAGTTGAATATCATACCGCCCATGATTATGCGGTAATAAAGCACCGCGCTGTCATGCGTTTCGGGCGTCGAGCCGCAGAAGGTCATTATCGCCGGCGCAAAAATGCACAGTCCCACGCCGAGAATGACCGACAAAAACACGATTACCGCAAGCGACGTGTACAGAACTGAGTTCGCGTTCTTTTTGTCGTTCTCACCGAAACGCCGCGCCACAAGCGCGGAAATCGACACGTTCAGCGCGATAAACACCGACAGTCCCATAAATTTCGGCTGCGCCGTAAGTCCGACCGCCGCGACGGCGTTCGCGCCGAGCGAGCTTACCATAAGTGAGTCCACAAGTCCCGCAAACGCGATAAAAAAAGACTCAATCATCGCCGGTACAGCCATGTTGAGCGATGATTTTATCATGCGTTTATTGTATTTCATCATATATAACACTTCCCCAATCTATTCGTCCGTATATTCGGCTTTTAAAATGTCAATACAATTTTTTATGTCCCCGAAGCTGTAACCGCGGTACAAGAAATATCTTATACATTTGTCCGCGTTCTTCCTGTCAAAATCACCTCTCAGCTTTTTCTCCACGAGCGGCAGCAGCGTTTCCGCCTCGTCATCGTCAAGCTCTCCCACCGCTTCTTCTATATATTCCGCGTCTATGCCCTTCGAGTACAGCTCCTGCCTTATCCTGCGCAATCCGTATTTTTTGAGGTTTTTGAGGTCGCGCGCCTTTGTGAGCGCGTACTGCCTGTCATTCACAAAGCCATATTCGCGGCAGAAGCTCATCACCGTTTCAATATCCCCGTCACACGCTCCGGCGATTTTCAGCTTATCCGCAAGCTCCTTCTCGCTGTGCGCGCGGTACTCCAAAAGCCTTAACGCCTTATCCTTCGCTTCCTCGCAGGTAAGTTCCTTTTTCTCGTATCTTCCTTTTCTCATTTCAGTTCAAAATAGCGGAACAACTGTCCTATATCCAGTCCGCCCGCAACCTTATCCTTATATTTTTCACGAAGATGGTCGTAACCCGACACCATCTGCTCGGAGCGTATGCCGTAGCTTAGCGACATATACGCCTCGATGTACGCCGACAAGTGGTCGCAGCAGCGCACAAGCTGACCGTCCATCGGATTAAACTTATCCTCGTTGTATTTTTCGTTTATAATATCCGTCGTCGTGATTTCCAAATCACCGTCGTTTATTACCTTTGAATCAAACTCGTTTTCGGTGTAGTATTCTATATCTCTGTGCCATTCGGGCGGCAGCAGCGGATATATGATCTTGCGCATCTGCTCGTCCTCAATCTCGCTTATGAGACTGTCCAACCCTTTAACGCTGTTCTTCACCGGCGACACGATATCGCGCGTCAAAACTTCCGGCAGATCGTGGAAAAGTCCTGTAAAGAAGTTGTTTTGAAGCCGTTTCGGGCAGGGATTTTTAAGCTCAAGCGTCACAAAGTACGACAGTATCGCCACGACGAGCATGTGTCCCATTACGAACGTCTGCGGCATTCTCTCGGCTTTCGCCCACCGCTGCTGGTAGCGCAGCTTGCCGATAAGCGACAAAAACTGCTGCAGATATTCGCTTCCCGCGAAGTAGCGAAAGCCCGCGAACGTGTCGCACGCGGCAAGCCCCTGCGCCATTTCGTTTTTGACCTGCTCAATGCCGAACGTTTCGCCGTTCATCGGGTAGATTATTTTAAATTCCCAGTTACTCGCGTGGTAGTGCGCCGCCTTCAGGATTTTCTTTTCGAGCGCGGAGTAATCCTTGTCGGAATAGTATCTCTCCATACGCTCAAAAAAACCGCCGCCTATATCACTCATACCGTCCTCAAGCTGCGACAGTACCCAGCGGTCTATCTGATAACCCTTTTCCTCAACAAGCTTGTGGTATATCGGCGGCTTTATGTCGGTCATGACAATCCTGTGGAAAAACTCGAATATGCCGCCCTCGATAAGGCGTATCATATCCACGCCCTCACCCTCGCACCTCGCGAGAACGTAGGCGTAAAACATTTTGTGCGCCTGCTTGTCAAGCTCGGTAAAGCCCGTCCACGGGCGGATATGGTCGTTCCACCGCTGTATCGACGCGGCTTCGTACATGAGCGTTATAAGAGATTTTTTTATCATGGCTTTCACCCCTGAAAAATTTATTACTCTCTCGTTATCTTGTAGCCGTTCTTTTCAAGCGTTTTTACTACTCTTTCTCCGTGTTCGCGTCCGCCGACGTCGCACGCGATGTGTATTATAACCTCGTTCGGATCGAGGTCGGGACTCAGTCTGTCGTACTGCACCATAACTATATTCGCATTTTCCTTCGCGAGAATATCGGAAAGGTGACCGAGACTGCCCGGTATATCGAGCAGCGTCGCCGCGAATTTCAGCTTTCTCTCGCGCGACATAAGACCGAGCTCGATAATTCTATTCACAAAGCTAACGTCTATGTTGCCGCCCGACAGCACGCACACGACCTTTTTATCCTTAACGTCTATCTTGTTGTTCAAAACAGCCGCAAGCGTCGTCGCGCCGGCGGGTTCAACCATTTGCTTTGTTCTTTCCAAAAGCAGCAGTATCGCCTCGGAAATTTCCGCGTCGCTCACCGTCACAACATCATCAGCGTACCTGTTTATTATCTCCATAGTTTTGTCGCCGGGAGCCTTTACCGCTATGCCGTCGGCGATCGTTGCGGCTGTGTCGGTGACGACCTTTTTCTTTTGCTTGAACGATTTGCATATCGCGGGCGCGCCCTCCGCCTGCACGCCGATTATCTGCACGCGCGGATTTATCTGCTTGATGCACGCCGCGACTCCGGCTAAAAGTCCGCCGCCTCCGGCGGGCACAAGCACCATGTCGACCGTCGGCAAATCTTCAAGTATCTCTATACCGATCGTACCCTGACCTGCCATTACCTCCAAATCGTCAAACGGGTGGAGGAACGTCGCACCCTCCTTTTCGGCAATTTCAACGGCTTTGTTGTAAGCGTCGTCGTAGCAGTCGCCGTGAAGCACCACCTTTGCGCCGTAGCCTTCGGTCGCGCTGACCTTCGCGATAGGCGTTGACTTCGGCATTACGATTGTCGCCGGTATCGAGTGCACGTGTGACGCGTAAGCCACGCCCTGCGCGTGGTTGCCCGCCGATGACGCGACAGCCGACTTTATCTCGCCTCTTTCAACGAGCGCCGCTATTTTATTTGATGCTCCTCTTATCTTGAACGAGCCTGTTTTCTGCTGGTTTTCGTATTTTAAGTATACGTCCGCGCCCGTCATGCGCGAGAAGGTCTGCGACTGCTCTATCGACGTTCTGTGTATCGTCGGCGCGAGCCTTGCCGCCGCTTTTTCGATTTCTTTGAGTTCTAAATCCATTATGTACATTCCTTTCGTTTTTATCCTAAGTTATTATTATATAACAAAAAATCGCTTTTTTCAATAGTAACCGAGGATTTTGTGGGTGGTTAAATTGGGATTTCCGTTGTAAATTACGCGCCGTTAGCCTCCCCTCGAGGGGAGGTGGCATCGCGGAGCGATGACGGAGAGGTAGCAACAAATTACAAAACCACCTCTCAGTCGCCTCCGGCGACAGCTCCCCTCAAGGGGAGCCTTGCGATATGTATCGTATTTCGTGAGCCTCCCCTACTAGGGGAGGTGGCGCCGAAGGCGTCGGAGGGGTTTCGTGTGAAAAATAAACCCCTCAGTCACACTTCGTGTGACAGCTCCTTTTGCTAAGGCATACGAGCAAAGCTCTATGCCTACTACGCTAAAGCGTCGTTCACCTATTAGGGGAGCCTCATCGTAGGGGCGGTCATCGGCCGCCCGCCGCGCATCACTCCATCAAACCCTTCATCTTCAGCACATGCGCCACGGCGTTATCAAGCATTTCCTCGGAAACGGCACCGCTTTTCACGCCCTCGAGAAGCTGACTGTACGCGCCGTTATAATCTGTAACGATGAGCAAATCGTTACCGGCGTTCACCGCCCTGATATACACGTTCTCAATATCCTTCACCGCGCCCATATCAATATCATCGGTCATTATAACACCGTCAAAGCCGAGCTCATTACGCAGTATATCATGCACCGTCTCTGACAGCGACGCGGGATTTTCGCTGTCCAATCCCTCAACTATATTATGCGACACAAGCACGCAGCTTGTACCCGCGTCGATACCCGCCTTGAACGGAAGAAAATCCGTTTCTCTTATCTCGTCACCGCTCTTTGAGTTGCGCACCTCGCCCTTGTGACTGTCGCCCGTGACCTCGCCGTAGCCAGGGAAATGCTTCAGCACGCTGTAAATGCCCGTTTCACGCATCGCCGCCACGGTCTTTGAAATAAACTCCGCCGTTTCCTCATACCCCTTGCCGAAGCTGCGGTCGTAAATATACGTTTCGGGATTCGTCGAAACGTCCGCGACGGGCGCAAGATTCATGTTCACGCCGAGACTTAAAAGCATCTCCGACTTCTCCGTAGCGTTCTCAACTACAGCGTCCATGCCGCCTTCGGCGTAAATCTCCTGCGGCGACTTATACTTTTCGGGCGCGAGGTTCGGGTTGGAGCTTACGCGCACGACCGTGCCGCCCTCCTCGTCCGCGCCGATTACGAGCGGAATATCGCTCATCGACTGCAAATTATCCGTTTTCGCTGTCACCTCGTCGCGCGTAAGACCTTCAAAATCGCGTCCGAACATCAAAACGCCGCCCGGCTTTAACGCCATAAGACCTTCAAGCTCGCTCTGTTCGGGGTAACGCACGAACAACACCTGTCCCACCTTTTCCTCGACCGTCATTGTATCGATCAGCATCGGTTCGGGTGTAGGCTCGGGCGTAACAGCCGCCGTCGGTTCAGGCGCGGATTCGGGCGTTTGCGGCGCGCCGCACGACGCAAGCGACAGGCACATCAATACCATACCTATAACCGATGTGATTTTCATAATCAATTCCTCCCTTTATTCGTACATTCCATAACATACTGTTCAAGCGCGTCCCACTCACCGACGCGTCCCTCTTTTACCGCAAGGTCTATCTCCGCGACGCGCCTCATCATCCACCTTATCGAAGCCGCGCTGTAGCGGGCGGCGAGTTCAATATATTTCCCTCCGATAAACGCTCCCTTTTTAAGGGCGGCAATTATCTCGCTCTGCGGCGCGTCGCCCATCAGCTTTACGCGCAGCAAATTCTCAAAATTCGACAGCATAAGGTAAAGCATACCGAACGCGCCGTTGCTGTAGTCGGTAGTTTTAACGCCGCCCAGCACCGACATCGCCTTTGCCGCGTCACCCGACATGACCGCATCCGTAAGCTCGAACGCCACGACCTGCACCGACTTTGAAACGACGCGCTCTATATCCGAGCGCAATATTTCGCCGTCACAGTATTCAAACAGCTTATCAAGCTCATTCCTTAAATTGTTAAGTCCGGGATCGCAGAGCGTTATGAGGTAATACGCGTTTTCCTTGGACATCTTCACCTTCCTGTTAAGGCACTGCTTTACCACCCACGTCACAAGGTCGGCGTCGCTCATGTAATTAAACTCCACAGCCTGACCTGCCTTTGCCGCCGCCTTATATAAAACGCCGCGCTTGTCGACCGCCGCCTCGTCGAATATTACGACGGTGTCGTCCGAAATGCGCTTCAGCTTTTCCGTCCAAAACTCCTTTTTCTCCTCCGGCGACGCCGCGTCCTCCGCCTTCTTCCTGCGCTGCGGCTTGAATATGCCGCTGTTTTTTATGTGTATGAGCTTTTTGTCGGTCATCATCGGGAATGACTCCCAGGCGTCGTCGTACTCCGACAGCGGTATATCCGCGCCTTCGAGCTTTATATGATTAAATTCGGGAAAGCCGCCGTCGGGTACCATGTCAGCCACGCGCTTTACGTACGTTTCGCGCAGATATTCCTCATCGCCGTAAAACAGGTACAGCGGCGACAGCCTGCCGTCCTTAAGCTGCTTTTTCAGTTTTATCAAATCTTCGTTATTGTTTTTCTTACTGTACGCCATCTCTATTCCTTCCTCGCATACGTTTCCACGCTAAGCTTACCGCCGCTCGAAATATTAAATCGCACGTCGCCGTCGCAGTCGGTGCGGTACACAATACTGCCGCGCAGCTTTTCGAGCGTCTCGTCCGCAGGCAGATAATACGTGTTGTTTTCACCCACGCTTATAACGCCGTAATCGGGAGCAGCCGCCTTGATCCATTCGTCCGACGACGAGGTGCGCGAGCCGTGATGCGCGACCTTCAATATATCCGTTTTCGGGTCAAAACCCGATTTCAGCAGATTTTTCTCCGCGAACGTCGTCATATCGCCGGTAAACAAAATATCACGTCCGCCGTACGACACCTTGTACACGTATGTCGTGTCGTTTTCGTCATCGCTTATACCCGTTTTCCGCGCGGGCTTCACTACGCGTATCGTCATACCGTTATTATACCTCAAAACGGTATCGTCTTGCAAGTAGTGAATTTTCGTGCCGTTTTCCTTCGCCGCTTCCTCGATTTTCTTCCTCCAGTCGCTCCCCTCCATATTGTCGGGCATGAACACATTCTTTACGCGCAGATTGTTTATCGCGGCGATTATGCCCTGCACGTGATCCTGATGATAATGGCTCACGAACGCGCTGTCAATAACCGTGATATTCTCCGCTCTCAAATATTCGAGAAACAGCTTCTCGCCCGGGTCGTAGTCGGAGTACGCGTTGCCGCCGCCTCCGTCTATCAGGACGTTAAAGCGGTACGGCGCGCATATTATCGCGCCGTCGCCCTGACCGACGTTTACAAATGCCATTTCTATGGAATTAAACCGTCCGACCTCTCTTATCCCGACCGACATGCACAGCGCGGCTGCCGTAAACAGTGCCGCGAGCATTTGCGTTTTCTTCTTCTTTATATGCTTTACCGCCGCGCATAGTAGCAGCAGGTATATCAAAAATCCCAAAACCGACGGCTTCACGAGCGAATACCGCATAAAACCGATTTTATCAATCCATACGGGAATATTTTTAAGCAAATACACCATTGTCGTGACGGCTTGTCCGACTATGGGCGCGTTCCCGAACAGCGCCAAAAGCGGCACAAAAAGCGGCGACAGCACGAGTATCACACCCACGCAGAATATCATCGCAAACGAAACGAAAATCGAGTAAAACGACACGCCGTTCCAGAAATACGCGCTTATCGGTATAAGTCCGACCGAGCATATAACGCCGATTACGACCATTCTGCGTATAAAGCGCGGCTTTATGCGCATGAACTGCTTTTCCGCCGCGTCGTAGAAATAATGTATAAGCACGCTCGACATTATCGACATCACAAATCCCGCGTCAAAATACATGAGCGGATTTATAATACCTATGATTATCGCGGTCATGCCGATAACGTCAAGGTAGTACACGTACCCGCCGCGCCGTTTGAGTATGATAAACAGTGCGAGCATTATACTCAGCTTCACCGCCGTAATCGTGCCGAAGTTAAACATGGCGTATATAATAAGTAAAATCACCGTCGCCGCGTCGCGCTTTTTCTTATCGAGAAAACCGAGTACGGCGGTAATAACGGTCATAAACAGCATTATATGCAGATACGCGGGATAATAGAACCTTTTAAGTCCCGTCCTGTCGAGCGCCGCGCCGAGCTCCTCGGAAAATTCCTTTTTGTTACCCGTAAGCACCGCCTTAAGCACAGCCGCATAATCGCCGCCGTACCGCCTTTCAATCGCGTCCGACACGAAGCATTTCACGTACAGTCCGAGCGAGTACGGCGAAAAGTCGCGTATCACATACGGCGCGTACGCCGCGCTGCCCGCGTACGTCTTAAAGAATATGCCGCGGCTCTTGTAGTACCGCGCGTAGTCAAAGCCGTTCTCGTTCATTTTAGTCGGCAGATTTTTTATTATTCCGCCGAAGCTCACCGTGTCGCCGTACTCAAATTTAGACGGCGTTGTCACGAGCAGCTTACCGTCCGCGTCAACGCTCTCACCGGCGTAGCTCATCGCGCCTATCGTCACGACATACCGGTTGTTACTCTCCGAAAACGTCGGAATTTCCGACACGCGCCCCGTCACAGTCACATACCTGTCAACGTAATCGCTCAAAACAAGCCTGTCTGTATCGGCGGCATAGCGGCAGAGAAACACTCCCATGCAGAACGCGAACGCCATTATCGGAATTTTTATGTTAAATCCACGTTTAAAAATCGCTTTAATTGTCAATACCAATATAAGGGATAAAAGGAAAATAGCCGCAAACGACGGCGGCACCCTGCCGCTCAGATAAATACCCGCCGCGAACACCACGGCAATTCTTATGTATTCTATCACGCGTTATCCCCCTTCCCTATCATACGCATAATTGTACCACAACAGATAAATCAAGGCAATTTTTGTGAGTCGTTTTGTAACATTTGTAATGCGTATGTAACATAACTCCGCAAATCAAGCGATGAAAAAAGTGTATTTTCGTATAATTTGGGTTGAATGTACCAAATTGCTACGCTTTGTCATGTAAATACTGCACAATAAATACTGCCTTTTTTATTGCAAAAGTCACATTAAAGTTACGATTGTGTTACAAAATAAAGACATTCAGATTAAAAAAGTGTTGACAAACGGAAATAAGTGGTGTATAATGCTTTTTGTAATGTTTTGGTAATAATTTGGTAACCAAAACGAAATTTTAGTAAAGTTTTGGAAATAAAACTTTACTATACACATTTAGGAGGTTATATTTTATGAGGAACTTTAAACATTCGGCAATCGTGATTATTGCGGTTGCGATGATAAGTTCGCTTACCGCGGCGCAGTTCGCGGACATGAAAGACAGCAAAATCGAACGTGAGCAGAGAATTAACGCTGCGGCGGCTTCCGACAGTATAACAATCGCGGAAAAGGAGCTTGACGGCGCGGCTACGGGCAGCGCGGAGCTCACCGTCGGAGATGAAACCGAAGCCGCGCAGGAGGAAGCGACCGAGAGTGAAATCGCGGCAAAGAGCTTTCTCCCCATCGCGTACGTTATATCATCGGAGGGCGAGGTAAACGTAATGGCTATGCCGTCCGACGATGCCGAAACGGTCGGCAGCATTGCCGTTGGCTCGGAGGTTCAGATTACGGAAAGCTCCGAGGGCTGGTACAAAATCGTTGACGACGGCGGTCTTGCGGGATACGTAAAGAGCGATTTCGTTACGCAGAACAGCTCCGCCGCAAACGAAGCGAAGATGAGCGTTGACAACTACAAAATCGCGCAGGTTCACGTAAACGGCGGCTCGGTAAGAGTAAGAGCCGCGGCAAGCACCGACAGCGACATTCTGGACGAGCTTGAGGACGGCAGATACGCTTATATTTTGGGCGGTGAGGACGACTTTATTAAAATCTGCTACGGCGCGGAATACAACGAGGGTTACGTAATAAACACCTCACTTGAATTTGTCGGCGAGTGGGAGGATAAGGACGAGCTTCGCGCAAAGCAGCAGGAGGTCAAGGAAGCTAAAGAGGCGGCAGCGAGAGCGGAAGAGCTCGCGCGTCAAAACGCGCAGGCGGCAGGCGTGGCAGACGCTGTTAAATCGGTATCGGCGGCGCCCGCGGCAAGCGGCAAGGGACAGGCTATCGTAAACACCGCCATGCAGTACCTCGGCGTACCCTACGTTTGGGGCGGCACATCACCCTCGGGCTTCGACTGCTCGGGACTTGTGCAGTACGTATGCAGCAAGAACGGCATCAGCGTTGCGCGTGTCGCGGCTGACCAGAGAAACTGCGGCTCGTACGTAAGCCGTGAGAATCTCCAGCCGGGCGACCTCGTATTCTTTGCGAAGGGCGGCAATATTCACCACGTCGGCATCTATATCGGCGACGGCAACATGATACACGCGCCGCAGACCGGCGACGTCGTAAAGGTATCGTCGATCAACACCGAGTACCGCATAGCGCAGTACGCGGGCGCGGTTAGAGTTTATTGATTGGCACCGGCAAAAACAAACAATGACAAAAAGACCTCCTGTGGTAAAATAAAACCATAGGAGGTCTTTTAATATGCCATGAAGAAACGTCATTTATTCATTTTCATTTATCATATGCTCCAGTCTTGCGGGGATTTCGTTTGTGACGATAAAGTCAACGCCGTAACCGAAATAATCCTCGGCGACGTCCTCCTCGTCAACCGCCCACACCGCGCAGTACAAGCCGCTGTCGTGCGTTTTCTGCACCGCTTTTTTGTCAACCTGCGGATAGTTGTAGAGAACACCCTTTTCTCCCTCGATTTCCTCCATTGCCTTTATATTGTCCTCGTACGGCTCAGGATAATAGCCTATGTTGAGAACGGGGATCTTACTGTCGCGCGACCTTATCTCCTTCAAATCCTTTACCGCGCCGATTATCACGCTGCTGTTATCCATACCGCGCTCGTAAATTACGGACAGGAACGCGTCGTAATTCTTTACCGTCTTTATCTCGATCACAGCCGTGCAGCCGTATTTTCCGCATATATCGAGATATTCCTCAAACGTCGGTATCCTGCGGTTTTCGGTGCGTGTCAGGTAATTTCCCGTATCTATGCTATATTCACCGAGCTTTTCGAGCGTGAAGTCCGTAACCTTACCCTCTCCGTCGGTGGTGCGATCGAGCGTGTCGTCGTGTATGCACACGAACGCGCCGTCGCTCGTTTCGGAAATATCGGTTTCTATACCCCAAAAACCCATCTTGCCCGCAAATTCAAACGCCGCGATACTGTTTTCGGGCGCGTAGCCGGAGTACCCTCGGTGCGCCGCGAACCGTTCGCCCTCGCCGCCGAGCACCGGCATATTTTCACTCTGCGCGTTGGCGCTCATGCCGCTCGGCATGGGGACGGGCGTGTACTCGTCCTCCGACGGGAATATCCACGCTAATATCGCAGCCGACGAAAACAGGATTATAGCCAGTATCCACAGCTTTTTCCTAATATTATACATCTTACTCGGTTCTTATTATAACGGCTTGCTGTTCTCCGTCCCAATCGACCGTAAATCCGACCATATCGCTTATATCGCGTATCTTGAAGTAGGTGCTGCCGTTTATGTTATAGGAAAGCATATCTCTCGCCTCTCCGTCCACGTAAACGGGCGCTCCGCTCTGATTGACGTTCAAAGCCGTTTCCCTTTCTCCGCTCAGCTCACCGCCGACAATGGTGTATTTCACTCCGCGGGAAATTGTTATTCCTCCGAGGCTCGAATCCCACGCCACATCGAACCGCGACGCCGTTGTTCTTAAAAGCATGGCAATATCGCGGATTTTGTAATAATTCGAGTCGTTTACCGTATATCCTGAAATCTCGACGCTCTCGCCGTCAACGATAAATTTCGCGTTCGAGTTCGTCGCCGTGAGCGTGTTTATACTGTCGTACCCGTCCACGAAGCTCTTTATCTTTGTTCTGTTCGGATAGCCGTTCGTCAGAAAATCCCTGCCGTATATGTCGCTGTACGGAACGGTCGGGTACATGTTCACGTAGGATTTAAGTATCTTCTGCGCCGTCAGCGCCTTACCGTCAAACATCAGCTTGTAGTAATTTATGACGGACGAATACCGCGGCACCTCGCGTCCCACGAAAATAAGCCGTCCGTTGTCGTTGTAAACCGTAATATCCGCAAGACACGTTCCTATTATATTTCCGGGAAGCTCTATTGACGAAATGGAATTTCCGTTCATTGTAAATCCCGCGCTTATGCCGCCGTCCGCGCCGTCACGGAGAACAAACGCCTCGGGTATGCCGTCGCTGTCAAGGTCCGTGAGCGCGACGTTGTTGTACGTCGGATCGGACGACATGACCTTCATTATACGCGTCACAAACGCTTCGCGCCAGCTTTCCGCCGCAAGCGACGGGATCTGCACCGCGCACGTTATGAGCGCGGCGGTAAGTATTGCCGAAATTATCTTTTTCATATTTAAAACCTCGCTTGTTTACTGTTTGTGGATTTAACTGTTATTATACTAAACTTTTGCGCCGTTGTCAAATCCGGTCTTAAAAAAGCGAAAATACCCGCGCACAGAGCGCGGGTTTACATCAGTTAAAATAGTAGCGCACGGAGGCTATCTCCGCCAGAATTTCCCTTGCGCAGCACGCCGGAAGCTGCTGCCACGGCGTCGGAGAGCCTATGTGAGCGGCGTTTTTTATGCCGCACAGGTCAGCCATCTGCAGCGAGCGCAGAACATGAAACTCACTCGTTATAAACGCCGTCCTTTCGTCGTTCACTATACTCTTCGCGTTTACAAAGCTCTCGTGTGTATTGAACGCGCTCTCGTCAACCATGATACGGCTGTCGTCTATGCCGTTTGATACAAGATAATTATTCATTGCCCGCGCCTCCGACATCGAGCCGATACTGCTCCGCGAACCCGAAACGATCGCCGTCACTCCCGGGTGACCGTTCAGATAACGCACGGCGGTATCGAGACGGCTTTTGAGTATATCTGTAGGCTCACCGTCCTTTAAGGGCGAGCCGAGCACGATCACATACTCCTCATTGCCCTTATCACTGTCGAGCCTTCCCATAACGCATACAAAACACGAGTACAGCACGCATATTGACAGCACCGCAACAAACAACCCCTTCAAAAATTTAAGGAACTTTTTCGCGCGAAACGCGTCGTAAAATGACGCCCACAGAAGAAACGAGATGCCGAACGCCACGACAACTCCCTCTCCGACCTCCATAGAACCGATATATCCGCAGTAAAGACCGTCCAGCGACAGGGCAAGACCTATGATGAACAGTATAATTCTCATGTCAATCACCTCACAGTTTATGCTACTCTCTAATATATCAAACAGCGCGGTTTTTGTCAATTCCCGCCGCGCTAAGTTTTTTGATTTTTTTCAAAAAAACTGTTGACAAAATCATTTTCGTATGTTATTATACTATTCGTTGCCGAAGAAATACGGTATATGCGTGATTAGCTCAGTTGGTAGAGCACCTGACTCTTAATCAGGGTGTCCAGGGTTCGAGCCCCTGATCGCGTACCAAAAAAGTCACCTTAAACGAATGTTTAAGGTGACTTTTTTCATGCTTACTTATCAGCCGTACAGTCCCGCCCTGTCGTTCGCGGCGAATATGCGCAGCATATCCATCGTCAGACCGAGCCGACCTTCCTCACCGCCGACTAAAATACCTTTGTCCATCAATTTTTGAATGGTCGGCTTTGCCCATGACGGCATATTGTCGTCCATATAATCATAAATCATAGGCTTCAGCTCGTTTATCTCCTTTTTAAGCTTCTCGTACTGCGTCTGCGTCATCTCGCCGCCTCCTTTACTGTGTCCGCCCGTTACCGCTTCCGCGATTGCTTCTGCAACGCGCTGCGCGCCGAGCTTGTGGTACAGATCCACATCTGACGCCGTATCGACGAAGCACACCTCAACGAGCATCGCTTTCGCGTTTGTTCTGCGCAGAACATACAGTCCGGAACCGTCCTTTACGCCCCTGTCGGTAAATCCGAGCGCGTGCAGCTTCTCACATGCCGCGACCGCTTCCGCGTGACGCTGGCCTCCGTATGTAAACACCTCGCTGCCCTTACCGCCGCCGGAATTAAAGTGTATCGACACGAACAAATCGAGCGGCTGCGCGTTTGCCATTCGGCATATCGCCTCAAGATTGTTACCCTCGCTGTTAGAGTAATCGTCCGTGCAGTCTGCAACGGTGTGACCCGCTTTTTTCAAAACTTCTATAAGGCGCTTGCCCACCTCGCGCGTCTCTTTGCTCTCGTCGATAAGTCCAACCGCTCCGCACCCCGGATAACCGCTGACCGTATGACCGCAGTTAACTCCTATTCTCATAGCTTTTCCTCCTTTCTCACTGCTGATGCAGTGTTTCCAGCATCTGCTTGCATAACTCAATAAACTCCTCGATTGACATATCATTCTTTGAAATATCGCCCTGCGATTCTCTCTCAGTGAGGAAACGGCTCTCGTCGGGAGGCGTTTTTTCAAGGTAATATCCCAGGATCTGCGCTCCGGGGAATTTTATCGTAAGACCGTTGTTTGTGTTTTGCACCTTTGCGGAGCTTGACTCCGACGAGGACGACGAAGCCGAGCTTCCGCTGAAGCAGAACACGCCGCCGCCCTTCGCGACCTGTTCCTCCATGACGCTGCGCACCGTGCTGCTCACTGATTCACCTGTTGACAACCGTATAGTAACGTCCTTCGCGATTACAAACGCGGCGGGGAAACACGGGAAGATACACTTGTTCATTTCGTCCAGCATTTTACTCTCGGTCATCTCGTCCTGATGTTCCTTGGGATTATACGAAATACGCTTTCCCGCAATGTTAAACATCTCATTGCTCAGCTTAAACACTCCCGGATTAAACCATGCGCGCGAAATGTCCACTTTCGTCACGTGAAATCCTATATCTATTTTGGTGGTTTTATCTTTAAAAAAATTGTCGGAGCGGGACAACGCCTTTGATTCGGAATCGCTGTAGCCGCCAAGCCAGAACGAAATGCCGTGGTTTGACTCTGACGAGCTCGATGACAATGAACTGTTTGACGTTGTGGAGGAAGCGTCCGTGTTTATAATGACCTCCATAAATTCGTTTTCGGCTGCGCGGGCTGTAAGGTCTGTCGATTCGCTGCCCATCAAAACAGAACACTGTACCCTCGCCTGAATATCCTCGATTTGTCTGTTAACGTCGTCAAGCTCCCTGACAAGAGGAATAAGGACATCAGAAAACTTCATCGCTTTATCGGCGATAACGGCACGTCCCGCCTCGGCAAAAGCCTTCGCCGCGCCGACAAATTTCTGCTGCGCATCTAATGAGTCTTTCAAAAGTTTTTTTAAATCATTGATATTTATATCACTTTTTTTATCCTGCTCGCTGTTTGCTTTTTTGCACTGCATATCATATACAAAATCGAGACCCTTATCTTCACTTTCAAAGAAGCCGACTATTGTTTTTATCAAAGCCGCCGCACCTTCGCCGTAATTTGCTATCGCGGTATTGAAGCTGCTGTCATAAGCCGCTTTTTTCGCTTTCAACTCATTTATTTCGTTTTCAAGCACCTTGCTTTTGTCAAGCTCCTGAAATCTCTCGATTTGGCTCGCAAGCGACAGACGGCGCGCCGAGAGCGTTGTGTACTTCTGCATGAGCGCGTCGGGCGTATCGAGCAAATCAACGGCGGCAAAATTACTGTCAAGAAGCTTGGGCCAGTCGGACGGCGTAAGCGTGACAGGATATGTAGCGCCGCCGTCGGGATTGTATCTCTTAGCGTTTAAGACAGATGTTTTCGCCTCATAAAGCTCCGAGCCTACGCTGCTGTTTAATACCCCCTCTATGATCTGCATATCGTCTACGGAAAACAAACCGAGCAGCTTGCCGAGCTTCGCCTCAACCGCGAGCAGATAAGGCTCCGCCTCAATCTGATACCACTCCAGATACTCCTCCTCTGCCTTTTTCTTGTTTTCATCTGTATTGTCGGCATATTTGGCTCTTATTTCGGCTTTTTTGGCGCTCTGCACCTGCGCCCATTTGCGCTTTTCCTCCACCCATTCATCGTACAGACGGTAGAATATTTTTTGGAATGTCGCCTCTACGGGGCCGTCCTCAAACTCATATTTTATTTTCTTCATAAGCATTGAGCGCAGGACGTTTTTTGCCTTCGCAAGCTCCGGGTTGAGTTTCGGGGTAAGCACGTTCAGAGCGGACAAAAACTGTATCGGGAGCGAGCGTCCGTTGTCACTTCCCGTGATGTGGCACGGATCGAAAAGCTTGTTTACGAGCCGCGATTCGTTTGCCGCAACCGTCAACGGCTTTTCGCCTTCGGTGTCGTATTGGTAATCCGAAGGATTTAACGTCGTGCCCGGAGACATCATGCAGAACATTTGATCCTTGTTTGTTCCGCCTATTACCTCGTTTATTGCATGATATATCTGATCGATTAAGGCGGGCTGTTCCTCATCATTATCCGGTTCGCCGCCGCTCTTCGGTTTACTGCCGCCCTTCGGAGGCTTATTGCTCCCGCTGTCAGACATGCCCGCATCATATTCGTACGGCTGTTTTTCAGGCTCGTCCGCGACGCCTTCGGGCAAATCAAAATCGTCCTGATAGATGTTGTTTTCACTCATAACAGTCACTTCTTTCTTTTTTACTTTTGTAGTCTTTGCTTGGGCGTCCGCTGCAGCCGAACGCTTTTTATTTAACGGTAAAATTTTACCTTTACATTAAATATATTCCGGCAAATACAAAAATATGACCTATATTTCAAATTTTTGCACAAAAAAAGAACGTATCGTCAGATACGTCCAATTTATGCATATTTTCACCGCGATTATTTTCCGAATTTGCCGAAAAGACCTTTCTTATACGGCTCGGACGTAACGCCCGTAACCTTGTAGCCCGCCTCGTCGATAACGTCGGTAAGCTTCGCGCCGTCGATCTCGTTTTCGGAAACGATAACCGTTTCGCCCTTTTTCGCGGACGAGGTCACTTCCTTAACGTCGAACGCCGCGCGAACCGCCTCGTTCGTGTGAGCCTCGCAGTGGGCGCACATCATACCCTCAACCTTTGCGATTGTCTTAACCATGATTTACGCCTCCTTTTTTGACGCGAGATACTCCGTGATCTGCGCGAGTACGGCGTTGCAGTCCAGACCGTGAACAACGCACGCCTCCTCGAGCGTCTCGCCTATCGACGAGGGGCAGCCTACGCAGTGCATACCCGACTGCATCAGTATATACGCGATTCCGCCGTCATAATCGAGCATTTCGCCCATTGTTGTATCCTTTGTTATCTCCATAACTCATTCCTCCGTTCTGATTATTTCCGCATTATATATTACCACGTTTGAACGGAAAAATCAAGCATGACGGCAAAAAAACGCAAAGGGATATTATGGGTATCCCTTCGCGTTCCCGTTATTTAGCCGTCAGGCGTACACTCCGCCGTCGATTGTAACCGTGCTCGGCATCGTGTCGTCGAAGCCGCCGAAATCGACAACGGTACGCTCCGTATCATCGTCGTCTCCGCCGTCGAGCGAAGCGCCCTCGTACATTTCGCCGTACAGACCGCCGTCGTACACGCATACGCCGCCGAGCGTGTAAAGCTCGCCGATTTTTCTTGAAATATCGGCGCACACGCCGTCGAGGTAGTCCAGAAACGCCGTGTTTTCGAGCTTTTCGTCCGCCGACTTGTTCCACTTATACACTTCCTCCGCGGTAATATCCCCCAAAACCTCGGAGTTCGCGTGAGTGTGGGACGCGGCCTTGAGCAGTGATATTTCGCCGTCGAGCCGTGTGTCCTCGGTCAAGCGTTCCGCCGCCTCCGCGTTTATCATGCTCAGGAAATCCGCCCTCGCCGCGCGGATCCGCTCGGTAAGAGCGTCGTCCGCGTCGGTGCGGAGCTGCGTCTCGTTCAAAATTTTTAATGTGAGCTTTTCTTCGAGCTCGCTGTCCGCCTGCTTCCTCTGTGCCGTCTCCTCCCCCTGACGGTTCAGAAGCTCCCGCTTGTCAGCTTCACGCGCCGCGCTCTCGTCCGTGAGACGGTCGTCGAGCGCGTTGTGGGCGTCCTGCAGGAGCGCGAAATGCTGCGCCACAATGCGCCACCACTTGCTGAGTAAGGTAGTGGGCCTGAAGGCGCTGAAGTCGAGTTGAACCAAACAGTTCACCCCCTTCCGCAATTTTGATACAAAAGCCGCGCCGCGTTCCCGTTACTGTATTTTTTCGGATAAGCTCCGCGCGCTTTTAACGGTGTGACATGACTTTTCGTATCTTTTATGGATATTATACCACACTTTGTATCTTTTGTCAA
>CANQDD010000012.1 GCA_947591315.1 uncultured Clostridia bacterium
CCCGTAACATCTATCTCACTGCCCGACGGAAGCGGGGGAAGCGTAGGTTCGGGTGTCGGCTCTGCAGTCGGCTCGGGAGTGGGTTCCGGTGTTGCTTCCGGTGCAGGCTCGTCGCCCGGCGTCGGGATTTCCGACGGATATTCTCTCAGCTTATCGGGATCATAAAGGATTCTGCCCCAGCCTTCCATTTTGAGAGTGTCTGTGTAAAGCTGACCGATAATCGTACCGCTCTGAGCTACATACGAATCTGCATAAGGAGCCATTACAACGCCTCTGAAGAATGCGGAGTCATTTACGTTGAACGTTTCCGCGTTTGTTGTGATATGACCGTTAAACAAGCTTGCGCCCGCAAAGTCGAGCGAATTTGTGTTGAAGTATACATCACCCGAAACGTGGCAAGCGCCTACCTTCGTATCTTCAAGCGTTACGAACATCTTTAATCTGTCAGGCGAAGCCGCTTCGTCCATATAAGCCTCGGCGGTAGCTGTGTCGCCCGTTGTGTAGAATCTGTTCGGTGCATCGTTGAAGTTGGCGATAATCTGGAACATATTATCGTTCGGATTTTCAAATCCGTTTATATAAATCCATGCCTGATTATCATTGCCTTCCGTGCCGACAATTCTGAACTCGGGAGTACCTGAACCGAGCACCATATTGTCGATTACAACAACTACGTCACCCTTTGAAACGTCGATCGTAACCGAGTCGCCCATAGGATAGAGCGTATTGAAACGCGTGCTCTCCGAAATCGTTATGGGAAGATTGCCCGCAGCTTCGTTGCCCCACTGATTGGCTTCCTTGTACTCTACAACATTGCTAACCTCGGGAGTTGTGTAAACGCCCTCGGGCAGAGTGTAATCGAAGCTCGTTTCTTTATCTGTGATCGAGCCTTCATATTTCGGCTTGCCCATATACTGTATATTGCCTGTATTTGTTACAGGAGAGCCGTCCTGCTCCAGCATTACATACGGTAAAGTTACAGTCTCGGTTGTGCTTTCCCAATTCCATGTGGTAGTATTCTGCACCCAGTTTTCCACATCGTACTTATACTCTGTTCCGGAAATAAGCAGACCGTTTACAATATTGTAATCGCCGCTGCTTCTCTGATAAATAGTACCGTTTGAATAAATACTGCCCTGAACTTCCATGCTTCCGCCGATGTTAACATCGCCGTTAGCTATTACGGCAAGGTTGATTTCGCCGTCGGGATCGTCATCCGACGAATAACCAACGCTCTCGTACGGCTGACCGTCATACGCCGACGGAGCCGCCGCGAATGCCGGTACTGCGGTTACTGCCAGCATCGATACCGCCAGCAGCCACGAAATAATTTTACTCTTTCTCATTTTGCACTCCTTTTCTTTAACGCAGATGGATATTTTATTCTAATAATAATTATATATTAAAGTTGATATTATGTCAACATTTTTCATTGCGGATATTTATAAAATTTTAACAATATTTAGTAAATTTTTTTGTCTATATTACATAAGTGATACCCGCACAGCTATATTTTCAAAATATGGCGATTTGCCGCATACGGCGTATGCGTATCCGTCACTTATATAATATTCCTTAAAATGGTATCCGTTCACGTTTTCCCCTGTCGTTACGGAGAAGCTCCCGAGCGGCGTTTTCAGTCCTGTGCCGACAGCCTTTACATAGCTTTCCTTAAGCGTCCACAGCCGGTAAAACATTTTGATTTTCTCACTTTCGTCTCCTGCGGCGTTAAGCATCTTACATTCGGACGGGCTGAAAAACCTGTCCGCGATTTTGAGATTCGCCTCTCCTATTTTCTGCACATCACAGCCGACCTCCATGTCCGACACAGAGCACATTGCGCGCTCGCCGGAGTGAGACAGATTAAAGAAAACCGCGCCGTTTGCGAGATACGGCTTGCCGTTGTCGCCGATACGTATTTCACGGCCGCTTATCCCGATGTTGTCAAACGCCTTTTCGAGCAGCAAACCTGCGGCAAGCGACCGTATTTTATCATCGTGCTTTGCGTACCGATTTATCTTATTTATGCGTTCTCCGCTCACGAGGGTAAGGCAGCGGCTGAACACCTCACCGTCGCGAAGCGCGCTCGTGTCGGCAATATACACCTTTGTTTTCATACATGTATCACCCTCTGTGCCGCGGCTTTGTAAAGGCGGTTTTTTACGGCAAGACCGTAACCGTCCTTTTCGCAGAACTCCGCGTACACCTTTTCCACGCCGAGACGGTCGAACTCGCGGAGTGCGGAAAAGAGATTCTTCGCGTACTCCTTGTTGCTCTCCCCCGCCGACAGAATCACGGCGTTGTCGTAGTCCGCTCCGTACATGGCGAGCACGCCCGCAATTTTACCGTCGTTATCGCTTAAAAGCTCCTTTATCTTCCTCTGCACGTTTTCCTTCTCGCCCTCGATAACCGTCACCTCGGCGTTAGGCGCGTAGTGCTTGTATTTCATGCCCGGCGACTTCGGAACTTCGTCCGCGCCGATCGAGCGTAGAATATTTTTGTCTATCTTAACCGTCGGGACAACGCTTTTTAGCTCGTCGAATGTGACACCTCCGGGACGGAGTATCACAGGGGTTTCGTCGGTAAAATCGACTATCGTCGACTCAACGCCCACGTCGCACCTTCCGCCGTCTATGATAGCGTCAATTCTGCCCGTCATGTCCTCAATCACGTGCGACACGTCCGTGGGGCTGGGCTTGCCCGACAAGTTTGCGCTCGGCGCGGCTATCGGTACTCCGGCGGCGCGTATAAGGCGGCATGCCGTTTCGTTCAGCGGATAGCGCACTGCCACAGTGTTAAGTCCCGCCGTTACATCATTGGGTACAATCAACTTTTTTTTGAGTATTATCGTAATCGGTCCGGGCATGAACGCGTCTATGACGCTCCGTGCCTGCGGCGTAATATCCTCGGCTATCTCGCCTATCTGCGTCTTATCACATATATGCACGATAAGCGGATTGTCGGACGGTCTGCCCTTCGCGGCGTATATTTTACGCGCCGCGTCGGGATTAAACGCCGACGCTCCGAGCCCGTACACCGTTTCTGTCGGGAACGCGACAAGTCCGCCGTTTTTTATGATTTCACCCGCAAGAGCAATGTCTGTATCGCTTGCGGTAAGTAATTTCGTTTCCATTTTAACCTCTGTTCCTTAATTCTGGTATTCTTCAAGCATGGTATGCTTCATGTTCCACAGCTTATCCGACAGGTCGACGTAGTAGGTATGCGGATTTTCAAAACGTTTTACCTCGTCCCACAAGCCGTCAACCTCCATTTTGCAGTATTCGCGCAGCACTTCGATTCCGGGACTTTCGTACACGCACTCGCCTTTTACGAATATCGGCTTTAGCAGCTCACGAGAGTAAAAGTCGGTAACCGTTTTCTTCTTCCACGTGTGCTCGGGGTCGAATATGTTTATCGGCTTTTCGCTGTCTATTGTTTCACCGTGGAGCGTTATAACGTCTGCTATCGCTTTTGAGTCCTTGCGAGAGTACAGACGGTGTACCTGCTTAAAGCCGGGCGTTGTAATTTTTGCCACGTTTTCGCTTATCTTTATTTTCGGTATGATATTGCCCTCGCCGTCCTCAACCGCGACAAGCTTGTATACGCCGCCGAATACGGGTTCGGATTTTGACGTTATAAGCCGTTCGCCCACGCCGAAGCTGTCTATTTTCGCGCCCTGAAGCAGCATATCGCGGATAATGTACTCGTCAAGCGAATTCGACGCGACGATTTTACAGTCATCATAGCCCGCCGCGTCAAGCATTTCGCGGCACTTTTTGGACAGGTACGTTATGTCGCCCGAATCTATCCTCACGCCTGCGGGACGTGCTCCGAGCGGCTTCAGCACCTCGTCGAATACGCGTATCGCGTTCGGTATGCCCGACTTTATGACGTTGTACGTGTCTATGAGGAGCGTGCAGCTGTGCGGGTATGTTTCAGCGTATGCCCTGAACGCCTCGTACTCGCTGTCAAACATCTGCACCCAGCTATGAGCCATTGTGCCAAGCGCCGTTATACTGTAAAGCTCGTCGGATATGGTGCACGCCGTACCGTCCACGCCGCCGATATACGCCGCTCTCGCGCCTATCACCGCGCCGGTATAGCCCTGCGCTCTGCGCGAGCCGAACTCCATAACCGTTCTGCCCTGCGCGGCGCGCACTATCCTGTTTGCCTTTGTAGCGATAAGGCTTTGGTGGTTTACTGTGAGCAGTATCATCGTTTCAACAAACTGCGCCTGTATAGCAGGTCCGCGCACCGTTACGCACGGTTCGCCGGGAAATATCGGCGTGCCTTCGGGTATTGCCCACACGTCGCACTCGAATTTGAACGTGCGCAAATACTCCAGAAATCCTTCGGAAAATATACCCTTACCGCGCAGAAATTCAATATCGGCGTCGGTAAACTCAATCTCCTTAATGTACTCTATAAGCTGCTCCACGCCCGCCATTATCGCAAAGCCGCCGTCGTCCGGCACGCGTCTGAAAAACATATCGAAATATGCGATCTTATCCTTCTCGCCCTTCTCAAAAAAGCCGTTCATCATCGTAAACTCGTAAAAATCCGCGAGCATTGTCATATTTCTTTCACTTTTCATGATTTTACTTCCTTTTCCCAGTCCTATTGCGGACTGATTTTTATTACCGCGCGCACTCCCCTTACGTTGTCCACATTGGTGTGAAGCACAAAGCCGTCGTTTTTCATGTACCGCTGCATCTTTTCATTGTAGCCGTACGGACAAAGTATCCAGTAAGAGCCGTTCACATCGATTGTGCTCATCATGTCGAGCGTCGGAATGTATACCATGTCGTCAACGGTATACTTATACGCCGTTTCGCTTAAATCGGCAGCAGCGTCTCTCGTCGCGCTCCATATATGCGTGTGGTCGCCGCTCTCAGCCATGTAACGATCGTTATACGTAAGCATGACCTCGTTTTGCACGGGCTGTATGCGCGAAAGCTCTTCAAGCGAAAACTCTCGCACAAAATCACTGTTGAGCCACTCTCTTAAATCACTCGTCTCCCACATATTGTCGTTTGTATCAAACGCGAGCTGCTCTATACAATGCTTTGTAACGAGCGTGCGTGAACCGTCGTCGTCGGTTGACATGACCTCCCATTGTATCGGTTTGCCGTTGTATGTTCCGAACTCCAAAGTCTCCTTCGGTTTGCCTATCTGCAGAGCCGCGATTACAGCCGCAATCGCTGTAACCGATATAATCGCGTTACGGCGGTGCATGCTTACTATGCCTATTATTATTCCTGCGGTCAGCACGTCCATGCAGTTTTCAAACAGGAACATGTGTTTCATTATATCCGCTTCGCCGTTGCCTATTATCGGCAGACACATATTTATCCACAGTCCCGCAAGAAGGATATACATTGCCATGATTATGTAAAGACGCTTTTCGTTCGTTTCCCGCTTTTCCTTGACAAGGAACACGTTTACAAGCACGACGTACGCCGTTAAAAACAGAGCCATAAGGAACACTATAATCGGATTATACAAAAATTTGGTAGCGACGCGCAGGTTGCTCCAAAGGCTGTATCGGTTTGTGTTGTCCATTATGACCGTTTCGGACGTGCCGAGGTTTAGCGGTCTCAGGCACGACGCGTTTTCTATAGCGAACGCGACCTTGCAGCAAAACCTTATCGGGTGGCGCATATAGAAAAATACGACGTCAAGCTTGTTTACCTTTTCGTAAAAATCCTCGCGGAACTCGTCCGTTTTTATATCGAGCGGATATTCGTCCTCCTGCATGTACGCGTGAGTGTTTATAAGAGGCATATACTTTTCGTCTATACCAAACTCCATCAAATCCTGCTCCGGCGTTTCAGTCTCCTTGAGCGCGCCGAAAAATACGGACTGGTATGTTGTATCGTCGTGCATCCAGTCCGGTATGCTGACGTACAGGTTGGCTATGCATGCGGCGGCTGCAAGAACCGATACCGCCACGCCTATCCTGTACCCTCTCCCCTTTCTCAAAAAAGCGAACGAAAGCGCCAGAACCGACGCGATTACGGCGTAAGGAACGTTTGCGAGCTTCGATCCCGCGAAGAAGTAAAGAGATATGAAAAAGCATGCGACCTTCGGGATTGTAGGCCGTTTGTATATTAACATTCCGAGCGCGACGAGCATCATAAGCGACACGTATTGAAGCGGTTCTCCGTAAAATGAATTGAAGTACAGCACGTAACCCGCGTCGCAGAACATCACAATAAAAATTATAAACACGGCTATCCGTATTCGTTTTTTCGAGTCGGCGAAAAACGTGAAAATTCCCCATGCCGCAAGCGACAGCATAAGAGTGTATATGAACGCGAGACAGCCTATATCGTAATGGCTCTCATCGCGGCGGAATACCGTATTTATAAGGAAATTCATAAGCTTTGATGCTTTTATTATGACGAAATGCGGCGACGAGTATATTTCCTCGGCATCGTTGTTGCGGCACAGGTACGCCATTTTTTCGCCGAAGGTGTCACCCTCTATTTTCATTTTGTAATCGCGCTTGAAAAGGTAATAGTAGTTGTCGTCATTCTCGTATTCAAGGTTATTTACAAGCAGTACGCGGCGAAAATCGCCGTTGTCGCTCAGTCCGATGTTTTTGCCGAGGTAGAGCACACAAAAAACAAGCACAAACACTATGATTGCGCCTATGAGCGGGAATGTTCTTTTGTTTTCCTTTAGTGCTCTCATACTTTTCTCCATACCGGATTTATTGTTTTTTATGCAAGAAAACAGGCGGAAACAACTTTCCGCCCGGCTTGTTTTATCAATATGAATGGCTGCTCTTTCTGCTGTATCCGCCGCTGCGTTTAGAGTCGTTGCTGCGTCTTAACGACTGCATCTTCTCGTCGCTGTCCTGCTTGAATTTGGATAGCATATCGTCAAGCGACATGCCCTCTGATGACGTGCTCCAGTCGAGCTCTGCGGGACGTACAAATTCTTTTTTCTCATGCGGAGCTTTTTTTGCGCGGCCGGTCTTTTCCTTCTTTTCCTCAGCCTGTTTAATTGAAAGGCTTATTTTGCCGTCGTCGTCTATTTTGATAACCTTTACCTTTACCGAGTCGCCTTTTTTGATATACTCGTTTATATCCTTGACATATCTTGACGACAGTTCCGAAATATGAACAAGTCCCGACTGCTTGCCGGGCAAATCTATAAATGCCCCGAACGGCATTACGCTTGTGACCTTTCCCTCTACTATATTACCTAATTCTACCATTCTATCCTTTATTACCTTTCTTGTTTCATTACTGTTGTTCGCCGGAAACATCAACAAAAATCTTGGCGTTGCTCGGAATAAGTCCGAGCTTTTCCGTGGCAATTTTCTTTATGTATTCGTCGGAGTTTACCTTGCTTTCCAAATCCTCGACTTCCTTCTGGCGTTCTTCTTCATATTCAATTTTGCTGTTTAATTCCGCTATTTCCTTTTTCTGCGCGCCGAGCCTCGGATACTGCATGACGCCTCTTAAAAGCATTGAACCCGCCAATACCGCGACGAGGGCGATTATAAGACCCTTTTTGTGAGCGTTTATATATTTTGCTACCTGATTTTTCAGTTTGTTCAGCATTTGAGTTTCTACTCCTTCGTTTAATGCTTTCCGCGCATTTTTTTATCGGTACTCTTAAAATTTTATACAAAAACAGCAGCGGTGTCAAGAGTATTTTGAAAATAAATATCGTTATTTTCAAAATTTTTTTTACACAGAAGAGAAAAAACTTGTATACCACGCCGCTGAAAGCCGCGAAATAGAAAACCGCTCCGAGTAAAAGACCTATGACTTCATAAATCCTCAGCCTGCCGTTCCCGAAGCTTAAGACGCACCATGACGCCGCGGCAAACGAAACGAAAGCGAATATTACATCCGTTACAGCAGTCACCGCCGCACCGGATTTTACCGCGCCGCGTACTGCCCGCATGAAATCATACAGTACGGACACCGCCAAACCGCACGCAGTCATGGCAAGGAACAGAGCCGTCTCATCCGAAATCATTTGAAAAGTCCCTCGATTATTCCGCCGCCGGCGGGTGACGAGTATTTTATCATATCAATTTCGCCGTTTACGCTCAGTATCCCCGTATCGGTGTCGAGGCGGCTTATCGTGAGCTTTCTGCCGCGCACGCACATGTCGCCCATCTGTGTTTTAAGCGTTACTCTGTTTTCCGAAAACTCCTTCACGTCCGTTATGCCGGTAAGCGACATATTTTTTCTGCCGTTCATAGTCAGGCTGTGTTCCTTCTCCGCCATACTATCCCCTCCCGCAATATATCTATGACGGGAGTGCGGCGAATATTACTCAACCTGTTCGTACAGCGATGAGGCGTCGTTCTTTAACACATGCTCCGCCACAGCCTTTACGCGCACCTTTATAACGCGCTCGCCCATCGTTATTTCTATTATATCGTTTTCCTTAACATCGTATGACGCTTTAACCACGCGTCCGTTCACCGTTATTCTGCCTTGGTCGCACGCTTCGTTTGCAATCGTGCGTCTCTTTATGAGCCGAGCGACCTTTAAGTATTTATCTATTCTCATATAATTATATCCTCAAATATGCTCTTATTTAATGAAACAAGGCGCCGCATAAAAGCGACGCCCTTGTATTTGTGTATTAGTTAACTGTATCTTTAAGTGCCTTACCAGCCTTGAATGCGGGAACCTTGGAAGCCTTAATCTTGATGCTCTCGCCCGTTCTGGGGTTCTTGCCTGTTCTTGCGTTGCGCTTTCTTACCTCGAATGTACCGAAGCCAACGAGCTGAACCTTGTCGCCCTTCTTAAGAGCTTCAGAAATCGAAGCTGTTACAGCCGAAACTGCCTTTTCAGCATCCTTCTTCGAGAGCTCGGCCTTTGCAGCTACTGCTGCGACTAACTCTGTCTTGTTCATGTTTTTTCCTCCTAATCTTTTTTTCAAACGTTACAGGCTTACAAGTGCCTGTCCAATTATTTATTTTAGTACATTTTCCCCGATATGTCAAGGGTTTTACAGCATTTTAAGCCATTATTTCCTAAAAAAGTATATTTTAATGGTTATTTTACTTCATTCCAGAGCGCGTCAAGCTCGGAAATATCACATTCGTCAAGATTTTTACCCCGTTCCTTCGACAGCGTTTCCATTTTTTCAAAGCGGCGTATAAACTTCTCCGTCGCGCCCGAAAGGGCAATCTCCGGCGTAAGCTTTAAATGCCTTCCCAAATTTACGACGCTGAAAAGAAGGTCGCCGTACTCCTCCTCTATGTTGCTGCCTTTCTCGATCGCCTCTTTAAGCTCTTCAGTTTCCTCGGATATTTTGTCGTATATGCCGTCCGTGCTGTCCCAGTCGAAGCCCGCGGCGGCGGCTTTTTTCTGCACCTTCGCGCTGCGCATAAGCGCCGGAAGATAACCCGGTACGTCCTTGAGCATGGCGGTATAGGTGTCGAGATGCTTTTCCTTCTTCTTGTTCTTCTCCCAGTTGCCGAGCGCTTCCTCCGCCGTGACAGCCTTGTCCTTGCCGAAAACGTGCGTGTGGCGCGTTATGAGCTTCGTGCATATCTCGTTAAGCACATCGTCAAACGTGAACGCGCCGCGTTCCTCCGCGAGACGCGAATGGAACACTACCTGCAGAAGCACGTCGCCGAGCTCATTCGCGAAATCGTGGTCGCTGCCGTTGTCGAGCGCGTCAATCGCCTCGTAGCACTCTTCTATCATGTCCTTTTTAAGGCTCTGGTGTGTCTGTACTTTGTCCCATGGGCAGCCGTTCTCGCCGCGGAGCGTCACTATAATATCGCGCAAATCGTCTATCGTATACTGCTTGTTCATATTTATCTCCCTTTTTGATTTATAGTATGTATATAATTCTACCATTAAATCCGTAATTTTGCAAGCAAAAAAGCATACCGCGCGAACGATATGCTTTTTCATGCCGTATTAAGCTTTAATTACTTTGCAAGTTCTACAAGATGCGCGTACTTTTCTTCCGCCGTCTTCTTAGCCTTTGCAAACAATTCCTTAGCTCTTTCGGGGTTGGAGCGAGCAAGCGAGTTGTAACGAACTTCGCCCATGATGAACTCCTCGTAATCCATTGTCGGAGCCTTAGAGTCAAGCTGGAACGGGTTCTTGCCTTCCATAGCAAGTCTCGGGTCATATCTGAACAGGTGCCAGTAGCCCGCCTGTACAGCCTTCTTTTCCTCGGTCTGTGCAATCGTCATACCGCCCTTGATACCGTGGTTGATACACGGAGCGTAAGCGATGATGATCGAAGGGCCGTTATAGCTTTCAGCCTCGATCATAGCCTTAAGGAGCTGGTTCTGGTCTGCACCCTGCGCTACCTGTGCAACGTATACGTAGCCGTAGCTCATAGCGATAGCCGCGAGATCCTTTTTCTTAACTTCCTTACCCGCAGCAGCGAACTGTGCGATAGCGCCGGTCGGTGTAGCCTTTGATGACTGACCGCCCGTGTTCGAGTAAACCTCCGTATCGAATACGAGAATGTTTATATCCTCGCCCGAAGCGATAGCGTGGTCAACGCCGCCGAAGCCGATGTCGTATGCCCAGCCGTCACCGCCGAATATCCAGCAGGACTTCTTTGAAAGAAATTCCTTGTCGGCGATTACATTCTTAGCTTCCTCCGAGTTAATGTTCGCGATAGCCTTAAGAAGCTCGTCTGTCGCAACCTTGTTAGCCTCGCCGTCGTTCTTCGTTTCGATAAATTTGTCAACAGCCGGCTTAACGTCAGCGTTTTCAGCCGCGATCTTCTCAAGTCTTGCAATGTTTGCTTCTCTCAATGTATTCTGAGCGATGTACATACCGAGACCGAACTCCGCGTTATCCTCGAACAGCGAGTTTGCCCAGGCGGGGCCGTGACCGTCGCTGTTTGTGGTGTACGGTGTCGACGGGCATGAACCGCCCCAAATCGACGAGCAGCCCGTTGCGTTTGCAAGGTACATTCTGTCGCCGAAGAGCTGTGTGACGAGCTTTGCGTACGGAGTTTCGCCGCAGCCCGCGCAAGCGCCGGAGAATTCAAGGTAAGGCATTCTAAACTGGCTGCCCTTAACCGTTGAAGCCTTGAACTTGTCAAGAACCTCCTGCTTTTCCGCAAGAGTTACGAGATAGTCATAGCCCTTCTGCTCGTCAAGGTTGTCGTCGAGCGGCTTCATAACGAGAGCCGGATCCTTCTTACCCGCGTTGTTTACGGGACATACGTTAGCGCAGCTTCCGCAGCCGGTACAGTCGAGTACCGATATAGCCATCGCGTAGTAAAGTCCGTCGAGCTGCATAGCGTTCTGATACTTGATACCCTCGGGAGCGTTGTCAAGCTCCTCCTTCGTGAGTACAACGGGACGGATACAAGCGTGAGGACATACGTACGAGCAGTTTCCGCACTGGATACATGTTTCGTTGTTCCATACGGGAACGTCGATAGCGATACCTCTCTTTTCAAACGCCGCGCTGCCCAGGGGCACTTCGCCTCTCTGGTACTTCTCGAACGCCGAAACGGGAAGGCTTGCGCCTCTGAACTGATTTATCGGAACGAGAATGTCGTTTACAAAGTCAACGAGCTTGCCTTCGCCCTCGTGCTTAATCGCGAGATCCTCATATTCAGCGTTCTTCCAATCTTCGGGAACGTCAACCTTGACAACCTGCTGTGCGCCCGCGTCGATAGCGTCGTGGTTCATCTTAACTACCGCGTCGCCCTTCTTTGAATAGGAAGCGGTAGCAGCGTCCTTCATGTACTGAATAGCGTCAGCCTCGGGGAGTATGCCCGACAGCTTGAAGAATGCCGACTGGAGAACGGTGTTGATTCTGTTGCCGAGACCGATTTCCTTACCTATCTTAACGCCGTCTATCGTATAGAACTGAATGTTGTTGTCAGCGATGTACTTCTTAACCTGTCCGGGGAGATGCTCGGAAAGCTCGTCAACATTCCATGAGCAGTTTAAGAGGAATACGCCGCCCGGCTTAACGTCCTGTACCATATCGTACTGTCTTACGTATGAAGCCTTGTGGCACGCAACGAAGTCAGCCTTGTTGATAAGATATGTCGATGTGATTTTCGGATGACCGAAACGGAGGTGCGAGCATGTGAGACCGCCCGACTTCTTTGAGTCGTAGTCGAAATATGCCTGTACGTTCATTTCGGTGTGGTCGCCTATAATCTTAACGGAGTTCTTGTTTGCGCCTACCGTACCGTCCGCGCCGAGACCCCAGAACTTACAGCTTGTGATACCCTCCGGCGTTGTATCGGGGTTCTCGTCAAGCGGCAGTGAGAGGTTTGTAAGGTCGTCGTTAATGCCTACGGTAAATCTTCTCTTTTCAGTGTTCTTGTATACAGCGATAATGCAAGCCGGAGTCGTGTCCTTTGAACCAAGACCGTAACGACCCGCGTAAATGTCAACGCCCGCGAACTTGCTGTTCTGGAGAGCTGCTACAACGTCGAGGTAGAGCGGCTCGCCGATTGAACCGGCTTCCTTCGTTCTGTCGAGAACGGAAATCTTCTTAACAGTGTCGGGGATAGCGTCGATAAGGTGCTTAGCCGAGAACGGTCTGTACAGTCTTACCTTTACAAGACCGACCTTCTGACCGTTCTTGTTGAGGTAGTCAACAGTTTCCTCGATAGTGTCGCAAACACTGCCCATAGCAACGATTACCTGCTCCGCGTCGGGCGCGCCGTAGTAGTTAAAGAGCTTGTAGTCCGAGCCGATCGCGGCGTTAACCTTGTTCATGTACTCCTCTACAACCTCGGGAACAGCGTCATACGTCTTGTTGCACGACTCTCTCGCCTGGAAGAATACGTCGCCGTTCTGCGCCGTACCGCGCTGAGCCGGATGCTCGGGGCTTAACGAGCCTCTTCTGAAGTCGTTTATAGCGTCCCAGTCTACCATCTTCGCAAGCTCGTCATAATCCCAGCAAGCTACCTTCTGATACTCGTGCGACGTTCTGAAGCCGTCGAAGAAGTGAAGGAACGGTATTCTCGACTTAATTGTAGAAAGATGCGCTACCGCGCCGAGATCCATAGCCTCCTGCGGGTTTGTCGATGCGAGCATGGCGAAGCCTGTCTGACGGCATGCCATAACGTCGCTGTGATCGCCGAAGATTGAAAGTGCGTGTGAAGCGATAGCTCTTGCCGATACGTTGAACACGCACGGAAGCTGCTCGCCCGCGATCTTATACATGTTCGGGATCATAAGGAGAAGTCCCTGTGAAGCGGTGTATGTTGTTGTAAGAGCGCCCGCCGTAAGCGAGCCGTGAACAGCGCCCGCTGCGCCCGCCTCCGACTGCATTTCAACAACCTTTACCGTACGTCCGAAGATATTCTTCTGACCTGCGGCAGCCCACTTATCGGTGACCTCCGCCATTGTTGATGATGGTGTGATGGGGTAGATGGCAGCAACATCGGTAAACGCGTATGATGCGTATGCCGCGGCGTTGTTGCCGTCCATTGTTTTCATTTTCCTTGCCATCTGAAAAAAATCCTCCTTTTATTTTTGTCATTTTGTGTATCTTTTATATACATAAAGGTATTGTATCACTTTTTCACGTTAAAATCAAGGAATAATATTAAATTTTTAGACGCTTTTTTAAATTTTTATTCAGCAGCCGCCGTGTCACCTAACGACAAGCCGTATATCCTCGCGCGAGACCGTTCCCGTCACGAGTAATGTGAGCGCGTACGCGGCGCATGATATTGCCGATACAGCCGCGGTGTAAGCAAATATTCCCAGTCCCGAAAACGGCGGCTGTATTATTTGTATGACGAACAGCATAGCAACGCCGCAGAATATCGGTTTTACAAGCGTGTTCATGAGGTTGAGGCGTATATTGAGCTTTCTCCGGAGCGATATAAAGTTGAGCGCCATGACCGCGCCGTTTGCCGCAATCGCGCCTATCGCGCTGCCGTATATGTTAATTTCGGGATTTCCTATTAAAATGTAGCCAAGCGCGAGCTTTATGCCGATTCCGATGAGCGAGTTAAAAAACGGCGTCATTATCTTCCCCGCCGACTGCAGCACCGCCGCCGACATCTGCGCGGCGCACATAAGCACGGCGCACGGCGCGACAGTTTTGAGCATAAGCGCGGACGTGTCATTCCTGAAAAGGAGCGTGAGTATTTCGCCGCTTAGCGTATACATAAGCACCGCGCACGGCACCGACAGCGCGACCGATATTTTCACGCCCATTTCCGTAGCCTTCCCCGCTACCTTTTCGTTACCCGACGCGTAAGCGCCGGCTATCACAGGAAGTATGCTCACTCCGAGCGTCGCGAGTATTCCGACGGGGAGGTGAAAAACAGTGAGCGCGTAGCCCGTGTACGCACCGTAGAGGAAGCGCGCGTCGTCAGGCGTAAGCCCTGCGTCGAGAAGGCGTACTCTCGTAAGCGTTGTGTCGGCTGTGCCGAGCGCGTTTGATACCACCGACGCGCACAAAAGCGGCAGGGCGAGCGACATAAGGTCGCGCAGTATTTCCCGTCGGCTTGCGTTTTCCGATTTTATGTAAACCTCTTTTTTACGGAAAATATATCCGAACGCAAGTATTGCCGTCGCGACTATCTCGCCCGCCGTCACACCCATAATCGCGCCGCCGGCTGTTTTCTCCGTACCGGCGTGTATGAAAAGCAGAGCAAGTCCGTAACCCGCGATGAGCTTTACAAAGCTTTCCGCGACCTGTGACGCGGCGACGGGCACCATGCGTGAAACGCCCTGAAAATAGCTTTTGTATCCCGTTCCGAGCGCGACGAAGAAGATTGACGGCGAAATCATGCGTATCGCGTACACCGCCTTTTCCTCTTTCATGGCGAGTGCGAAAAACGGCGCGGCGAAGTAAAGTATGACCGATCCTGCCGCGCCTATCGCGATAAGCAGCCACGTTGACAGCGATACTATTCTGCGCTCCCTAAGCCGCTGACCGCGCGACGAGGCTTCCGCCGACAGCTTTGATATTGCGAACGGCAGTCCCGATATTATGAACGAGAGGAACATTATGTAAACCTCAAAGGCGATGTTGTATACCGCCATGCCCTCTTCGCGCAGTATGTACGCGAGCGGTATTTTAAGCACCGCGCCGAGTATTTTCGATACGGCGTTCGCAGCCATGAGTATTACCGCGCCCGTTATTATGCTTCTTTTTTCCATGCCGCACCACCTTGTATTTAATATGAAAGTATTGTCTTTTTATTTTATTTGTGGTATAATTGATTTAGAATACATCGGAGGAACAAGAATGGAGATAAAAAAGATAAAAAGAGCGCGCGGCACTCTTACCGTGTCGGGCGACAAGTCAATATCGCACCGCGCCGTAATGCTCGGCTCGCTCGCGGACGGTGTTACTGAAATTACGGGATTTTTGCCCGGGGCTGACTGTCTTTCCACAATAGACTGCTTCCGCAGCATGGGCGTGGAAATAGACGAGCGCGGTGACAGGGTGACGGTGCGCGGCAACGGTATGCGCGGTCTCGCAAAGCCCGAAAAAACGCTTTACACCGGTAACAGCGGCACGACTACGCGTCTTTTGTGCGGAATACTGTCAGCGCAGCCGTTCGACACGGAGATTACGGGCGACGCGTCGATATGCAAGCGTCCTATGGGGCGCGTCACGAAGCCGCTCGCGCTTATGGGAGCAAATATCGAGAACGAATACTGTCCTCTATATATACACGGCTCACATCTGCACGGCATTGACTACAAAATGTCCGTGGCGTCGGCACAGGTTAAAACGGCTATCATTCTCGCCGGACTGTACGCCGAGGGTGAGACAGTTGTGAGGGAAATTGAAAAATCGCGCGACCATACAGAGCTTATGCTCGGCGCTATGGGCGCGGATATAAGCGTTGACGGGCTTGATATTATGGTAAAACCGACGTACAGGCTGTCGGCTGTAAACGTCGTTGTTCCCGGCGATATTTCGTCGGCGGCGTTTTTCATGGTTCTCGGCTCGATTATGCCCAGCAGTGAAATTACGATAAAAAATGTCGGCACAAATCCGACCAGAACGGGTATTATTGACGTTTTGAAGGATATGGGTGCGGATATAACCGTTGAAAACGAACGTGTGAGCGCGGGTGAAAGCGCGGCGGATATAACGGTAAGGTCAAGCACGCTGCGCGCTGTAACGATAGGCGGCGATATTATACCGAGGCTTATCGACGAACTTCCTATAATAGCAGTCGCGGCGGTTTTTGCCGAAGGTACGACGGTTATAAAGGACGCGCAGGAATTAAAGGTTAAGGAAACGAACAGAATACGCGCCGTTGTCGATGAGTTCAAAAAGTGCGGCGTGGATATTACGGAAACGGACGACGGCATGATTATAAACGGCGGCAAGTCTGTTCACGGCGCTGACTTTAAGACCTACGGCGACCACAGAATGGCTATGAGCTTAACCGTTTTGTCGCAGCTTGCCGACGGCGTTTCAACGCTTGACGACGAAGCATGCGCGAGGGTGTCGTACCCGTCGTTCTTCGACGATTTCTACAGCTTGGGATAAACCGAAATGCTGAACAAATATAACATACGAGGTGAGTGGAATGAAGAAGCGCGGAGTTGCAATACTGTTTTCGGCTGTTATTTTTGCACTGTTTTTTTCGTTTTCGGCGAACGCGGAGGATTTGCCGAAATTTGATGACAGCTCGGTTATTGTTGTTACAAAACCCGAGCGCTCGTCCATCGGTCTTTTCAGTATCGGCGAAAGCTTTGACGATGTTCTCGCGAAGCTCGGAATAACTGAGACAAAGGAGCTTATGGACTTGTCCAGCAACACGAGCTCTATATCGCTGTTTTCCGCGTCGGACGAACGTATAGTAAAACTGACATTGCCCGAAGCCGGCGAGGACAAGGTGCTTGAAGCCGTTAATATGCTCAACGCGTCCGGTACGGTAAAATATGCCGAGCCGAATTATTATTACTACCTTGACGCCATGCCCGACGACTCTGAATACGTGTCTGAAGATGAAGCCAAAACATATCGCTTTCACATGATAGACGCGGAAGCGGTGTGGGAAACAGATATAAACTGTTCCAATGTCACGGTTGCTGTGCTTGACTCGGGTATTTTCGCGGAGCATGAGGATTTAAAGGACAACATTTGGACAAATCCCAACGAGATACCGAATAACAATTATGACGACGACGACAACGGTTACAAAGATGATGTACACGGCTGGGACTTTACTGGAAGCGGTGACAACGATCCCGACGACGGCTACAACCCGGAATACAACATGCAGGGACATGGCACGCACATTTCCGGAATAATAAGCGCGGTAACGGGTAATGACAAAGGAATTGCATCACTCGCCGGAAACATTAAAACGGGCAGCGCGAAGATAGTGCCGTTAAAAATTTTCTTTGACTACAATGGCGGGAAATCCACCCGTGTCGATATGATTGTGGCTGCGATAGACTATGTAAAGAAAATGAATATACCTATTGCAAACTGCAGTTGGGGCGGTTCAAACAATGAGCCGCTTATGCAAGCGATACAGTCCTGTACCGACACACTGTTTGTTGCGGCTGCGGGAAACGGAAATAACAATGTTGGAATTGATATGGACAACGCCGCGGCATATCCCGCAAGATACAAATTTGATAACGTCATCTCCGTAGGCGCAAGTAACTCGGATAATAAGCTCGCGGGTTTCTCAAATTACGGCACGTCGGTCGATATAGCCGCGCCGGGAGTAAATATTTGGAGTACGTGTAATACAGACTTAAAAAAAGACTCATATAAATATATTTCCGGCACATCTCAGGCAACACCGCTCGTCGCAAGCATGGCCGCGGTATTAAAAGGAAAATACCCGTCGCTCACTCCTGCTGAAATAAAAGATTGTCTGAAGGAGGGCGCAACTATCGCGACCAATCCGGGCAATCATGAAGTGAACGCCAACCGAAGGCTTAACGCCGAAGGCGCGTTAATACGCGCGCAGTCGCTTTACTGTGAAGTAAAATGGGAGGACGACAAGGGTAATGTTATAGACAGGACATCTGTGCAATACGGTTCCGTTCCGAGCCACGATCCCATCGAAAAGCAAAAGGACGAGTACGAGTATACATTTGAGCGTTGGGAACCCGAGCCGTCGTATGTAACCGAGGACACAGTATACAGAGCCGTTTTCTCAAAGCAGGTGGCGCATTATACAGTCACATGGTACGTTGACGGCGTTTCCACGGTCGAAGAATATACATACAATGACACTCCCGTTTACAAGGGCAATACGCCTTCCCGTGAAGAAACTGATGAATATACGTATGTTTTTAGAGGTTGGATACCCGATATTGAGCCTGTAACGGAGGATGCCGAATATATCGCGGGGTTTGACTCAGAAACCAAAACCTACCCCATCACATGGCGCGATGAGGACGGCAGCGTGCTTGCAGAATCCGAAGCCGAATACGGTTCATTACCGGTATACCCCGAGGAAGCCGAAGAGCCGTCAAAGGAACCCACAGATGAGCTTGAATATATTTTTGACGGGTGGAGCCCCGAGCCGAACATCGTCACGGGGCCTGCTGAATACACCGCAAAATACCGTGAGAAGAAGCGCGAATATACCATTATATGGAAGAATTACGACGGAGAGGAAATAGTGCGTGAAAACATTGAGTACGGCGTAACGCCTTATTACCTCTATGAAACGCCCGTAAGAGACGACACCGACAGCACTCACTATACGTTTTCGGGTTGGTACCCCGAACCTGTGCCTGTTACCGGTAACGCGGAATATACCGCACAGTTTACCGAAACGCAGAAGAAATATACTATCACGTGGAAAGACGAGAACGGTAACATAATCAGAACGGATATGGCCGCAGACGGTGAAATTCCGAAATACAAGGGCGAATACAATAAAAAGCCGCCGGAGGGATATTATGTGTATATTCCCGACTGGGATCCCGAAATTACGGAAGCTGTCGGTAATGCCGAGTACACAATGAAATACACCCGCGCCGATATGCTCGAAACATCCGTTATGCTCACGGACGGAGACGGTTATGCCGTCAGAAAGGGCGGCAGCGCGAAGCAGATAAACGCGCGTGTCGAATTTCCTAATGCCGTCAAAGGTCTAAGTGAAGCCGATGCTGCGAATGTAGAGCCGTATACGCTTATTGCAGCCGTATACGACGAGAGCTGCGCTCTTATGGGCATTGCGGAAAAGAATGTAAGAGGCAATGATATGCTGAACTCCGTAACGCTTACGGCTAATTCGGACAAGAATAAAACAATCGGCTCAATAAAGCTGTTTATGTGGAAAACAACAGGCTCCATGATCCCCATAAGAAACGCAAAAGACGTTCTGTAGGAGGCATGGAGCCTTCTTTATTTCTCTTCTTTCTTTTTCCCGAACGCGAATATTTTCATAAGCACAAACGTGACTGGCACGCCGATAACCGCCGCTATAGCGTAAGCTATTATCGGGCTTCCGCCTATAAATCGGCTGTAAAGCCATACTATCACGGTCTGAATTATAAAATTCGGGATATATGATATGAAGAATTTTATAAACTTCACAACGCCGAGCTTTTCCTTGAACGTGAGGAAGCTGTTTAACAGGTACGATACCACGTTCGACGTTATATACCCGGGTATGAACGCAAGCGTCGTATTCGGTATAAATAGTGAGTATACAGTGGAGAAAATCACGTTGCTCAAGGTGTTTATGCCGCCGACTATCACGAACGACAAAAACTCGCGCGTGAAGAACATGCTCAGTTTTGACGGCTTGTACTCATTCCACGGAATAAGTCTGTCACCCTTTATTATTATCGCCTTGTCCGCAATTTCGGCAAGCGGCGCGTCGGAGAGTGAGTCGGAGTAAAATTCTTCGCAGTGCGCGTCTGGCATAACCTCGTTAAGACGCGCAACCTTTTCGGTGTCGTGACAGTTTTTACCCGTGTACTTCCCCGTTTTCTTGTCCACGCGCGAGGCTATAAGATGCTTTATGCCGAGACGCGCACATATTGGCGCGAGCAGGAACTCCGGCGACGCGGAAATTATAACGTCGTCCACGCGCTGTCTGCCCTTGTACCACGGCTTTATTTTATGCTCGTTTTTGTTCCAGAAGTCCTCGATATCCGCGTCAGCGTCGGGAATGTGACACAAAAAGCGGTACATTATTTCCTTTGCGCGCGTTTTTTCTATTGCGCCAATTACATAGAGAAAAAAACCCCATGCCATATACGGAACAGTCAGCAGTATCGACGGGTGCTTTTTAAGGCTGTAAAAGTAGAAATCCCTCGTGCTGTCGCCGTCGTAAATCGTTTCGTCAAAATCGTATATATTCAAAAACCGTTCCTCCTTAATCGAGCAGCACGACCGCCATAGCAGAAATACCCTCGCCGCGTCCTTCAAATCCGAGCTTTTCGGTGGTGGTTGCCTTTACGCTCACCACGTCAATATCAACATTCAAATCTGCGGCAACATTCGCGCGCATCTCGTCAATGTACGGCGACATTTTCGGTCGCTGCGCCACTATTGTTACATCGGCGTTTACGACCTTATATCCCCTGCGTCCCACAATTTTCATAACCTCTCGCAGAAGCGCGCGGCTCGAAGCGCCTTTATACTTCGGATCGGTGTCGGGGAAATGCTTGCCTATATCGCCCATCGCCGCCGCGCCGAGTATCGCGTCCGACAGCGCGTGAAGCGCGACGTCCGCGTCACTGTGACCGAGCAGCCCTTTTTCGTACGGTATTTTTACGCCACAGATTATGCAGTCGCGTCCCTCGACGAGCTTGTGTACGTCGTAACCCTGTCCTACTCTCATTCTATCTCTCCCCTGCCTCTTAAAATTTCCTCCGCAACAATCATATCTATCGGAGTTGTCAGCTTTATATTGTCGTAGCTGCCTTCGCTTATTTTCACCCTTTTGCCGAAGTGTTCAGCTATCATGCAGTCGTCGGTCGCTTCAAAGCCCTCGTTTGCCGCCCTCTCGTGCATAGCGAGTATATCGGCGGTGTAAAACGCCTGCGGAGTCTGGATCAAATACGTGCTATCACGGTCGACCGTGCCCGTGATATACCCCTTGTTATCGGCAGTTTTAAGCGTGTCCTTGCATTTTACGCCCACGGCTGCCGCGCCGAAGTGTATACAGCCCTCCAAAGCCGCGTTGATTTCCATATCGGTCACAAGCGCGCGCGCGGCGTCGTGGATAAGTACAATATCGCCCGTCGCTTTTTTAAGACCGTTATATACGGATTCGCGGCGTGTCGCGCCGCCTTCCGTTATACACATAACCTTCTTAAAACCGCTTCCTCGCACTATTTCCCTGCACGCTTCAATATCGTCCGCGCCCGTTACGACCACTATCTCGTCTATATTTTTATTCCATTCAAACGCCGACAGCGTAAAATGTATTACCTCGCGTCCGCCGATTGTGAGAAAGACCTTGTTCCGTCCCGCGCCCATGCGCGTGCCCTTGCCTCCGGCAACGATTACCGCCGTAATTTTCATTTTATCCTCCCGTTTTTACCGCAACATAAATCAGCACATTTCCGATTAAGAAATGTGCCGAAAATCACTATATAAGCGCCTCAACCGTATCGTTCATAATGCTTTCGATGTCCCCTATATCCGCAACCTCCGAAAGCACAAGCTCGCTTACGACTATCTGCTTTGCGCTGCCGAGCGTTTTGCGCTCGCTCGTGGAAAGTCCTTTTGTTTTATCACGATACATAAGCTCCTTCACTACCGCGAGCACCTGATATATATCGCCCGATTTTACTTTTACGAGATTGTCGCGCTGGCGTTTGTTCCAGTTGCTGTCATCCTCCACGTCCGCGTCACGGAACGACTGGAGAGCCTTTTTCGCCTCCGCCTTGTCAATAACGGGACGTATGCCTATACCGTCCGCGCTTTCAATGGGTATGTTTGTCACCATGTTACCGATAGCAAAACGAACAACGTAATACTGACGCTTTACGCCGACAATTTCCATCTCTTTGATTTCTTCAACTGTGCCTGCGCCGTGCATGGGGTGCACAACCTTATCGCCGACGAAATACATCTTTTTACCGCCTTTCAATATATGCCGAAATTTCCCTTGATTATATTATATCACCTTTTTGTGAAAAAGTCAATTTTACTTTATAAAAATTTTTCCATTAAAAAACCGCTCCGATTTACGGAGCGGTTTTTCGGAAGTGAGAGATTTGTGCTGAAATCCGCACACTCTTTATTTTGTAACTTTGCCGGTCTTGATTGCCGATATGCCGTCTATCTTGCCTGCCATCTTGATGATATAGTCTCCCGACGCGGCATTCGGAATATCTATTGATGTAAGATTTGCAAGGTCTACACCGTTTATTTGCTTGATGTAAACAACATCCTCATCTCTGACGCTCGTCGTTACCGTACCGGGCTTGACAACCATTACGATAACCGGCTTTGATGTATCGAATGTAGGTTTCGCTGTAAACGCCAGTGCATCGCTGCTGAATGCAGCCGTTATCGTGCCGTCAGCCTCAGTTACCGCTTCGTTCTCGCTGTTCGAGGTAATCGCGTAGACGTAGAGAACATCGCTGGTCTTATCAAAGCCGTCCGGCATCGGCGCGTCCATAGCTATCGCCGACATTTCCTCACGCGCTATGCTCTTCGCCGACATCTTCCTTGTCGTAACGCTCTTAAGAGTCGTTTCCGTGTTGTCGTATACGGCTACGATAAACGTTACTGTATCGGAGTACGCGAAGTTCTTCGTAACCTTGAGCTGCGTTACCTTCGAGTAATCGTCATTAAATCCAATCTTATTTATCGTGAATATGTCGCCGGACTGGATCGTAATCTTAACCTCATCGTGAAGTGATCCGTCAAGAGTCTGCGCTCTGAGATATACCGTCTGAGGTTCAGCCATTGCGTCGACCGTCATCTTACCCGACGCGTCAACCTTGATAAGATCTGAACCGAGAGGATCGGTGTTGTCCGCGTTGTATACGACCCATCTGATAAGTCCCGCGAGAGTGTTTCCAAACTTAACGCCCTTACGAAGCGCCGTCGCCGTACCCTGTATCGACTGTCCGGCAAACATAGTGTCCTTATCAACGCTTGCCGTAAGCGCATCGGGAACAATCTTCGCGCAGTATACGTTATCAACGCAGGTGTTCGGATTTATTGCGATATGGTTCGCCTGGCTTGCACCGAGGTTTCTCATCGGAACGCCTTCCGAAACATACGGTTTGCCCGCTTCACCCGTTTCGGGGTTCACGCGCTCACCGTTAACATACTTATACACGATAAGGTTAGCGTACGCGTTATCTACTCCGGTTGCGCACATAATCTGAACATTGTACCATGATTCGGTGTCAACATTACAGTATGTGGGTGCTTTGCTGCTGTCCTGCTGTATAGCAAGTTTTCCGTCGGCATATTTAACCTGCAAGCCCTGCTTTCCTTTATCGTTGTTATAGACAGTCCAGCCTGCGCCGTTGCCGCCGAATTTCATATCGGCGCTATAGAGAACATTATTGCCGTTGTCACTTGGGAAGCCGACAAAGTCTGTGGCGGCAGTTATGCTATAATAGCCCGAACCGTCCCATGAACCTTCCTTAAGCTCGCGTCCGGTCACGATTTCCTCGCACGCGTCGCCGGAAACAAATTCGTCCTTGTTTCCTTCCTCGCCGTCGAGAATCATTGTTCCGGGCTTAACGGTAAGCTTAATATCGCCGTAAGCGCTGCCCGATATGTTTGCGGCTCTTACCGTTATCTTCTGCGGAATTACGTCCTCGGTTACCTCTACCTTGCCGTTTGTAACCGTAATGCCGGTATTGCCTGTTTCGCGTATTCCCGCTTCGTTAAGAACAGTCCATACTATATCGTCATTCGCGGGCGTGACAGCCGTGTCGTTCATCTTTGCCGATACGGTAATTTGAGCCGGCTCATTAAGACGAACATACTCCTTCTCGCTTGCAAGCTCAATGCTGTTAAACGTATCGTGCGATGTATCTATGGCGGTTATATTGATTCTTACCTCGCCGTACGGGTTGCCCTTTGTCTGTGCCGTTGCTCTTACAACGATAGACTGAGTTTGCGTATCGGCTGTTGTGAACAGCATATTGTTCTCGATCTTTATTGTGTCATCATTAAGAGGATTGCCCTCCATGTCAAGGATCGACCATTCAAACTCCGGTATCGTTACCGTATTGCCGTTTCTCTTGGCAATAGCCGAGAGCATTACGCTTTCATTCGCTTTTATGTCGGTCTTTACAGCCGAAACGTCGACCGTGTTTGCATATAGCGACGTAACAGTTAGATTATCAATACTTATTCCCGGATTTACCTCAAGCCAATCAGCCACGCCGTTGTTGGTGCTTCCGTAATTTCTCAGATTCATTCCGGGCGTCTCTTTAATCAGAACAGGCTCGCCGCTTTCAAGGCTGTACAGTCTGCCTACAGCCGAAGGATTAGTGGTCGCCATTGTACCTTCAATTACAAATCTGTACCACTTGTTAAGCTCTATCGCACCTAAATCCTGATAGTCATTATCACCGCCGCCCGTCTGTGTCCTGAAACTAGTACCGTTGAACGACATGTTCGGACCGGTTTTATTATTCTTGTTGGTAAACCTAATGCTTCCCGTCGCTTCATCAAATCGGAAGTCAAACGAAATACGGCTTTCCTTCTGGAGCGTCGCACCCATGTCTTTTCCAAACGCATTTGATACTTTTGTATCTGATACTGTAAGAACGCCGTCTGTTTCGTCGTCATATGTGAGATTGAGGACTTGTTCCTCACATTCTGCGGGATCCATTACCTGAACAGGCACTATGGGCTGCGGCTCACATATAGGCGTCATTCCTTTTAATGAATCCCATAGCATCGCCTTCTGCGTTGTACCGCTCGACAAAATTTCCTCCGGAACCGTCACATACTTTGCCGTATTCGCTTCAAGGTCAACATTCTGCGGAGTTACCTTTACAAGTCTGCCATTGTCATCGTAAGCCGCGAATATAAGGCACGCGCCGGTGACTGCTTCGGGGACGGTGATTGTCACTGTTTTGTGGTCATAAGTCATTTCGCCCTGAACCGACGTAAGAGAGAAATCTCCGTCAACAGACGCGGGTGAAACGGGAGTATAGTTTATCGCACACGTTTTTGCTTCCGCGTCTTTTGTAAAGGTTACGCCGGGGATGTAAGATCTTCCGAATACTGCGCTGTAATTCACGAACAAATCTCCGCCGATTTCCATTGCGTTTTCGATTATCTCGGTTCCGTTCGTTTCCTCGTCCTTATATATTGCATTCGTATCGGCTGTAACTTTATACGTGTGTTCTCCTGCGGTAAATGTCATTGCAAGAGGACTGCCGCCAACGGTGTAGTCACTAATCGCGCCCAAAGTCTTAAGCTTTTCAAGTACAGGTGTAACAGGTCCGAATACACCATTACTTGCCGAACCGTCTCTCGCGCGAAGCTCATCAGTAAGATTAAGATCTTCACCGTTTACTTTTACAGTATAATAAACGTTTGTATCGACCTCTTCAACAACCTCGGTGTTGCCGTCTTCGCTGAAATCAGCCTTTAAGGGAGCAGCCAGCGGCTTAAACGCTTCAACATTCTGCTCGATAACGGGAGGCTGTTCGTTAGCCTTATACGCGCGCTGCATGGTTGTTGAAAGACCTGTTGAAGCGCCAACGCTGTTGTCAAACGCAACGGAATCAATACTTGCCTCCACTGTGCCAAGTGTCGCGTGAGTAACCGCCAATGTTATCTTGCCCGCATCTCTCGTTGAGCGTACGAATATTCTGTTCGTTCCGCACTCGGCGTATGTGTAGTCCTTATGCGTTGTGTTCAAATCGCCTACGCCGCTCGTGTAACCGCCGAGAAGAACGCCGTTGCCGTTGAGTTCAAGGTCAAGTCTGCTGTAATCGAGAGGACATACGTTGCCGTCCTCGTCCAAAACCTCAACATCGAAGTACATAACATCCGAGCCGTCCGCGATAAGTCCGTCAGGACCTGTTACCGGAGTGAGCTTAACCTCAGCCGGCTTGCCTGTTCTTACTATATCGTCCTCGGCAACCACAGTATCGCTTTCGTCATACGCCTTTACGCTTACCTTGTTGCCCTTTGTAACGTCGATTTCCGTAAATTTATATACAAAATTGTCGTCGGGATTCAGGTCTGTTTTTACAAGCGCATCGTCTATGTAAAGCTCTACCTTAATTATGTCAGGAGAGCCGATCACATATACGTCCTTCTTGGTAGGATCTCTCTGGAGGAAATTGCCGTTAGGCTCCCAATGAACGGGGGTGCCGTCTTTTAACGTTCTGTCCTCGTACCAGTAATTTCCTTTTTCTCTGTCGTCCTTTATGTATTCGGGATAGCTCCAGTGACCGATGATGTGTACCGCCGGTTCATCGGACTGAACAGCCTGCAGCGCGTAGAAGGCTTCCTTCTTCTGTCTTACAGGGTCAACTTTACCCGATGTACGGCAGTTTTCCGAATATGTGTTTCTGTTGTGCATGTTCGAGTCTGACCATACCATTATGGCAGCGCCCGCGTAAAGCTCGCTTCCGCCGCCTCCGACTCTGCCTGCCCAGAACTCGTTATACGCCGACGCGTTTATTCGCGCGAAGTCCTCGGACGTTTCGTCCCACATATCGTAACCGTCTTCCTTGTCGGCACCGTTGAGCCACCGGTTCTTATAATCGTAGTCCGGCGGCGAGAAGTCGTCCCAAACACGTCTGGGCGCTTCGTCACGCGCGTACTCCGTTTCCATGATAGGCATATACTTGCCGTCTGCCGACGCCATTGAGGTCTTAGCTGTCGAGGCGTTTCTGTTAAGCATCGTGCCGACATACTCGGCGGCCTTAATCTGGTCAACGCTCGAAATTGTACGGCTGCCCGCAAAGCGTCCGCCGTCGGGATCAAGCTCAGCCTTTAGGTCGGTCATTTCCTGCATATGTGCGGGAGTTATCGCGTTGTTGCCCGCTTCCCAGAAGAGTACGGACGGGTTGTTTCTGAAGTAAATCATAACGTCGCGCATAGCCTCGACACGTTGATCCCACGATCTTCCGTCAGTGTCGCCTTCCTTGTCACCTGCGGGACAGGTTACAAGTATGCCGTATTTGTCGGTGCTTCGTACCTCGACAGGCTTCGGAGCGACGTGCATCCAACGAATGTGGTTGCCGTTTGACTCCTTAAGAAGCCGCATATCCATATCGGTGAGCCAGTCGTTGGCAGTACCGATAACAGCCCACTCATTTGTCGACCTCTGCGCGTAGCCCTTTAAGTAAGTGCTCTTGTCGTTTATAAGCAGACCCTCGTCTATATTATAGTCAACCTTTCTGAAGCCCGTAACCGTTTTCTGAACGTCAATGGCATTGCCGTCGCTATCCTTAAGGATTGTGTAAACGGTGTAAAGGTACGGATCCTTGTCGCTCCAGAAACGCATATTTTCCGCTTTGAACGACGCGGTTATGTATGATACGTCAACCGTGCTTATATCGGTCGGCTCGGGCGTTTCCCCTGACGTTTCCTCGGTCGTTCCCAAGTAAGCATCCTCGGGAACCATGTTCATGAAATGAGCGTCTGCGTCTGTAGCCTTAACCGCTTTGCCGGTCTGAGTACCGCTGTAAGCGAGCTTGCCGTCCATGCCGACTACGTCTACCTGAAGCGTTAAATCCGCGTCGGCAGCGGTTTCGTTGCGGATCTCGGATTTGACATTTATAGTTGCGGATTTCGCGTCTATGTCGTAGTTTGAGCCGTAGATGTAGTTACCCGTTGTCTTTAAGTTGTTGTAAAGCGGAAGCGTCTGGTAAACCTTACCCTTTGCGTAAAGATTTACATTACCCGTAATACCGCCCTGAACCTCGTTAAAGTCCGCCGTGTTCCACTGATAGCCGTTGCCGTCAGCCGCGCCCGGAGTGCTGCCGGGTTTGGTTTCCCTTGTATCGTTGTTGTTGCCGCGCGACGCGCTGTTATCCGTCGCGACCGCGATAACGTTGTCGTCACCGGCAGTTACATATTTGGTAATATCAAAGCCTATAGGCGCGATACCGGCTTCGTAGTAGCCGACCATTTGTCCGTTTACCCACAGGTAAACCGATTGTCTTACCGCCTCAAATTCGAGGAACATTTTTTTGCCCGCGTCGGTTTCGGGAATTGTCACGTGCTTTCTGTAGAACATAAAGCCGCGGTAATAATTCTGTTCTCCCGAATCCATAGCCGCGCCGTCAAACGTGTCCTCCGCGTTGATCGGGTGCGGAACGGAAACGGTTTCCCATTCGGCATCGTCATAGTCGATATCGTAGAATTGTTTATCTCCCTGCGCCACGCTCTCCTGAGCCTTCGCGAGCGGATAAACCGTTCCCGACGCCTTCTTGAACTTCCAGTCAACGTTCATGTTGTACGTAACAGCCGGACTGTCCGGCGCGGTGTACGTATCGCCGCCTTCGCCGCCGGTATCGCCTGCAGGATCGGCGTATACGGGAAGCGCGGTGAACATTGACGCAATCATAGCAAGAGTTATGATTGCAGAAATAATTTTCTTCATGCTTTCTCTCTCCTCCTTAAAATTTCTATCCGCCTTGTACGTCCGCGGCGGATTATGCACCTTGCATAATTATTCTTTTGAATAATTGCATATTTCTGTTATAATTATATCACTGCAAAAAAATCTTTTACATGATTATTCTTGCGAAATATATTGCAAATCTTGCTGTCATGTGGTAAAATGATATAAAGGAGGCGGTAGGTATGGCTAAGCTGTCATTTCGGCGTGCGCATTTTATGTACAGTTACAACAGATTCCCGCCGCAAAATCTGACATTTCAGATACATCATTACTGCGAGGTGCTGTATTTCGTAAGCGGCAGCGCGCGTTACATTATCGACGGCGTTGAATACGAGGCTGACGCGGGCGACGTGTTTATAACAAAGCCGAACGAGCTGCACTCCATTGTGTTCACCGGCGATGAAATGTACGAGCGTCATTTTGTGCAGTTCGATTACGAGTTTACGAATTTGCTTTCCGCGTCGCTTGCGGAGAGAATAGCCGATGCCGCCGGTAAGCATAAAATAGCCGCCGACGATGTGAAAAAATACGGCATAGATAAGCTGTTCGGCAATATTCACGATTGTGTCGCTAAGCGTCCGGCGGAATATGAAATGCTCATGCAGACGTACATATTGCAGATGATTGCCGCGATATGCGAGTGTATGAGTACGACGCTGCAGACACCCGCCGAAAACTCGTCAAAAACGCTGAAAATAAAGGGATATATAAATAAAAACTTCGCCCGTTCGCTCACGCTCGACGAAATCGCGGACGCGGTATTTTTCAACAAGTATTACATGTGCCACATTTTTAAGTCGGAAACGGGTATGACGATAAAGGAGTACATCGAGCTTCTGCGGTTCATGTATGCGCGCAAGCTGTACCAGGAGGGTAAGAAAATGGCTGATATTGCCGCCCTGTGCGGGTACAGCGACTACTCCCTGTTCTATAAAAACTTCACAAAGTACAGCGGAGGCGTGTCGCCGAAGGAATTTTTCAGAAATAGCTTAAACTACACGACCCCCCCCATAAAAATATACGCAAAGAGCCGCTATAAAGCGGCTCTTCATTTTTTACTATTCATCGAGCTTAAGCACCGACATAAACGCCTCCTGCGGCACTTCCACGCTGCCGACCTGACGCATGCGTTTTTTGCCTTCCTTCTGCTTTTCGAGCAGTTTCTTTTTTCGCGTTATGTCGCCGCCGTAGCATTTGGCAAGCACGTCCTTACGCATGGCGCGAACAGTTTCACGCGCGATAATTTTTGAGCCTATCGCGGCTTGTATCGGCACTTCAAAAAGCTGGCGCGGTATTGCGTCCTTAAGTTTTTCCGCCATTCTCCTTCCGCGGTTGTACGCTCTGTCCTTATGGACTATGAACGACAGCGCGTCCACCATTTCACCGTTCAGGAGTATGTCGAGCTTTACAAGGCTCGACTCGCGGTAGCCGCAAAGCTCGTAGTCAAACGACGCGTAGCCTTTTGTGCGCGATTTCAGCGCGTCGAAAAAGTCATATATTATTTCGTTCAGCGGCAGCTCGTAAAATAGCTCCGCGCGGCTCTCGTCCATGTACGTCATATCCTTATATATGCCGCGCCGTTCCTGACAAAGCTCCATGACGTTGCCGACATAATCCTTCGGCACCATTATCGAAGCCTTTACCATCGGTTCCTCCATGTACTCTATCTCACCGGCAGGCGGCAGATTCGCAGGATTGTCCACCCATACCATTTCGCCGTCGGTTTTGTAGACCTTGTATATAACGCTCGGCGCAGTCGTCACGAGGTCGAGATTGTATTCGCGTTCAAGGCGTTCCTGTATTATCTCCATGTGCAGAAGTCCCAGAAATCCGCATCTGAACCCAAATCCGAGCGCCACAGACGTTTCCGGCTCGAACATAAGAGCCGCGTCGTTAAGCTGCAGCTTCGACAGCGCGTCTTTTAAGTCCTCGTACTGCGCGCCGTCGGCTGGGTAAATGCCGCAGTAAACCATCGGATTTACCTTTTTGTATCCCGGCAGAGGCTTGGACGCGGGCTTGTTTACGGTCGTAACCGTATCACCGACGCGCGTGTCCTGTATGTTTTTAATGCTTGCCGCGATATATCCGACATCACCGGCACAAAGCTCCTTAGCCGGAATAAGACCATTCGGGTGCATTATTCCTACCTCTACAACGTCAAATTCAGCGTTCGTAGCCATCATGCGTATTCTGTCGCTCGCGCGGAGCGAGCCCTCCTTGACGCGCACATACACGATTACGCCGCGGTAGCTGTCATAATAGCTGTCGAAAATAAGCGCTTTGAGCGGCGCGGTCGCGTCGCCAGACGGCGCGGGTATCTTCTCAACTATTTCCTCAAGCACCTCGGCTACGTTCTGACCCGTTTTAGCCGACACTCTCGGCGCGTCCTCGGCGGGTATGCCGATTACGTCCTCGATTTCACGTATAACCATGTCGGGGTTCGCCGAGGGGAGGTCGATTTTGTTTATCACGGGCACAACTTCAAGGTCGTGGTCAATCGCGAGGTACGTGTTCGCAAGCGTCTGCGCCTCTATTCCCTGCGACGCGTCCACGATAAGAATTGCTCCCTCGCACGCCGCGAGCGAGCGCGATACCTCATAGTTAAAGTCCACGTGCCCCGGAGTGTCGATGAGGTTAAGCGTGTATATGCCGTCCGCGCGCTCATATTTGAGTGTTACGGCGTGCGCCTTTATCGTTATGCCGCGCTCGCGTTCAAGATCCATGTTGTCCAGAAGCTGCTCCTCCATGTCACGCTCGCTGACCTCGCCCGTAAGCTCCAAAAGTCGGTCGGCAAGCGTGGACTTGCCGTGGTCGATATGCGCTATTATGCAAAAATTTCTTATCTTTTCCTGTCTACTATCCGGCATTTGTACCTTCTCCAGTCTGCTTTATTAGTCCTCAAAAAGCGCTTTCGCAAAATCCGCGCTGTCAAATTCGCGCAGGTCGTCTATCCCCTCGCCCACGCCGATAAACTTGACGGGCAGTGACTGCTCCTTTGATATTGTTATCACTATGCCGCCCTTTGCCGTGCCGTCGAGTTTTGTAAGAATTATGCCCGTTATGTTCGCCGCCTCTGAGAACAGCTTCGCCTGACTTACGGCGTTCTGTCCCGTCGACGCGTCAAGCACGAGCAGCGTTTCTCTCGCGCAGCCACCAAGCTCGCGCTCTATCACGCGGTTTATCTTTTCAAGCTCCGCCATGAGGTTTTTCTTGTTGTGCAATCGTCCGGCTGTGTCGCATATAAGCAAGTCCGCGCCGCGCGCCTTTGCCGCGCCGCAAGCGTCAAACACAACAGCCGCGGGATCGGTGCCTTCTGTGTTCTTTATTATCTCCACGCCCGCGCGTTTAGCCCATATATCAAGCTGGTCGATCGCGGCGGCTCGGAACGTGTCGGCAGCCGCGAGCATTACCTTCTTGCCCATACCGGCATAGTACGCGGCTATCTTGCCTATACTCGTCGTTTTTCCCACGCCGTTTACGCCTATTATAAGCATTACCGACGGTTTTGTCGATACGTTGACGCTTGTGTCGCGCTCGGAAAGTATTTCGCTTATAATGTCTTTAAGTTCCTCTTTTACGACGTTGCCGTCCGTGATACGCTTGTACGTTACGCGGTCGCGCAGCTCGTCTATTATATACTCGGTCGTTTCAACGCCGATGTCAGCCATAATGAGCGCTTCCTCAAGGCTGTCGAACAAGTCCTCGTCAACCTTGACGAAGTTGCTGAACACGTTGTTGAACTGCTCCGAAAGGCTCTCGCGCGTTTTTGTAAGCCCCTGCTTCAGCTTGTCAAAAAATCCCATGATCTACCGTTCCTTTCATGTATGTTGTCAGCTTGCCATTTCCTCGCTCACGTCGTCTATGTGCAGCGACAAAAGCTTTGAAACACCCTTCTCCTGCATCGTTACGCCGTAAAGAATGTTAGCCGCCTCCATTGTGCCGCGGCGGTGCGTTATTACTATAAACTGCGTGCGTTCGGTGTAGTTTTTAAGGTATGTCGCGAAACGCGATACGTTTACGTCGTCGAGCGCCGCGTCTATTTCGTCGAGTATGCAGAACGGCGCGGGCTTTACGCGGAGTATCGCGAACAGCAGCGCTATCGCGATAAACGATTTTTCGCCGCCGGAGTAAAGGTTCAAATTCTGTAAGCCCTTGCCCGGCAGCTGTACCTCTATTTCTATGCCGCTTTCAAGCATATCGTCCGGCTCGGACAGGTAAAGCCTACCGCGTCCGCCGCCGAACAGCTCACGGAATACCTCGCCGAAGCTCTTGTTTATCTCCGCGAACTGCTTTTCAAAATGCTCGCGCATAAGCTCCTCCATCGAGTTTATTATACCCGTGAGGTCTGACTTCGATTTCTCCAGATCCGCTTTCTGCTCTGACAGGAATTTGAAGCGTTCCTCGACGGCTATGTATTCCTCGATTGAATCCACGTTTACGCTGCCGAGGGCTTTGATCGCGTTTTTGAGCTCGTTAAGTCTTGCCGAAGCCGCCTTTTCGTTTTCCACCTCGGTACGTATCTCCTCCGCGCCCGATACCGTGAGCTCGTAGTTGTCCCAAAGACGCGATATTATGCTGTCGTTGTCGGTTTCAAGCTTTTCGGCGCGGTTTTCGAGACGCGTAAGCTCCTGCTGCAAATTCAAAAGCTTGTCGGTCAAATCCTTGTTGCTGTTCTGTATTTCCTTCAGTGTGTCGGTTATGGACTGTCTGTGTTTTTCCGTTTCGGCTATGTCCGCGCGGATTTCCTCCGACCTCGCTTTAAGCTCGTCCGAAATAGCGTTCGCGTCGGCTATGGCTTTGTACAGTTCGTCGTTCGATTTGTGTATGCGCGTAAGCTCATCCTCGGCGGATTTTATCTGCGACTCGGTTTCCTTTATCTCGTTTTCAGCCGCTTCTGCGGCGTTTTCTATCACGTTTATATCCTTCTGCAGCGCGCCCAAGGACATCATTTTTTCGGTTACGCTCTGCGAGTTTTCCTCGCTTTCGGCGTTTACGCGGTCGTACTCGTCGGTAAGCGTTTCTGTCTGCTCCTGCAGCGCGGCGGCTGCGTTTTCAAGCGACCGCACCTCGCCGAGCAGCGACGCGATACCGTCGGACGACTCCTTTAACCGTTCCTCTATGCTCAAAAGCTCCGTTTCGTAGCCCTGCTGTGTGCCGCCGCCCGCGTCAAGCGTTTCCTCAAGGTGGGCCTTTGTCGCCTCAAGACGCAGAAGCTCGTCCTCGTACTCTCTCACAAGCGGCACGTATGACGACATCTGATTGTCTATACGCCTTATATCTTCCTCTTTGCCGCTCTTTTCCTCGCCAAGGGCGCGTATCTCGTTTGTGAGAGTGTGTATTTCGGCTGTGAGCGTCTTTATCTCCGACGCGCGCGACAAAAATCCGCTCTGCTTGTTGACGCTGCCGCCCGACATCGAGCCGCCCGCGTTAAGTATATCACCCTCCAATGTAACGGTCTTGAATTTATAGCCGTACTCGCGGCTGAGCGCTATGGCGTTGTCAATGGTGTCGGCGACAATGACGCGTCCGAGAAGGTTTTTCATAACGCCGTCGTAGCGTCTGTCGTATTTTACGAGTTCGCTCGCGATACCGATTACGCCGCTGTGGTTCATGATTTCCTTTGCGTTGTCGAGCTCTCTGCCCTTTACCGAGCTTATCGGGAGGAATGTGGCTCTGCCGCCGCCGGTGCGCCGTAAATACTCGATCGCCGCCTTCGCGTCCTCTTCATTTTCAACGACTATGTTCTGCATCGCGCCGCCGAGCGCGTTCTCTATCGCGGTCACGTACTTTTTATCCGTCTCAATAAGTCCCGACACCGTGCCGTATATTGCCGCGCGCTTTAACGCGTCGGCTTTCAGCACGGCTTTTACGCTTTTCGCGTAACCGGCGTAGTCGTTTTCCATACCTTCAAGGATTTTCTTCTTCGAGGTTTTTGCCTGGCAGTCCGCGTTTTTTCGTGACAGCTTTTCATTTATAGCGTCGTAATCACGTTTTAACGCTTCCATACTGCGCGTGTGCTTTTCGACCGTCGAGCGCATCTTGTCGAGCTTAGCGCTTTTTTCCGCAATATCCCTTTCGCAGTCCTCGATGCTCTTTTTTATATCAGACACGTTTTCCTTAAAGCTCTTTATTTCGCCCTCGATTACCTCGCGGCGCTCGATAAAGCTGCGGCGAAGCGTTTCCATGCCCTCAATCTGCGCCTTTTTCGCCGCCACATCGTTGAGCTTTTCAACGGCTTCGGCGCGCTTGCTTTCTATTTCGGCTGTCAGTTCGTCCTTTTTCATGCTCAAATCCGTCTGCACGTTCTGAACGCTGTCAAATTCCTTGAGTATAGCCTGTGCCTCGGTTTCCTTCGCGCTCATTTCAGCTTTGTACTTTTCGATATTCGCGGCGCGTTCCGCGTTCTTGTCTTTGAGCGATTTTATATCGTCCTGTACCCTGCCTATCATGCGGCTGTTGTTTTTAATGTTGTTTTCGGCTATGGTGATCTCGTTTTTCGCCGCCATTGCCGAGCTTTCGTTATCTCTTAAGAGCGCGTTTTTTTCGGCTATCAAATCGTCGGCTGCGCGGCTTTCGTCGTAGAGCGCGGTGATTTTCTTTTCCGTTTCGCTTTCCGCGCTGCGCTGCGCGTCAAGCTCCGATTTTACATTTTCGTATAGCTCCTTCGTTTCCTCGGCGCGGCGGTTGTTGTTTTCAATCGTTATAAGGCTGAGATTTACATCGAGACGCTTAAACTCGTCGTACAGTCCGAGATATTTCCGCGCCTTTTCCGACTGTCTTTTGAGCGGCGCGCGCTGTGATTCAAGTTCAGCCGTTATGTCGCCTATCCGCACAAGGTTCTCGTCCACGCCGCGCAGCTTTCTTTCGGCTTCCTCGCGGCGGTACTTGTACTTCGACACACCCGCCGCTTCCTCGAACAGACTGCGCCTGTCCTCGGCTTTTGTGGAAAGTATCTGCGCGACGTTGCCCTGACCGATGATCGAATAGCCGTCGCGTCCGAGACCTGTATCCATGAAAAGCTCATGCACGTCCTTAAGGCGGCACGGAGCGCGGTTTATTTTATACACGCTCTCGCCGCTGCGGAAAAGCTGACGCGTCACCACAACCTCGTCAAAATCTATGTCAAAAATACGCGAGCTGTTGTCAAGCACAAGGCTGACCTCCGCGTAGTTTACCCGGTTTCTGTCCTCTGTTCCGGCGAAAATAACGTCCTGCATATTAGAACCTCTAAGCTGCTTCGCACTCATTTCACCTATAACCCAGCGTATCGCGTCGGAGATGTTGCTCTTGCCGCTACCGTTGGGACCTACGACCGCTGTCGAACCTTCCGTAAAGTCAAGCACGGTTTTGTCCGCAAATGATTTAAAACCCTGTAGTTCAAGTCTTTTTAACAGCAATCGTATCTCACCTCTCTTTTTTTCAAGCTGTCGTCGGGGCGGATTTTTATGTCCCTGCCCGTGTCCTTCTTTATCCTTAGTATATTTCGTCTTTTGTTACCGACCGCTTTTGACATTTCGCGCGGATTTACATATATTACGCCGTCCCTGCCGCCCATAGCGTCCATGATAAGACCGTAATATATTTCGTTTTCGACAAGCTCGCCGAACGCGCTGTGTACGGGTCCGGCGACAACGCTTTCGCCGCTTTCGCTTATCTCGTCCGTTGACTGCAGGCCGACGCGTATCACCGTTATGTCCGCCGCCTCAAACTTCAATACAAGCTCGGCGCAAAGCTCTGCCGCCTCGTCGAGCGTTTCGGGCGTATAGCTGCCGTCACGGTACATTTCTTCAAGTTTAGTGTCCCTAATCGTAAGCGTCGGATATATGCGCACCATGTCGGGCTTTAATGCTATGATTGCGTCTGCGGTGCGGAGCGATTTTAGTTTAGTGTCCCCCGGAAGTCCCGTCATCATCTGCAAACCCAAAGTGAACGGATATTTTCTGATTAACTTCACGGCGTTAATAACATCTAAGCTTTTGTGTCCCCGATTCGACCGTAAAAGCACCTCGTCGTCCATCGACTGCACGCCGATCTCTATCGTTGTCACGCCGTATTTTTGAAGGTTGTCCAGTATTTCTACGCCGATGTAATCGGGGCGCGTTGAAAGGCGTATGCCGTTTATGCGCCCGTCTTTGACATACTCATATGCCGCGCTTAAAAGCTCGGTCTGTTCCTTGATTGGTATACCCGTAAAGCTGCCGCCGAAAAACGCGGCTTCGATATGTGCGTCCTTTTCGGGGAGCGTAACGAGGTATCTTTCAATCGTTTTCCTTACGTCCGCCGCTTTGACGCTCTTTTGCGAGCCGGTAATGCGCTTTTGGTTGCAGAATACGCAGTCATACGGGCAGCCGCGGTGCGGTACGAATATAGGTATGTTGTATGTTTTCATGCTTTTTTGCCGAGGGAAACATAGAGCTTTTGCGCGGCGTCCTGCTCCGCTTCCTTTTTGCTGTGTCCCTCGCCTCTGCCGCGCGGCGCGCCGTCAACGAGAACCTCAACCTCAAACGTCTTGTTGTGATCCATGCCCTTCTCGGCGATTGTGCGGTACGTCACCTTGCCCGTGTTGCCCTTCTGGAACGCTTCCTGGAGCATTGTCTTATAGTCGTTGCTCCTGTGACCCTCGGCGACGTCCTCTATTGAGTCGCGCATGAGATTTATTACCCATTTCCGAGCCGCTTCCATACCGCCGTCAAGGTATATGGCGGCGATTACCGCCTCAAACGCGTCGGAAACAATCGAGTGACGCTTTCTGCCGCCCGTCATTTCCTCGCCCCTGCCGAGATATATAAGCTCGCTCAGGTTTATCTGCTTCGATATTTCATAAAGCGACTGTTCGCACACAAGCGAAGCGCGGTATTTTGAGAGCGTACCCTCCGCGACGTTTTTAAGACGCTTGAAAAGGTATTCGCTCACAATAATACTTAGTACCGAGTCGCCGAGAAATTCAAGGCGCTCATTGCTTTCCGTTCTCGCTTCGTTTGCGTACGAGCTGTGCGTAAGCGCCGTTTTAAGCAGCTTCGCATTATTAAATTTATAGCCGATTTTTGCTTCGATCTCTTTCATAGTCAACCTCACCGAAAAAAGCAAGGAGCGGGAGCGCGCACGCTCCCTACTCCCGTATGCATTGGTTTAACCTTCGTACTTCTTCAATACGACCGACGCGTTGTGACCGCCGAAGCCGAGAGAATTGGACATGGCGGCTTTAACCTCCTGCTCTCTGCCATTATTCGGCACAATGTCGAGGTCGCAGTCGGGGTCGGGTGTTTCGTAATTTATTGTGGCGGGAATGTAGCCGTCTTTTATCGCAAGCGCGCATACTATTGTTTCAACGCCGCCCGCGGCGCCCAAAAGGTGTCCCGTCATAGACTTTGTGGAGCTTACGGCAACGCTCTTCGCCGCGTCGCCGAACACCTTCTTTATCGCGTCCGTTTCAAAGTGGTCGTTGTACTTCGTGGACGTGCCGTGAGCGTTGATGTACGTTATGTCCTCCGGCGTGAGTCCCGCGTCCTTTATCGCGAGCTCCATAGCCTTCGCGCCGCCTTCGCCGCCCGGCACGGGGCTGGTGATGTGGTAAGCGTCATCGGTCGCGCCGTAACCGGCAAGCTCTGCGTATATCTTCGCGCCGCGCTTTTTCGCGTGTTCAAGCTCCTCAAGCACTACAAATCCAGCGCCCTCGCTGAGTACAAAGCCGTCACGGTCAGCATCGAACGGTCTTGACGCGTGAGCGGGATCGTCGTTGCGCGTCGACATCGCCTTCATGTTGCAGAAGCCCGCGAACGCGAGACGCGTACAAGCCGCCTCGCAGCCGCCCGCGATTATAACGTCGTTCGCGCCGTACTGTATGTGGCGGAACGCGTCGCCTATGGCGTTCGTACCCGACGCGCAGGCGGTTACTATGTTTTCGTTAATACCCTTCGCGCCGAATTTAATCGCGATCTGCGCCGGAGCGATATTGCCTATCATCATCGGGATAAAGAACGGGCTTATGCGTCCGGGACCTTTTTCGGCAAGGTTCGTGTGCTGTTCCTCGAGAGTTCTTATGCCGCCTATGCCGCTGCCCGTGATAACGCCGACGCGCCACGCGTCCTCCTTCTCCATGTCAAGCCCGCTGTCCTTTACCGCCTCGCTTGCCGCGACCATGGCAAACTGCGTGAAGCGATCCATTTTACGCGCTTCCTTTTTGTCGATAAACTCGGTGGGATCGAAATTCTTGACCTCGCCGGCTATCTGTGTTTTAAGGTCGGACGCGTCGAACATGGTAACGGTGTCTATACCGTTTCTGCCCTCTCTGATGCCTTCCCAGAAGGATTTTACATCATTACCGATAGGCGTTACCGCGCCCAGACCGGTTATAACTACTCTTCTCATAACTGCCTCCAGTGTATTTATATAAAAAACTATTTTCTTCCTTTGACAAAAAGCCGTGTATCTCCGCGCCCGAAGGCGCGGAGATTACGCCTTTATAATTACGAATGGCTCTTGATATACTCAACAGCGTCGCCTACCGTGCTGATTTTTTCAGCCTCCTCATCGGGTATCTCAATGTCAAATGCCGTTTCAAGTCCCATGATGAGTTCAACAACGTCAAGAGAATCCGCGCCCAAATCGTCCACGAACGACGACTCCATTGTAACCTCGTCCTCGTCAACGCTGAGCTGGTCTACAATGACCGCCTTTACCTTCTCAAATTCCTCCATTGATTTACTGCACCCCCTTTCGGTGAAATATTATTGGTTTTCTTTTTTATATGTGTAAGGCTTTTTGAGCCGTACATCCGTATTGTATTACATTACGAGTCCGCCGTCAACATTTATTACCTGACCTGTCACGTATGACGACATATCCGACGCAAGGAACGCCACAACGTCCGCTATCTGCTCCGTCTCGCCGAATTTTGCGAGCGGGATCGCGTCAAGGTACTTCTGCTTAACGTCATCGGCAAGAACGTCTGTCATCGCGCTTCTTATAAAGCCGGGCGCAACGGCGTTGCAGCGTATGCCGCGTGAGGAAAGCTCCTTTGCGGTCGTTTTCGTAAGACCGATAAGTCCCGCCTTTGACGCGACGTAGTTCGCCTGTCCCGGGTTGCCCATAACGCCGACGATCGAAGCAATATTTACAATCGCGCCGCTTCTCTGCTTCATCATCGGTCTTGCGACCGCCTTAATGCAGTTGAACGCGCCTTTAAGATTTATATCGAGCACGAGATCCCAGTCCTCCTCGGACATTCTTATCATAAGACCGTCGCGCGTGATACCGGCGTTATTTACGAATATGTCTATTTTGCCGAATTTGTCGAGCGTGCCCTTTATGAGCGCGTCAACGTCGTCCTTGTTTCTCACGTCGCCCTTTATCACTATGCTGTCAACGCCGAGAGCCTTGATTTCCCCGCACGTGTCGTCCGCGTAGTCAGACTGCGGTATGTCGTTTATAACGATGTTCGCGCCGTATGACGCGAGCTTTAACGCTATCGCCTTGCCTATGCCGCGTCCCGAGCCTGTTATTATCGCCGTCTTTCCCTTTAACATTTCCTTATCCTCCTTACGCTCCGAGTCCCGCGAGAGTTTTTTCGAGCGACGCCATGTCCTCGACGTTATACACTCCCGCTTCCTTTGTAATCTTCTTTATAAAACCGCTTAAAGCCTTACCCGGTCCGACCTCGACGAATGTGTCGACGCCGTCCGCGAGCATTCTGCGTATCGAGTCCTCCCACCGTACGGAGTTCGATACCTGCTTTATGAGCAGCGGTTTAATGTCGTCCTTCGAGGGTACGTAGTCGGCGGTGACATTTGTTATCACGGGTATGTTCATGTCGCGTACCTCTACGTTTTCAAGCTCCTTCGCAAGCTTTTCACCCGCTCCGACGAGCATCGAGCAGTGGAACGGCGCGCTTACGTCGAGCTTTAACGCTCTTTTCGCGCCCTTTGCCTTGGCAAGCTCGCAGCACCTTTCGACAGCCGCGATCTCTCCCGACACAACTATCTGACCGGGGCAGTTGAAGTTCGCGGGCGAGCATACGCCTATCTTCGACGCTTCCTCGCAGCAGTTTATAACCTCTTGTGTGTCAAGCGCGATTATCGCAGCCATTGCGCCAACGCCTACGGGTACTTCCTCCTGCATATATTTGCCGCGCTTTTTTACAAGACGCACTCCGTCGGCGTAATCCATCGAACCCGACGCTATGTGCGCCGTATATTCACCGAGGCTAAGTCCGGCGACCACGTCGGGCTTTATACCCTTTTCCTCAAGTACGCGCAGCGCGGCGACGCTCATTGTCACGATAGTGGGCTGCGTGTTTTCCGTTATCATCAGCGTTTCCTTGTCGCCGTTCCATATCATGTCCTTTATGTCGAAGCCGAGAGCCTCGCTCGCCTCGTCAAACGCCCTGTCCGCAACGGGGAAGTTTTCCGCAAGCTCTCTGCCCATTCCGACAGCCTGCGCTCCCTGTCCGGCAAATACAAATGCTAATTTACCCATTGTTTTCTTCTCCTATTTTAATTGGTTTGAAATATTGTCCAGTATTTCATCTGTGCCGTCAAAGTAGCTTCTGATTATATCCGCCGCCGGCTCGATTTTCGTTACCATAGCAGCCGACTGCCCCGCCATGAGCGAGCCTGTCTGAACGTCGCCCTCCTGGAACGCGCGTCTCAGACCGCCCACGCCGAGCTGTTCGATTTCCTCAAATGACGCGCCCGACTTTTCAAGTCTGTCATACTCGCGCGTGAGCTTGTTTTTGAGTGCTCTTACGGGTGCGCCGGTCGTTCTGCCGGTGACTACCGCGTCGCGGTCTTTAGCCTTTATTACGGCTTGCTTGTAGTTGTCGTGAGCGATACATTCCTCCGCGCAGATAAAACGCGTGCCTACCTGTATGCCGTCCGCGCCGAGTGCGAACGCCGCGACCGCGCCGCGTCTGTCGGCTATGCCGCCCGCCGCTACAATGGGGATTTCAACCGCGTCAGCAACCTGCGGCACGAGTACCATTGTAGTGAGCTCGCCTATATGTCCGCCGGCTTCCGTGCCTTCGGCTATTACCGCGTCGGCGCCGTCCTTTTCCATTTTCTTAGCCATGGCGACGCTCGCGATTACGGGCATAATCTTTATACCCGCCGCCTTGAGGTCAGCCATGTACTTTCCGGGATTGCCCGCGCCCGTTATAACAACGTCGGGCTTTTCCTCGATTACCACGTTCATTACCTCGTCGGCGAACGGTGACATGAGCATCACGTTTACGCCGAAAGGCTTGTCAGTGAGAGTGCGCGCCTTTTTGATCTGTTCGCGCACAAAGTCCGCGGGCGCACCGCCGGCGGCTATTATACCGATACCGCCGCCGTTCGATACAGCAGCGGCAAGCTCGGCTGTGGCGACCCATGCCATGCCGCCCTGTATTATCGGGTATTCTATGCCGAGCAGGTCTGTTAATCTTGTTTTCATGTTTATTCTCCCTTCGTTATGATTATTGAACGGGCGACCGCAAGGGTCGCCCCTACGGAGTTGTTTTTTGACGGGCGGCCGATGACCGCCCCTACGATGTTTTTGTTTTAAGCAGGCGAACACGGTTCGCCCCTACGATGTCACCACTCCAGAAGCGCCGCGCCCCAGGTGAGACCGCCGCCGAAGCCGACGAGTATAAGCTTGTCGCCCTTTTTGATTCTGCCTTCCTCTACCGCCTGCGCGAGTGACGATGGTATACATGACGCGGAGGTGTTGCCGTATTTTTCGAGGTTTAGGAACACCTTGTCCTCGGTTATACCCATACGCTTTATCGCCGCGTCCACTATTCTGTAATTTGCCTGGTGCGGTATTACGAGCGCGATGTCGTCATATGTAAGCCCCGCCTTTTCAAGCACTCTGCCGCTCGCGTCCGCCATTGCCTTTACCGCGAATTTCATAACGGTCTGACCCGCCATCCATATTGAGCTTTTATTGTGGCTTACGCGCTTCTCCGTTTCCTCCGCGTCCTCTCTGTACGCAAGCTGCGTTATCGCGGTCGCGCCCGTGCCGTCCGCGCCTATATCAACGGCTATAATGCCCGTTTCCTCGCTTGCCGAAACGACAGCCGCACCCGCCGCGTCGCCGAACAGTATGCAGGTCGAGCGGTCGGCGTAATCGGTAGCCTTTGTGAGAACGTCGGCGCACACCACGAGGACGTGCTTATACATCCCGTTCTCTATAAACTGCTTCGCTATAGTAAGTCCCGTTATAAATCCCGAACAAGCCGCGTTATAGTCGAACGCCGCCGCGTTTACCGCGCCGAGAGCCGCCTGTACGACGCATGCGCCAGCCGGTGTGAAATAGTCGGGCGTAACGGAGCCCAATATTATAAGATCAAGCTCCTCCGCCGTAATCCCTGCGTTTTCAACAGCCTTTTTCGCGGCTTTTATCGCCATATCGGTCGTAAACTCGTCGGGAGCGGAAACATGTCTTTCCTTTATTCCCGTGCGGCGCGTTATCCATTCGTCGTTTGTGTCCACAATGCTCTCAAAATACGCGTTGTCGTACACCTTATCGGGAATGTATCTGCCTACGCCCGTTATTTTCGCATTAGTCATCTGTTTCTTCCTCCATACTGTCTATATTATTTTTTATACTCTGTATAACGTCGGTGTCAACAAATTTTATCGCCTGCTTTATCGCGGAGAATACCGCCTTCGCGTCCGACGAGCCGTGTCCCTTTATCACCGGTCTGCGCGTACCGAGAAGCGGCGCGCCGCCGTATTCACGGTAGTCCATTTTCTGTCTGAAATTCTTTATTCCGTTAAGTACGAACAGCGCTCCTATCTTATGAAGAACGCCGGAGAATATTTCCTTTACGCCGTCGCTTACGACATGTCCCATACCCTCGATCGTTTTAAGTATCACGTTGCCGGTAAAGCCGTCCGTTACCATTACGTCAGCCGTACCCTCCATTATGTCTCTGCCCTCTATGTTGCCGATAAAGTTGAGGTTCGACGCTTTTAAAACGGGATACGTTTCCTTGCAGAGCTCGTCGCCCTTACCCTCCTCCTCGCCGTTCGATATAAGCCCGACGGTGGGGTTTTCTATGCCGAGTACGTTTTTCATGTATATGCTGCCCATAATGCCGAATTGAAGGAGATATTCCTTTTTGCATTTCGTGTTCGCGCCCGCGTCTATTAGCATTTTCGCACCCTTCGCGCTCGGAAGGAGTGTCGCGAGTGCCGGACGGTGAATACCCCTTATGCGTCCGACTATCAGAAGTCCCGACGTCAAAAGCGCGCCCGTGCTGCCCATTGACAGCATCGCGTCACCCTCGCCGCGCTTGAGCATATTCGCCGCCACCACGACGGAAGCATTTTTCTTTGTCTTTACCGCTTTAACGGGTTCTTCCGTGTTTTCTATTACCTCGTCGGCGTTTACAATCTCTATTTTAGACCTGTCACACTTGTATTTTGCAAGCTCTTTTTCGACTACGTCCTGCTTTCCCACAAGCACGATATTTGCGTTAAGCTCCGTCGCCGCTCTCGCAGCCGCCGCGATCGGCGCGGAGGGTGCGTGGTCGCCGCCCATGGCGTCAATTATAATTTTCATATATAATCCCCTTTGTCAGCAAGTTACTATAAGGCTGAATTTGCCGCGGAACACCTCGTTCATATTCGCCTTTATCACGACACGCACGACGTACTCGTTTTCCTCGACGCGCATAACGTCCGATTTCGCGATAAGTCTTTCGCCGGAGTGCGCCTCGTGGCTGTATTTAACGTTCGCGACCTTCACGAGCGCGGCTTTCGCGTCTATAACGCTAAGTGCCAGATCCTCGGCGAACGCGTATATGTGCTGTCCCTTAACAATGTCCGTGCCTTCAAACGTCATTGACGAATCTGTTTTGAGTACCGATATGCCGTCATGGTAAAGGTTTATGTCGAGTACCTCTCCCGTATTTTGCGCGTTCATGACCTCCTCCGCCGCCGACTTTACGCGCTCGCGGTACTCCGCTATGCCAAGCTCCGCCCTGTCGAAGCGTATGGTCGAAACGCTCACGTGACACGCTTTCGCAAGCTCCTCATCCTTCCAGAACGGGTTTTGCTTTATCTGTTCGAGCAAAAAATCCTGACGCTGTTTTTTCAGCGCTGTTCTCGTCATTTTTGAGCGCTCCTTTCCATGGTTTTACTGTTTTGACAATTATTGTTGGTATCTGGTACTAAATCACTTAACAAAAATTATATAACAGGCTCGTCACCAATGCAATATATATTTATGTTTTGGGGAAAACATTGTATAAATTGTAGGAAATATTAAGTAAAAGTCTGTGCAAAATATGGTTATATTTACCTTGATAAATACAAAATATGGTGTCGATATTTGTCTTTACGACCTCATATCAACACCATATAGTATTTAATGCTCACACGTGTATTCCTTATCCTCCGGCACGTCCTCACCGTTGCGGCGGCGGTAATCGTTTATCGCCGACTGTATAGCCTCCTCTGCAAGCACCGAGCAGTGTATCTTTTCCTTCGGAAGTCCGTCGAGAGCCTCCATAACAGCTTTGTTCGTAAGCTGAAGCGCCTCGTCAACCGTCTTGCCCTTTACCATTTCCGTTGCCATCGAGCTTGTGGCGATCGCCGCGCCGCAGCCGAAGGTTTTGAATTTAACGTCCTTTATAACGTTATCCTCTATCTTCATATACATTTTCATTATATCGCCGCACTTCGCGTTGCCAACCTGACCGACGGCGTTCGCGTCGGGTATCTCACCGACGTTCCTCGGATTTGCGAAATGCTCCATTACCTTTTCACTGTACATTCTAAAAACACCCTTTCTGTTATTCTACACCCTCGTAAAGCGGCGACATATCGCGCAGTCTTTGTATTATGGACGGCAGCACGCTCACCACGTAATCAACGTCCTCCTCGGTCGTGTCCTCCCCAACGCTGAGTCTTAACGAGCCGTGCGCTATTTCGTGAGGAAGTCCTATCGCCATAAGAACATGCGACGGATCGAGCGAGCCCGACGCGCACGCGCTTCCCGACGAGGCGGCTATTCCGTTCATGTCGAGCATCATAAGAATTGATTCGCCCTCGACGTACTGGAACGAGAAATTCGCGTTGTTGCACATTCTTCCCTCGTCCTCGGGGCCGTTTAAGCGGCAGTACGGGATATTGTCACGTATGCCCTTAATCAGTCTGTCGCGCATTTTTTTGCAGTGCGCGACGTTTTTGTCAAGGTCGGCTACCGCGATTTCGAGAGCCTTCGCAAGTCCCGCTATACCTGCGAGATTTTCCGTCGCGGCTCTTTTGCCGCGCTCCTGCCCTCCGCCGTGGATAAGGTTGTCTATGCGTACGCCGTTTCGTATATACAGCATACCGACGCCCTTCGGTCCGTGGAACTTGTGTGCCGACAGCGACAGCATGTCCACGCCGAGTTCCTTGACGTCAATCTTCATATGACCTATCGCCTGCACCGCGTCGGTGTGGAAAATGACCTTGTGCTTTTTCGCAACCTCGGCTATTTCCTTTATCGGCTCAATCGTGCCTATCTCGTTGTTCGCGGTCATTATCGTTATAAGGATTGTCGTGTCCTTGATCGCCGCCTCGACCTGCTCCGGCGTTACAAAGCCGTACTCGTCAACGTCGAGATACGTTACCTCAAAGCCGTGCCGTTCAAGATATTCGCATGTGTTCAAAATCGCGTGATGCTCTATCTTTGTCGTGATAATATGGTTTCCCTTTTTGCGGTTCGCCATTGCCGCGCCCTTTACAGCCCAGTTGTCAGCCTCGCAGCCCGAGCCCGTGAAATAAATCTCGTTTACGTTCGGCGCGTTTATGCTTTTCGCCACGCTCTCGCGCATTTTGTAAAGCGCCTGCTCCGCATCTCTGCCGACCTTGTAAAACTTTGACGACGCGTTGCCGTATATGTCAGTGTAATACGGAAGCATCGCGTCAAGAACCTCTTTTTTGAGCGAAGTTGTCGCGTTATTGTCCATATATACCGATTTTGTCAATTAAATCATCCCTTCCGACTGTATGTTAACGCGCGTTTCCGCGCGGTTTTGATTGAACGTTTGAATAACTGTTCATGTATTGTCTTATATATTTTACTACCTATTTCCCACTTTGTCAATAGGTGTTATTCGTTTATTTTATACTTTTTAAGTATGGATTTTCAGCCGCCGCACCGTTCCGCTTTACTTTTCCCAAAATATGTGATAAAATTACTTAAATGTATTAAACGGGAGAGATTATAATGGTCAGCGGCGTAATTGCGGAGTTTAACATATTTCATAACGGTCACAAATACCTTATAGACGAGGCGCGCAGGGAAGCGGACGCGGTGGTCGCCGTAATGAGCGGCTCGTTCGTGCAGCGCGGCGACGCGGCTGTTACGGATAAATGGTCGCGCGCAAAAGCCGCGCTGATGTGCGGCGTTGACCTTGTGATAGAACTGCCTGTATGCTACGCGCTTAACGCCGCGCCGCGTTTTGCCGAAGGCGGCGTTAACACGCTTGCCGCGCTCGGCATTGCGGACACGCTCTTTTTCGGCAGTGAGTGCGGCGATACGGAAACGCTCACGCGCGCGGCGGATATGCTTGAAAACGAGAGTGCGGACACGGCGGGCAAAATCAAAGCGTATATGGCAGAGGGCATGAGTTACCCGTCGGCGGTGAGCAAAGCATATAGCGGCAAAATACCCGACGGACTTCTCGATAAGCCCAACAACATTCTTGCGCTCGAATATATAAGAGCCGTTACGCGGTCGGGGCGCGGCATGAATGTAAAGACGGTTAAACGCATCGGCGCGGAGCATGACGGCTCGGAGATAAATGACGGCTTCACGAGCGCGTCGGTTATACGCGAAATGCTCACGCGCGGTGAGGACATTTCGGAGCTTACCCCCTACACGCCCGACATTATAGGTGAAGCGCCGTATATGCTGTCACGGCTGGACAGCGCGTTCGCGGCTAAACTTCGCTCTATGAGCGCGTGGGAGATAAGCGAAATAAGCGAGGTAAGCGAGGGCATTGAAAACAGAATACTTACTGCTGCGGCAGAGGAAAGCACGTTTGACGCAATAGCCGAAAAGGTAAAAAGCAAGCGTTACACCATGAGCCGTATACGGCGTATACTTATCGCGTCGCTTATCGGGTTCATGAAGGATATTTACTCGCCGATGCCCGAATATATACGCGTTCTCGGCATGAATAAAACGGGTGCGGTGCTGCTAAAAAAAGCGAAGAAAAATTGCCCTGTCCCGATTATCACAAAAACAGCCGACTTTAAGGGCGACAGTAAAATGCTGCGGCTCGATTTGCGCGCCACCGATATGCACGCGCTGTGTGCTCCCGCAAGCAGACGGGGCGGCGCGGATTTTACACACTCGCCCGTTATTATGTAAGGGGGAAATTACATGAAAAGAATACTGTCACTTTTATGCGTACTGTTCACGGCGTTTACGCTGATTGCCGGCTGTGACGCGGACATGACGATCAGCGATACGTCCGGCTCGCAATCAGCCATGACCGATCCCGCGGAGATAGGCAAGCATGACGTGTCACAGGACGCGCTCAAAAAAGCAAAAGAGCTTGTTGACGAGGACGGCGTGTACGTAACTCCCGCGATGGTCGCGGCGTATATTGACACGTTTAACAAGCTGCCGCAGAATTTCATCACAAAAAAAGAGGCGCAGCGGCTCGGCTGGGACAGCAGCAAAAACCACGTTTCCGATGTCGCGCCGGACAAGTCGATTGGCGGCGACAGGTTCGGCAATTACGAAAACAAGCTGCCCAAAGGAAATTACCGCGAATGTGATATTAACTACAACGGCGGCAAGCGCGGAGCGGAGCGTATTATTTACAGCAATGACGGTGACGTGTATTACACAAACGACCATTACAACACATTCACACAGCTTTTCGGGGAGTGATATATTATGAAGATACGTGATATAAGAAGGATTGACCTTGACGGCGAAGAAATAAAGAGCGTCAGTGATTTTCATGACATTATAAGCGAGATTACGTATATTGTCGGCTACGGACGAAATCTCGACGCGCTGTATGACGAGCTTACCTCGTCCGACGATTTAATCGTGATACACAACGCGGATTTGCTCAAAAAAAATCTCGGCGCGCACGCCGAGAAGATTTTTGAAGTTTTTGACGACGCGTTAAAAGTAAACGACGCACTCACAATAATTTACAGGTAACATTTAAGCGCCGGTAAAGTCGCGGCGGTATTGCAGCGGCTTCTGCGACGTGTGCTTCTTAAACTGCACGATAAAGTTACTCGCGTCCTGAAAACCGCATAAAGCCGATATCTCACCCACGGTGAGATTGGTTGTGCGAAGGTAAATTTTCGCGTTGTTTATGCGGCAGTTTGTGAGATAATTGTACGGCGTCGTACCCATAATACGCTTGAACACGCGTATGAAATGATACTTTGACAGCGGCACATCCTCGGTGATATCGTCTATCGCTATCGGCTCGCAGTACCTTTTATGTATCATATCCACTGCCGCCCGCACGTATTCACTGTGAAGTCCGTTGTTTTTCTCGCGCTCGTTTTCGTAGCCGTTTTTAAATAATATGCAGAGAAGCTCATGTAAATCCGCGGACGTGTCCAAAGCGTTCATCATACCGTTACCGCCTGTCTTTTTTATAATATCTTCGGTCATTGTTGTGAGCTTGTTACTGTCAAGAACCTTGATTGAAAAAACACCATTCGGATAAAGCATATCAAAAAATGACTGTGCGGCGCTGCCGTTTATATGAATCCACATAAACTCCCAGTCACCGCCGCTTGAAAAATAACTGTGATTTCTGTGGCAGTCAATAATCGTCGAACAATTTTCGTCCAACTCAATGCGTGTGCCGTCGCTTACTATGCGTCCGCATCCTTTTATTGTGTATAGGAAAAGATAACTGTCGTGCTCTCTTCGGCTGACACCGTAATCGGGTTTCGCGTAAAAATGCCCCGCTTCCATAACACAAAAAGGAAGCGTAAGAACATTCTGCGACGGCGTAGCCGTAATCCACACCGATTTGTCACCGATGCTCTCATTGTATTTCCCCATTGTTATCATCCTTTCTCATTTTATATATTATACCACATTAGTATAAAAAAATCAATAAACGAAAATTTTATAGCAATTATACATGATACTAACAGTCAAAACATGGTATAACACGGCTGATTAAATAAAAAAAACTTATATGATGTAAAATTTGCACAAAATCTATATAATTTTGCGCAATACCTTAACGCACAATATAAAAGCAATAACTTTTTTATGGTTTTTCTTACGTAAAAATAAAAGCGGACGGTAAAGCGATTTCATTTTACAAAAAACTTGACTTTACACCCGTAATGTGGTATAGTATAAAAGCTGTGAATAAGCGCCGATGTGGCGGAACTGGCAGACGCCCGGGACTTAAAATCCCGTGGGAAGTGATTCCCGTACCGGTTCGATCCCGGTCATCGGCACCAAAAAAAAGACCCGAAACACATGTTTTGGGTCTTTTTTGTCTTTGGTACGTCGTTTTTATTCCATTATCCGCACACTTTCTATCGTGCCGGAGGTTTTAACGTATTTTGAGTAGAGGTCAATATTTCTGCCCACGGACAGCTCCGTGCTGTCGTCCAGGACGTAATTATCATCGGACTCTCTTCCGACAGCCTGAATTGTAACATAGCATGTGTAGCGGTCGGGAAGCTCCGGCTTTACAACATGGCCGTCAGCCGTCGTTGACTGCTGTGTTGCGTTTTCATAGCGCACGTCAACGATTTCACCGAGATCCTTTTCGCTCTTTTTATCGGTTATTTTACCCATTTTTTTAAGCGCGTTAACAGTATAGCCTCGTACGCTCTCCACGCGCAGCACATACTCGAATTTTTCACTCGACCTTACCGCACCCGTTATCCTGCTGCCGTAGCGCACGCATATACCGCCTATTACAGCCGCAATCAATATGATAACAAGTATATCTATAATACTTACCTTACCGCCGATTTTTCCGTTCTTATCCATTACCGTCGTCCTCCCCTCAATCGTTTATCTCGATAACGTAACCCGTAGACGCGTAACCTTTGCCGCGCACAGGTACCTCCGCGCCGACCTTAATGGGCGTTCCGCCCGTCTTGAGAGCCAAGTCGTTTGTTTTAACGTCCGCCTCTATTGTCACATACACGTCGGTTTTACCCTCTATTACCTCATTCGCATAAACGCCTTCTATACTGTTGAAGGCAATCGCCGTAGCGGGTTCGGAGCGTGTTGATTTGACTATTCCGCCGTCCTTTTCGGTAAGGCTTATCGTAACCTTGTCACCCTCGTGAACCGCGTCGGCAAAATTCTGATCCTGCTGCTGAAGCATAACGGTAAATGTGATGTGCTCTGTACCTGACGGGTTCATGATTGACGGAAGCAGCTTGTACGCGCCGAAAGCGACGGCAGCAGCCAGTATCAGCACGATTATAACGTCAATCACCGTGAATTTCCTTTTACTTTCTGACATTTCTTTATCCTCCTTATCCTTGTATGAGACTGCGGTACACGTCCTCTGTACGCCGCGTCATCGCCGCAGCCGTAAAGGTTCGGCGAAATATTTTTCTTGCTCCGTCCGACATTTTATCGTAGGTATCGTTATCCTTTAAGAGCGTCTCAATCTTGTCGGCAAGGCTTTTCGCGTCGCGCTTCGGTACGACAAAGCCGTTTACACCGTCCTCTATAACGCCGGGGTTGCCGCCGAAATCGCTCACAACAGCCGGTATGCCGAGGCTCATTCCCTCCAGCAGCGCAAGCGACGTAGCTTCCGTGCCGTACGAGGCGTTTACCTGAATATCCGTAATCGCCATAAGACGGTCTATATCGCTTATAAATCCCGTAAATATAATCTGTTCCTGACGGCTTAGAGTTCTTACCTTTTCCTTTAGCTTTTCCTCGCACGAGCCTGTTCCCGCAATGTAGAACTTCGCGTTTACGCCGCGCCGAAACAGCATATCCGCCGCATCTATAAAGTACTCGTGACCTTTAACCTCCTCAAGCCGCGCGACTATCGAAACAGCCTTTGTGCCCTCGGGAAGGTTGAACCGTTCGGCTATCAGACGTTTCTCGTCGCTCGACACGGGCGCGAGACCGTCAACGCCGTTCAGTATGACGCTTATTTTACCCGCGTTTACGCCGGTGTCGGTAAGGTTTTCCTTAGCCGCGTCCGCGACGGCTATTATAGCGTCGGCGTAGTGGTTGTTTACCGCGCCGTTTATAAGCTTGCCTATGCCGCGCGAAATTTTCTTTGAAGGCGGAAATACGCTGTGGCGCGTGTATACGACCTTGCACCGCGCGCGTTTCGCGGCTATGCGCGCCGACATGCTCGCGTGCGTGTGGACAATGTCGGGTTTTTCCTTTTTGAATATCCGCGTAAGCTCCTTTACCGCCTTTAGGTCAAGCGATTTGTCGGCTATGCCGCCAACCTCCGTCACCTTCACGCCGAGCTTTTCAATCTCGGGTTTTAACAGGCTGTTTTCCGGTAAAATCACGTCAACGTCAAATTCTCCGCGGTTTATGTTTTCAAGCAGCGTCAAAAGGCACTTGCCCGCACCGCCTATATTCGTGTCGGAGGATACCTCCGTAACCTTTATCCTGCTCATGACCGCACCTCCCTCTCGTACGGCACTTTTATATGCCGGAGCGCCATACCGAGCGCCAGAACCATGAAGAACACAGCCATCACGCGGTAATTGTAAAATGTGTAGTCAAACATGCTCTGCACAAGGAACGCGGCGACGCCGCTTGCGAGCGCGAGCGCCGTGACGGAGTCCGTGCTCTTTTTATTGTCCGCGCGGTACACAACAGACATCTGCTTTAGGAATACTCCCTGCATAACCACGAATGTGCCAAGTCCCGCTATGCCCGCCTCAACGAGAAGCTGCAGGAAAGTGTTATGTGAGTGCGGCGCGATTATCGCGTTGTAGGAAAAGAACGGGTACACCTTCGCGAACGCCGCCTCACCCATGCCGATACCGCCGAGCCAGTAATGTTTCATCATGCCGAGAGTACCCATCCATATAAACACACGGTAAGACGTCGAGCTGTCCTCCATATTGCCTATACTCAAAAACCTGTCAACCATAGTTTCGGGCATTATGAACGGTATTATAAGCAGCACAAGCGGCAGAAGCCCCCACAGTTTACCCTCATAAAATGTGACAAATATCACACACGCCGCGACAAAGCCTATCCAGCAGCCGCGTGACTGTGTAAGAATAAGGCACAGGGCGCATACGAGGAACATCGCCGCATACGCGTATTTTGCGAGTGATTTCCAGTTGAATTTAAGCATAAACACCGCCGCGACGGGCAGTACCAAAAGCAAATATTCGCCGAGTACGTTCGGGTTGCCCAAGGTTGAGTAAACACGCATGGTGAAGTCCTCGAACATTTCCTCGTCTATCCATGAATTGGAGGTCGTCCAGCCGAATACGTACTGTGCTATGCCGTAAAGCGCGACAAGCGCTCCCGATATCGCGAGCAGCTTCAAAAGTCCGTACAGCTCTTCACGCGTCTTGACCGTGTTTATTATTACAAAATAGAAGCCTACAAATACAAGGTACATTGCCCATACCTTCAGGCTCGCTTTAGGCGCGAACGACAGTGCCGACGAAACAAACAGTACTGCAAGGAAAAGCAGCACGCACAGTCCCACGCCGTCAAACCGCCAGCGAAAGTCCGCCTTGCTTACCGATTTTATAAGAAGTGCCAAAAGCGTCCATATGCAAATGCCCGCGAGTGCCATTGTAGGCGCAAACGGCGCTGCGAATACTGCAAGGAACACGCCCGTAACGGGCGCGTACATCACAAGCAGCATAAAGAACAGCGCAAACGGTACAACAACTCCATAAATAATACTCATGCTCATTGCCGCGCCCGTGACAACGCCGACAAGCAGCGCGAGCAGCAGTCTTATTTTGTCATGCGCTCTTTTTTCGTCGAAGAAGTCAAAGCTGATCTCCTTAAATCCGGCTATGCTTTTTACAATATCAACAGCCTTGCTTGGGTTCATGAACGACATTATATCGTAGTTAAACACGCACATAACCGCGCCCACAACTCCTGCGGCAATCGCTATTTTTGATATGTGTCCGCCGACCGCACAGTACGCAAGCGCGCACGATACGAGTATCACGCCGAAAAAGCGCGTGTTAAGAGCCATAAAGCTGTGAATATACGTCTTTGACCACGAGCATATAAAGCTTCCGGCGATGTTTCTTTCAAAGAAGCCGCTCGTCTTTTCGCGTATAAGCGCCATAAGCGCGAACGGCGAGGACATAACCTTTGCCGTTTTGCTGTTTTGAAGGCTGCTGCCGTTACCCTCGCTGCGTGCGCGCGTCATGATAGCGCTTTTATTCCACGACGCGGATATGCCGCCGTAAATCTTCATAAGCAGCGCGTACAGACCGCTGCCGCGCCAGAGGTTCATAAACCACCGTCCGAACGTCGCGAGCGACGATAAAATCAAGCTGTTCATTTCATCACCCTTTCTTTTTTCCGAGTAAATTCTTTATATCTTTCGAGCCTGTCGCTATAAGCATAAGCGCGTAAGCGATAACGCCCGCGCCTCCGCACGACAGAGCGAGTATTATATTGCCAGTGAGTGAATCGAGCCGCAGCGACAGTATAACGTATACCGACAGCGTAACCGCCGCCGCAACCGCCGCGGACGCGGCAAATTTCAGTATTTCACTCACGCCTATATTCTTCGCGAGCGACGGGTATTTCTTCTTAAGCAGTACCGCGTTCAGTATAGCGTTTGTAATGCTGCCTATCGCCGTCGCGAGCGCAAGACCGTTTACCTGCATTACGTTAAACAAAATGTACGCGAGCGCGACGTTTACGACCATGCTTATGACCGACGTGATCATCGGTACACGCGAGTTCTGCAGAGAGAAAAACGTCTTTGACAGCACCTCGTTTACCGCAAGTCCCGCCATGCCGACCGAGTAAAACTTTAAAAGTGTGGCTATCGCGTCAACGTCCGCCGGTTTCATCGCGCCGTGACCGTAAATTATATCGGCAAACGGCTCGGACAGTATCATAAATATTGCCATGAGCGGCAGTATCAGCATAAACATCACGCGCACGGACGTTGAAAACAGATTTTTCGCGTCCTCTTTTCGCTTGTCTGCAATCGCCTGCGCGAGCTTCGGGAAAATCAGATTCGTTACCACAAAGCTGACCACGCCCGTTATTATAAGGTACAGCCTGCTTGACTGCTGAATATACGTCACCGCGCTTGGAATGTTTGAGGCGAGACGCTGATTTACTATCGTGTAAAGCGGCTGCACCCATGTCGCGATAAGCATAGGACCGGCAAGCTTCACAGCCTGCAGAACCGATTTGTCCGCGAATCGGAAATCGGGTCGGTATTTTACGCCGAATTTCTTTATCCACGGCACTTCTATTAAAAACTGAAGGCTCCACGCTATTATCATCGTGACCGCAAGACCGTATATGCCGAATTTTTTGCCCAATGTCAGGTAGTACGCTATAATAGCGACGTTTGACACAAGGCTTATTACCGACGGTATGTTATACTCACCGAACGACTGCAAAAGCCCCACAAATGAAAATGCCAGACCGGTAAATATAATCATCGGGAACATTATCGCGGTAAGGTTCGCGGCAAGCGTCTGTTTTTCCGCGTTGTACTCCGGCGCCATAAATGCGACAAGCTGCGTGCGGAATATAATTCCGATTATAGATATAAGTATCGTTATGCAGACTATGAGCGTCACAAACTTGTTGACAAAGCCCATTGCCTCGTCCTTGCCTCTCTTTGCCTTTATATCGTTAAACACGGGGATAAACGTCGCGCTTATCACGCCGCCTATAACGACGTCGAACAGCGTTGTCGGCAGTGTGGACGCGGTAAGGAACGCGTCCGACTCCATTCCCGCGCCGAAGTACGCGGTGAGGAGCGAGTCGCGCGCCAGTCCCAGCACCTTGCTGAGAAGCGTCGCCGCTACCATGAACACCGCGACGGAAAGCATTTTTTGTCCTTTCTTTTCAGACATTAAAGTTTTACGCTTCCTTTCTCGTACAATTCAATCGCGAGCTTACCGTTAAGCCGCGCCTTTTCGTTGAGTTCCGTATAACTCTCCTCCAGGGAAGTCTTTATCTTATCGTAATTTTCAACACATTCGTCAAGTATCTCTATTATTTTCTCGGCGCACGCGTTCTCGACGTTTAAGTAACGCGTCTGCTTTGTGTACTCCATAAAGCTTGAAATCTTCGGATCGTACACAAGACCGATAAGCGGCACAGCATTCACGACCGCGTATATAAGCGTGTGAAGGCGCATACCTATACATATATCGAAACAATTCATAATCGACATCATTTCGCTGACGTCGACGCGTCTGTCCACTATCGTCGCGTCATGCTTCATAATTCGCTTGACGTTTTGCAGCGACGCAAGATCGCGGCTCGCCTGCATCGGCAAAAGCACCGTATGGAAGCCGTACGTTTCGTACGCGTAATCGCACACCCACGCGATATTGTCCTCAAATTCGGGGTTTGTGCTTTTCCAGCGGCGTATTGACACGCCCAAAAGTTTTCTGCCTTCGGGTACGCCGAGCTCCGTCAATATCTGTCTGCCGCGCGAGCTGTCCTCGCGTTTAAGCTCCAATGCCGGATCTGCCGTCACTATTACATTGTCGTTCTTTACGCCTATATTGTTAAGCTCTCCGAGCGAACGCTCGTCGCGAAGCGTTATCAGGTGTACCCTGCTCAGTATCTTTCGCGTCTTTTTTATGTTGCTCTTTTTTTCGAGAGGTCCTATACCGTTTGAATACAGCATAACCTTCAGCTTCTTCTTGAGCGCAAGCGATATTACCGCAAGATAGTACCAGAGCGACTTTGTGCTTGTTCTGTCCTGAATGAGCGTTCCGCCGCCGGAAATAAGCATCTCCGCGTTTTTCATGTGCTTCGTTATCGAGAATATATTAAGACGGTTAATCGCCTTTACGCGGTAAACCTGCTTTGTTTCCTTCGGGTTCGCGCTTAAAACAACGATATTCGGGCTTTCCTTATACTGCTTCAAATCCGCTATAATAGCCTTCAGAAGCGCGTCGTCGCCGCTGTTCTTAAAGCCGTAGTAGCCGGATATAAGTATTTCCTTATTCTTTTGCAGCGCCCAGTCATAGACCTTTATGCTGTCGTCAGCCATGCGCGTTACCGAGTAATCGCGTTTAATAAGCTCCCTGCCGTACATTCCGAGGCTGTGCTGCTCCTCCTTGCCGAGCTTAAAGAAATCGAGTATATCCTTCTCCAACAGTGCGCCCGACGATTGCTCGCAACCACGGCAGCAGAAATTGGTGTCGATGCCGACCTTTAATTTGCTGTTGTCAAACAGACCTATATATCCCTCGTTACCGGCGATTATGACCGGCTTTTCGGCTGCCATAGCCTCAAGCGCGGCGCGGCTTACGCCGACAAACAGCGAGCAGGGCGCAATAAGCTCGTTTATGTCAGTTCTCGCGCCTGTAAGCGTAACGGCTTCGCGTCCGAGCTTTTCATTGACGCCCTTTGCAAGCGTTTTCACATTTTCAAAATCATCACCCGCGCCGACAACGATAACACGAAGCTTGTCCACCGCCTTGTCAAGCTCCGGCACAATCTCTATAAGCTGCTTCGCGACAAGGCTTCTCGACTCGTCGAGACGGCTCACGTACGTGATTACCGTTTCGTCGTCCGATATGTTAAGCTCCTTCATAACGCGCGATTTGTCGGTATCGGGCGAAAATTTATTCGTGTCGATACCGTTTATCGTGACGTTTATGTCGCCCTCGGGGACGTGGTAGTTATCCATGAGGTACGTCTTTATATCCTCCGACACGGCAACCGTTTTTTCGCCCCAGTCTGTGATGTATTTAAGACCGTAGGACGTGTTAAACACCCAGTGCGCCGTTGTGACGAACGGGAATTTCATGCGCTTGTGCAGCTTGCCGAGAATAAACGACGGTATACGCGCGTGCGAGTGCACAAGGTCTATCTTTTCTTCCTTTATTATCTTTTTCAAAAGCCGTGCGGCTTTAAGCATGTTCATCGGATTTTTGTTCTGTAGCGGCACATTGTAATGCTTTATGCCGTAATCCTCCAGCTCCTTGGCATACACGCCGCCGTTCGATGTGACAATTATATTAAAGCCCTTGCGCTTAAGCTCCTTCGCAAGCTCAACGACGTGCGTCTCCGCGCCGCCGATATTAAGCTGCATAAGTGATAACAGTATGTTTGCTCCCTGCTTCAAGCCTCTCACCCGCTCTTTCAATTTATACTGCGTCTATTATAGTATACCTTATTTTTACTCGAATAGCAATATTTTTTATATGACGTTTAGATTACAAACCGCGCTTTTTATATTAAAAGCCTTTCATTCCTCACAAAAAAGGTATATCGTGTGAATTGCGATATACCTTCTCCGTATATTTCAATGTCAAGAGTATCTGTCACTCTATATATCCGCCCGCGCGCAATGCCTCTTGATACCACTCCGGATTCCAGTCGGATTCAATCCATTCGGGCTGAACGTCAATTACCACCCGCTGTAAATCCTCAATCCAGTCCACCTTTGCGTTCAGCGCTTCCGATACCGCCCTTAACGGAATCATTGTGTTATCGTTTATAAGCTTAGCCGGAGCGTCCAATTCTACCGAGGTATCATTCACAAGCATTACATTGCTGCCGATTTGCAATGTTATTGTGCGATCATCCTTTTTAGCTGTAACGGTCTGCGTTTCGCCGTTCCACTGAATTTCCGCGCCCAACGCCTCAAATACGGCGCGCATGCCGACAAGCGTGCGGTCATTTTCAACGACCGGCGGCTGCGCGAAATCAACCTGTTCTCCGTTTGCGAACACCGCTATTCCGTCTTGTGCCGTACCGTCAAGCACATACGGGTCATCTTCGGTGCCGCTGCCCGATTTTATGTATGCTGTTTTCTCGTTCAGATAAAATGCGGGGCGAATGCCGTTTTCAGCCGAAGTACTGCATTTATTGATTACCGCTCCATAATATACAGTATTAAAACAAATGTTATTTGATGTTTCATAAACATTGATATATGGACTTATCAATAAATACGGATAAAAATTACCATAATAACTATTACGGTATGAATTAGCCGCCTGAGAATTTTCCGGCGGTTCATAGGTGCTTTCAGTTCCGGCAGTACCATACACGTCATATACTTTCTTTAGCTGCTGCTCATTCAGTAGAAATATTGTGTCATTTATTCTGTACATTGCACCTTTATACGCATCGGGAAAATCAGAAATTTCGCTTTGTCCGGCGGTTTTTGTCTCTCCCAAATTTTCTGTTATATACCACTCTGTAATAAACGGCTCTTTATGTCCGTTCGTATTTAGGTCAATCTTATCTGCGGGCAGCGCCACCCATTGTGAAATTGACTTTAAGATTGCTCGCTCTGACGGGGTGAAATTTTCGTTTGACAAAAAACCTGCTTCATCAGCATACGGATAGTTTCCATCAAATCCGTTAACGCCTAAATGCTCTTTGTCGGGCGGATATTTTGCCCATTTCACATAACCCGCCGTTTCGGTTGAGTTCAGCCAAGTCCTGATTGTACTTTCTTCCCAAAAATTACTGCCATAAAGCTCTGATTGAGTACCGTCTGTCTTGTTCTCTCCGGCATTTGCCGACTTAAAGCATAAAATTTTATCGCTTACCATTAGCGCGCCGTTTTCATCTTCGCCGACACACCGCCATATAATGGGCGAATTATTATATTTTCCGAGCTGATAATACGCTCCCGACTTTACCGTATCGTCCGCAGCGATTGCATTGACGGATAAAAGCATTGTATACGTCAAAGTCATAAGCGTTATCTTTGCAAATAATTTCATGTTCGATTCTCCTTCCGCCTTATAAAGATAAACAAAAACCGGCACGAAGCAGCTTTACACTGCTTCGTACCGTAAAACATACCTGCCGTTTTATTTTCCCTTTCGGGAAGGCTTTATCTTACTTCAAAACAACTCTGTGGAAGGTTTTCTTGCCCTTCTTTATAATTATACCCTCGTCCGTGAGCATATCGGCGGTAACAACGCCGTTGACATCGGTATACTTCGCGTCGTTGATCGAAAGACCGTTCTGCTGAACGAGCCTTCTCGCCTCGCCCTTCGACGGAAGAAGTCCTGTTTTAACGAGCATATCCAATACACCCATTCCCACGACATCGGGGATAACGCTTGTCGGCATATCCGCAGACACGCCGCCGCCACCGAAAACAGCCTCGGCGGCAGCCTTAACTTTATCGGCTTCGTCCGCGCCGTGCACGATTTTCGTTATCTCGTACGCGAGTATGCGCTTAGCCTCGTTAAGCTTAGCGTCCTTCCATGTTTCCATCTCGCGTATCTGCTCCATCGGCACAAACGTGAGAAGCTTCAGGCATTTTATAACGTCCGCGTCGTCCACGTTTACCCAATACTGATAAAAATCATACGGCGTAGTCTTTTTCGGGTCGAGCCATACCGCGCCCGCGGCGGTCTTGCCCATTTTCTTGCCCTCGCTGTTAGTGAGCAGCGTAAACGTCATGCCGTAGGTCTGCGTCTGATCCTTTCTGCGGCAGAGATCGATACCCGCCAAAATATTGCTCCACTGGTCGTCACCGCCCAGCTCAATTTTACAGTTGTATTTACGGTTGAGCATCAGGAAATCATACGCCTGCATCAGCATATAGTTAAACTCAAGGAATGAAAGTCCCTTCTCCAGACGCTGCTTAAAGCACTCCGCCGTAAGCATTTTGTTTACCGAGAAGCACGCGCCTATATCGCGGATAAACTCAACATAATTGAGATTTAACAGCCAGTCTGCGTTGTTTACCATTATCGCCTTGCCGTCGGAAAAGTCTACTACCTTTGATAACTGCTCCTTAAAGCGTTCGCAGTTGTGATTTATCGTTTCCGTTGTCATCATTGAGCGCATATCGGTGCGTCCCGAAGGGTCGCCGATATGACCCGTGCCGCCGCCCACAAGGGCGATCGGTCTGTGTCCGTAGTTCTGCATATGGCGCATAACCACCATCTGCAGGTAATGTCCCACATGGAGGCTGTCCGCCGTCGGATCGAAGCCGATATAGAACGTGACTTTTTCCTTTCCCAATAATTCTCTGATTTCCTGCTCGTGCGTCGTCTGAGCGATCAAGCCGCGTTCCAGCAAAACGTCATATACGTTGTCATGCATATATTTTTCCTCCTTCTTTAGATTTGCTTTTTTCACAGCGTCACCTATTATACAACATTTCATGCCATATTGCAAGGTATTTTTTCATATTTATTCCGCTATCATAAGCGGCTCGAATTTCAGGTAGTCGCCCGACACGAGCGTGTACATTATGCCGTCCTCACTCCCCTGCACCGCGTTTTTGTGCGACGCGGCGTGAAGGTGTCCGTACAGGCACCGCGTCACTGGGTACTTTTTCATCATAGCCGTAAACTCGTTCTCGGCGCAGCTTTGCGATATGGGCGGGTAATGCGTGAACACGTATATCTCCTCCGCGCCTTCCGCGCTTTTTAATGACAACTCGAGACGCTGTACCTCGCGGTCGAATATTTTTCTGTCCTCGTCGGTAAAGCCGTCCCACCCGGGATTTATCCAGCCGCGAGTGCCGCACAGCGCGATACCGTTATAGCTAAAGCTGTTGTTGTGCAGAAAATCAATATCGTCGTAACCGTGAGCCGCCGTAAAGGCGCGGAGCTTGTTCATCGTCGTCCACCAGTAGTCATGGTTGCCCTTTAACAGTATCTTCCTGCCGTTCAAGCGGTGCAGGAAGTCGAAGTCACGCTCGCTCTGTTCAAGGTATGTCGCCCACGAAAAGTCTCCCGGCAGCACAACAAGGTCGTCCGCCTTAACGCTGCTCTGCCAGTTGTCCGCGAGACGCTCCACGTAATTCTCCCATGCCTTGCCGAATATGTCCATTGGCTTGTCTATTCCGAGCGGCAGGTGTAAGTCCGCTATCGTGTACAGTGCCATTCACTCTCTCCTCTGCTATGCGTTATTTCCTGCCCATTCGCCTTGACATTTCGGCGCACTCGTGCATTGCTTCCATGATTGCGTTTCTGAAACCGTTCTTTTCGAGCGCGGCTACCGCCTCGATCGTTGTGCCGGCAGGAGAGCATACCATATCCTTAAGCTCCGCGACGTGACTTTCCATTTCGAGCGCCATTTTCGCGCTGCCCATAACAGCCTGCGCCGCGAACGTGTACGCCTGCCTGCGCGGCATACCCTCGCGTACAGCCGCGTCAGCCATAGCCTCTATCATCATAAACACATACGCCGGTGACGATCCCGATACAGCCGTAACCGCGTCCATGAGGTGCTCCGGTACGATTTCCGCTTTACCGAGGCTGCCCATAATACTTGCTGACGTTTCAACATCGCTATCGGTTACGTTACTGTTCGGTGAAAGTGCAGCCATACCCGCTCCGACAAGCGCGGGGGTATTCGGCATTACGCGTACAAGCTTTATTTTCTTGCCGAACGCGTTTTCAATATCCGCTATCGCCTGACCTGCCGCTATGGATATGATAAGCGTGTCCTCGTCCGTAACTTCCTTTATCTCGTCTATCACTCCGTACAAAATCTGCGGCTTTACGCACAGGAAAACAACGTCTGAAATACGCACGACCTCCCTGTTGTCGCCGGTCGTATGAACGCCGTACTCGGCATTGAGCGCACGGAGCGCGTCCGCGTTTTTGTCGGATACCGAAATGTCCGCGGCATTGGCAGTGCCGGATGCGATAATTCCCTTTATAATCGCGCCGCCCATGTTGCCGCCGCCTATAAATCCTATTTTCATATAAAAATCTCCTTATCAAAGCTTATATATCGCCTTAAATTATACTACTCTTTCCTTTTTCTGTCAATATTTACAGTGCGCCGCAAATCTCAACCTACAGTTGATACGGATTGTCGCAAGAAGGTATGGAATTTTACGTAACGGCGCGCTATAATATAACCATAACGGCGCTGTTAAATAAAATTCTGGAGGATAATAAAATGAATATCGGAATTAAAATAAGAGAGCTGCGTAAAAAGCGCGGCATCACGCAGGAGAGGCTCGCGGAGTATCTGACCGTTTCTGCGCAGGCAGTATCAAAGTGGGAAAACGGTACGGCGCTGCCCGACATTACGCTCGTACCGAAGCTGTCGGCGTTTTTCGGAGTGAGCACGGACGAGCTGTTTTCGACCAAGCCCGAAGTCACGGACAAAAAGCTGCTCGAATTTAAGGAAAAGCTTACGGAATACAAGCGCGTTTACGATTACGAATCGGCGGCGGAGCTTATGGAACAGGCTATTGCTGAATATCCGTCAAATTACGAGTTTATGTGGGAACTTCTTCACGCGCTCTCGCATAAAAGGCGTCGCGACCGTGATTTGTCGCGGATCATACCGCTTTGCGAGAGGATAGTCGAGGACTGCCATGACGAGACGATACGCCAGTGCGCGATACAGATGCTTTGCATATCATACTCTGACAACGGGCAACAGAGCGAAGCGGTAAATCTCGCAAACTCGCTGCCGGATTGCACCGTGGAAAGGGATTGGCTTCTTGAAATGATACTCAGCGGCGAGGACAAAATTGTGCAGGCGCAGAAAAATCTCGCACAGTTGGCTGATCGGATCGTCTCACAGCTTATTCATCTCTCGTCAAACGACTACATGGGGTTGCACGACGATTTTACCTATGCCGAGCAAATTCACTTTGCCGAGACCGCGCTTACGGTTTACAGCACTATTTTCACGGGCGGTCACAAATCGCCGTCGAGCGGCGCGTGGCGGCACATTTACGAGCGTATGTCGGAGCTGTATCTGTGGAACGATGATATTGAAAACGGCATGAAGTATCTGCGTCTTGCCGCCGAGGCGGCGGAATATTACGATAAATTCGCCGCCGAGGGTGCGCTGTACGAGCCGGTTTTTGTGAACCGCTGCAAAACAGAAATTACCGACGACCACTATATTGACTCGGTGCGTCTGCTGCAGCTTATGGACACGCGCAAGCCGTTCGACGCCGTTCGCGATACGGCTGAATACAAGGAAATCGAAATGCGGTTAAAGGCTGTCTCGGGAGAATAATACGTATTAAGAAAGGGTTGCGTACGCAACCCTTTCCTTTAATTTACTGCACCGGATAAACCTTATTTTCCTCGTCCAATAAGTCCGCGTCAATCTTATATTTCTGCGCGCGTCTGTACTCGAAGAATTTAACGGCAACCTGCCCGAACAGCGCGTAGGACAATACGTCCTCGTCCTGCTCCGTCCACTCCGCGCACTCCTTGCGCATCTTGTCGAGCTCAGGCTCCAAAAGATCCGCGGGGCGGCACGTTATGCGCTTCTCGTCGCCGATAACCTTCTTCACAATCTCGTCGCTTATAGGCACGGGCGTTCTGCCGTACTCGCCTCTTACGATACCCTTTGTTTCCTTTGAAACCATCTTGTATCTCTCGCCCATAAGAACGTTCAGCACCGCCTGTGTGCCGACAATCTGCGATGACGGCGTTACGAGCGGCGGGTAGCCCATGTCCGCTCTTACGCGCGGCACTTCCTTAAGAACCTCCTCGAACGCGTCCTCTCTGCCCTGCTGCTTAAGCTGCGAAACGAGGTTCGAGAGCATACCGCCCGGCACCTGGTATTTAAGCGTGTTAACGTCAACGCCCATTACCTTCGGGTTCATAAGTCCGCTTGCGAGGTACTTTTCACGCAGCGGCTTGAAATAATCGCAAATCTCAACAAGCTTGTCGAGGTCGTAGCCCGTGTCGTACGGCGTACCCTGGAACGCCGCAACCATCGGCTCTGTCGGCGGCTGGGACGTACCCATAGCCATCGGCGACATCGCGCAGTCGATAACGTCAACGCCCGCCTCAACAGCCTTTAAGTATACCATCGACGCTTCGCCGGACGTGTAGTGCGTGTGAAGCTGAACGGGGATCTTAACCGTTTCCTTTATCGCCTTTACAAGCTCGTAAGCCGTGTACGGGAGCAAAAGTCCCGCCATATCCTTTATACAAATGGAGTTTGCGCCCATTTCTTCAAGCTGCTTGGACAGCTTAACGAACGACTCGGTCGTATGGGGTCCGCCGATCGTGTACGAAAGCGCCGCCTGACAGTGACCCTTTTCCTTTATACACGCATCGATCGCGCATTTGAGGTTGCGCGTATCGTTGAGCGCGTCGAATATTCTAATAATGTCGATACCGTTCGCGATTGACTTCTGTACGAAATACTGTACAATATCGTCCGCGTAGTGACGGTAGCCCAAAATGTTCTGACCTCTGAAAAGCATCTGCAAAGGCGTTTTCTTAGCCTTATCCTTTATTTTGCGAAGTCTCTCCCACGGATCCTCGTTAAGGAAACGAAGGCACGAGTCAAACGTCGCGCCGCCCCACGCCTCAAGCGAGTGGAAGCCTATATCGTCGAGCTTCTCAACTATGGGGAGCATTTCCTCCGTCGTCATACGCGTCGCGATAAGCGACTGGTGCGCATCTCGCAGGACTGTCTCGGTAATTTCTACCGCTTTATTTCCCTTTGCCATATATTTTCACTCCTTTATCCTGATTTCGATTAAATATTGCTGAACATCGCAAGGAACACGCCCGCCGCAACCGCCGAGCCGATAACTCCGGCAACGTTCGGGCCCATTGCGTGCATGAGCAGGAAGTTGGACGGGTTTTCCTTCTGTCCGACCTGCTGCGACACTCTCGCCGCCATAGGCACGGCGCTTACGCCCGCGCTTCCTATAAGCGGATTAACCTTACCCTTTGTGAGCCAGCACATAATGTTGCCCAAAAGCAGTCCGCCCGCTGTCGAGAAGCAGAACGCCACAAGACCGAGCACGACAATGCCTATCGTCTGCGGCGACAGGAAGCTCGACGCCGTTGCCGTCGCGCCGACCGTTACACCGAGGAATATCGTTACGATATTCATAAGCTCGTTCTGCACCGTCTTTGCAAGTCTGTCCGCGACGCCCGATTCCTTTAATAAGTTTCCGAGCATAAGGCAGCCGACGAGCGATACCGCGTCGGGTATTATGAGCGCAACAACTATCGTTACTATTATCGGGAACAGTATTTTCTCCGTCTTTGAAACGGGACGAAGCTGCTCCATAACTATCATTCTGTCCTTTTTACGCGTCATGAGCTTCATTATAGGCGGCTGAATAACCGGTATAAGAGCCATGTACGAGTACGCCGCGACCGCTATCGCCGGAAGCAAAGCCGGTGCGAGCGTTTTTGTTACGTATATCGCCGTGGGACCGTCCGCGCCGCCGATGATACCGATTGACGCGGCCTCCTTAACGCCGAACATAATCGAAGGCACGAGCGCGCTCAATACCAGCGCGCCGACAAACGTGAAGAACACGCCGAACTGCGCCGCAGCGCCCAAAAGTATGCTCTTGGGGTTTGCGATAAGCGGTCCGAAGTCAGTCATCGCGCCTATGCCGACGAAGATAAGCGGCGGGTAAATGCCGAGCTTGACTCCGAGGTAGAGAAGGTCTAACAGTCCGCCCTCGCGAACTATCTTGCCCACGTCTATAAAATGACCGTCTATCATGTACTGCGTGTCCGTGAACCATTCGGTGTGCATCATGAGCGCCGGAGAGTCTTTAAGAACAGGCAGGTTAGAGAGAAGCATACCAAACGCTATAGGCATAAGCAGCAGCGGTTCAAATTTCTTTACTATCGCGAGATACAAAAGCAGGCAAGCGATTATAATCATAACAATAGTCTTTATCGCTTCCATGCCGCCGTAGGCGAAAAGCGCGGCTGCTCCGGTATTCTGCAAAAAGTTTAAAAAGCTTTCAATCACTCTTTTTCACCACTTTCCGTTAAGTATAGATAATGCGTCAGTTTACCGAAACAATCACGTCGCCGCTGTTTACGCTGTCGCCCGCGGATACGCTTATGCCCGCTACCGTGCCTTCAACACCGGCGAAAATCTCGTTTTCCATCTTCATCGCTTCGAGTACGGCAACAAGCGTGTCCGACTTAACGGTGTCGCCCACGTTTACCTTTACCGATACGATCGTGCCGGGCATCGGCGCCGTAACCTGCTTTGCGCCCTCTACGGGAGCAGCCTTCGGCGCGGGTGCGGGATCTGCCTTCGGTGCAGCCGCCGGAGCGGGTGCCGGTGCGGGAGCGGGCGCGCTTGTCTGTACGCCGCCTACTTCCTCCACGTCTACCGCGTATGTTTTACCGTTTACGGTTATATTAAACTTTCTCATTTTATTATCCTCCTTAATATCTGTTGTTGATGGTCTCGGTAAGACCTGCTCTGTTCCACGCGTTTTGTCTGCCGTCAACGCGTCTGTACGACTTTATCCTCAAATTGTACGTCGAGGTGTTGAGGCTCGATGCTACCGCGGCTGTGAGTATAGCCACAAGCTCGTCCTCGGGAATTTCGTCCGGTTCGTAAGGCTCGTTATGGTTTTTATCCGTGGTATAAACTGCCTCGGCTCCGCCCTGCACATTTTTCATTCCGATTTGCTTCGCTTCATTTACCTTTTTTGTCTGCTTTTTCGGATCCTTATAGAAAATCACCTTAAAAAGCATAAGCACGATCATCAGTATGACAAGCACGCCGAACACTATCGAAAGACCTATAACGGTCGTTTCGCCGCCCATTGCGAGCGCTTCGGACAGAGGCAGATCCTTTCCTGTCAATAATGCTTCAGAATACATGTTTATCCCCCTTCCGATTATACGGGAATGTTGCCGTGCTTCTTAGCCGGACGCGAGTCGCGCTTCGACGCGAGCATTTCAAGCGCCGCGATAATGCGCGGACGCGTCGAGTCGGGCTCGATTACGTCGTCGACATAACCGCGTCTCGCCGCCTCGTACGGCGAAGCAAACTTGTTTCTGTATTCCTGTATTTTTTCGCTGCGCGTTGCAATCGGGTCGGAGCTTTCCTTAATATCGTTCTTGAATATGATATTAGCCGCGCCCTCGGGCCCCATAACGGCGATTTCAGCCGTGGGCCATGCCATAACGATGTCCGCGCCCAGATGCTTGGAGTTCATCGCTATGTAAGCGCCTCCGTATGCTTTTCTGAGTATCACGTTAATCTTCGGAACGGTAGCCTCGCTGAACGCGTAAAGGAGCTTCGCGCCGTGTCTTATAATTCCGCTCGTCTCCTGCTCCACACCCGGGAAGTAACCCGGCACGTCGGTAAGCGTTACCAGAGGAATGTTGAAGCTGTCGCAGAAGCGTACAAATCTTGCCGCCTTGTCGGACGAGTCAACGTCCAGAGAACCCGCCATAACCTTCGGCTGGTTCGCGACAATGCCGACAACCTGTCCGTTCATGCGCGCGTAGCCAACGACTATATTCTGCGCAAACGCTTCCTGTACCTCAAAGAATGTGCCGTTATCAACTATTTCCGCGATAACGTCCTTCACATCGTAAGCCTTGCCTGACTCGTCGGGGACTATTTCCGTGAGCTTTTCCGAAAGACGGTTGATCTCGTCGTTTGCCGGCTCATACGGCGGTTCCTCGAGATTGTTCGACGGGAGGTACGAGAGAAGCGTCTTGATCTTCTCTATGCAGTCCTCGTCGCTCGATGCCTTAAAGTGAGCAACGCCCGATTTTGTCATGTGCGTGTCCGCGCCGCCGAGCTCTTCGGCTGTTACCGCCTCGCCCGTAACGGAACTTATAACCTGCGGTCCCGTAATGAACATCTGGCTCGTCTTTTCGACCATAAATACAAAGTCGGTTATAGCCGGTGAGTACACCGCGCCGCCGGCGCAGGGTCCCATGATTACGGAAATCTGCGGTATCACGCCGCTGTTACACGTGTTGCGGAAGAATATTTCGCCGAAGCCCGAAAGAGCGTCGATACCCTCCTGTATTCTCGCGCCGCCCGAATCGTTCATGCCGATTATCGGCGCGCCCATTTTGGCAGCCATGTCCATAACCTTGCATATTTTTTTCGCGTGCATCTCGCCCAGAGAGCCGCCTATTACGGTGAAGTCCTGCGCGTAAACGTACACAAGTCTGCCGTCCACGGTGCCGTAACCCGTAACAACGCCCTCGCCGGGAGCTTCAACGCAGTCCATGCCGAACTCCGTCGCGCGGTGCGTGACAAAAGCGTCAATCTCAACGAAGCTGCCCTCGTCCAGGAGAAGGTTTATTCTCTCGCGGGCGGTCTTTTTGCCGCTGTCATGCTGCTTTTTGATTTTTGCCTCGCCGCCGCCCGCGTTTATAACGCTTCTGCGGTATTGAAGCTCGGTCAATTTATCGATTGTTCCCATGATTTAACCTCCATTGTTATTTTGCTGTGATAAATCACAATTTTAACCTATTATACATTATACCGCAAATCCCCATTTTTTTCAAGTTATTTTACGCTTTTTACGGGAGAAATTTCCCCCTTGGCGCGGCGTGATTTTGTGTATGGTGTACAAATGTCCGAATATCAAAAATTTTTCGGAAAAATAAAAGAAACATGTTGACAAATAATGTCTACAGTGGTAAACTATTATTGTCTACAGTTGCAGACAACGGAGCACGAAGATTATTTACAGGGATAAGGAGGGGTAAAATATGCTCGGTGAAATATTGAGACCGCTTGCCGTAACATCGCTTGCGGGCTCGGCGCTCACAGCGATTATTGTTCTTTGCAAGCCTTTCACAAAAAGAATATTCGGTTACGCGTGGCATTACTATATCTGGCTTGCCGTGCTTTTGGTGATGCTGCTGCCGGTTCGGTTCCACATTCCGCAAAACGCGGGAAACAATATCGTTTACCCCGCAGCGGATCAGGCGCAAAATCAGCGGACGCAGGTTTTCCCGCAGCCTGCGGATATGCAGTGGGAAATCACGGATCATCCGTCACCGCAGACCTCCGAGCCGAGCGGCGCGATACGGCTGTGGCAGCTTGTATACGGCAACATGGGCGGCACTCTCGGTTTTATATGGCTGACGGGCGCATGCGGTATGCTGTTCGTCTATATTGTCGGCTATCTGCGGCTTCTTGCAAAATTACGCAGAAATTCCGTGGCTGTGTCCTGCCCGGAAATCAAGGAATACTCGGGCAAAAAAATTTCGGTTCGTGTCTATGGCGGCTCGTCTTCGCCGTTTATGCTCGGAATTTTTCGGCCGACGCTGATTTTGCCTAATAAAGAGTTAAACCACGAACAGCTACGCAATATTCTGCTGCACGAAATGACGCATTTCGGGAGGAAGGACATTCTTTATAAATGGTTTGCCGTTTTTGTAAAATGTGTGCACTGGTTCAACCCCGTGATTTATTATGTGGTAAGGCAAATCAATACGGAGTGTGAAATTTCCTGCGACCTGGCGGTCGTAGGTCAAATGAACGAGGACGAGCAAATGGGCTATGTGAGCACTATTCTTTCCCTGCTGTCAGGCAATAAAACAAAGGCAATCCCGTTTACCACGGGCATGACCGGAAACAAAAAAGTTTTGAAAAGGAGATTTGAGGAAATGAAAAACAAAAGGAACGTAAGCAAAATCGTGTCGGCTCTGTCCGCGGCGCTTGCGGCGGTTCTGCTGACAACTACGGTATTTGCAAGCGGCGTGCTGTCCGATATTGCGGCGGACGATTACACAATCAAAATTGATTTCAAAGGCAAAAGGCTTGAGCTTGCAAACAAGCCGTTTATAGCAAACAACACGGTTTATATGCCTCTGCGGGAGCTGCTGAATATGGAGGGCATTACCGATATTACATATACAGACAACGGATATGTGACTTTTTTGATATACTCCGAAACACCCATTGTATACAGAGGGCTGGAGTATGATTTTTGGGTAAACCGCGTTCAAATCGGAAATGTATGCGCTTATATTGCGGGACATTCCGGCGGCACAACGGAAAATATTGAGCTGCGCTGCGCGCCGATTCTGAAGAATGACGTAACCTATGTACCGTATGATTTGTTTGCCGAGATAGCAATGTCCGGTCAGGGCGTATTCAGGAGCCTTGCCTATACCGTGTATGACAAAAACGGCAATGAAGCCAAGGAAATGGAAATGGACGTGACGCGGCCGAGTGAAGATGTGCTGATGTTAGATCCATACGGCACAGCGGGACTCCTCTTTCGTGCGCTGTACAAGTCCGATTTTGAAACAATGAAACGGTATTGCACCGAAAGCTGCGCGGAAAAATTTATCGGGGTATCAGATGTGTTCGGTATGAAATCGGCTCAGCTTTACAGCCTGTCCGGACTGCGCACCGACACGATTACGCCCGACAGAGTTAAAATCGGCGCATGGCTTTACCGCAAAGAGTTATCCGAAGCATCGGCGAACGGTATCGGAAAAGACGCGGACACATTTTACATGATTATGCAGAAGCAACCCGACGGCAGATACCTTATTGACGAATTTACAGCAGAGTAAACTCCGCATGGAAAAGAGCGTATCATTTTCACATGATACGCTCTTTTATGATTCCTCATATGTCAATAAATTATCAAACCTTATCAAGCGCTTGTGCGAGGTCAGCGATGAGGTCGTCCTTATCCTCCAAGCCGCAGGAAATTCTGACAAGCCCCGCGCTTATGCCGGCAGCCGCAAGCTGCTCGTCGTTCATCTGGCGGTGAGTGGACGTCGCAGGGTTAAGGCAGCACGTGCGTGCGTCGGCAACGTGCGTTTCGATTGCCGCGAGACGCAGAGCCTTCATGAAGCGTTCCGCTCCTTCCCTGCCGCCCTTGACGGTAAACGACACTACGCCGCAGCCGCCGTCGGGCATATACTTCATCGCTCTGTCGTAATACTTATCGCTTTCAAGGTGCGGGAAGCTCACGCTTTCAACCTCATTGCGCGATTCCAAAAACTTTGCCACCGCGTAACCGTTCTCGGCGTGGCGCTTCATTCTGACGTGCAGCGACTCAAGTCCGAGATTTAACAGAAACGCGTGCTGCGGCGACTGTATACTGCCCAAATCGCGCATAAGCTGAGCCGTGCATTTTGTTATAAACGCTCCCTCTTTGCCGAACCGCTCCGCGTATGTAATGCCGTGGTACGACTCGTCGGGCGTGGTAAGTCCGGGGAATTTGTCGGCGTGAGCCATCCAGTCAAAGTTTCCGCTGTCGCATATCGCGCCGCCGACAGCCGCGCCGTGACCGTCCATATACTTCGTTGTCGAGTGCGTCACAATGTCCGCGCCCCACTCTATCGGACGGCAGTGAACCGGCGTCGGGAACGTGTTGTCAACGATAAGCGGCACACCGTGCGCGTGAGCCGCCTTCGCGAATTTCTCTATATCGAGAACCGTGAGCGCAGGATTCGCGATTGTTTCGCCGAATACCGCGCGGGTGTTTTCCTTAAACGCAGCGTTAAGCTCCTCCTCGGTGCAATCGGGCGATACAAACGTCGCTTCGATGCCCATTTTCGCCATTGTAACCGATATAAGATTGAAAGTGCCGCCGTATATTGACGATGACGACACAATATGACTGCCTGCCTCGCATATATTAAAGAGCGCGAAGAAGTTCGCCGCCTGTCCCGACGATGTGAGCATTGCGGCGGTTCCGCCTTCAAGCTCCGCTATTTTAGCCGCGACGTAATCGTTTGTCGGGTTTTGCAGACGCGTATAAAAGTAGCCCTCGGCTTCAAGGTCAAAGAGCTTGCCCATATCCTCGCTCGTGTCATACTTGAATGTCGTTGACTGCACTATAGGGATTTGCCTCGGCTCACCGTTGCCGGGCGTGTAGCCGCCCTGCACGCATTTTGTGTTGATTTTGTAATCGCTCATTTTTATTCCTCCAAATAGATGCGCGTAAAGCGCGTATAAAATTCGCCGCGAGCCTTGCGCATCGCGGCGGTTTCTGGCACCCCCGACCGGAGTCGAACCGATGACTAACCCTTAGGAGGGGCTTGTTATATCCACTTAACTACGGGGGCAGGTGCATATACAGTATAATATATTATTACGGAAATTTCAAGTATTTTTTTTGAGGTGTTGTTTACATAAAATTTTTAAAATATAGTGACAAATTTCAAATTCTGTGATATACTGTCTTTATCTGTAATCCGAAAAAGGAGAAATACCATGAAAAAGACTGTAATTGCCGCGGCATTATGCGCGGCTGTGACGTTTGCATCATCGCTTACGGCGATGGCGGGAACGTCCAATATATCTGTAAAAAACAATTCCCCGCAGTCAAAGCCCGTCTCGTATTCGTACGACAGCGAGTTGGGAGCGGAGTCCGCGAAATCCATAAAAACGCTTATGACAAAGCTCAGCGAGCTTGACCGTCAGGACAGTGTTGTGCAGACGCTTACCGTCACGAGTGAGTCGGCGGACGGCGCGCCCGTAAGCGTAAAGCTGAGGCTGTCGCTGCCCGGAGCGGATAACGAGGAAGGTCCAAATTCACTGTCCGAAACCGACAGCGAAGCGCTCGATTACTATAATATAAAGGTTACGTCGGCGGACGGAACGGTGCTTTATGATAATTCGGACAATGTGGGCGCCGATGAAGCGTCGGGATACAGGGATATAAGTCTCGGCATGATGAATGAAACGTCGGCAGCTGAAAATAAGATATTTAATATCACAATATCCACCGATAAGGATATGAAGAACTACGAGAGAATGGCGTCAAGGCTCGATTGGAGCATTGTCACGTCGGTAAGCGAAGCATCTCCTGCTCCTACTCCCACGCCGGAAACGGAAAACGAGAGTGAAGCGGAGCAGAGTGAAAGCACTGTGCCGCCCGTTCAGGCTGCGGATACTCCCGCAAGCGCGCCGAGCGCGGCTCCGGCAATAAATTCTACGGTGCTTCCGTCCGGCGAATACGCCGTAGGTCACGATATACCCGCCGGAAGATACACCATGACCGGCAGCGGCAAGGTGCACGTATATACCGACGAGGGAATACTCCGTATGACCATAGCGTTAAAGCACAAGGGCGACAGCAGCGCAAACGGCGTTGACGAATATGTGCTTACGGTAAAGGACGGCGAGACGGTAAGGGTTGAAAACGAGATCATGCTGAGCCCGTTCCGCTCGTCGGTGATACTCCCCACCGCGAAGCCTTCCGCGCCGTCATCGGCGGCGCCGAACAGCGGTACAGGTTCTGCTTCAACGCCCACTCCGAAAAACGCTTCCTCGCAAAATCCCAAAACGGGCGATACAACGCCGGTGGCGCTCGTCAGTATAATAGGAGCGGCAGCGCTTCTGTCTGCGGTAGCGATAGGCGTTATAAAAAAGAAAATACGCAAGTAAATAAAGAAAGGACGTGTGTGACAGTGAGAAAAATACTAACCGGCGCGCAAGTCCTTTTATTGTTGGTATTTTTATGCTGCGCGGCGTATCTGGGAAAATACGCTTACGATTTGCGCCATGCAAGCAGCGAATATGACGAGCTTCGGCGCGAAGTAGCCGAAGCTGTTGACGCGTCGGGCAAGTATGAAAAGTATGACGAAAATACTGCCGACAGCGGCAGTATCGATGCGGAGACTGTCGATCCCGCAAGGCTGCTTGCCGAAAAAAACAGCGACTACGCAGGTTGGATAACAGTACCCGATACGTCAATCGACTATCCTGTCGTGCAGACGGACAATAACGAGTTTTATCTGAAAAGGGATTTTTACAAAAACAAAAACGCGAGCGGTGTGCCGTTTATTGACTGCGAATGTACGCCCGAAAGCCTTAACACAATTATTTACGCGCACAATATGAAGGACGGTTCAATGTTCGCGCCGCTCGTAAAATATACGGACAAGTCATATTTTGACGCGCACGGAAGCGTAATGTACGGCGGCGAATATAAAGCGTTCGCTGTTTTACGCACAAGCGTGGGCAGCGATAACGAGTTTTTTTACCGTGACTTTGCGGATTTGACAGAGGAAGATAAGTATTACGAGTACGTAAACGAAGCGCTTGACCGCGCTGTATGCAAGGCGGACGATACGCCTATGTTCGGCGACAGGCTCCTTACGCTCTCCACCTGCGCGTACAACAGCGAGAACGAGAGAGTTGTTGTTCTGGCGTACGCGGCGTAGTAAACAAAAAAGTCTCCGCAAAAGCAGAGACTTAATGGCTGCGGAATCAGGATTCGAACCCGAACAGAGTGAGTCAGAGTCACTAGTGCTACCCTTACACAATTCCGCAATATTTAACCGAAAACGATATTGATAATTTACCCTGTTTATGATAAAATATGTTCAACACGAAGCGGTTAAATTTGGTGCGAGGGACCGGACTTGAACCGGCACGGGTAAACCACACGCCCCTCAAACGTGCGCGTCTGCCTATTCCGCCACCCTCGCGCGACCGTTTAATATTGTACCAGTAAATTTCCGATTTGTCAAGAGGAAATTTAAAATATTTGCAAGAAATCCAAAATACATCCGAAACGGCATAAGAAAGGGAAATTATGGGAGAAGTAGTAAGATTGCAGAAATACATCGCTATGTGCGGTGCCGCGTCAAGGCGCGCCGCCGAAACAATGATAAGCGAGGGACGCGTCACGGTCAACGGCAAGACCGTTACCGAGCAGGGCGTCAAGGTCGAGATAGGCGCGGACAAGGTGACGCTCGACGGCGAAACGCTAAAGCACAGTCAAAAACGTTATTACATTATGCTCAACAAGCCGGTCGGCTACGTCACGACGGTTAAGGATCAGTTTGGCCGTCCGACAGTTATCGACCTTATAAAGACCGATTTGAAGGATAAGCGCATATTCCCTGTCGGCAGGCTCGACTTCGACACCGAGGGGCTTTTGCTGCTCACGGACGACGGTGATTTTTCCTACCGCGTCACCCACCCGAAATTCAATATGGGCAAGACGTATCTCGCCGCGGTAAAGGGCGGCATGACGGTGCATGACATGAACGTGCTGCGCGCGGGCGTAAAGCTCGACGACGGATTTAAAACGTCTCCGGCGCAGGCGGAGATCACCGACGTTAAGAACGGTTACACGTTTGTAAAGCTCACAATACACGAGGGCAAAAACCGTCAGGTACGGCGTATGTTTGCCGCACTCGGCAAGGAGCTCGGCGCGCTGCAGCGGCTCGCGATAGGCAGCGTGGAGCTTGGAAATCTGCCGCTCGGGCGGTGGCGGCATCTTACGAGCCATGAGGTCAGCTATCTCATGAATGCCGCAAAGGAGGACAAGTGATGCGCGAAAAGGAGTATTTTCCCGACGGGACGGTAATTGACGATTGGTTTTACGATTTGAGCGTGCCGGATATAAAAAGCGGCGCGCTTTTCGCTGTCACCGATTACGGCGCGAAAAGCGACGGCGGCGTTTACACAAAGGATATTCAAAACGCGATTGACGCGGCGCACGCTGCCGGCGGTGGTACGGTGTATGTTCCGAAGGGTACATACGTATCGGGCGCGCTGTATTTTAAGACCGGCGTTAATCTTTATATTGAAAAGGGCGGCATTCTAAAAGGCAGCGACGATATATCAGATTATCCGCCGTGTGAAACGCGTATCGAGGGTGAAACGTGCGTGTACTTCCCCGCTCTCATAAACGCCGACGGTCTCGACGGCTTTGTTATGTCGGGCGGTGGCGTTATCGACGGCAGCGGCGAAAAGTCGTGGCGCGCGTTTTGGCTCAGGCGCAAATGGAACCCCGACTGTACGAATAAGGACGAGCAGCGTCCGAGGCTCGTTTATATCTCGAACAGCAGAAACGTAATTATATCGGGGCTTACCCTGCAAAACTCACATTTCTGGACGACGCATCTGTACCGCTGCGAGCGCGTGAAGTACATAGACTGCCGCATACTGTCGCCGCGTGAGCCGGTAAAAGCTCCGAGTACCGACGCGGTCGACATTGATGTATGCCGCGACGTGCTTGTAAAAAACTGCTATATGGCTGTAAACGACGACGCGGTCGCGCTGAAGGGCGGCAAGGGCGCGTATGCCGACACGCTTCCCGAAAACGGCGCAAACGAGCGCGTGATTATCGAGGACTGCGAGTTCGGATTTTGCCATAGCTGTCTTACATGCGGCTCGGAGTCGATACATAATCGGAATATTATAATGCGGCGCGTAAAGGTAAACGGTGCGCTTAATCTCTTATGGCTCAAAATGCGCCCCGACACGCCGCAGCTTTACGAGTATATAACGGCTGAGGATATCGCGGGCACGGTGCGCAGCTTCCTGCATATAAGACCGTGGACGCAGTTTTTCGACCTCGGCGGCAGAAACGAAATCCCCCTGTCGCGCGCCGAGCATATTGCGGTAAGACGGTGCGCCGCGGAGTGCGTCACGTACTGCGACGCTGAAAGAAACGACAAGCAGTACAGGCTCAGCGGCTTTACATTTGAGGATATTGACGTAAAAGCGGTGAATAACGGATTTAATGAGGATTTGTTTGACGGCGCGGAGGTAAAGGACGTCACAATTCATAAAATTCCGGAGGATAACGCGATGATTCGCTCATTAGCGGATTACCGCGAACTGTAATATTATTACAGTTTAGTAACATATATGGAAATCGACGCGGTTTTGTGGTAGAATGTATGAGTTAAAAATTGCGCATCGGCGCATGAAAGGCGAGGACATATGGCTGCAAAAAAGAAAACCGCGCAAAGCAAAGCGGCGGGCAAAAAGTCAAACACAAAAAGCGGACGAGCCGCGTCAAAAAAACGCAATCCGCTCCCCACATATATTATATCAATGTTAATCATCACGGTGCTTGTATCCGTGCTTTTATATGTTGACACGGGTGACGGCGGTATATTTAACGGCTTTCTGAAGCTTGTTATGAGCCGTCTTTTCGGTGTGTGCGGATATTTCGTACCCGTGCTTTTGGCGGGCGTTACGGCATATCTCATTAAAACAAAGGACACGGACGGATTTTGGAAAAAGCTGATGTGGTCGACGCTCGCGCTTATAAATGTGAGCGCGATAACACAGCTTGCCGCGTCGGACACGGCGTTTTCGCCGCTTGACGCGCTGTTTGCCGGTTACGCGGACGCTATGGGTGGATTTTTCGGAACGTGTATCGCGCTGTTTTTGGAAAAAATGGTACAGAAGGTCGCGTCGTACATTATACTTTTTATAACTCTGATTATTCTCGCAAGCGTTATAAGCAACGTGTCGCTTGTGTCGCTGGCTTCCGATTGGCTCAAGCGTACGATCGCGGACGCGAAGGAACGGCGTGAATTTGAAAAAGCGGAAGGTGAGCCTTACGATTTTGATGAAGAATTTTATATTGAGGATAAAAGCAAAAATAAAAAAAAGCCGAAGAAAAAGGGAGTAAGCTCCATTCTCGACGCCGCAAATTCTCTCACGGACGGAAAACCGTCGTCCGCTAAGGACGGCAAAAAAGAGGTGAAGGACACCTTGTCGGAGGATATTGAAGCGATTTTCTCCAGAATGGATAGGGATAACGCGCCGCAGCCGGAGGAGCTGCCGTCTGCCGAAAACGTGTCGGAAGCCGCTGCTACGGCGGTTAAGGAAAAACCGAAAAAAGCCGACAGTCTCACCGAAAAAGAAAAAGAGGAAATAAACAGCGAGTTTAATCTGCCGATAGAGCCTCCGAAAATTGAGTACAAGGCTCCCCCGCTTTCAATTTTAAATCCGCCGAAAGCAGTTTCGGGCGACAAGCGCGAGGAAATGCGCCGCACGGCGGAAAAGCTCATATCGGTGCTCGACGATTTCGGAGTCAAGGCAAAGCTCGTGCAGGTGACGCAGGGTCCGACGGTCACGCGCTACGAAATACAGCCCGAAACGGGCACAAAGCTAAGCAAAATAGTCGGTCTCGCGGACGATATCGCGCTAAACCTCGCCGTTTCAACGGTGCTTGTCGCGCCCGTGCCGGGTAAGGCGGCTGTCGGCGTGGAGATACCGAACAGCAAGGTAAGCTCCGTGTCGATACGTGAAATGCTCGAGTCGGACGAGTTCCGCGGCGCGAAGTCGAAGCTGACAGTTGCGCTCGGTAAGGATATAGGCGGCAACGTCGTAATAGGTGACATAGCAAAAATGCCGCACGTGCTTATCGCGGGCGCTACGGGCTCGGGTAAGAGCGTGTGCATAAACACGATTATAATGAGCCTTCTGTTTAAGTCGAAACCCGACGAGGTAAATCTTATAATGGTCGATCCGAAGGTGGTGGAGCTTGGAGTTTACAACGGCATACCCCATCTGCGCGTACCCGTTATCACCGAACCGAAAAAAGCGGCGGGCGCGCTTAACTGGGCGGTTACGGAAATGATGCGCCGATATGATTTATTTAAGGAAACAGGTGTGAGAAAGCTCGAAAGCTACAACAAGCTTATGGAAAGCACGGGCGGCGAAAAGATACCGCAGCTTGTGGTTATTATAGACGAGCTTGCCGACCTTATGATGGTCGCCGCCAAAGAGGTCGAGGATTATATATGCCGTCTGGCGCAGCTTGCGCGCGCGGCGGGTATACATCTGATCATCGCTACGCAGCGTCCGTCGGTTGACGTTATCACAGGTCTTATCAAGGCGAATATTCCGTCGCGTATAGCGTTCGCGGTATCGAGCCAGATCGACAGCCGCACGATACTCGACAAGGGCGGCGCGGAAAAACTGCTCGGTATGGGCGACATGCTTTACCACCCCTCCGGCGCGAGAGCCGCCACGCGCGTACAGGGCGCGTTTGTGAGCGACGCGGAGATCGAGAGGGTTCTCGAATATATTAAGGAAAATACGGGTGAAACGCATTACAGCGAAGATTTAATGGAAGAAATCGAGCGCCGAGCGACGGGTGAAAGCGGCGTTACGCCCGATGCGCCGGACGAGGACGGCGATCCGCTTCTGCGCGAAGCGATCGAGCTTGCAGCATCGCTCGGTAAAATATCGACTTCAATGGTACAGCGTCGTCTCGGTGTGGGCTACAGCCGCGCGGGACGTATTATTGACCAAATGGAAGCGCGCGGTATAATTTCAGGCGCGAACGGTTCAAAACCGCGCGAGCTTTTGAAGCTGCCGTCGGAGCTCGGTATCGGCTCGGACGCGGACGGCGAGGACGATTTTGACGATGAAGTGAATGAATGACGTAAAATATAAGGAGGAAACATTATGGCAAAGCTGTTAATGGGTAAAGAGGTCTCGGCGCGGATCAAAAAGGAGCTGCGCGAGGAAGCGGAAAAGCTGAAGGCGCAGGGTATTAACCCCGGTCTTGCCGTTATAATAGTCGGCGAGGATCCCGCAAGTCAGGTGTATGTGCGCAATAAGGAAAGAGCGTGCGAGGAGTGCGGCATTTACAGCGAGAAGTACGCGCTGCCGGAGGAGACGACACAGGAGGAGCTTCTACGTCTTATAGACGAGCTAAATCACAAGGAATGTATATCGGGCATACTCGTGCAGCTTCCCGTGCCCAAACACATTGATGAAAAGACAGTAATAGAAGCAATAGACCCGAAAAAGGACGTTGACGCGTTCCACCCCGTAAACGTCGGTAAAATCATGGTTGGCAACTACGATTTTGTGCCGTGCACGCCCGCAGGCGTTATGGAGCTTATCAAGGAGAGCGGCGTTGACGTTAGCGGTAAGGAGTGCGTTGTTGTCGGCAGAAGCAATATTGTCGGCAAGCCGCAGGCTATGCTGCTCCTCCACCAAAACGGTACGGTTACGATATGCCATTCACGCACGAAAGACCTCGCCGAAAAGACAAAGCGCGCCGATATACTCGTCGCGGCGGTCGGTATACCGAATTTTATCAAGGGCGATATGATCAAGGAAGGCGCGGTCGTTATCGACGTGGGTATAAACCGTATGCCGGACAAGAAGCTTTGCGGCGACGTTGAGTTTGAGACTGCAGAAAAGGTAGCGGGTGCGATTACGCCCGTACCGGGCGGCGTGGGCCCCATGACCGTGGCTATGCTTATGAAAAATACTATACGAGCCGCCGCGGTGAATAAGTCGAAGTGAGACCTTCTATAATTTCGGTTTCGGTTTTTACGCCGGCGATTTTGCCGTCATTATCTATAAAATACACTATGGCGTAACAGCCGCGGTTAAATCTCGCGGCAACGTCTCTAAGATCTGTACCCGTGTCCGCCGCGATAAGGCGGACACGGTTCTTTTTTTTCTTTTCCGCAAACATAAGCTCGCTTACAAAATCCACGTCGTACTTTTCACGCTGCGTAAAGATGTTACCCATAAGCAGCAGCGAGAACAGTATCAGAGAAAAGTTTGTTCTGTTTACGGTCACGACGTACACGCCGAGCGCGGCAAGCGTGATGCAAATCACTGTGCTGACAGCTCCGCTTACGCGATTTGCTGTTCTGTAACCCATACGGCGCGACAGGAAGCGTTTCAGGAGCATGCCGCCGTCAAGCGGCATCGCGGGCAGCATGTTTACCGCGAAAAGAGCTATATTCATAGCGTAAAACTCACGCACGACCTCCGCGCCGCAAAGGCTGTATATCCATATTGACAAAAGCGCGGCTAAGGCGTTAAAAAGAGGTCCCGACAGGTAGAGTATCACCTCGTCCGAAAACGTGTTCACGATCCTGTTTTTTAGCCGCAGGTTAAGTCCGAACGGCTGCAGAATCACGCAGTCAATTTTAAGTCCCACGCATACGGCGGCAATAAGGTGCGCCGCTTCATGCAGCGCCATTACAGCGTATGACACGTAGAATACGGTCGGGCATTTGAATATTATTCCGAGCGCGAGCAGCGCGATTGTGAGCGGGTTTATTTTTATATGCTCCGTTATTTTTATCACAGGACATACCTCCCCCGCTTTTATTGTATGCGCGTGTAATAAAAAAAGTACGGCGCGGAGCCGTACTTAGTTATATTATTCAGCTTTTATAGAACGCTACGTATGACCTGTACGCCATATAAACGTCGCTCTTTGCCGTTACCTCGAACGGCGAGTGCATACTGAGTACAGGCACGCCGCAGTCAATCACGTCGATATTGAGGTTCGCGACGTACTGCGCTATTGTACCGCCGCCGCCCTGGTCGACCTTGCCGAGCTCCGAGGTCTGCCATATTACTCCGTCGTCGTCGAGTATTTTGCCTATTCTGTACACAAATTCAGCCGACGCGTCTGAGCTTCCTGACTTGCCGCGTGCGCCGGTGTACTTCACCAGCACCATGCCGCAGCCCGCGAACGCGGCGTTTTTCTTCTCCGAAACGCTCTCGTAATTTGGATCTACAGCCGCGCCGACGTCAGAGGACATGCAGGCGGAGTGTGATATTATCTTGTTAAAATCGGTCATTGTGCATGAGCCTGTGAGCTTTTCGGCAATTTCGGCTACGGTCATTTCAAAGAACGCGCTTAACATTCCCGTGTTGCCCATAGAGCCTATCTCTTCCTTATCCACAAGCAGAGCGACAGCCGTTTTGTTCGGATCATCAACTGCCAGTATGCCTTTGAGCGTCGTGAAAGCGCACACTCTGTCGTCCTGACCGTATGCGCCTATGAGGCTCTCGTCAAGTCCCACGTTGCGCGCCTTGAACGCCGGCACTATTTCTATCTCCGCGCTTAAAAAGTCCCTCTCCGTTATGCCGTAGCGGTCATTTATAAGCTTCAGCACCGTAAACTTGACCTTTTCCTTAACCTCGTCGTCGCCGACAGGCATGCCGCCTATGAGTATGTTGAGGCTTTCACCCTCTATACCCTCGCTCATGCTCTTCGACATCTGATCCTTCGCAAGGTGCGGCAGAAGGTCGGTAATGCAGAATACGGGATCGCTGTCCTTTTCGCCGATACTTAGCGTTACTTTATTGCCGTCCTTCGTGAATATAACGCCGTGCAAAGCGAGCGGCATCGCCGTCCACTGGTATTTTTTTATTCCGCCGTAATAGTGCGTCTTAAGAAGCGCCATACCCGTCGATTCGTAGAGCGGGTTCTGCTTTAAGTCGAGGCGCGGCGAGTCGATATGCGCGCCGACAAGATTGATGCCGCTGCGTATATCGTCCTTGCCGATTACAGCCATAAGAATGTTTTTCTCGCGGTTTATCTTGTACACCTTGTCGCCCGCCTTAAGCGTGTCCGTTTCGTCAAGGTTTTTGTAGCCCGCGTCCTTTGCCATTTTGAGCGCTGTTTCAACACACTCACGCTCCGTTTTGCCCGCGTCGAGAAACGCGCGGTACTCGTCGCAAAGCGCGTACATTTCGCGTTTTTCTTCTTCGGTTATATTTTCATACACGTTCTTTCTTTCATAGGAAAGTGATTTGAAAAGCTCCTTGTCAGTCATGTTACCGACCTCCTTAATTTATGATTGTTTAAGCTCGTAGCCGCCCACCGGTCTTATTGACAGCACGTGGCACATTCCCTCTCCGAGCACGCTCTCAATGCCGTTTTTGAACTCATTGAGCATATCGAACGGCACAAACGCCTGTACCGTTCCGGCAAAGCCGCCGCCGTGTACACGGTACGAGCCTCTGTCGCCCAATAGCTCGTCGCACAATGCAAGCGTTACCGATACAGCCTGTGCCTTCGGCATCGACGGCGCGTAGACGTTTTGAAGATACATATACGACGAGCGTCCCGAAAGTCTGTTAAGGCGCAGAAATTCGTCAAAATTTCCCGCTTTGAGCGCGTTCGTTTCGTCGAGCGCGCACCTGTTGTCACGGAAGAAGTGAATTGCGCGGAGAACAGCGCGGTCATTTTTGAGCTTTTCGCGCAGCGCGCCGATGTTTGCCTTAAATTCAGCTTCGTCCACCTGGCGCAGATATTCCTTGCCGAAATACGCGGCTACCGATTTCATATCGGCGGGGATCGTCGCGTACTCGTCGGTAAGGTCGGCGTGATCCGCGCCGGAGTCTATTATGCAGAGCGCGTGGCGTTCCTTTGTAAGGTCAAGCTCCACCTTCTCTATCACGGGATTCTCCGTGCTTTCAAAATCAATCGCGACAACGCCGCCCACGGACGACGCCATTTGATCCATAAGACCGCTCGGCTTGTTGTAGTAGACGTTTTCGGCGTACTGACCGAATTTCGCTATTTCCACGTGGCTTACGCTGCCGTTTGCAAAAAGTCCGTTTATTATCGTTCCCACAAGTACCTCAAACGCAGCCGACGACGATACTCCCGAGCCTTTAGGCACATTTGATATCGTGTATGCGTCAAAGCCCTTTACCTCTATTCCAATGTCCGTAAACCGCTTGATTACGCCGCGGATAAGCGCTATCGCCTTGTCGTACTGCTCCTTATGGATCTCCAAATCGTCAAGGTCAATAACGTCCATTTTGTAATTTCTCGACTGTATGCGGACTGTGTTTGTGCCGTTGGGACGCGCGGCGGCGATTATGTCGATATTTACGCTGCCGGCAAGCACGCGTCCGTGCTGGTGGTCGGTGTGGTTGCCGCCTATCTCCGTGCGTCCGGGCGCGGAAAAGAGCGCGATATCGTCGGCTTCGCCGAATGTTTGCGTAAAGCTGTCAATCGCGTCAATATATCTTTCGGCGTACTGCTTTGTCTCACCGTCGCCGCATACGTATACAAATTTAAGCTTGTCGTCGTACTCGCCCGCGAGAAGCGCGGCTTTTGTTTCCGTTAAAGAGCGCATATTGTCCTCCTATCTTACTCGACCATAAGAAAATCGCTTACCGTCTGCTGCATCTCGTCCTTGTCGCAGACAAGGTCAAACACAACCGATTTATCTTTGAGCGCCGCGAGCGAGTCGGGTATTTTCATTCCGCTCTTTTCGCTCAGCTCGTTCAAAAGCGTAAACTCGTCCTTGCCCACAACGGCGTTGTGATCCTCAAGCGCGATAAGCACGCTCTGATTGAATTTGAACGGACTTGCCGTGGACGCTATAACCGTCTTTGTCTTATCGCCCGTTTCAGTGACATACTTATCGTATACTGCTTTCGCAACGGCTGTGTGAGTGTCCATTACGTAGTCATATTCCTTAGCCGTTTTCTTGATTGCCGCCATTGTCTCTGCGTCGTCGCAGTAATCTGCTGAGAACATCGACTGCATCTTTGCCTTAACATCGTCCGATACCTCATACACGCCGTCAGACGCAAGCTTCGCCATTAAATCTCTTACAGCCGCGTCGTCGCAGCCAGTGAGATCGTAGAGAAATCTTTCGAGATTGCTCGAAATCAGGATATCCATTGACGGCGATATTGTCGTGTGGAACGGACGGTTTTTGTTGTACACGCCCGTGTTTATAAACTCGGTGAGGACGTTGTTCTCGTTCGACGCGCAGATAAATCTGCGTACGGGAAGTCCCATTTTCTTCGCGTAGTAGGACGCTAAGATATTTCCGAAGTTGCCGGTCGGCACAACAACGTTTATCTCGTCGCCGTTTTCTATATCGCCGCTCTTTATAAGCTCGGCGTATGCGGAGAAGTAATATACTATCTGCGGCACAAGTCTGCCCCAGTTTATCGAGTTCGCCGACGACAGGCTGAATTTGTTGCGTTCGAGAAGCGTCTTGTACGATTCGTCGGTGAATATCTTCTTAACGCCGTTCTGCGCATCGTCGAAGTTGCCCTTTACGGCGGCGACGGACACGTTGTTGCCCTCCTGCGTTACCATTTGGAGCTTCTGTATCTCGCTTACGCCGTTGTCGGGATAGAACACGATTATGCGCGTGCCGTCAACGTCCTGGAAGCCCGCGAGAGCCGCCTTGCCGGTGTCGCCCGACGTTGCGACGAGGATCACGACCTCCTTGTCCTCGTTCGTCTTTTTCATAGACGTTGTGAGCAGGTGCGGCAGAATTTGCAGCGCCATGTCCTTAAACGCGCAGGTCGGTCCGTGCCACAGCTCGAGAACGTATACGGTATCGTCGAGCTTATACACCGGAGCGATCGCGCTTGTGCCGAATTTCTCCTTCGTGTACGCGCTGTTTACGCACTTTGTAAGCTCCTCGTCCGTGAAGTCGGTGAGGAATTTGCCGAGTATAAACTTCGCTCTCTCGTTGTATGTCATTTCGGTGAGAGATTTTATTTCCGCGCTCGTCACCGTCGGAAAGCTCTCCGGCACAAATAATCCGCCCTCGCTTGAAAGTCCCTGTTTTATTGCCTGGGCGGATGATACCGATATACTCTTGTCCCTTGTGCTTTGATATTGCATGTGTTAAACCTCCGAATACAGATTACGGGACTGCCGTTTTGCGCGGCAGTCCCTGTCTGTTTTTTATTATTTACGCCAGTTCCTTAATATAGTCGGGCGCAGTGTCCGCGTCTATGCTTACCGATATTACGAACGATATGCTCTGCTTTCTCGACAATTCCTCAAGTCTCTTGAGAAAGTCCTCAAAGCCGTCAAGCTCGGTCGTGCCGACAATCTTAAAGATGCCGTCAATAAATATGTTCGTGATGTCGTAGTCACGGCTTACTATGCCGTAGATGAAGCCCAGAAGCTCGTTATAGCTTCTAATGTCGAAATCGGACGTGGTAGCCATTCTCGCCTTTGAGTCAACAGCGTACATCTGATCGCTCGTCTTTGCGATGAATACCACATTGCCCTTCGCGACCGTAAGAGCCGTGTTTACCTTGTCTACAAGAGCCTTTGTCTTGCCCGTTCCTTTTTTACCGATAAGAAGTTCAACCATAAGAAACTTCCTCCTTTGATTTATTTTATTTTGTGGGATTGCCGTAATAAATCGTATAGTTTAGGCGTAGGGGCGACCCTTGCGGTCGCCCGACGGTTTTCTTTTCGGGCGACCGCAAGGGTCGCCCCTACAATTCAACATAATTTATTTAATACGACAAACGCATTAAAAACGATTTTATTTCGCGAGTCTTTCTTCGAGAGCCGCCTTTTGATCCTCATAGCCCGGCTTGCCGAGAAGCGCGAACATATTCTTCTTGTACGCCTCAACGCCCGGCTGGTCGAACGGATTTACACCGAGAAGGTAGCCCGATATGCCGCACGCCTTCTCAAAGAAGTATACCATTTTGCCGAAGTTATACGCGTCAAGCTTCGGAACGGATACGACGAGGTTCGGCACCTGACCGTCCGTGTGCGCCAAAGCCGTGCCCTGCGCAGCCTTGGAATTTACAAAGTCAACGGTCTTTCCGGCGAGGAAGTTCAGTCCGTCGATGTTGTCCTCGGTGGCTTCTATCGTTATATTCTTTCTCGGCTCTTCAACGAGTATAGCCGTCTCGAACATTATTCTCTGACCGTCCTGGATATACTGTCCCATTGAATGAAGGTCGGACGAGAAGTCGGCTGCAGCCGGGAATATGCCCTTGTTGTCCTTGCCCTCGCT
>CANQDD010000013.1 GCA_947591315.1 uncultured Clostridia bacterium
TGCGTCGGCTCGTCTGCGGCTTCGTCGTAAGTCTCCTGCGGCGGCGTGTAAGCGTCGTCCTCCTCCGCATAGGTAAATGACGGAAGCATGGAAAACAGCATTGCCGCGCTTAAAACAAGAGACAGGAATTTTTTATGTCCGAATAGTGATTGCTTCATTGAACTTTTCCTCCCTTGAATTTAGTCGTACAAATATATATAATAATTATATCATATATGTTCAATATTTGCAATAATTTCATCAATCGGTTATAAAATTTTAGTGAATTGCGACAAAAATCCGACTGAAAATTTTACGCATATGCGTTCGGCGGCGTTGACAAATCCGTTTCCGGAGTATATAATCATTTATAGGAAGATGTTTGCGGGCGGGTGAAACGTCCGCGTGATGATAGTTTTGAGGTACGCCATGAAGAAATTTGTTTCGTTGATTATCGCGCTATTTGTTTTTGTCGCGGACGGCGCTTTTTTTGTATGCTCCGCCGACAATGGCGCGGAATTTGACGAAACGTCCGTGATTGTCGTGACAAAGCCGCAAAATACGCTGATACGTATGTTCCCGTCATCGCTGCGCTTTGCGGGAGTGAGCATCGTCAAGGCGGAAAGTCTGGACGCTCCCGCGTCGGGCAACGTATCGTTATTCGGCTTTTTTAAGGGCGGCGAAGCGTATAAGCTCACGCTGTCCGAGCCGGGCAGGGAAAACGTTCTAAAAGCGGTCGAGAAGCTGTCCGCGCTGCCGCAGGTTGAGTTTGCCGAGCCGAATTACCTTTACAAGACGTCTGCTTACCCGAATGATTTGCAGTACGAAAAACAGTACTCGCTGCAGAAGGTGAACGCGCCCGATGTGTGGGACTTGGATATAGACTGCTCGGACGTAAGCGTTGCCGTCATAGACACGGGAGTTATGACGGAGCATCCCGACCTTGCCGATAATATATGGACAAACACGGGAGAGATAGCCGGAGACGGCGTTGACAACGATAAAAACGGCTACATTGACGATGTGCACGGCTGGGATTTCGTTGATAACGACAATGATCCGACCGACGAATACGGACACGGAACGCACGTCGCGGGTATTGTCAGCGCCGTGACGAATAACAGTCAGGGCATCGCGTCCGTCGCGCGTAACGCGAAAATCGTGCCGCTGAGAGCGGGAGATTCAAACGGGTACGTTTCTGCCGCGGCCGCGTATCGGGCAATTCAATATGTGGCGAAAATGGGCTTTCAAATTGTAAATAACAGCTATGGCGACAAAACCGCACAGCTTTTGAAAAGGGCGATAGACGCGTGTCCGGACGCTCTTTTTGTGGCGTCCGCCTGCAATTACGGCAGCGATAACGACGAGGAACCGTACTATCCCGCGTCGCTGGACTGCGAGAATATAATAACGGTTGCCGCCACGGGCGAGGTCGATAATTTGTGGGGGGACTCGAATTACGGCGCGCAGAGTGTGGATATTGCCGCGCCGGGACAGCGCATATACAGCACATACGGCGCGAAGTCCAAAATATTGGGCTACGATACGCTGAGCGGCACGTCAATGGCTGCGCCTTTGGTTTCAAGCGCGGCGGCGGTCGTGAAGGCAAAGCATCCGTATATGACGCCGCAGGATATTATTGCGAAGCTGATTTCGTCGTCGGACAAGTCGGAAGGTCTTACGGGAAAGGTTTTGTCGGGCGGTAGGCTTAACGCGTATGAGGCTGTGCGCCTTGACGCGCAGAATGTGACGGTTGAACCGTCCGCGTCGGTTCGCGCGGGTGAAACGGTTACGCTCCATGCGGCTGTTACGCCGTCCGATACGACCGATAAGGCGCAGTGGCAGTCGAGCGACGGCGGTACGGCTGAGGTTGAGGACGGTGTTGTGACGGGCGTTAAAGCGGGCAGCGCGACGGTAACGGTAACTTATGGAAGCGTCAGCGCGTCATGTGATGTGACGGTTCTTGAACCCACGCCTACCCCGACACCGACACCAACCCCAACGCCAACACCTACGCCTACACCGACACCCACACCGACACCAACCCCAACGCCCACACCGACACCCACGCCAACACCTACGCCAACACCCACGCCCACACCTACACCCACACCCACACCAACCCCCACACCAACCCCAACTCCAACACCTACTCCAACGGCGGAACCGACACCGACAGCCGCAGCGTTCCCGATGTCGGTAAGGTACGACAAATCAATCGGCAGACTGCTTATCAGCAGAAGCGCACTCACAGATGCGAGAGAAGCGTCGGTTATAAAAGCCGCGTATACGGAGAACGGAAAATTGAGCGGGGTAGAGATATATCATATCGGTTTTGACGGCAATTCGCGCGAGACGGCGCTTGAAATAAGCTTGAGCCGCACCGACAGAGTGTTTGTGTGGGGCGATTCCCCGACCGACGGCGGAATACCGATGCTGCCGCTGTCAGGTGTGTTTACGCTCGGTGATTTTCAGTAAATACTATGTGAAAAGGTGCTTGACGCGGTAATGGTTACAGTTCTTCCGGGTATTTGATATTCGTGGTTTTGCCCTCTGGGACAGAAAAGGGACTGATGATATTTTTAAGAATGTTATATACAAATTCAAGAATTTATTGTATATAAGTGCTTATTATCGTATGATATACTTATATAAAATGCAGTATTGTAATAAGGACTGAGCAAAAGAAAGGATGAACAATATGAAAGGCAGAATTAAAAAAATTGCGGGTCTGGCGTTGTCGGCTGTAATGCTGACCGCGGCGTTACCGGCGGCTGTAATGGCGGATGAGAGTTCACCCGCGGCGGTGTCGGGCTATGTCTCGACCGAAGCGGCGGTGGGGAGCGTTGCGCTTGTGAACGCAGACAAAACGCCGGTGATACATATTGACGAGAGCGACTACGCCGGAGTTATCCGCGCGGCGGGCGACCTTGTAAACGATATTGAAACTGTCACGGACAAAAAGCCGACTGTGAAAACAGACGATATTACCGTCCCCGCATCGCCGGGAGGCTCGGGAATAGGCGAAACCGAGGACGGCATGACGGTCACATTCGACTCTCCCGTTGACGCGGATGCGGACTGCTATATCGCGGCGTACAACGCGGATAAATCGCTTGCGGGAGTAATAAAGGCGGTCGGCGGAATTACTTCCGATAACGTGAATACCGGCTACCGATTTGATAAAAAGCTCACAAAACCGGCGGGCGGAGAGCTTAAGGCGTTTGTATGGAAGGATATGGAGCCGCTTACCGGCGTTTTGGGACCGGTCGTTACAAGAACGGCTGATCTGAGCGGCGCGGACGTTGTGATAGGCACTCTCGGCAAGAGCGATACTATAGACGCTCTCGCGGCAAGCGGCAAGCTCGACGTTTCCGAAATAGAGGGAAAATGGGAAGCGTTCACTGTTCAGAACGTCGATGATACCGTGGTTATCGCCGGCTCGGACAAGCGCGGCACCATTTACGGAATTTACGACTTATCCGAAAAAATAGGCGTGTCGCCGTGGTATTTCTGGGCTGACACGGTTATCGGTCACGCAGACTCGCTTTATGTAAACCTCGCTGACGGCGGCTACACCGAGGGTGAACCGTCGGTCAAGTACAGAGGTATATTCTTAAACGACGAGTTCAATATGTCGGAGTGGTCGAAGTCGATGGGCGACACGGGCGCTAATATGAACAACGCGACGTATGAGAAGATTTTCGAGCTTTTGTTAAGACTTAAAGCAAACTATCTCTGGCCCGCGATGCACACGTATTCGACGGCGTTCAACAACACCGAGCACAACGCGGAGCTTGCGGATGAATACGGCATAGTTATGGGTTCGTCGCACGCCGAGCCGATACTGAGAAACAATCTCGGCGAGCTGTATAATTTCCAGCAGGCATGGACAGCGGTGCACCCCGATAAAACTCTCTACATAAACGAAAAGGACGACGCGGGCAGAAGTGTTGCTTGGATGTGGACGGACAAGGACGGCAGCGGAAACGCGGTCGATAACAAAGAATTTATTTCCGACTACTGGAGAGAGCGCGCAAAGGAGAACAAAGACTACGAGAACACCTACACTCTCGGTATGCGCGGCGTTCACGACGGAAGATTCAATACGAATATGAACCAGGCGACCGCGATGAACGAGATAATCGAGGCGCAGACCAAGATACTCACGGAAGAAGTCGCGGTGGACGGCAAGGATATTTCCGACGTTCCGCAGGTATTCATTCCGTATAAGGAAATACTTGATTTGTACAACCAGGGCATTAAAAACTCAATTCCCGATTACGTCACGCTTATGTGGACGGATGATAACTTCGGATATATCCGTCAGCTCCCGACAGAGGACGAGGCGAAGCGCAGCGGCGGCGCGGGTATTTACTACCACCTGTCATATCACGGCAGACCGACGAGCTATCTGTGGCTCGGCACGACGCAGCCGGGTCTTATCCGCGAGGAAATGACAAAGGCGTACGATATGGACGCGAGGGAAATTTGGGTAGCGAACGTTGGCGACTTGAAGCCGGCTGAAACGGAAATCGAATACTTCCTCGATTTGGCGCGCGATATTGACACGGTGAGAAACGACGATATAGCTGACAGACTCGCCGAAAACACGAAGCGCGACTTCGGCTTCGATGACGCGAAGGCGGCTGAGTACGCAGATATAAAGCTCGGCTATTACGAGCTTGCGAACTCCAGACGACCCGAGCATATGGTACAGGGCGTATGGTCGCTGACGGAATACGGCGACGAGGGACAGACCGTGCTTGACAAGTACGCGGCGCTTGAAAAACGCGCGCAGGCGCTATATGACGGACTAAGCGAAGATAAAAAGCCGTCGCTTTACGAGCTTTTGCTATATCCCATAAAAGGCGCGCACAGCATGGCTGAGAAATACGTATACGCGGACAAGGCGAAGTATTACGCCGACAACGGCTACGGTGCGGCGGCGAACAAGTACGCGGCTCTCTCCGACGCAGCGGACGACAGCATTGACACGGCTACGGTTGTGTATACGTCAATGCTCGGCGGCAAATGGGATAAGATGATGAATCCGCGTCAGACGAAATTGGCAGGCTCGTTCGGCGGCCCTATCTCGGGCAAGCTCTCAAATCCCACGGTTTCAACAGTTCCGTATACGACTATGACGATCGTTCCCGAAGGCGGCGCGGACGCGCTGACGTTTAGCGGAGTTGATCTGAGTGCGAAGTTTATCGACATAATAAACAGCGGCTCCGGCTCGTTTGAATGGCAGGCATCGTCAGACGTTGAGTGGATAAAATTCAACAAAACAAGCGGCACGGTTGCCGACAATGACAGGATCTATGTCGGTATCGACAAAACGAAGGTTTCCGGTACAGATCAGGGCAATATAATTATCGAGCGCATGATAAACGGCATGGCTGCCGATACGTATACAATCCCTGTGACTGTAAATCTCACCGAGGCGGAGCAGACCGACAAGGCTGTTTACTATGAGGGCGACGGCGTTGTTTCGATAGAAGCCGAGCATTTTACGAACAGCGTGAAGAACGGCGATTACGAATGGAAGGTTGAAAACGACTTCGGCAGAAGCGGCTCGAGCGTTAAGGCGTACCCGAACCGCGCGGCGAAGGTGGCAACACCGAATAAGGAAAACAGCGCGTATCTCGAATATGAAGTATACTTCACGTCGTCCGGCACGTTCCCGATAGACGTATATAGAATGCCGACGATAAACGAGCTGTCGGGCGCGACGCTCAGATGCAGGATAGGCGTTGACGACGGTACTCCCGTACAGTTTAACGGCAATACGAAAACGACCGACAATTCCACCGGCGCGGACGCGTGGGGTAAGGGCGTGCTGATGAACGCGAACGTGATTTCGGGCAGCATTACAGTTTCGGAGCCGGGTATGCACACAATAAGACTGTATAACGAGGATCCCGGTGTGGTTGTGGATAAGTTTGTAATTTACACGGGTGAAAAGAAAGCGTCATACTACGGCGCGCCGGAGAGCTACAACACGGAATACAACAATGCCGAAGCAGCTATGCCGGAAGCAACAGCTCCGGCGGAGGAACAGACGGGCAATATTACTGCTCTGTTCAGTCCCGAATTTCTGATATTGGGTACGGCTCCGTATAACGAAAATACATTGGGCGTACAGGTCATAAAAGCGGCGGAACTGACGGGAGATACCTACACGTTTGTACTCGCGTCCTATGACGAAAACGGCAATATGATTGACGCAACATATGTACCGCATATTATGGGAAACGATGAAACGGACGTTATTACGGCAGAATGCCCGATGCCGTCGACGGAGGGCGCGTCGGATATGCAGATAATGCTGCTTAAGGGAGACGTTTCCGTTAGCCACGAAAACAACAGCTATGAAGCGGTCGCTCCGGCGTTGAATATCAGTCTTACCGATATATCTCCCGCGGCTTCGTACGATAACGGATACATATATCCCGCGACAAGAATGAACGACTATATCGGCAAGGAATCGGTATGTGCGGTCGAGGACACGGACGGCGCGATAAAATATATCCGTCAGAACACGGTCGGAGAGGACACGTATAAACAGATACCGTTTAACGGCGAGGGCAGGCACACTCTGAAAATCAAGGTTTCGGGTGAGGATGGAATGATTACCGAAACATTCAATACAGTGGTGAATATTCAGCCCGATATCGACCCGACAACAGCGGAGCTGTATAACTGGGACTTCTCAGACGACCAAACCGGCACGGGCGCGAATGTTCCCGTACTCGGCGGCAACGCGGTTTATGACGCGGCTAATAAAGCGGTAAAACTGACGCCGACGGCTGAGGCGGGTGGAAATCTCGCGGTTGATTTCGACGAGCCGGTAACGATGTGTCAGGGAGAGAAGATAACTGTCGTTACAGAAATAGCATACGGCAAGCTAAACGGAAAATATACCGACTACACAATAAGCGATTCAAACGGGAATAAGCTGTTATACTCGCACATAACCGCGTACAACTCCGGCTCGCAGCTTATTCAGCTCGGCGGCAGTACCGTATTTGAAGCCACTTCATCGCTGCCCCCCGCAATCGCAAGAGAAAATAACGCTTTAACGGCGGGATATACCACCTACATCACGACGATAGATTGTTCAAGCGGCGAGATAACGCTCGTGCTGAGCAGCGCAAAGGGTACGGCAACCTACACGGCAAAGCTGCCAGAGGAAACATCATACGACATTAAAAACGTGACCGTTTCAACCAATTATGACAACGCGGGAAGAACGTGCTATGTTGACGACATTTCGGTTACAAAGTCAAAAGCGGCGGCATACACGATAACGTTCATACCTGTTGACGCTGACGGAAGCGCGGTCGAAAACGCGGAGGTTACCGTTACAGACGGTTTATCGGGCGCGGTAATTTCCCCCGAATCCGACGGAACGTATAAGCTCTGCGACGGTGTATACGCTTATACCGTGGCGAGCGGAGATAAAACGGTCAACGGAGTATTTGAGCTTTCACCGGCGACTGAGTCAACGACTGTTAAAATAAACATAGACGGCGAATAAGAGCCGATCGATATTCCATTAGGAATCTTGAATAAGCATATAAGCAAAAAATCCCCGAAACCGGGGATTTTTGCTTATTCATCGGAAGAAGCCGAAGAGTTCGCGCGTCTTACGGCAGATGGTGATATACCGTGTATTTTTTTGAATACAAGACAAAAATTTGATTTGCTCATATGCACATAATCGCTTATAAAATCAAGAGATATGTTTTCTGCGGAATTGAGATTTATATATCGCAGCGCGTTCATAACGGGCATTTCATTTTTCTTTATTTCGGCTTCAAGCTTGCTTACAGAGTGCTCGCGTATTTCGCGGGTGATGAGATATATAAGCTCCGCAAGGTGCATACGTATGAGCGGTATTTGAATATGACAAGGTGAAAAACTGAAAAGGCGCTGTCCCCTTTATGAGGATAGCGCCTTTTATGTCTTTCCCATGTGCATAAATGCGGGAACAGTATGATAGATATGATCAACGCCGAAATGGTATGCTGATTACGTTCGTATAAGAATGAAAGCCGTGAGGGTGTGACAAGCATTTGAAGCTTTATTTTATGTTCTTTTGAAAGAGAAAATGCCGTATTTCGATAGTCATGCCCGCCTTTTCCGCTTCGGTGCGGGAAGCTCCGGCTCCATAGCCTCAAACAATCCGGTCAAATACTCCCTGCTGTCAACATTGTGCACAAGGAGCATTTCCTTTGCTCCTTCGTAGGGCAGCGTGTATTCCGCTTCCGGCATATAGCGCGCCGCCGCTTTTACAGGCTTGACAAGCAGACGGTCGTCATATATGCCGCCGACGATTTTGCACTTGTAATACAAAACGTACTCGCCCATCATTGTCCGATAAGTAATATCCTCCAAGTCTGATAGCTGCTCCAAAATATACTCCAAATATTCTTTGCTCGACGCCATAAAATCACCTCCAAACGTAACTGTTCCCCGTTTACTTTTGCCTAACAATATTTTTCATACCGACACTGCTCCACAACCTCGTCACCCAAAAGCGTGATCGCTTTTTGCGGGCAGAGGCTTATACAGCGGTAACACATAGTACACCTGCCGCCCGCGGCCGCGCGATTGTTTTTGACGGAAATATTTTTCATCGGGCAGAGCGACACGCAAAGTTCGCAGCCTGTGCAGCCGTCGCTTATTTTCAGCTTATCGGTGTAGCCTGCCGTCTTTTTGTAAAACCAAAGCCTCTGCCCGAAAAGACCTGCCATGTGAGCAATCTGCGTTATACCTTCCTTGGGATATTTCCCACGCTTGATTTGCTCCGCTATACACTCAATTTTTTTATCGGCTTGCCTGATTATTTCCCGATTTTGCTCACTACTCTTTTTCAGCAACTTGCTGTCGCAGACGGAATCCGGCATTTTAATATGCACGCCGCCCAGAATTTTTGCGCCGTACTTTTTGAAAAGCCGCGCCGCACAGCCCGCGCCGTCGCCACTGAAGGCGCCCATTGTGGCAACGCACAGTATTTTCTTGTTTTTCCAAAGAGAGCAGTTCTCCCTGATAAAGTCCCTGACCATGTACGGCGCGTTTGAAAATTGCGTCGGATAACCGAATATGATGGTGTCGTTGTTTTTTATTTGCTCTATAACGTCCGCGCTTTCCAGTGGTACGATTGCCGCGGTCTTGTCCAGCAGCCCGACTATTTTTTCAACGCAATGCTTTGTGTTCCCCGTTCCGCTTAGATATATTCCAATCATTTTTCTCCCCGATAAAGACTGATTTTCTCTGCTTGATTATAAAATAATTATATCATAAACCGCCGGCTTTTTCAATCCGTTTTTCGTAAAGTAAAAATCGAAAACTCAAAAGAGCCGACCGTTCTATAAAACCGGTCGGTTCTTGTATAAATGCACATCAATTTTGCTGTTTATCGTGCAATAAGATCTTCAAGAAATTCCCGTGCGAGTTCATCCGAGATAACAGGACAGTCTTTTTCCGTTAGGATTTGGGACAGCCCTGCTCCGATAAACTGCGCAACACCACGGGAGTTCCTTCCCGCCCAATGGTGAATAATATTGGTGTTATCTATCAAACGAGCATCAAACACGGAACACAGACGTGCAGTTAATTCAACGTTTTCTCCGATTCCGAGCAGATAAATCATATACACGGATTTATCGTCTGCAAGGAATTCAAGCAATTTATCTATATTGTAAGCCTTTGGATTGCTGTTGTGGAGCAGAACTTTTGTTTTAATATCGGTTTCGATCCTGAACTCCGGATAATCTTTTGAGTAATCGCCTAAATTGTCCTTAGTTTTGAACTCGGGCAACCGTTCATGGCACCGCACAGCCTCTATAATTTTCTGTTTTGATGACGATTCGTTTTCCGTTATTAAATACTCAATAACGCGTCCTCTTTCATTAACGTTATCAATGCGAGCGGCGATGGCAATTTCCTTCTGTGCTTTTGCCACACGAGCATCCAAATCGTTACGCAAATCTCTATAACGACTCGACGACATAAAGGTGGAAGCCCTCGAAATCGAGTTGAGAATATTCTTTTTTGCATTGGGTGTAACATTAAATTTCTGCCTTCTGCCGACAATGCCGTTTGTACTTTCAATCAAACGCTCAAGGTTGTCTTGAAACGAGAAACCTTCATGATATGCAAACAAATCCTTAAAATTACGCGGTTCATTTTCAATGCCCTGAAACTCAGTCATAATATCGCTGCCGTTAAAGCTGCCTTTAATGTTGTCTACCCGCAGTGTTTGGGAGGAATGGCTAATCTTCTTTAGAAATGTTGTGTTTGCAAGCAGCAGATAATTGACCGAGGGTGCAACGATGCACACGAAAAACGGCTTTGTGTCGTATTTTTTGAGAGCCGATAAAGCCAAAACAGTATTACTCATTCTTTTATTCTTCGACCTGCTGAACCTGATTGCGAAATTTTCGTTTGAAAATACCTTGCGGTCTTGTACAAGATCAAATTCTTTTTGAATCAAGGCTGCAAGCTGCTCTTTGTTGCCTATTCCGTTATTGCTTTCTATAAAGCTTATCAGTCTGTTAACGATAGCTTCATTATACATTTTTACTTCTCCGTTTGGTACATTAAGAATTCCCGTTTTTCTTTTGCAAAGCACCCGTATTTCTTTCCCAGAAAACGCCGTCGGTGTAGCCTTGAATGGATTTATCGTGCTCAGCCGTTTCGAGGCGCTTCTCCGCCCAGACGCAATACTGCTCGTTCTGCTCTATTCCCACGTAATGACGCCGCAGTTTTTTTGCCGTAACGGACGTTGAACCGGAGCCGAGGAACGGATCCAAAACAACGTCGCCGGGGTTGGAGCTTGCGAGAATAAGCTTAGCCAGCAGTTTTTCCGGCTTCTGCGTCGGGTGGGCGGTGTTCTCCGGCATAGACCAGTAAGGGATTGAAATATCGTCCCAGAAATTGGACGGGTATGTGTTGCGGAAATTACCGCTTGCGGTTTCCTCCCAATCCTTCGGCTTACCGTCTACCTTGTACGGCGCTATTACCCTGCGGCGGATTTTTACGTCCTCGACATTGAATGTGTACTGCTTTGACTTGGTCGCGAACCATATATCCTCCATGCCGTTTTTCCAGTTTGTCAGCGCGCCGCGTCCCTTTTCGCGCTGCCACGTAATGCGGTTGCGGACAATAAAATATTTCTTCAGCACCCTCGCGACAGCCGGACTTGATTGCCAATCACAGCAAACATATACGGTGGCGTTGTCCTTCAGTACGGGCAGAACCTGCTTCACCCACGACTCCGTGTATTCTTCATACAAATCATCTGTTGTCCTTTTGAATTTTTTCCCGTTGAAATCCTTGTCGAGGTTGTACGGCGGATCCGCAATCAAAAGGTCAACAAACTTTTCCGGCAGCAGCGGGAGCACGGCGAATGTGTCTCCTATTACAGTCTTGTCAAACACGGAAGACGTCTCAGTCTTTTGCGTGACCGTGATGCACCTTTCCAGATATTTTTGCCCTTCCTCAACGGTAATGTCTATCGTTTTGTTTCTGTCTGCTTTCATCTTTTTCATCCTTGCCATGTAATATATTGTTCCGAATTGCATTGAATATTGCACTGTTATTCGGGAAAGATTTGTCCGCTTCCAAACGCTCTGCCGCATTCGGATAGGGCTTTGCATATCGGTTTTACATCGGATTCTTTACTTCAATTCTGATCTTCCACGTAAATTCCTTTTCGTCGAATCTGTATTCCTCAAGCGGCAGGGGCCCGCAGGCGTTCTGACCGATACCGTCCTGCTTGTAATCGACGCACAGCACCGTTTCGCCGCACGGTTCAAGCTCGAAATTGTGCGCCTTTTCCGTAAGCTCCTCCTGCGCGTAATGCGATGCGTTAAACGAAAACGGCGTATCGGAGCTTACGCGTATTTTGTCCGTCTCAAAGTACCGCGTACCGAAATGGCTGCCGTTTTCCTGCGGCTTTACGTAGTCCTCGTGCATATCGCCGACAGTCGTCTCAAACTCGCCGAGGTACGACGATAAATGCTTGTCGCTGTAGCTCTCATACGGGCCGTAGCCGTAGTAGTGCACGCTTTCGCCCTCGGTAAAGAACCGCAGTCCGAACCTCGGCAGCGGCGGCAAATCCTTGTTTACCTTCACGTCCGCCTTTAGGTCGATAACGCCGTTCGCGTAAATTGTCCACTCCGCAAAAATATCGGCCGTCTTTTGCAGGAACACAGGAATAAGCGCGCTGTGGCATTTTATCACTGCCGCGCCGCCCGACGCTTCACACGACGCGTCGTAAACGTAATTACACTCACGGTCGTAACCGGCGCTTTGCCAAATATTCCTTATATTGCGGTCGTTATCGGTCGGCGCGCGCCACACGTTCCACTCGGCCGCCTTTGTAACAGCGCCGCCGAGCTTTGTGAAATTGCCTACCGCCTTGTCAAACTCGTATTCAAACCCATCGCCCGAAACGGTGATGTACCGCTCCGTATCGTTCACGCTGACGCTGCCGTCGGCGGTCACGGTTTCGAGCGCGGGAACAGTGTCGTTTACAATAATCTGCTCAAAACCGACCTCGTACCCCTTTTCAGCCCACGGGGTATTGTTTTTCTGATACGCCTTAATCATCAGCGTGTCGCCGTCAGGCATCGGGAAGCTCTTTTTGCCGCGCGGCGGCACGTCGAACTTGACCTTTTCGCCGTTTATCTCGAAGTCGAGCATATCGTCAAGCTCCGAAAAATCGTATCTGTTTTCAACTATGAGGATTTTGCCGTAGGACGTAATCTTAAACGGCTTTACCGCCTGCTTGTACTCCAAAAGACCGATGTGCGGTCTGCGGTCGGGGTACACGAGACCGTCCATGCAGAAATTCCCGTCGTGCGGGAACTCGCCGAAGTCGCCGCCGTATAGGTACTTGCCGTCCTTATACACCGCGTGGTCGCACCACTCCCAAACGAACGCGCCGAAAAAGCCGTCGTAGCGGTACATGCGGTCAATGTACTCCTTAATGCCGCCCGGACCGTTGCCCATCGCGTGTACAAACTCGCACTGCATATACGGCTTTATCTGCTTTTCGTCCTTTTCGGGTAAATCTATCCACGCGTGTTCCATGTCGTAGAAGCTGCTGTCGCCGTCACCAAAGTGCAGCACATGCACGCCCGGGTTTTTGAAGTATTCGTCGATCCACTCGTACGACGCGTACATCGTGCTTATAACGTCGAGATCGGTGAGGTCGTTTTTGTGGCCGCACGTCTGACAGGACGCGCTTTCGTAATGCGTGGGGCGCGTTGGGTCATAGCTTTTTATCCAGTGCAGCGCGTTTTCGATGTTCGTACCGTAGCCGCCTTCGTTGCCCGCCGACCACAGACAGACGCACGGACGGTTCTTGTCGCGTATCACGCTGCGTTTGCTGCGGTCAAGAATTGCCTCGCCCCAGTCGAGGTCGTTCGCGAGAAGTCCGAACGTGCTTTCCTGCGAGCCGCCGTAAAGCGTGGACGTGCCGTGTATTTCGAGATCCGCCTCCGCTATGACGTAAAAGCCGTACTCGTCGCACATCTGCGTGAACCACGGCGCGTTGGGGTAGTGGCTCGTGCGTATCGCGTTGATGTTGTGACGCTTCATCATCATAAGGTCTTTTTCCGCCTGCTCGCGCGAAATCGTGTAACCCGTCACGGGATCGCTGTCATGACGGTTCACGCCGCGCATTTTTATCAGCTTGCCGTTCAGCAGGAAAATACCGTCCTCAATCTTTATCTCGCGTATGCCTACTTTATCTTTTATAACCTCGTTTTCCGTCACGATGTAAAGCGTGTACAAATACGGATTTTCCGCGTTCCACAAAACCGGAGTGTCGACCTTGATCGTTCCGCTCGTTCCGCTGTATACGACCTTGCCGTCAGCGTCCTCCAGAACAAACGACGCGGCTGTGTCGGTCTTAACCGTCACCGTGCCGTCAACGGCTGTCGTCACCGTGTAATCCGTAACGTGCGTTTCGGGGCGGCGCAGAATATACACGTCGCGGAAAATACCGCTCATACGGAGCTTGTCCTGATCCTCGAGGTAACTGCCGTCGCACCACTTCATCACGAGTACGGCAAGAATGTTCGCGCCGTCTTTGACATAATCGGTCACATCAAATTCCGACGTGGAGTGCGACACCTGACTGTAGCCGACAAATCTGCCGTTTATCCACAGGTAAAGGCACGAATCCACGCCCTCGAAATTCAGATACAGCCGCTCGCCTCCGCGCTTTTCCCACGCAAACTCCGTCACGTACGCGCCGCACGGCGTTTCGTAAGGCACATATGGCGGGTTGTACGGGAACGGGTAACGCACGTTCGTGTACTGGTGCGTGTCATAGCCGTGATTTTGCCAGCACGACGGAACGGGTATCTTCTTAAATCCGTCCGTTTTGCCGTTTACAAAATCCTCCGGCACATCGTACGCGCAGCCGTAGTACGCGAAATCCCAGTCGCCGTTAAGCAGAGTTTTCCTGTCCTCATTCGAGCGGCGCGCGTTCCCGATATCCGAATATATCTCATAATACGGACGTTCGCTTTCCGTATTTACATGCAGTGTTTTCAAATTTTTGTGGTAATTTTCAAGCTTCATAATCAAAACCTCCCATACCGTTAAAGTATATATGCGCGCGTGAAATTTGTCAATAAGATTTGCAATTATTTTCCCGACGGGATTGACAATTTTGCCGTTGTATATTAAAATAAAAATATAACGTAAGAAAGGAATAAAAAACATGGAAAACAACATAATAATTCTTGAAGATGAAAACGGCTGCGAGGTTGAGTTTGAAGTTATAGACGTGTTCGAGTTCGAGGGCGTGACGTATTTCGCGCTTCTGGAGGTACTGCCCGAGGAAATGGAGAACGACGAGGTTCTTATCATGCAGGTTCAGGGCGACATTGACAGCGAGGACGCCGAGCTTGTAATGGTTGACGACGACGCGAGGCTTGAAAGAGCGTTTAACGAATTTCTCCGCCGCGACGAGGAAAATAATGACTGAAAAAATTGCAAAAAACACAAATTTCCTATTGCAATTTTAACAGTAATATGCTAAAATTAAATCAGAAAAAATAAATAGCCAATTACCCTGAGATTTCGCGTTTAAAAGTCTTTTTTTTACCAACACTTCTTTAAAGGGACTCATTCTCCGGATGCGGCGTATACGCCTCCTTTCCTTCGGGACTGCCAGTGGACATATAAAGTATTCGGGATGTAACCCACCTGCATGGGCAGGTAGAAACTTGACTTGTTCGGACGGTTATTTCGGGGTTTTTATTTTTTTGTTCTTGTATTTAACGGGCGAATGTGGTAAAATAGCTTTAATATTCATAGGAGGAATGTAAAATGGAGATAAGCGTGAAAAGAGACGGTCTGACGCTTAAAGGCACGCTCGAAAGACCGGAGGGAACAGACAAATGCCCGATAACGATAATATTCCACGGACTTATGTCGAGCCGCGGTGTGGGCAAGGGCGGTATGCACGATATACTTACGGAAAAGCTGTTAAAGCGCGGCATAGCCGTAATACGCTTCGATTTTAACGGTCACGGTGAGAGCGGCGGCGAGTTTGAGGATATGACGGTTTACGGCGAGATACTCGACGCTATGGCGATAATGGAATATGTGAGACAGCTTGACTGGGTAAGCGAGATATACATAGCCGGACACTCGCAGGGCGCGCTTGTAGGCGGTATGACGGCGGGCTATTACAGAGAGCTTGTGAAAAAGCTCGTTTTAATGGCGCCGGCGGCGACGATACCCGACGACGCTCAGCGCGGCTCGTGCTTCGGCAAAATATACGACACCTACAATCCGCCCGAGTATATCGATATGAAGGACGTGGAGCAGAACGATTACAGGCTCGGTCAGAAATATATGCGCCTCGCGCGCACGATACCCGTGTACGAAACGACTTCGATGTTCCTCGGCAAGACGCTTATCATTCACGGCACGAAGGACGAGGCGGTCGGACTTATCGGCTCGCTCCGCTATAAGAAATGTATGGATAACGTGACGCTCCATATAATAGAAGGCGAAACGCACGGTCTTGACACGATTTCGCTTGACAGCGTGCTTGAGGAAGCGGCGGAGTTTTTGAAAAACTGATATGGAATACAGCGAAATAACATTTGAGGAAGCGAAAAAAATACTGGACGGCGGCGGAGTGCTGCTCGACGTGCGCGAGGAGAGCGAGTTCGCGCAGGGACACGCCGACGGCGCGGAGCTGCTCGCCGTTGACGATATATCGGACGAAACAGCCGCGCGCGTAATACCCGAAAAGGAAACGCCCGTAGTGACGTACTGCCGCAGCGGTAACCGCGCCCGTCTCGCGGCGGAGCGGCTTACAAAAATGGGGTACGAAAACGTATACACCATCGGCAGCATAGTCGGCTGGCAGTACGGCATAGTACACGGGCTGTAAAATCACGCTTGTAATTTTGTAATTTATGTGCTAATATATACCACAAAGGCATAACAAGGAAAGAGGTAATAAAAATTGGATAAGAGAATACCCATAACGCTTCTGACGGGCTATCTCGGAGCGGGAAAAACGACGCTTATGAACCACATTCTGTCAAATCAGGAGGGCTACAAGTGCGCCGTGATAGTGAATGACATAGGCGAGGTCAACATCGACTCTACGCTCATACAGAAGGGCGGCATGGTTCAGGAGGAGGACGCGAGCCTCGTACCGCTCACGAACGGCTGTATCTGCTGCACGCTGAAGGTCGATTTGATGAAACAGATTGCGGAGCTTGCGACGTCGGAAAAGTTCGACTATATACTGATCGAGGCGAGCGGAATATGCGAGCCGCTGCCTATCGTGCAGACAATTTCTATGATGGACGGCTCGGTCGAGGGCAGCGAGGTGCCGCCTATCGTAAAGCTTGACTGCGTTGTGACGGTCGTTGACGCGCTGCGTCTCGTTGACGAGTTCGCGGGCGGCGACAGACTTATGGGACAGGTGGACGAGGAGGATATAGAGAACCTTCTGATACAGCAGATAGAGTTCTGCTCGACGATTATAATAAACAAGGTCGACGAGGTAAGCGAGAGCGACCTCGGCAAGGTGCGCGCCGTAATAAAGGCGCTGCAGCCGAAGGCGAAGATCATCGAGACGAATTATTGCAAGGTCGATATGAAGGACGTGCTCGACACAAAGCAGTTCGATATTGACGAGACCTTCTCGTCGGCGGGCTGGATAGCGGAGTTCGAGAACAAGGAAAACGAGCATGAGGACGATGATGACGACCACGACGAGCACGAGCATCACCACCATGACCATGACGACGATGACGACGAGCATGAACATCATCACGACCATGACCATGACGAGCATGAGCATCACGGTCACCACCATCACCACCATGACCACGACCACGGCGAGGCAGAGGAATACGGCATAGGCTCGTTCGTGTATTACCGCCGTCAGCCGATGAAGCTCGGCAGATTAAAGCGCTGGGCGCGCAACGACTTCCCGAAGAACGTTATACGCTGCAAGGGCATACTGTGGCTTGACGCGGACAACGATATGTCCTACGTATTCGAGCAGGCGGGCAAGCAGATACAGATGTACGAAAACGGCAAGTGGCTCGCGAGCGCGCCGAAGAAAATGCTCGACCAATTTATTGCCGACGATCCGTCGATACTCGACAACTGGGACGAGAAATGCGGCGACAGAATGATAAAGCTTGTGTTCATAGGCAGAGACCTTGACAAAAAAGCGATATCGGCAGAGCTTGACGCGCTGCTCTTATAATGTGAATTTAAGCGTTCTCCGCTTCCGCGCGGGGAACGCTTTACTGCTTTATGAAAAATAACCGATATTTTTATGTAAAAATCGGTTTTTGTATTGTTTACGAAAAAGCGTTGTGATAAAATATAAAAAAATCATACGGAGGCTGAATATGAAATACGCAAACAAGAAAGTAACAGATTTGAAAATAGCGTACATAGGCGGAGGCTCGCGCGGCTGGGCGTGGGGACTTATGAGCGACCTTGCCGCGACTGAGGACATGTGCGGCACGGTGTACCTCTACGACATCGACTATGACGCGGCAAAGAAAAACGAGACGATAGGCAACAGGATCAAGGACGTAAAGGGCTGCAAGTCGCCGTGGAAATACAGAGCGGTAAAAAGCGCGCGCGCCGCGTACAAGGACGCGGACTTTGTCGTAATATCCATTCTGCCCGCCACGTTTGATGAAATGGAGAGCGACGTGCATGCGCCAGAAAAGTACGGCATATACCAGTCGGTCGGCGACACCGCCGGCGCGGGCGGCATAATAAGAGCGCTGCGCACAATACCGATGTTTGAGGAAATTGCGGAGTGCATCAAAAAATACTGCCCGAACGCGTGGGTAATAAACTACACAAACCCCATGACGATATGCACAAAGACGCTTTACCGCGTATTCCCCGAGATAAAGGCGTTCGGCTGCTGCCACGAGGTATTCGGCACACAGAAGCTGCTTGCGGCGGCGCTTGACGATATGTGCGGCATAAAGAACGTAAAGCGTGAGGAAATAAAGGTAAACGTAGTAGGCGTGAACCACTTTACATGGCTCACGAGCGCGCAGTACGAGGACATTGACATATTCCCGATATACCGCGAGTTTGCGGAGAAGTACAAGGATACGGGCTACGGCGACGCGGCGGACAAAAACTGGATGAACAAGTCGTTTTTCAGCCGCGAGAAGGTAAAGCTCGACCTGTTCCTGCGCTACGGCTACATCGCCGCAGCCGGCGACAGACATCTCGCGGAATTCTGCCCCGGCAAGTGGTACCTCAAGGATCCCGAAACGGTCGAAAAGTGGGGCTTCGGTCTTACGACCGTAAAATGGCGCAAGGAGGACTTAAAGCGCCGACTGGAGCGCAGCGAGCGACTGTATAAGAACGAGGAAAAATTCGAGATACGCGAAACGGGCGAGGAAGGCGTACAGCAGATGCGCGCGCTTCTTGGACTGTGCGACCTCGTTACGAACGTCAACATACCGAACCGCGGACAGATACCGAATTTACCCATGGGCGCGGTAGTTGAAACGAACGCGGTGTTCCGCGCGAACTCCTTAACGCCGGTGTTCGCGGGCAACATACCCGAGGAAATCTATCCGCTTATAAGCCGCGTGTCGGGCGAGCAGGACAGAGTGCTTGACGCGGCTCTCGCGCGCGACCTCGACGGAGTTTTCGCGTGCTTCGCGAACGACGCGAACGTGGAGCTTCCGCTTGACGACGCGCGTAAGCTGTTTGACGAGATGATTAACAACACGAAAAAATATTTGAAGATGTATTTCTGATTGGGAGGATAAATATGAAACCGTTTATGGACAAGGACTTCATGCTTTCAAACGACACCGCGAAAAAGCTCTACCACGATTACGCGGCGGATATGCCGATATTCGACTACCACTGCCACCTTTCCCCGCAGATGATGTACGAAGATAAGCCGTTTAATAACATCACCGAGATTTTTCTCGGCGGCGACCATTACAAGTGGCGGTACATGCGCTCGAACGGCATTGACGAGGAATACATAACGGGCGGCGCAAGCGATTACGATAAATTCAAATCGTTCTGCTCATGCCTGCAGTACGCCGTCGGCAATCCGCTCTACCACTGGACGCACCTCGAATTAAAGCGTTACTTCGGCGTTGAGGAAATCGTGACGGAAAAGACGTGCGACGCGATATGGGAAAAGTGCAACGCCGTTATCGGGGACACTAAAATGAGCCCGTCAACGCTCATAAATTCCTCGAATGTCGCGGTGATATGCACGACCGACGACCCTGCCGACAGCCTCGAATGGCACAAAAAGATAGCGGAAAAGGGACACATAAATGCAAAGGTTTACCCTGCGTACCGCCCCGACTTCCTCATAAATATTGACAAGGACACGTTCCTGCCGTATGTGGAAAGACTTGCGAAGGTGTGCGGTAAGGAGATAAAAACGTACGACGATTTAATTAGCGCGGCGTGCGAGCGCGCCGACTTTTTCCACGCCGCCGGCTGCCGCATAAGCGACCACGCGCTTGACGGCGTGCCGTACAACACGTCGCACAGTCCCTCGGACGTTTTCGATAAGGCAATGCGCGGAGAAACGGTAACAAAGGACGAAGCCGAGGCGTACAAGACAGGCGTGCTTACTGCTCTGGGCAAAAAGTACAAGGAGCTGGGCTGGGCGATGCAGCTTCATATCGGCGCGCTTCGCAACAACAATTCGCGTATGTTCAAAAAGCTCGGCGCGGACACGGGTTTTGACTCTATCGCCGATTACGGGATAGCGGCTGATTTAAGCGCGCTGCTGAACTCTATGGAGGAAAACGGCAACCTCCCAAAAACGATACTTTACACGCTGAACCCGAAGGACAACTACGTCCTCGCGACAATGCTCGGCAACTTCCAGTCGAGCGAAACGGCGGGCAAGATACAGTTCGGCTCCGGCTGGTGGTTCAACGACCAGCGCGACGGCATGACGGAGCAGATGAAGGCGCTCGCGAACCTCGGCGCGCTGAGCCGCTTTGTCGGTATGCTCACCGATTCGCGCAGCTTCCTGTCGTACACGCGCCACGAGTATTTCAGACGCATAATGTGTAATCTGCTTGGCACGTGGGTCGAGAACGGCGAATTTCCGCAGGATTACGACACACTCGGTAAGATCGTGCGGGATATTTGCTATAATAACGCGGTAAGGTATTTTGATATGTAAATGAGGCGCAACGGCGGCAACGACACCGTAGGGGCGACCCTCGCGGTCGCCCGTGCGTGAGGCCCCCTTGTCAAAGGGGGCTGTCACGCGTAGCGTGACTGGGGGATTCCTTTTTAATTTTTACAATGAATCCCTCCACCGCCTTCGGCGGTCCCTTTTGTTACGGCATACGAGCAAAACTCTATGCCTACAACGCTAAAGCGTTGTTCACCTCCCTTTAACAAGGGAGGCTAACGGGCTGTCGAGGGCGCCAGCCCCTACGGCACACAATTTTACAATTACGGGTGTAGGGGACGGCGCCCCGACGTCCCGCATTTGCTTAACAATAATCCACCCCACCCAAAAAAGGAGAAAATAACCATGGAACTACTAAAACGCACCCCATCACTCCCGAAGCACACGGAGCGTGTGCTGCAATTCGGCGAAGGCAACTTCCTTCGCGGCTTTGTCGACTGGATGATCGACCGTCTCAACAAGGAAAACGGCGGCGACTACGGCGTTGTTGTGGCGCAGCCGCTCCCGCAGGGACTAAGCGATATGATAAACGCGCAGGACGGACTTTACACGCTCTACCTGCGCGGACTGCTCGATGGAAAAGCAACGGAGGAAACTCGCGTCGTTGACTGCGTGACGCGCTGCATTAACCCGTACGAGCAGACGGACGTATTTTTAGAGTGCGCTCTAAATCCCGACCTCCGATTTATCGTGTCGAATACCACCGAGGCGGGTATCGAGTACAGACAGGGCGACAGCGCGGACGACTTTAACGGCACAACGTTCCCCGGACGGCTCGCGATGTTTATGAAAAAGCGTTTCGATGCGGGACTTAGCGGCTTTGTGCTGCTGCCGTGCGAGCTTATAGACAAAAACGGCGACAACCTCAAGGAGTGCGTTTTAAAATACGCGTCCGACTGGGGCTACGGCGATGCGTTCGTAAAATGGGTGAACGAGGAAAACCACTTCACGAACACGCTCGTTGACAGAATTGTGACCGGCTATCCGCGCGACACGGCGGCGGAAATGGAAAAGAGCTACGGCTACCGCGACAACGTTATAGACACCGCCGAAATATTCCACCTGTGGGTAATAGAGGGCGACAAAAAGTACGCGGAGGAAATCCCGTTTCACAAGATAGGTCTCAACGTGCTGTGGACGGACGACGTTACGCCGTACAAAAAGCGCAAGGTTCGCATTTTAAACGGCGCGCACACTATGTCGGTGCTCGCGGCGCGGCTCATGGGGCTTGAAACGGTCGGCGAAATGATGAACGACGAGGACACGTACAAATTCGTTCACGACGGCATATTCGAGGAAATCATACCGACGCTCGACCTCCCGAAAGAGGAGCTTTGCGCGTTCGCAAACGACGTGATCGAGCGCTTCAAAAACCCGTTCATAAAGCACTACCTTTTGAGTATTGCCTTAAATTCCGTATCGAAATTCAAGGTGCGCGTGCTGCCGAGCATACAGGAGTATATCAAGCGGTTCGGCAAAGAACCGAAGCGGCTCGTGTTCGCGCTTGCCGCGCTCATAATGTTCTACCGCACCGACGAGGCGAACGACGACGCGGAAATCACATCGTTTATGAAGTCGGCGACGGCGGCGGAAATATTAAAGCGCGCCGATTACTGGGGCGAGGATCTGACGTGCCTTCTGCCGAGCGTGGAAAAGTACATCGCCGAAATGGAAGCAAAGGGCGTCCGTGAAGCGTTAAAGGAAATATTGTAATGAGAACTCTGAAAATAAACAAAAACGACAACGTAGCCGTAATGCTCGACGGCGAATTGCAGGGACACAAAACCGCGCTTCGCGACATAAAAAAGGGCGGGGATATTATAAAATACGGCTACAGTATAGGTCACGCCGCGTGCGATATAAAAAAGGGCGAGCACGTCCACACGCACAACGTGAAAACCAACCTTGAGGGGACACTAAAATATACGTACGCGCCGAAGCTGGGGACACTAAAACCGAGGGACACTAAAACCTTCTTCGGCTACCGCAGAAAAAACGGCAGCGTCGGCATACGCAACGAAATCTGGATCGTAAACACCGTCGGCTGCGTTAACAAAACCTCGGAAATACTCGCGCGCGAGGCGAATAAAAAATACGCGGGCGAGTGCGACGGCATATTTAATTTCGTTCACCCGTTCGGCTGCTCGCAGCTCGGCGACGACCAGAAAACGACGCAGGCGGTCTTGAAGGGTCTTGTGAACCACCCCAACGCCGCCGGAGTGCTTGTGCTCGGCTTGGGCTGCGAAAACAACAACATACCCGTGTTCCGAGAAGTGCTCGGCGAGACGGACGATGAGCGCGTAAAATTCATGTCGGCGCAGGATTACGACGATGAGATTGAAAAAGGACTTGAGCTTATCGGCGAGCTTGTGGAGTATTCAAAAAAATTCAAACGCGAGGAATGTGGCGCGGACGAGCTTGTGATAGGCTTAAAATGCGGCGGCAGCGACGGTTTTTCGGGTCTTACCGCGAACCCCCTTATAGGACGCGCGTCCGACGCGCTTATCGCTATGGGCGCGAGCACGGTTCTGACGGAGGTGCCCGAGATGTTCGGCGCGGAAACGATTCTTATGAACCGCTGCGTCAACGAGAAGGTTTTCGACAAAACAGTACACCTCATAAACGACTTCAAGGACTACTTCACGCGTCACGGACAGGTCGTGTACGAGAATCCGTCGCCCGGCAACAAAAAGGGCGGCATAACGACGCTTGAGGACAAGTCGCTCGGCTGCGTGCAAAAGTCGGGCAGCGCGAACGTGGCTGACGTTATAGGTATAGGCGAGCACGTCAAAAACAAGGGACTTAACCTTCTGACGGGACCCGGCAACGACATTGTAGCCGTCACGAACCTCACCGCGTCGGGCTGTCACATGATTTTGTTCTCGACGGGACGCGGCACACCTGTGGGCGCGCCCGTGCCGACGGTGAAGGTCGCGACCAACACTCCGCTCGCGGAGAAAAAGCCGCACTGGATAGATTTTAACGCCGGCCCGATTATCGACGGTGCGGATCTCACGGAGGAATTTGTGAATTACATACTCTCCGTTGCAAGCGGCGAAAAGACGAATAACGAGAAAAACGGTTACCGCGAAATTTCGATTTTCAAGGACGGGGTAACTTTATAATAAATGCTCCGAGCGGCAGTGAACCACACGCCGAGGGACACTAAAATACGGGGACACTAAAGCTTGGGGGACACTAAAATAAAGGGGGACACTAAAATGATATGCAAGCACTGCGGCGCGCAGATACCCGATGATTCGGCGTTCTGCTCAAATTGCGGGAACATGGTTGAAAACGAGGACGTGCAGCCACGCGTACAGTCGGGCTACTGCACGAATTGCGGCGCGCCGATTTACGAGGGCAGCACGGTGTGCGAAACGTGCGGACAGAGGCTCGACCTGTCATACAATAACGCAAATAACGGCTACAATGCTTACAATGACACAAATCCGCAGTACGAAACGCGGACGGGAATGAATTACGCCGCTCCGAACGGCGGGAACGGCAGCTCAAGGACGACGGTAATTGTGATAATCGCGGTAATCGTTGTGGCGCTTGCAGCCGGAACTGCGGCTTTCTTCCTGTTCAGGGATAATTTCATTCCACCGAAGGAGGACAATTCCCAAACCACTCTGGTCAAGGAGCAGAAAAAGAATGAAAAAACTCCCGAACCCGCTGCGACGCCCGCGCCCGAAAAGACGCGCGAACCCGCTCCTACTGTGCCGCCCGTTCCAACCACGCCTCCGGCACAATCGGCGCGGAGTGAAGTAAACACAAATCCCGGAAATAATGAATACATGTACGCGAGCAATATAAAGGTATTGTCGCAGAGCGACCTTTCAAGTCTCACGCAGGCGGAGACGCGTCTGCTCCTGAACGAGATTTACGCCCGCCACGGCTACATATTCCAAACGAGGGAGTACAGCGATTACTTCTCAAGGAAAGCGTGGTACACGCCGAGATACACGTCCCAAAGCGACGCGGAATCGCAGTTTAACGATATAGAGCTTCAAAACAAAAATATAATATCAAATTACGAAAAATCAAAAGGCTGGAGATAAAAAAATACCGACCGCTTACGCGGACGGTATTTTTTTTATGTCTTTTCTTACGCCGAGGAACCATACCGACGGAGCGTAAACCGCGGTAAGGATAAGCGCGGACGCGGCGATGTGCAAAATATCCGATTCGGTAAACGCGTGCAGAAAGATTGCGCACGCTGACGGCAGAATAAACGCCGGAACGAGCTTTAAAAGCTCCGTCCAAAAACGCTTCATATTAAGTCCGACGCGCGTGTGGTTATATACATTCATTATCACGATATTTCCCGTAACAAGGCACGCGCACGTTCCGACGGCGCAGCCGACCGCGCCGAGCCGCATCGAAAGCGGAATACTTACGGCAATGTTGACCGCCGCGATAAGTATGTATAAAACGCTCCTGAAACGGTGCATATCCTTCGCCCGCTGAATCTCAATCGCGATAGACTGCGTTGACGTTATTAGGAGCGGCGTTATGAGTACCATCGCGGTGTAGTAGGGGACGTCGCTGTCAAGTCCCGACCATACGCGCATAAACGGCTTGCCGACCGCGACGAGCATGAGGAAAATGTAACCCATGACTGCAAGCTGCAGCCTGCCGAACCGCGCGAACAGCTTATCAAGAAGCGGCGCGGCGCGTTTGTTTACGGCTATCCTGTACGCCTTCGGCGCGAACAGCGACGAAAGCGCGTAGGAAAACGTCAGGAAATACGTGTTAAACTGCATACCGAGCGAGTAAAGCGTCACCTCGTCCGAGCCGCTCACTATGCCGAGAATGGTGTTTCCGGCGTTCCAGTTTACCTGGTCGGAAACGATATTCAAAAAAACGAAAAACGAAAAGCCGCACAGCTTCTTAAAAAGCGCGGTGTCAAAGCTGAGGCTGAACTCCATGCGCAGCTTTTTAATGCAGTAAAAGCCGCTTACCGTAAGCTTTATAAACGTGATAAGCGTCATGCACACGGCGACCGCCGCGCTGCCCTTGCCGATTAAAAGCAGCGGAAACGTCAGCATCGGGTTTAGGAACGCCGTCAGTATCACGAGCGCTTTCTGGAACGTGAACCGCTCGTGCGCCGTGATGTACGCGTCGAACACGCTGCACGGGAACGAAAGCGCGAGATTTACCGTCATAATTCCGAGCAGCAGCCTTAAACGCTCCGTTTCAGCCGCGCTCATCGACGCGGAGAATATAAGGTCGGAGCACGCAGTCACGGTAAAGCCCGCCAAAAGCGCGATAAGCGACACGGCGGTGAATATTGCCGCGTACATTCCGTTCAGGGACGCTATTGCTTTTTTGTCGCCGCGCGCGCGGTAAGACGAGTAAAATCTTAAATACGAGCCGGAAAAGCCGAAGCTCAAAATGCCGAGATGCGCTATCGCGCTCATCGCGATCTGTAAAAGCCCGTAATCGCTCTGACCGAGAAGCCGCAGCATTACGGGCGTGTAAACGATGCTTATAACGCTTTGCACGCCGATTGACACGTATGAAAGAACAAAGCCGGATTTAACGTGGGAATTTTTCATTTTCTCCTCCCGCAAAGCCTTTGCACAAACTTTGTTATATATACGCAGACAACGAGCGACAGCGGCTTTGAACGCTTCAGAAGATTGAAGTAAAGCCTGTGGTGAAACTCGGAAATATCGAGGTCGTCCGCGAAGCCCTCGCGCCGCGTAAATTCGCAAATCTTACGTATATTGCCGAGCTTTTCGCGGAACGTAAGACCGCTCCGAGGTTTAAGCTCGTTGCTCACACTCGTCTTTACAAGGTACGCGTAGTAGTAGTCGAGCTGCTTCGCGTAAGGCGACGACGCGATATCCGACGCGGAAAAGAAACTGTAAAGCGTCTTGAACCGCTCAAAGTACATGCTGTCATACGCCGTCGTCATGGAGTTTTCGGAGCGGCGGTAGTGGTAGAGCGACATATCCTTTATAAAGTAAACGCTTTCGCAGCTTAAAAGATACGGGTACACGCACGCCGCGTCCTCACCCGTTTTAATACGCGCGTCAACAGCCGACTGGTGCTTTATGAGTTTTTCGCGCTTGTAGAGCTTGTTCCAAATGACGGGGTACACGCCGAACTCGTAAAACTGTCCCGCGTAAATCATATTCGGGAAAATTTTCTCCTTAAGCTTTTCGTGGTCGTAATAGCCGCCGTCAAGGTCGGCACGCGTACCGCCTGACGAGAGCGGCAGAGCCTTGCTTTCATGCACTATATCGCACATTACGAGGTCGCAGCCGTACTCTCTCATGTAATGCACCATTTTCTCGTACATATCCTTTTCTATCCAGTCGTCGCCGTCAACGTAACCGGCGTACAATCCCTTAGCCGCCGCGACGCCCGCCTTGCGCGCACTGACAACGCCGCCGTTTTCCTTGTGTATGACCTTTATGCGGCTGTCACGCTTCACGTATTCGTCGCATATTTCGCCGCTGCCGTCGTCCGATCCGTCGTCAACAAGTATAAGCTCAAAATCGGTAAAGGACTGCGCGAGAATGCTTTCGATGCAGTCTTTGAGATAGCCGCACACGTTGTATACGGGTACGATGATGCTGAGCGTGACTTCCATTCGCGCGTCCTCCTTTAACATAATTATACATAATAAAGTATATCATAAAGTTTGATACCAGTCAATAAGACCGTGATTATTTCACGGTAAGACCGCGAAAAGTTCGCGGTAAGACCGTGATTATTTCGCGGTAAGACCGCGAATTTTTCGCGGCTGTGTATTGAATTTCACGCCGCAAAATGGTAAAATAAAATAAGATGATGTGAAGGAGGCGGAAGGCATGGCAAGGGTGAGCGTTATAATACCGGTTTATAACGGCGAAAAAACGATAAAACGTTGCATTGACAGCGTGACGGCGCAGACGCTCGCGGATATTGAGATAATCGTCGTAAACGACGGCTCGACCGACGGTACGGCTGACATTGTAAAATCGCTTGATGATAACCGTATTCGCCTTTTTACCGTGCCGAACGGCGGTCAGGGCTATGCCCGAAATACGGGGATGGAAGCGTCGGCGGGGGAGTATTACGCGTTTGTTGACGCGGACGATGAGATTGAAAAGGATATGCTAGAAAAAATGTACGCGGCGGCAAAGAGCAGCGGCGCGGACGTTGTGCAATGCAACATATTCGACATCTATCCCGGAGGCGGCAGGGTGCAGCTTCCGCTGCTCGACGAAACGGTCGAAATAACCGACCGCGGCGCGTACACGGATAAATATTTTTCGACGTGCCGCCACAGCTACGAGGTGTGCAATAAGCTGATAAAAAAAGAAGCGGTCGGCACGCTTCGGTTTGGGGACACTAAAAAATATTTTTCCGAGGATTTGCTGTTTAATCTGGAGCTTATAAGCCGCGTAAAGCGTGTGACGTTTATCGCCGATCCGCTCTATGTCTATTATCAGAGCGAGACGAGCCACCTTCACAAAAACGCGGACGAGCGTCTCGCGGGACTTCGGCTGCTGTTCCGCGATTACATAGCGAATGCGCCTGACGATATGAAAAGCGCGGCTGCGTACACGGCTGCTATGGTGCTTTCGTACAGCGCGGCTGACTGCGCCGGAAGTAAAGCCGCAAGGGATATGCTCACGGGCGGTGAGTTTAAGGAGTACGTAAGGGAAGCGTTAAAGCGTGGGTGCGGCGTGAAGCGTCGGCTGTTCCTTACCGCGATGCTTTACGCGCCGCTTGGCGTGAAGTTAACACTGATTAAAATGTACGGCGGGAGGGGGCAAAAATGAAAATACTTCTCGACGGCTACTTTGACCGCAATTTCGGCGACGATTTAATGCTCACTCTTTCCGCGCGCGGACTTAAGGAACACGAGCTTTACGTTCCGTCGCGTGAGATAAATATTGAAAACATGCGGTACACACAGGCGAAAAGCGGCTTTGACGTGTATCTGAAGGTTACCGGCTCGGGATTTGTGATATATAATACGCTCGGCGCGGCGTACCGTCTGCGTGACGCGCGGCGCGAACTAAAGTACGCGCTGCGGCGCGCGGTGATAAGCTGCAACATCGGACCGTTTGCGAACGCGATAGGGGAGGCGGCTGTGAAAAAGCACCTGTCGCGGTTTGACTTTGTGACGGTGCGCGACGCGCGGTCGCTCGAATACATGAACCGTCATTTTCCCGAAAAGAACGCGGTATGCCTGCCTGATATTGTGTTTTCGCTGCCGGACGATATGATACCCGACGTAAAAAGTGAAAACCTGCTCGGCATATCGGTGCGTGGTGCCTCTGACTGTGACGCGCTTGCACAAATCGCCGACCGATATATAGCGGAAACGGGCGGTAAAGCGCTTATATTGTGCTTTGACGGCGGCATGGAAAACGACCTTCTTGCCGCAAAACGAGTAAAGGAAACAATGCGCGCGGCTGACAAAGCTGAAATCATACGATACGAAACGGTAAGCGGTATGCTCTGCGCAATGAAACGCTGCGCCGCTATACTCGGTGTGCGTCTGCACGCGTCGGTTCTTGCCGCGCGTATGGGTATACCATTCGCGGCTGTATCGTATTCGCAGAAAACCGAGGACACGCTGCGTGAGGCGGGTATAAAAAGTAAAATATACAAATCGGGCAGTTTGCCGGTTCAAGAGGTAACGGACGATCTGCTTAACCCGACGGATTTTAAGGTGAGCAACGATGTGGTAAAAGCCGCGTCGGAGCATATCGCTAAATTTAAGAAATATCTTGAAGAAAAGAATTGACAAAATGAGTAGGATATGATATATTAAAGATAACAAAGAGCGGTTTTGACCGTTCCGCGATGGTAAAACTAAATGAATAGTCGCTCCATGGCAGGCGGGGCGACTATTTTCTTATGCTTTTAATAATTTCATATATTATAAGTAATTCAATCAGGTTAAGTAAAATATTAAAATCCATAAAAAGCACCTCCTTACTATAGAGGTGTCGGAACAGTCGCCGCCGTTGAGCGTGTCCAAAAATGCACAGACCGTTCAATCGTTACGATTGAACTATGAACGTAACTCACCTCTCGACGTACCAATGTACGCCTTCGGGCAAGGTCTCATGCGAAAATTCGCACGAGACTGAGTTACGTCCATTCTGCACTATTTTTTTTACAGCTCAACAATTCCCCTAACTATGTTAAATTTCAATAAACCGTTCTTTACGGAATTTTAAAACAACCGCGTCATTTAAGGGTGAGGCGTATTCTGTCGGCGACCATGGCAATGAACTCCGAATTTGTCGGCTTACCCTTGCCTGTGTGAATGGTGTAGCCGAAAATTTCGTTCATGACCTCCGGCTTGCCGCGGCTCCACGCCACCTCGATCGAGTGTCTTATCGCTCTTTCGACGCGGCTCGCGGTCGTGCCGTAAGCCTTCGCGATTTCGGGATAGAGCTGCTTCGTGATAAAATTCAGCAAATCCATATTTTCCACAACCATCATAATCGCGCTGCGGATGTACTGATAGCCTTTAATATGCGCCGGAACGCCGAGCTCGTGTATAAAATCGGTAACGACCGTTTCAAGGTCGGCAGGCTCGTTTCTTGCCTCGGCAGCGGCGGTAAGCTTCGCCGATACGGGTATTTTCGACACTCTGACGGACGCGGTAAGGTCGCGCGCCGCCTCGCATACGCGCTCCGGACTCTGCGGCTTTAACAGGCAGTAGTCGGCTGACGGCGTGACGGTCGCAGCCATATTTATAGCCACCGACGACGCGGAGTAGATTATTATTTTCGGACGCTTCGGCAGCGGTGACGCGCCGAGCTTTTTGAGAACGCCGACGCCGTCGAGCTTTGGCATGATAAGGTCAAGGATAACCACGTCGGGACGCGTTTCGAGTATCATCTCGTACGCTTCCTCACCGTCAGCCGCTTCCGCGGCGAGACGCATATCCTGCTGAGCCGTTATGTACTCGCAAAGCTCTTCCCTGACGTCCTTATTGTCATCTGCTACCAGCACAGATATTTTGTTATTCATAATTTTTCCTCCTATTAGTATACAAATCTGGAAATATTTTCCATTTCGGGATAATATTACCATATATTGGAAATAAAATCAAGCCTTTTTCGCAAAATTTGGGAAAAAAGTTAAAATTGTAAAAAAGCTGACATAAAAAAGACCGCCCCTTTAAGGGCGGTCCGGGCGCTGTCAGTTGCAGCCGTTGCATCCGCCGCAGCCGTTGCAGCCGCATGTAAAGCTTACGATAATGATGATGATAAGAACCCACAAAATCATATCAAAATCAAATCCGCAATGATTGTTACAATTCATTTCAAGGTCCTCCTTTCAAGGTTTTGTAGTATATACTATGCAAATTTCCGAAAAACGCAGATTGTCCGCAGATTTTACTTGAAAAATTCGTCAGGGTGATGTATAATACACTTATCTATGCACGGGAGATGCTAAAATATGGAAAAAGCGAAAATAGACAGGATAAACGCCCTCGCGAAAAAGGCGAGGGAGGAAGGTCTCACCGACGACGAGATCGTTGAGAGAGACGCGTTAAGGAAAGAATATCTTGCTGCCGTGCGCGCCAATCTTAAAAGCACGCTTGACAGCATCGAAATAAAAAATAAAGGAGAATGAACCATGTCATTACAAATTCCCGAAAATTACAGTCCGAAGCTCAGCGGCAGAGAGACGGAAAGAGCCGTAAAATTCATAAAGGACACCTTCCAGAAGGAAATAATGGAGGCGTTAAATCTTCAGAGAATATCCGCGCCGCTGTTCGTGCGTCCCGAAACAGGTCTTAACGACAACTTAAACGGCGTGGAGCGTCCCGTTGACTTTGACGCGCCGTGCATAGGCGGCAAGGTGCTTGAAATAGTACACTCGCTCGCAAAGTGGAAGCGCATGACGCTCGGACGCTACGGTTTCGACGTCGGCGAGGGACTTTACACCGATATGAACGCGATTCGCCGTGACGAGGAGGTAGACAATCTCCACTCGATGTACGTTGACCAGTGGGACTGGGAAGCCGTTATAACGCATGACCAGAGAACGGTCGATACGCTTAAAAAGTACGTAAAGAACATATACGGCGCGATGAAGCGCACACAGGAAAAGGTGTGCGAAAAGTACCCCGAGCTTGCGAACAACTTTCCCGACGACATTGTTTTCATAACGACGCAGGAGCTTGAGGACATGTACCCCGACCTTGAGCCGAAGGAGAGAGAGAACAAGCTGCTCCGCGACAAGAAGGCGGTATTCCTGATGCAGATAGGCAAGGAGCTTAAGTCGGGAAAGAAGCACGACGGCAGAGCGCCCGACTACGACGACTGGGAGCTTAACGGCGACATAATCCTTTACAGCCCTGTGCTCGACTGCGCATTCGAGCTTTCGAGCATGGGTATAAGAGTTGACGAGGAGTCGCTCAAAAAGCAGATTGAAATTGCAAACTGCCCCGAAAGACTGGAGCTTGAATTCCATAAGAAGCTTTTGAACAAGGAGCTGCCGTACACGATAGGCGGCGGTATTGGACAGTCGAGACTTTGCATGTTCATGCTTGGCAAGGCGCATATAGGCGAGGTACAGTCGTCCGTATGGCCCGAGGAAATGCGCAGGGCGTGCACGGAGAGCAACATAAAGTTAATGTAAGAGAGGAAACAATATGAACACACTCATAAAAGCATTGTACCGTGAGACGGAAAATTACGGCGGTAAGGAAATAACCGTGTCGGGCTGGATAAGAAACAGCAGAATGTCAAAGAATTTCGGCTTTATAGAGCTTAACGACGGATCGTTTTTCAAAAACCTTCAAATCGTTCTCGAAGCGGAGCTGCCGAATTACGCTGAGCTTTCAAAGCTCAACATCGGCGCGGCGATTACCGTGACGGGTACGCTTGTGCTTACGCCCGAGGCGAAGCAGCCGTTTGAGCTTAAAGCGGCAAATGTAGTAACGGAAGGCGAGTCAACGCCCGACTACCCGCTCCAGCCGAAGCGTCACAGCTTTGAGTACCTGCGCACGATAGCGCATTTAAGACCGCGCACAAACACGTTTTCGGCTGTGTTCCGCGTTCGCTCGATGATCGCTTACGCGATACACAAATTTTTTCAGGAGAGAAACTTTGTCTACGTCCACACCCCGATCATAACGGCGTCCGACGCGGAGGGCGCGGGCGAGATGTTCCAGGTTACGACGATGGATCTCGACAATGTTCCCAAGACGGACGGAAAGACAGACTACTCGAACGACTTTTTCGGCAAGAAAACGAACCTCACCGTCAGCGGACAGCTTAACGTCGAGACGTACTGCATGGCGTTCCGCAACGTTTACACGTTCGGACCGACGTTCCGCGCCGAAAATTCAAACACTGCGCGTCACGCGGCTGAATTCTGGATGATAGAGCCGGAAATCGCGTTCGCGGATTTGAAGGACGACATGGAGCTTGCCGAGGACATGCTCAAATATATCATAAACTACTGCCTTGAAAACGCGCCGGAGGAAATGGAATTTTTCAACAAGTTTGTAGATAAAGGACTTCTGGAGCGTCTCAACCACGTTGTAAACAGCGAGTTCGCGCACGTCACGTACACAGAGGCGGTGGAAATTCTCGAAAAAGACCGCGACGCGGGCAAGGTGAAATTCGATTACCCCGTTTCGTGGGGTTCGGATTTGCAGACGGAGCACGAGAGATATTTGACCGAGCAGGTGTTCAAGCGCCCGCTGTTCGTGACCGATTACCCGAAGGAGATAAAGGCGTTCTACATGAAGCTGAACGACGACAACAAAACGGTCGCGGCTATGGATTTGCTCGTGCCGGGCGTCGGCGAGATCATAGGCGGCAGCCAGAGAGAGGAAAATCTCGACACGCTGCTGCGCCGTATGAACGAGCTTGGACTTAAGGAAAAAGATTACGAGTTTTACACCGACCTGCGCCGTTACGGCACGAACAAGCACGCGGGCTTCGGTCTCGGCTTCGAGAGAGCCGTAATGTACATCACGGGCATGCAGAATATACGCGACGTACTGCCGTTCCCGAGAACGGTCGGCACGGCTGAATTTTAAGCGGATTGAGAGGTTATTGCCATGACGTTACTTTATATAGCTGCCGCATGCGCGGCTGTGTTCTTCGCGTTTCAGATTAACGTGTGGGTGGGCGCCGCGCTTGTCGCCGTTATAATCGGCGCGGGAATTTACTATTATATACCGCGCTACTACGCGGCGAAGGGCAACCAGTCGTACTACGCAGGTGACGACGAGGCGGCGTACCAATGGTACAGGAAGTCGTACGAAACGGGCAGGTCGACGGTGAATATAAAAGCGTCTTACGCGTACGTGCTTATGCGCACGGGTCGTGAGGACGAGGCGGAAAAGGTGCTTGATCCGATAATACGCGTAAAGAGCCTTGATCCGAAGAAAAGAAATATGGCGAAGCAGCAGCGGTGCATGGTGTACTACCGTCAGGGCAGGCTTGACGAGGCGATCGAGGAGGTGCAGGCGCTGTTCGACGAGGGCTATATAAACTCGAACGTCTATGGTATGCTCGGATTTTTCAAGCTGCTGCGCGGCGACGACCTGAACGAAACGCTCAAAATCTGTGAAGCGGCTTACGAGTACAACAAGGACAACCGCGACATACTCGACAACCTCGCGATGTGCTACTACCGCCTTAAGCGGTACGAGGACGCGGAGAGAATATCGAACGAGCTGCTTGAAAAGAGCGACAGCTTTGTCGAGGGCTGCTACCACGGCGCGCAGATAGCCGTCGCGCTCGGCAAGTACGACCGCGCGGAGGAAATTCTCGAAAAGCTCCCCGAATGTAAACGCTCCGCAATGACGACGGTAAGCGAGGAACAGATAGAGGAACTGAAAAGGGAAATAGAGAGTAAGAAATAAATTACATGGAAGGCCCCCTTGTCAAAGGGGGCTGTCACGCACAGCGTGACTGGGGGATTCCTTTTCAAATTGAATAATGAATCCCTCCACCGCCTTCGGCGGTCCCCCTCCCTTTAACAAGGGAGGCTTACGGGACGTCGGGGCGCCGTCCCCTACGATAGCCAACTTAACAACATCGGCTCACACGAGCCTTTTTTATTTTGCATACAAATCACCGAACGTGACAAAATAAGTCGGGGAGGTGAGAGTAATGAAAGGAAAAATATGTCTTATACTGTCGGCGTTCATATACGGCGTTGCGCCGCTGCTCGCGAAAATCGCGTACGGCGGCGGCGCAAACGTGATGACGCTGACATTTCTGCGCACATTTCTGACGCTGCCGCTTCTGTATATAATAATGAAAATACGCGGACAGTCGTTCCGCATAAGCGTGAAGGATTTTTACCGAATAACGGCTCTCGGACTTATCGGCGGCACGCTCACTAACCTTGCGCTATACACGGCGTACGACTACATTTCCACAGGTCTCGCGACAACTCTCCACTTTATCTATCCCCTTATCATAATATCCGCGTCGGCGTTTGTGTACCACGAGCATATAAAACGCGTGCAGCTTATCGCAGCCGCGCTCGTGACGGCGGGGATCGCGATGTTCGCGTCGTTCGGCGGCGCGGACAAAACAGGCGTGACGCTCGCGCTGCTGTCGGGCGTGTTTTACAGCTTCTACGTCGTGTACATGGATTACTCCGGCATAGACGGAATGGACTACATCAAGCTCACTTTCTACCTAATGATAATGATGAGCGCGGGCACACTCGTGTTCGGCGCGGCGACGCACACAATATCGTTTTCCGGTATGAACGTCACGGGCTGGGCATTTTCGGCGTTTATATCGCTGCTCGTAACGGCGTTCGCGCTGCCGTTGTTTCAGATTGGCGTGCGGCGCGAGGGTGCGTCGACCGCAGGGATAGTGTCGGCGTTCGAGCCGATAACGACGCTTATTATGGGCGCGGCGTTCCTCGGCGAAAGCATGAGCGCCGCGCAGTACGCCGGCGCCGCAGCGATAATCATAGGCATCACCCTCGCCGAAAAATTTGCTTAGGACGCATGCCCCTTTGCTTAGAAAGATATTATTTCAGATTGACGAAATGTGAGAAATATGCTAAAATAATATCGAAAATACAAAGGGGAGGCGGCAAATATGACAAAAAAAGAGCGCGCGGAAAGAGCGCGTATTCTTCTCGAGGAGGCGTACCCGAACGTGAAATGCACGCTCGAATACGAAACGCCGCTCCAAATGCTTATCGCGACGCAGCTTTCAGCGCAGTGTACCGACGCGCGCGTAAACATTGTTACAAAGGACTTGTTCAGGAAATACAAAACGGCGGAGGACTTCGCGAACGCCGATTACGACGAGCTTTGCGGCGACATTAAATCGTGCGGCTTTTACCGCAACAAGGCGCGCAATATTATAGAGTGCTGCCGCCGCATTTTGGCGGTGTACGGCGGCGAGGTGCCGGACACTATGGAGGATCTCACAAGCCTTGCCGGAACGGGCAGAAAGACCGCGAACCTTGTGCTCGGCGACATTTTCGGCAAGCCGGCGGTCGTTGTGGACACGCACTGCAAGCGTATAGCGAAGCGCATAGGTCTCACGTCGAACGACGATCCGACAAAGGTCGAGTACGACCTTCAAAAGCTGATCCCCGGCGAATATCAGCTTGCGACATGTCACCGTTTTGTGGCGCACGGCAGAGCATGTTGCACCGCGCGCAGCCCCAAATGCGATATCTGCCCCGTCGGTGAGGTCTGCAAAAGTAAAGGAAAATGCTGATTGTAATGCGCGTGAAACAAAAAAGTAACAATAAAGTAAACGCCTTGATACCACACCGCAGGAATTATATGTTACAATACATATATCCAATTTTTAAGGAGGTAAAATAACAATGGAAAATCTTACATCTGATGAGTTTGGCGCAGTTGCTCTTTTTGCCATGATAGGAGTTACGGGGGTATTACTGATAGCTCTGGCATGGTATGTGGTTCAGGTAATCGCCAACTGGAAGATATTCAAGAAGATGGGCGAGCAGGGCTGGAAGTCGATAATTCCGTTCTATAACTCGTATATCCTCTACAAGAGAACATGGAAAACAATGTTCTTCTGGATTGCGCTTGTTATAGGAGTTATTGCCGGCGTGTTTGAGTCGCTGGCGCAAAACGCGGGAGTTGCCAATACGGCTGCGGTTTTTGCGGCGATTGAACTGATATTTCTCATTGCGGCGCTCGTAATCGAAATCATTGAGGACAACAAGCTTTCAAAGTCGTTCGGACACGGCGCGGGCTTTACCGTGGGTCTTGTGTTCTTAAACCCGATATTTAAGCTTATTCTCGGTTTCGGTTCGTCGCAGTACATAGGCAACACGACGGAACAGCAGTAAGAAACACAAAAAAGAGGGTATACACCCTCTTTTTTTGTACCCTTTTTGCAAAAGTTACAAAAACTTACTTAATTTAATATTGAAAAATCAGGAATAATAAGGTATAATATAAATGGAGATATATGCGGACAGCAAAGCTGCCGTAAAAATGACACGAAAGGCGGAAGCGCACATGCCAAACGACGAGTACAAAATCCCTCTTATAAAAATCATAGAGGAGTTCGACCTTGAGAAAATTTACGAGCCGGCGAATATCGAGGAAATATTTATATCACGTTCCGACATAACAAGACCCGGACTGCAGATAGCGGGATTTTTCGATTATTTTGATTCAAACCGTATTCAGATAATGGGAAAGGTGGAGTTTACATATCTTGAAAACTTTGCGGTTGACGAGCGTTCGCAGAAGATAGAAAAGCTGTTCGCGCAGCACATTCCCGCGCTTATAATCGCGCGCGGAATGCAGATATTCCCTGAGATGATGGAGCTTGCGGAAAAGCACGGCGTACCGCTTTTGAGAACGGAGAGTGGCACGAGCGCGTTCATGAGCGCGCTTATCGAGTACCTTAACCGTCAGCTTGCGCCGAGACTTACGCGCCACGGCGTACTCGTCGAGGTTTACGGCGAGGGTATACTTATCATGGGCGAGAGCGGCGTCGGAAAAAGCGAGACGGCTATTGAGCTTGTAAAGCGCGGACACCGCCTTGTCGCGGACGACGCGGTTGAGGTAAAGCGCGTCAGCGACAACACGCTCATAGGCAGCGCACCCGAAATTATAAGGCATTTCGTCGAGCTTCGCGGAATAGGTATTATAGATGTAAAGGAAATATTCGGTATAGGCTCGGTAAAGGGCGAGGAAAACATCGACATGATTATCCACCTCGAGCCGTGGGAGGACGGCAAGCAGTACGACCGTCTCGGCATGGTTGACGAGTTTACGAACATTATGGGCATAAACGTGCCGTCTCTTACGATACCCGTAAAGCTCGGACGTAACCTCGCGGTTATAGTCGAGGTCGCGGCGATGAACAACAGGCAGAAGCGCATGGGCTACAACGCAGCGGTGGAGCTTAACAAGCGGCTCATGGAGCATATGGAGAGCCAGTTGAGTTTGTAATCATACATGACCCGCCTCGCTTTTAGCGAGGGGGTCTAAACTTGCTTGCAAGTTTAGGGGGGTGTGCGGGAAAGCATATCAATTACACCCCCCCCAAAAAAAAAGCCGTAAACGGCTTTTGACCCCCTCGGAGAGGGGGTCTTGCATGGGCTGCAACATCACAGTAAAAAGGAAACAAGAGACAATGAGGATATTAGTAGACACACACACGCACACGTTAAAGAGCGCGCACGCGTATTCGACAATTCAGGAAAACGCGCGCCGTGCCGCCGAGGTCGGCATGGAGGCGATTGCGGTAACCGATCACGCGCCGTCGATACCCGACAGCCCGCACGTGTGGAATTTCGTTAATCTTAAAGCGATACCGCGCGACATGTATGGCGTAAAAATACTGTACGGTGCGGAGGTAAACATTCTCGACCTCGAAGGCAACATAGACCTTGACGAAGATATTTTAAGGAAGCTCGATGTTGTGAACGCGAGCATACACAAGGAGTGCTACAAGGATTACGGCGCAAAGGACAACACAAGCGCGTACCTCGCAGCCGTGAACAATCCGCTCATAGACGTTATATGTCACAGCGGCTACGCGGATATACCGTACGACTATGACCTTATCACCGACCTTGCGAAGAAAAATCACAAGCTTATGGAGATAAACAACCACTCCTTTTACGTGCGCAGGCCGAGCATAGAAAACTGCAAAACGATCGCACGTCTTTGCAAGGAAAAGGGTGTCGGCATAGTCGTGTCGTCGGACGCGCATATATCGTTCGATATAGGCGAGTACGGGCCGTCACTGGAACTTTTGCGCGAGATCGACTTCCCCGAAAAGCTCGTGATAAACAGAGACTTAAAATCCTTTGAGGAATTTATGGAAAACAAGGGCAAGAAATTATATTCGTGGAGCTACTGACCGCGAAAATGTGTACGGAGGCTGATATGTTAGACAAGGTAAGACTTTCGTCCGCCGCGGACGATGTTCGTTACGACGAGCCTATGAGCGAGCATACGACGTTCCGCATAGGCGGAACGGCTGACGCGTTCGTGAGCGCGTCAAACGCTTTGGAAATAGGCAAGGTAATACATTTCTGCAAGGATACCGATACGCCGTACGTGATAGTCGGAAACGGCTCTAATCTGCTTGTCGGAGACGGCGGCATACGCGGCGTTGTCATACACATAGGCAAGGCTATGTCGAAGTGCCGCATAGACGGTACGGAGGTCACGGCGGACGCGGGTATACTGATGTCCGCGCTCGCGCATAATATTTTAGAGGCGCGTCTTACGGGCTTTGAGTTCGCGGCGGGTATACCGGGAACGCTCGGCGGCGGAATATTCATGAACGCCGGAGCTTACGGCGGCGAATTAAAGGATATAATAGAGACGGTGACGTTTATCGCTCCCGACGGACTTATAAAGACGGAAACGGCAGATAAGCTCGGCTTCGGGTACAGGACAAGCGTTTTCACCGAGGGCGGCTACACGATTCTGTCGTGTAAAATGCGCCTTGAAGAAGGGAATTACGACGAGATAAAGGAGCGTATGGCGGATTTAAGCCGCCGACGCGCGGAAAAACAGCCGCTCACGCAGCCGTCGGCAGGCAGCACATTTAAGCGCCCCGAGGGGTATTTCGCCGGCAAGCTGATACAGGACGCGGGACTTATGGGCTGCAAGATAGGCGGCGCAATGGTGAGCGACAAGCACGCCGGTTTTGTTGTGAACGACGGAACGGCGACAGCCAAAGATGTTATGGCGCTGATTAAATATATTCAAAAGGCGGTAAACGATAAATTCGGCGTAATGCTTGAGCCGGAGGTAAGATTTATAGGAGAGGCGTAATATGCAGTACACAATCGTAACCGGAATGTCGGGCAGCGGAAAAACAAAGGTAATACGTTATCTGGAGGACATGGGATACTTTTGTATCGACAACATGCCCCCCGTTCTCATACCCAAATTTTCCGAAATGCTCTCGGCGGTGAACGGTAATTTCAACAACGTCGCGCTCGTAATAGACATACGCGTCGGAAATATGATAAACGAGCTTTTAAAGCAAATAGACGAGCTTAAAAAGAAGGGCTACGACTGCACGCTTCTGTACCTTGACGCGAGCGATGAAACGCTTGTGAAGCGGTACAAGGAGACGCGCCGCTCGCACCCGCTGCAGGGCGAGGGCGGACTGCTCGAAGCGATACGCACCGAGCGTGGTATGCTGTCCGCGCTGTTTGACGATGCGGACTACGTAATTGACACGTCGGACTTGACGGCGGCGCAGCTTTTGTCGAAACTAAAGGAAATATACGCGCCCGCGTCAACGGGGCAGAGCCTTAAAATAAACGTCATGGCGTTCGGCTACAAGTACGGTATGCCGCTTGACGCAGACCTTGTTTTTGACGTGCGCTGCTTCCCGAACCCTTTTTACATTGACGAGCTTAAACGCCTTACGGGTAACGACAAAGCCGTTCAGGACTACGTTATGTCGTTCCCGACGGCTGTCGAATTTATGAAAAAACTCGAGGATTTAATGTCGTTTATGATACCCCTCTACATCGAGGAGGGCAAAATATCGCTTACGATAGCCATCGGCTGCACGGGCGGCAAGCACAGAAGCGTTACAATGACGAACAAACTGGCGGACTATTTGAAGTCGGAAAATTACGACGTAAACGTTTCATACAGGGATTTGGGCAAGGAGTAAGGAGCGGAGCGGAATGTTATCTGATACGCGCGTTGCGGCGATCGGCGGCGGCACTGGGCTGTCGACGATGCTCAAGGGCTTAAAATTACATACTCACAACATAACGGCGGTCGTGACCGTCGCGGACGACGGCGGCTCGTCGGGAGTGCTTCGGAGCGACCTCGGCATGGCTGCGCCCGGCGATATAAGAAACTGCGTGAACGCCCTCGCGGAGGTCGATCCCGTAATGGGTGAGCTTCTGAACTTCCGCTTTAAGGACGGGAGCCTCAAAGGTCACAGTCTCGGTAATCTCTTTCTCGCCGCGCTTAACGAAACGTCGTCGAGCTTTGACGAGGCGGTAAAGAAATTCAGCCGTCTCGCGGGCGTTGTCGGAACGGTGTACCCCGTGACGAACGAGGCGGTGACGCTGAGCGCGCTTTTGAAGGACGGTACGGTCATAGAGGGCGAGAGTAACATTGGGCACCGCCGCGGCGGACAGTCCTCGCCGATAGACAGAGTGACGCTTACGCCCGAACTCCCGAAACCGGTCGGTGGCGTGATACGAGCGATAGAGAAAGCCGATATAATAGTAATGGGGCCCGGCAGCCTTTACACAAGCATAATACCGAATTTGCTCGTGGACGGCGTCGTTGACGCGATAAAGGCGAGCAAAGCCGTTAAAATATACGTGTGCAACATAATGACGCAGGGCGGTGAAACGGAGGGCTACACCGCGTCGGAGCATTTGAAGGCGATTGAAAAGCACTCGTATGAGGGCATAGCGGACGCGGTTATAGTGAACAACGCGCCCGTGCCCGAAGGTCTTTTGGAGCTGTACGCCGAGGAACACGCGGCGGCGGTGACGGTGGACGAGGACGAGCTTGTGAATCGCGCGGCGCTTGTTCAGGGCAATATGCTGCTCGTAAAGGACGGCAAGGTGCGCCACAATTTCAGCCGCCTTGCGCGAACGATCATGAGGATAGGCTCGGAACTGTAAAATATACCGAAAGGGATGTGGATATGTCTTTTTCATCGGACGTAAAGGAAAGGCTGTGCCGCGCGGAATTTGTATGCCCGAAGTGCCGCCTGTACGAAACGGCGGGCGCGCTCGCGTTCGGCGGAAGGATAAGCGACACGGAAATCAAATTCACGACGGAGAGCGGCGCGGCAATGGAGCGCGTAAAAAGGGATATAGCGGACGAGTTCGGCATAAACGCGCGCGTTGAATACGGCACGCGTTCGTACCGCATAGTAATAGACGATATTTACAGCGTTGAAAACATAAAAGGCGGTATATCGCCGGCGGGCGGTGTACCGTTTTCGTGTTGCAGGGCGGCGTACGCGCGCGGCGCGTTTCTCGGCGGCGGCTCGGTAACAGACCCGAATAAGAGCTACCATATAGAGTTCGACACGCGTGACAAAAACGGCGCGCTGCTCCTGCAAAGGCTTATAGCCGAGGACGGGTTTGACGTTAAAATAACGGAGCGTAAGGGCGTCTATGTGCTTTACATGAAGGGCGGCGAAAAAATCGCGGACCTGTTGGGCTATATGGGCGCGGCAACGGGCGCGTTTGAGATGTACTCGGTGCAGATAGAGCGCGACATGCGCAACAGCGTCAACCGCCGCGTCAACTGTGAAACGGCGAATACCGATAAGTCGGCGCAGGCGTCGTCAAAGCACCTCACGGCAATCAAGAAGATACGCCGCGCGGGTAAGTGGGACAAGCTGCCCGACGTTTTGAAGGAAATAGGACGGCTGCGCGAGGAGTACCCGGAGGACAGTTTGAAGGAACTCGGAGAGAAAACAAACCCGCCGATTGGAAAGTCGGGGGTAAATCATAGATTAAATCGGATTTTGGATTTCGCGGAGAATTTGTAGGGAAGGAGGGAACACCATGCAATTCTGTCATTTACACACGCACACCGAATACAGTCTGCTTGACGGCGAGGCAAGCATAAAAAAGCTTATCGCGCGCGTCAAGGAGCTTGGCATGACCTCCTGCGCGATAACCGACCACGGCTCGATGTACGGCGTAGTCGACTTTTACCGCGAGGCGAAGGCGCAGGGTATACACCCCGTGATAGGCTGCGAGGTGTACGTCGCGCCGAGAAAGCACACCGACAAGGTGTACGACATTGACAACAAAAACAGCCACCTCATACTTTTAGCGGAGAACCAAACGGGCTACCAAAACCTCATAAAGCTTGTGTCAACGGCGTATATAGACGGCTTTTACTACAAGCCGAGAATTGACTTCGAGCTCCTTACGGCGCACCACGAGGGGCTTATAGCGCTCAGCGCGTGCGTCGCGGGCGAGGTGCCGAAGGCTCTTTTACGCGGCGACTACGACGGCGCGAAGGAAACCGCGCTGCGCTACCGTGACGTAATGGGCGAGGGCAACTATTTCCTCGAAATACAGGATCACGGTCTCGCGGAAGAAAAGCGTATAATCCCCGACATGATGAGGCTGTCGAAGGAAACGGGTATCGGTCTTGTTGCGACAAACGATATACACTATCTCACAAAAGACGACGCGAAGTACCAGGACATTCTGATGTGTATACAAATGGAAAAGAAGGTTCAGGATCCCGACCGCATGAAGTTTGAAACGGAGGAATTTTATATAAAGTCGCCGGAGCAGATGGCGGAGCTTTTCGATTACGCGCCGGAGGCGATAGAAAACACACAGAAAATCGCCGACAGGTGTCACGTTGAATTTGACTTTAACACGCGCCACCTTCCCGCGTACGACGTGCCGGACGGCAAGGACGCCTACGCGTATCTTCGCGAGCTTTGCGAGACGGGACTTGAAAAACGCTACAGCCCCGTCACGGACGAGCTTAAAGACCGTCTTAACTACGAGCTCGGCGTTATAAGCAGCATGGGTTTTGTGGACTACTTCCTCATAGTGTGGGATTTTATAAATTTCGCGAAAAACAACGGCGTAATGGTAGGACCCGGACGCGGAAGCGCGGTCGGCAGCCTCGTGTCGTACTGCCTCGGCATAACGAACGTCGATCCGATAAGATATTCGCTTATTTTCGAGCGTTTCTTAAACCCCGAACGCGTGAGTATGCCGGATATAGATATAGATTTCGCGCCTGACGGACGGCAGAAAATCATAGAGTACGTCGTGCAGAAGTACGGCGAAGGACAGGTCGCGCAGATAGTGACGTTCGGCACGATGAAGGCGAAGCTCGCGATACGCGACGTCGGACGAGCGCTCGACATTCCGTACGCCGAGGTTGACAAGGTGGCGAAGCTCGTGCCGTTCGACCTTAAAATGACGATACGCAAGGCGCTCGACATATCAACGGAGCTTAACGCGCTCTACGAGAACGACCCGAAAATAAAAGAGCTGCTCGACTCGTCAATGGCTCTCGAAGGACTGCCGCGCCACGCGTCAACACACGCGGCCGGCGTGGTTATAACGAGCGAGCCGCTTGTGAATTACGTGCCGCTCCAGCTTAACGCCGATAATTTTATGCAGACGCAGTTCCCGAAGGACACGGTTGAAAGCCTCGGACTTTTAAAAATGGACTTTCTGGGACTTCGCAATCTGACGGTAATAGAGAACGCCGTAAAAATCATAAAGAAAACGCGCGGCGTGGACATTGATATAGAGAATATCGACTTCAACATAAAAGAGGTGTACGACCTCATATCGTCGGGCAACACCGACGGCGTGTTCCAGCTTGAAAGCGCGGGTATGCAGTCGTTCATGCAGGAAATGCGTCCGACGTGCTTCGAGGACGTCACTGCGGGTATATCGCTGTACCGCCCGGGCCCCATGGAGCAGATACCGCGCTATATGCACAACAGAGCACACCCCGAAAAAATCACGTACAAGCATCCGCTGCTTGAGGGCATATTAGACAGCACCTACGGCTGTATGATTTACCAGGAGCAGATAATTCAGATAGTGCGCACGCTCGCGGGTTACTCGCTCGGCAGAGCGGACATAATGCGGCGCGCTATAAGCAAGAAAAAAGGGGAACAGATGGAGATAGAGCGTAAAAACTTCATCTACGGCAGCGACGACGGCGAAATACCCGGCTGTATTAAAAACGGCATAGACGAGGCGACCGCGACGGCTATATTCGGCGAGATGAGCGATTTCGCGAATTACGGCTTCAATAAGTCCCACGCCGCAGCTTACGCAGTCGTGGCGTACCAGACGGCGTATCTCAAAAGGTTCTACCCCGTAGAGTTTATGGCGGCGCTTATTTCGAGCATAGACGACACCGACAAAATAAACCACTATATACAAAACTGCGCCGACATGGGCATAGACCGTCTGCCGCCCGACGTGAACAAGTCCGAGGACACGTTTACGGTCGAGAACGGCTCGATACGGTTCGGACTGTCGGCGGTGAAGAACGTCGGACGCGCGATGATTATAAGCCTCGTGAATGAGCGTAAGCGCGGCGGCGAGTTCAAGAGCTTTTCGGATTTTATAGAGCGTATGGCGGGCGGCGAGATGAACAAGCGCGCGCTCGAAGGGCTCATATATTGCGGAGCGTTCGATTCAATGGGTATTAAACGGTCGCAGCTTCTTGCCGTATACGAAAGCGCGCTCGAAGGCACGGCAAAGGCGGCGCGCGACAACATAGCCGGTCAGGTGTCGCTGTTCGACGACATCGACGACGCGGACGCGGAAATGGAGTTCCCCGACATAGAGGAGCTTGACAAAAAGACGCTCCTTAAACTCGAAAAGCAGTCAACCGGCATGTATTTTTCGGGTCACCCGATGGAGGAATACGCCGACAGGATAAAGAAGCTTACGCGCTACAACATAGGCGACGTTTTAGCGAGCGTGCACCGTGACGAGGACGGCAACTACCGCGCCTCCGAGGGCGGAATAAAGGACGACGAAATGATAGTGATATGCGCCGCCGTAGCGTCGAGGAAAAACAAGACTACGCGCAGCGCGAACGCGCAGATGGCGTTTCTGACGCTCGAGGACATATACGGCTCGGTCGAGTGCATAGTGTTCCCGAAGGTGCTTGCCGAATATTCGCCCATTCTCACCGAGGACAACCTTATAGCGGTGACGGCAAGGCTCAGCATACGCGAGGACGAAGAACCGAAGCTTTTAATGCAGTCGGCTCTGCCGATAGAGGAGGCGCTCGCAAGTAAAATCGAACCGAAGCGGCTCTATATACAGCTCGACACGCGCAGCGAGGAAAATCTCGCGGCTGTGTCGGAGGCGCTTGCGCCGTACAGCGGCGATATGGAGGTGCGGCTTTTCTTCCGCGACACGAAGCAGATAACGCGCGCGCCGCGCAGACTGTACTTTAACGGCACGGCGGGAGCGGTCGAGGATTTGAAATCCGTTTTCGGCGAGGAAAACGTGAAAATAAAATAAATCGGTAAAACTAACCAAAAATATCTCTCTGCCAATAATTTAACGCTTTAGGACTTGCAAAATACGAGAAAATATAGTATTATATATAGAGTATATTCGAGATTGGACGGGGAGAGATGAGTATGGACGACTATATTGTTATAAAGGCGCTTGAAAACGGCGTCAACATTATAGGGCTGACGAGAGGTAAGGATACGAAATTTCACCATACCGAAAAGCTTGACCGGGGCGAGGTCTACGTGGCGCAGTTCACGGAGGTAACGTCGGCAATCAAGATTAACGGCAAGGCGGAGATATACACCAAACACGGCAAGGTAATGTCGGACGAGAGGTAAACTTTTCCTTCGCGGGAGGATTTTAAAATGTGGACTGTAATTTATGTGTCACAGTCGCCGGAAACGGCGAAAAAGCTTGCGGACGCACTTGACAAGAACGGCATAGTCTCAAAGGTGAGACAGTCGGGCGGCGACGATGAAAGCAAGGGCTGCTGCGAGGTGCTTGTGCCTGATACCGAAATGGAAGCGGCGCAGGACTTGATTATTGAAAACGATTTATTTTAATACGGTGGGAGGACTCAGGATGGAACACAGAAATATAAGAACAATAGGCGTGCTTACTTCGGGCGGCGACGCTCCGGGCATGAACGCGGCGATACGCGCCGTTGTCAGAGTGGGCTCGTATTACGGACTTAGGGTATTCGGCGTAAAGCGCGGATATAATGGACTTATAAAGGGCGACCTCGTTGAGATGAACGCGAGAAGCGTTTCCGAAACGCTCCAGAGAGGCGGCACGATACTGCAAACGGCGCGCTGCCTTGAATTTAAGGAGGAGGAGGGCGTCAAGAAGGCTGTCGAGATAGCGAGAGTATTCGGACTTGACGGACTTATCGTAATAGGCGGCGACGGCTCGTTCCGCGGCGCGCGCGACCTGTGCCGCCACGGTCTGCCGACAATAGCCATGCCCGGCACGATAGACAACGACATAAGCTGCAGCGAGTACACCGTCGGCTACGACACGTGCCTTAACACCGTTAAGGATGCGGTGGACAAGATAAGAGATACCGCGCAGAGCCACGAGCGCTGCTCGATTATCGAGGTAATGGGACGAGCAGCCGGTTACATCGCGATTCAGGCGGGTATAGCGTGCGGCGCGGAGGTAATTCTCGTGCCCGAAAAGAAATGGAGCTTTGACGAGGACGTGCTGCGCCCGATTCTTGAAGGTAAGTCGAGAGGAAGAAAGCACTCCATTATCATCGTTGCCGAGGGTATAGGCGGCGTTATCGAAATGGCGAAGGAAATCGAGGAAAAGACCGGTATCGAGTCGAGAGCGACGATTTTAGGTCACGTACAGCGCGGCGGAAGCCCGACGGTGCGCGACAGAGTTGTCGCGAGTGAAATGGGCGGTATGGCGGTTGAGCTTCTTTTGCAGGGCAAGCAAAACAGAATTGTCTGCATGAGGGACCACATCATCACCGACGTTGACATCGAGGAAGGTCTCAACATGACGAAGGAGCTTCCGCAGCAGCTTGTGGATCTCGCGAAAAAGCTCAGCGTGTGAATATATTTAAAGGTGTTGTTTTTGCGGCACCTTTTTGTATTATACAAGAAAGGGAGGGTATATAAATTATGAGAAAGACAAAAATAATCTGCACGATGGGACCCGCGACGGAGAGCGAGGACGTGCTCCGCGACCTTATGATAGCGGGTATGGACGTGGCGAGAATCAACTTTTCCCACGGCACGCACGAGGAAGCGCTCAAAAAGATGAACAGCATAAAAAAGGTGCGCGAGGAGCTTGATATGCCGGTCGCGATATTGCTCGACACAAAGGGACCGGAGGTTCGCATAAAGGACTTCAAGGACGGCAAGGTGGAGCTTAAGGAGGGTCAGAAGTTCACGCTCTGCACCGACGATGTGGAGGGCGACGAGACGCAGGTGTCGATTACATACGCGGACCTTCCCAAAGACGTTAAGGCAGGCAACAGAATACTTATAGACGACGGACTTATCGAAATGGAGGTTCTGAGCGTAAATTCCGACCGCATAATCTGTCAGGTCAAAAACGGCGGCGTAATATCGAACAAAAAGGGCGTGAATATCCCGAACGTGTCGCTCTCAATGCCGTACATGAGCCAGAAGGACATCGACGACATAATTTTCGGCATAGAGCAGGACGTTGACTTTATCGCCGCGTCGTTCGTGAGAACCGCCGACGACGTTAAGGAGATAAAGAACCTTCTCCAGCAGCGCGGCGGCAGCGACATAAAGGTAATCGCGAAAATCGAGAACGCCGAGGGTGTTGAAAACATCGACGCTATCCTCCACGAGGCGCACGGCATAATGGTAGCGCGCGGAGACATGGGCGTTGAGATAGATATGCAGGATCTGCCTGTAATTCAGAAGCAGCTTATAAAGAAAACGTACCGCGCGGGCAAGGTCGTTATAACGGCTACGCAGATGCTCGATTCGATGATAAGAAATCCGCGCCCGACGAGAGCGGAAACGACCGACGTCGCGAACGCTATCTACGACGGCACGAGCGCTATAATGCTGTCGGGTGAGACGGCTGTCGGCAAGTACCCCGTCGAAACGGTAAAGACGATGGCGTCGATTGCGGAGCGCACGGAGAACGACATAGACTATGTAAAGCGTCTTGAAAATATGAACTTCAACTCACGCATGGACATCACGAACGCGATAAGCCACGCGACCTGCACGACGGCGCACGACCTCCACGCGGCTGCGATCATAGTGCTTACATACGCGGGCGGTACGGCGCGCCAAATCTCGCGTTTCCGTCCGGCGTGTCCGATCATCGCGCCGACCTTGAGCGTAAAGGGACGCAGACAGCTTAACCTTTCATGGGGCGTAACGCCGATAATGAGCGAGTCGAGAAGCAACACCGACGAGCTTTTCGACCACGCCGTTGAGTGCGCGCAGAAAACGGGACTTATAAAGGACGGCGAGCTTGCCGTAATCACCGCCGGCGTTCCTATGGGCGTTGCCGGTACAACGAATATCATGAAGGTACACCTTGTAGGTCATGTGCTTGTGAGCGGCAAAGGACTTTCAAGCATCAGCGCGACCGCGAACGTGTGCGTCGCGACGAGCAACGACGAGCTTGTGCGCGACTTTACGGACGGCGATATAGTCGTTACTAATATGGTTACGAACAACATGATTACGACGCTCCGCAAGGCGGCGGGTATCATAAGCGAGGAAACGGGAGAGGCGAACAACGCGCAGGTGCTTGCGGCGGCGCTCGACATACCCGTAATCGTTGCCGCGCCGGGCGCGACAAAGATACTTACCTCCGGCACGACGGTAACGATGGACGCGAAGCGCGGACTTGTTTACTCCGGCACGGAAAAGGTTATATAAAGACTAAGGGGAAACGAAATGGCGTATACGAGTGAAACATATTTAACGGTGCGCTACGCGGAAACGGACATGATGGGAATAGTACATCACTCCCGTTACTATCCGTGGTTCGAGCTGGCGCGTACGGACTATATAAAAAAGACGGGCGAAACGTACAGCGGTATGGAGAAAAAAGGCGTGCAGATGCCGCTCACCGAGACGGGCGCAAAATACATTTTCGGGCTTAAATACGAGGACGAGGTTTTGGTAAAGTGCCGCATGACGAAGCTGACGGTCGCGCGGTGCGAGTTTGAATACGAGGTATACAAGCTGCCGGAGATGAAGCTCGCGACAACGGGCAGAACGGCGCACGGCTTTGTGAACGAAAATTTCGCGCCGATAAATCTTAAAAAGGCGCAGCCGGAGCTGTGGGAAAAGCTGCAGGCTCTTATGTGAGGTGATTGTATGAAGATAGTGATACTCGACGCGAAAACGCTCGGCGACGACATTGAATTTTCCGCGATAGAGCGGCTCGGCGACCTCACGGTCTACAAAACGACGTCCGAGCTGCAGCTTGCCGACCGCATAAGGGACGCGGAGGTAATAATCGTAAACAAGGTAAAGCTCACAAAGGAAAATCTGCCGCTCGCGCCGGAATTAAAGCTTATATGCGTGACGGCGACAGGCTTTGACAACATAGACGTGAACTACTGCTGGCGCAAGCAGATAGGCGTGTGCAACATAAAGGGCTACTCCACCGACTCCGTCGCGCAGCTTACGGTCGCAATGGCGCTGTCGCTCGTGACGCGGCTCGGAGCGTTTGACAAATACGTAAAGGACGGACGGTACACCGAGAGCGGCGTCCAGAACCGCTTAAAGCCGTATTTCCACGAGATAAAGGGCATGACGTGGGGAATAATAGGCTTCGGCAACATCGGCGGCGAGGTGGCGCGTATAGCGCGCGGACTTGGGTGCAGCGTGCTTGTAACGCCGCATAAGCCGCAGAGCAGGTACGACTTTTTCGTAAGCCTTGACGAGCTTCTGGAGAAGTCGGACATAATCTCACTGCATGTTCCGCTCACGAGCGAAACAATGAATATGATAAACCGTGAGCGTATCGCGAAAATGAAGGACGGAGCGGTGCTTATAAACGTGTCGCGCGGCGCGGTGTGCGACGAGGAAGCTCTCACGGACGCGGTAAAGGACGGCAAAATAGGCGGTCTCGGCATAGATGTGTACTCAAAGGAGCCGCTCGACACCGACAGTCCCTACAACCGCATCCTAAACGAAAAAAATGTGATATTCACGCCGCACATGGCATGGGGCGCGTACGAATCGCGCGTCAGGTGCATAGACGAGGTCGCGAAGAACATAGAGACGTTCATAATGGGAGGCACAAGAAACAGAGTGGACTTAAAATAGGGGACACTAAAATAAAAAGAACGGGGACACTAAAACTTTAGTGTCCCCATTTTAGTGTCCCCGTATTTTATTTAAGCTCCGTAAGAGTTATATCCTCCGAGACCTGCACCTTTTCACCGTCGAACAGGTCGAAGGTATACGTGTGGTCGTACGCCACGGTGAGGTTCTGCGATATGCGCGCCCTGCCGGACGAATTAAGGACGGTAAGCTGACCGCTTCCCTCCGCGACGTATCTCCCCGCCGGTATTTTGTCGGGGCAGGAGTAGCTCTCGTTCCCTTTAAGCGCGTACTTTTTACCTTTTTCGGTTTTAGCCGCGTCACCGGATACGCCCGATTCACTTTTCTTAGCCTCAATATCGCGGTCGAGCTGCTCTATTTTACTTTGAAGCTCGCTGATTTCCTCGGTCAGACTGTCGTGCGTTTTCTTATATTCCATGTAATAGCCGTTTACCGTGCCGCGCGTGCCAAGCTCCGCGTCAGCCGCGCTTATCTGCTCCTTTATCGCTTCGGAATCTGCTGTGACAGAATCGGTATCGGCGGTAATTTCGCTTATCTCCGCGTCAAGCAGCGCTTTGGCGTCCTTTTTTGCGTCCGCTCTGAACGCGGCAGTCCCGACCGCTGCGGAAGCTGCGGCTGTAAACACGGAGAGCAGTATAATAAACAGTTTTTTTCTTGTCATTCGTACCACCTTGTCACCTCGGAATAAACTTCGCGCTGCCGTCGATTTGCACGCGGTCGTCGTCTTTAAGCTCAAACGCTTCACCGTCCGATGTAAGCAGCTTGTTAGCCGTGGATTTGCCGCCGCGCGCCACCGCTATCGAGCCGGAGCCGGTCACGGTGTAGCTTCCGGCGGTAATATCCTTGCCGACGGTGTAGTAACCGGAGGGCAGCGTCACGATCCTGCCGGACGTTTCGCCCGACGCGTCGGAAAGAGAATCGTATTCGTTTTGCTTTTGCTCTGCTTGTTTTGCGAGTTCGTCCCTCTTTTTTTCAAGCTCCGCGTTGCTCTCGCTTATTTTGTCAAGACCGCCCTGCGCGCCGCGAAATTCCTCAAGCTCTTCATTTTTTGCGCGAAGCTCCTCACCAAGCTGCCTGTTTTCCGCGAGAGCGTTGTCGTGAGCGGTTTTTGCTTCATTATACGCGCCGCTGCTTGCACGGAGCAAATTCAGCGACCTCTCCGCCGCGCCGTCGCTTTTCGGAATGAAGAACGCCGTCATAGCCGCCGCGATTATCACCGCCGCGCTCACGGCGCAGGCTATTTTAATAAATTTCGGCGTAAGATCCGACGGCAGCGATTTTACGCGCTCCGCCGCTTTAAGCGCCGCGCCGCGTATTCTCTCCGCAGCCGAACGAAAAAAATCGGGCGCGGTACGTTTTTTGACCTCCGCGCCGCTCTCGTTTTCCGTAATTGCCGTATCGGATTTATCACTGCTGTCGGGCGTTTCGACCGCTTCGGGAGCGGTACCGTCACCGTCGGTGATTATTATGATATTGTCCTTCTCTCTCTCCAAAAGGAACACCTCTTATTCAGTTCATTATACTCGTTAGGTACACGTCGCGGAACTGCCTTGAAAAGCTGTCCGCGCTTCTTTTCGCCTTTGCGTAGTCGTCGAATATTCCCAGCACCGTCGGGCCGCTGCCGCTCATTACCGCGCCGAGCGCGCCGTTCATAATCATTTTTGTCTTTATGCCGCCCACAACGGGGTGGAGCTTCACCGTGACGCTTTCCATAACGTTGCACAGCTTTGACGCGACGTCCCTGACGCTGCCCGATCTTATCGCGCATATCATGCCGTCGGTGTCGGGGCGCGTCATATTTTCCGCGCCGTCGATCTGCTCATATATCGCCGCCGTCGAAACGCTTATCGGCGGCTTTACGAGAAGAATGTGCGTTTTTGGGGCAGGGGGGAGCGGCGTTAAAATTTCGCCTATACCCTCCGCAAGCTGTGTGCCGCCCGTGAAGCAGTACGCCACGTCCGCGCCGAGCGACGCTCCGGCGCGAATAAGCTCCTCATCGCTTAACGGACAGCCGTAGAGCATATTGAGCGCGCAAAGCACGGCGGCGCAGTTGCCGCTGCCGCCCGCAAGTCCGGCAGCCACGGGAATATTCTTATGTATTATGATTTTCACGCCGCCGCGTATCGAGGTGAGCGAATAAAAAAGCTCCGCCGCCTTATACGCGATATTTTTGTTGTTCGTCGGCAGGTACTTAAGATTGGTTGAAACGGATATTTCACCGTCGGTTTTGTCGATTATGAGTAAATCGAACAGCGATACCGTCTGCATAATCATCTTTATATCGTGGTAGCCGTCCGCGCGCCTTGACAGAACGTCAAGCGTAAGGTTGACCTTCGCATACGACCTTGCTATGGCGCGTCTGCCTGTTATTACTATGTCGTCCGAAAGCATATTTTAGCCTCCTTTACAATGCGCTGTGCGACTCGTCCGCGACGCGGCGTATCACCTCGTCCGTTATACTATCCTCACATTCGCTTTTTTTGAGATACGCGAGGTACTCTATATTTCCCTCGGGCCCCTTGACGGGCGAAAACGACAGTCCGGCGGCGTGAAGGTCGATGCTCCGCGCGAAGTCAAGCACGTTTTTTATGACCTCGTAATGCACCTTAATGTCCCTCACAACGCCCTTTTTGCCGACCTGTTCGCGCCCTGCCTCAAACTGCGGCTTTATCAGCGCGACAATCTCACCGTCGTCCGCAAGCAGATTTTTTGCCACCGGCAGCACAAGACGGAGCGATATAAACGAAACGTCGATCGACGCGAAATCTATCTTCTCGCCGATGTCCTCGGGCGTGACGTAGCGTATGTTTGTGCGCTCCATGTTCACGACGCGCTCGTCTGAACGCAACTTCCACGCGAACTGACCGTACCCCACGTCGACCGCGAACACCTTTCTTGCGCCGTTTTGCAGCATACAGTCGGTAAAACCGCCCGTTGACGCGCCTATGTCCATCGTCACCCTGCCTTCGAGCGATATTGGGAACACTTTAAGAGCCTTTTCGAGCTTCAGCCCGCCTCGGCTCACGTATTTGAGTGTTTCGCCGCGAACCTCGGGCGTGACACTTTCGTCCACCTGCTGCCCTGCCTTGTCGCACTTCTGGTTGTCTATATAAACCTGTCCAGCCATTATGAGCGCCTTCGCGCGCTCGCGGCTCTGCGCCAGACCCTTGTCCACAAGGAGCGCGTCAAGCCTTACCTTAGCCATTATTATTTTCCTCTCGCATTGAATTATTCATGTATTCGGCTATCGAAGCCGCGTCGCAGCCGCAGTGCGCGTCAAGCTCGTCAACCGTGCCGTGCGGTATCGGACTGTCGGGAAACGCGAATATCTTTAATTTACACTTTACGCCGCGCTCGGCGATAAGCGACGCGATCATACTGCCCATACCGCCGATTTTTACGTTGTCCTCGACCGTTATCACATTACCCGTCTTGACAGCCGACGCGATAACAGCCTCACTGTCTAGCGGCTTTATCGTCGGCATCGCAAGTATTTCAACCGACAACTCCGCAAGCGCGGCGGCTTCCTCCGCGCGTTTTACCATTCTGCCCGTCGCTATAATCGTAACGTCCGTACCCTCTTGTATAAGCTGCGACTTGCCGAGCGTGAACGTGCACGGTACGTTTTCAGCCTCGCATCCGCCGCGCGGATAGCGTATCGCTATCGGAGCGTTGAAGCGGTTAACCGCAAAATCGAGCATTTCCTCAAGCTGGCCGAGCGTCGCGGGCGACAGGAGCGTCATGTTAGGAACATGCGTCAGGTATGAAATATCGTAAACACCCTGATGCGTCTCGCCGTCCGCGCCGACAATGCCCGCGCGGTCAATCGGGAACACGACGTGAAGATTTTGCAGACAAACGTCGTGCAGCGTCTGATCGTACGCGCGCTGCAAAAACGACGAGTACAGCGGTATTACGGGAATATACCCTGCCGACGCGAGACCTGCCGACAGCGTTACGCCGTGCTGCTCGGCTATGCCCACGTCGAAAAAGCGGTTTTTGTTTTTCTTCACAAATTCGTCAAGACCCGTGCCGTTCGGCATCGCGCCCGTAATTGCGACCACCTTCGGATTTTTCTCTGCTATGCGTACCATAGCCGCGCCGAAACGGTCGCTGTACGTTTCGCCCGACTTTGCCGTTTCGCCCGTGTCCTTGTCGAACGGCGATATGCCGTGGAACTTCTGCGGATTGCTTTCCGCCGGAGCGTAGCCTTTGCCCTTTTTCGTCTGAACGTGTATAAACACGGGCTTTTTCTCGCTTTTTACGTAGTCGAAACAGCTTATGAGCGCCTCTATATCGTGACCGTCAATGGGCCCCATGTACGTGAAACCCAAATCGTCGAACATCGTTGTCGGTATTACAAGGCGGCGGAAAAACCGCTTTACCTTTTTTATGACCGTCGCTATGCCCTTGCCGACGAGCGGTATTTTGTTCAGTATCCTTTCAACGACAACCTTTGAATGAAAGTACGCCGGCGACATACGCAGCTTTCTAAGGTGCGTCGATACCGCGCCGACGTTTCGGGCTATGGACATGGCGTTGTCGTTTAATATGAGAATCAACGGCGTGCGTGAGTGACCGGCGTCGTTCATCGCCTCGTACATCATTCCGCCCGTGAGAGCGCCGTCGCCGAACACGGCGATTACGTTGTAATCGTCGCCGTCAAGGTCGCGCGCCCGCGCTATGCCGAGCGCCGCGCTTATCGAGGTGGAGCTGTGACCGGTATTAAACGCGTCGCAGCCGCTTTCCGCGCGCTTCGGGAAACCCGACAGACCGCCGAATTGACGGAGCGTGTCGAACCTGTCTTTCCTGCCCGTTAAAATTTTGTGGACGTACGACTGATGCCCCACGTCGAACACTATTTTATCCTTCGGAACGTCAAAAACAGTGTGAAGCGCGACGGTAAGCTCCACAACGCCGAGGTTCGACGCGAGGTGGCCGCCCGTTTTTGACACACTGTCAACAAGAAACTCCCGAATTTCGGCGCACAGCGCGTTAAGCTCGGGAATTGTAAGCTCTTTTAAGTTTTCCAGCGATTGAATTTTGTCTAATAACTTGTCCATAGCTTATTTTCTGAGGAAATGCCTGCAAAAGTACATTATTTTCCCGACGGCGAACACTATCGAGTTGCCGTTTTGCATGGAAATGCCCTTTGACATGGCTTTTCCGCCTATCGTGAGAGCGCCGACTATACCGGTAAGGATAAGGCTCGGAAGTATTCCCGTGAGCTTAAACACGCTTATAAGCTCGCTTACTATAAGCGTTGTCGTCGCGCCGGAGATAATACCCGCGATGTCGCCTATTACGTCGCAGCACATATTCGCGAGCTGCGGCGCGTGGCGTATTACCGAAATGCTTTCCTTCGCGCCCTTGACCTTCCTTGCCGCGAGCGAGTGAAACGGGTGTTCCTCGGCGTTTTGCACCGCCGTGCCTATCATGTCGAAGAAAATGTTTACCGCGATTATTACAAACAGCAGCACAAAAGCGAAAAACAGCGTCAGCGACTGCATGAGCACGGACGTTATGAAGCTGAAGAACACCGAAAGCACGAATGACAGTATGAGAACCGTCACCGTCCATTTATGCGACACAGCCACGTTTATTTTCGGCTGCGGCACGGTGTATTTTTTCCGTTTCGGTATGTCGGACTTGTCCAATTTGTTTTCTCTCCTTTATATTAAAGCCGCACCCTGCGGCATCGGTAACATAATAAAAATAGGGTAGTGAACGGAGTAAAGTTTGCGGCTTAGGTCCGGCAGGTTTTCCCGTCGGTCAACTCCCTCGTCGCCGAGGGAGCGGTTTCCCATTAAAGACCGGCACCTATACGCCTTTCGGCGTACCGAGTAGCCGGATCGCCACTGAGTCCGCACTGCAATCCTCCGCTCACCCTTTTACGACAGCCTAGAGGTTTTCCCATACAGCCGAAGCCTTCCGTATCCTCTTTTGCAGAGCATGGTTTCAGCGCGCGATTCCCCTTGTGCCCGATGGCGCCAAAGTAGGCGAAAGGTTCTGTTCGCGCATCCGCCACATCCACTCAAGGCTGGCTACGCTGCCCACAGCCCTCGCGCGGTCTCCTTATGGGAGATACGCGCTACTGACCGCAAAACAGGTTTTCCCCTGAGCCGTAACAGCTTACTCCCTTAGGGGGAATGGGCTGCCACAGTCACAGGCCTCCACGGAAAAGGGGGAAGGGCTGCTATGCCGTTAGCAACCGCCCCTAAACCTTAACTCCCAGCATCAGCCCCGAACTGGGCGTTCAAAGCAAAACACCAGAAACTTCATCGATGTGCCATTTGGCGGATTTTTAGGCCCGCTTTCCGAAAAGCCGTACTGACTAGGATACTGCACCGCTATTACAATTTATTATCTTATCATACTTAAAGCAAAAAGTCAAATATGCGCGCAAAAATAAAGAAGCGCGCGCCGTAATTTTCATTGACATTGACCGCCAAATATGATTTAATATTATTATATAATGCAACAAGGTTCATAAAGGAGAGGAAATATGCTTGACAAATTGGCTGCGCTGGAGGAACGGTTCGAGCTTATAGCGGGTAAAATCAGCGACCCCGAGGTAATAGCGGACCAGGAGGCGTGGAGAAAATACTGCAAGGAACATTCAGATTTGACGCCGATTGTGGAAAAATACAGGGAATTAAAGGCGGCTCAAAAGACGGTCGAGGACGACAGGGAGATGCTCGAAAGTCCGCAGGATAAAGAGTTTGAGGAAATGATACGCGACGAATTGACCGAGGCGCAGTCGGCGATAGAGCGCGTTACGGAGGAGCTTAAAATACTGCTTCTGCCGAAGGATCCGAACGACGACAAAAACGTTATAATGGAAATACGCGGCGGCACGGGCGGTGAGGAAGCCGCGCTTTTCGCCGCAGACCTCATGAGAATGTACACGATGTACGCCGAGACGCAGAGGTGGAAGATAGACGTATTAAACTCAAGCCCCACCGATATAGGCGGCTACAAGGAAATCTGCTTTTCCGTGGAGGGGCAGGGCGCGTACAGCCGATTGAAGTTTGAGAGCGGCGTTCACCGCGTCCAGCGCGTACCCGAAACGGAGTCGGGCGGGCGTATACACACGTCGGCGGTGACCGTGGCGGTGCTGCCGGAGGCGGAGGAGGTCGAGGTTGAAATAAACCAGAACGACCTTAGAATAGACGTGTTCCGCGCGGGAGGTCCGGGCGGTCAGTGCGTAAACACGACTGATTCGGCAGTGCGCATAACGCATATACCGACCGGTATCGTCGTGTCGTGTCAGGACGAGAAGTCGCAGCACAAGAACAAGGACAAGGCGATGAAGATACTGCGTTCGCGCATATACGAGATCATGGAGCAGCAGCGTCACAAGGAAATTGCCGACGAGAGAAAGTCGCAGGTCGGCTCGGGCGACAGGAGCGAGAGAATACGCACGTATAACTATCCGCAGAGCCGCGTCACCGACCACAGAATAAATCTCACATTGTACAAGCTCGAACAGGTCTTAAACGGCTCGCTCGACGAAATAATAGACGCGCTTGTGACAGCCGACCAGGCGGCAAAGCTCGCAAACGCGGAATAAACATAACGTGTAAATAAGGGAAAGGGGAATGAAGATGCAGAAGTTTGACAACCTCAAAGGTAAAACCGTGGTTATAACGGGCGGCAGCGGTGTGCTGTGCAGCGCGTTCGCGTACGCTTACGCAGAGCAGGGCATGAACGTCGCCGTTCTGGGACGCACCATGTCAAAGCTCGAACCCGTGGCGGAGAAGATAACGGCGCTCGGCGGCAAGGGTCTCGCCGTGGCGTGCGACGTCGTTGACGAAGAAAGCGTCAAAAAGGCGAAAAAGGCGGTAAACGACGCGTTCGGCAAGGTCGATATTCTCGTGAACGGCGCGGGCGGCAATCACCCGCGCGGCAACACCGACAAGGAACATTACGAGGACGGCGATATGGAAAATCCGAACGTTGTGTCGTTCTTCGATATTCCGAAGGAAAACTTTAATTTTGTGTTCGACTTAAACCTCGTTGGCACGATCATACCGTCGCAGGTGTTCATTCCCGATATGCTCGGCAGGGAAGGGACGTGCGTAATAAACATCGCGTCCATGGGTTCGTACCACCCGCTTACGAAGGTGAGCGCGTACAGCGCGGCAAAGGCGGCTGTCGTAAATCTTACGGAGTGGCTCGCGGTGCATTTCGCGCCGCAGAAGGTGCGCGTAAACGCCATTGCACCGGGCTGGTTTTTGACTACGCAGAATAAGACCTTGCTCACAAACGAGGACGGCTCGCTCACGGAGCGCAGTAAGAAGGTAATCGCGCACACGCCGATGGATCGCTTCGGCGTGCCGGAGGATTTGCTCGGCACGATGCTGTTCCTCGCGGACAGCAGCCTGTCGGGATTTGTGACGGGTACGGTCATACCCGTTGACGGCGGACTTCACGCATACCTCGGAGTGTAAACGGGGACACTAAAATGTGGGGACACTAAAGTGACAGGGACACTAAAAAGGGGGACACTAAAATTTTAGTGTCCCCTTTTGAATTGCCTTATCAGTATACGACCACCGGATCGCCGGGCGATATGTTGTTAAAGAGCGTCTGCGCGGCGCTGTAGGGAAGGTTTACGCAGCCGTGCGAGCCGCCTCCGCGGTATATGCTGCCGCCGAACGAGCCGCGCCACGTCGCGTCGTGCAGTCCTATGCCGCCGTTAAACGGCATCCAGAACGACACGGGCGTTTCGTAGTCCTCACCCTTCAAGGTGACGTTTTTGTCGGTGTACGCTATGCGGTACACGCCCGCCGGAGTTGCGTTGTTCTTGTTCGGGTTTCCCGTCACAACGTCGCTTGACACGACGAGGGAGCCGTTCTTGTAGTACCACATGTGCTGCGCGCCAAGACTTATTTCAACGTATGTGCTTCCTATGTCGTTCGCGCCGTGTACGCGCGCCTGCTGCTTGTAAACAGGCTCGCGCTCAACCGTTTCGCCGCCGCGTATAATATCGAGCAGAGCGGCTGTTTCGCTTGCGTTATTTACGCACCAGCCGTAATTTCCGCCGGAGACGGTGACGTCGCTGCCGCCGCTCGTACGGAACGTGCGCGCCTTGCCTATCGAGTCGTAGCCGCGCGCGAGTTCGTCGATATACGACCTTGCTTTTTCTTCGTCAATCCGTATTATATAGTCGTCCGATACGGTGAGCCAGCCGTTTATCGTCGAGCCGTCGAGAAGCGTCGAATTGTCGCCATTAAGATACGTAACCTTTGTGCCGGCGTACCTGTTGAGCATATTCAGCACGCCCTTTATCGTGTCCTCCTGCGCAAGTCCCTCATAGCAGCTTTCCTTTTCAAGCGACATTCCCTTGTAAAGACCGTAAATTTTCGGCTTCACCTTTTCGTACAGCGAGTTCAGGCTCACTATTTCGGTGTCGTCGTTGTCGCTTATGACATATTCGCCGTCCGCGTAGTAAATATTCTGCGCCTGTCCGACGATGCTCTCGCGTGTCTTTGCCATAAAATCCATTTCCGTAAGACGGTTGTAGAGCGCGTCCTCATCGTACGTCACCTCGGTTTTGAGAGGAAGCGTGTTCGTCTTGAACGAAACAGGCCACGCGAACGGATTTTGCTGTGCGCGCACTTCTTCAAGTCCCTCGGCTGTTCCGTGCGTGAGGTGGATCTCGTCGCCCGTTATCGTTTCCTGCTTGTCGTCCTTCTCAAAAAAAGTGAACGTGTAATTATCCAAATCGTTTCCGATCGTCTGTTCGGCTTTTGCGACCGTCATATTGGAAATATCCGTGCCGCCGACGTTCGTGCCGATAAAGAAGTGAGACGAGTAAAACGCCGCGCCGCCGAGGTACACGGCAGCCAGAAATCCCGCCGCGCACGATGAGATTATGATCGCTTTCTTTTTGCCGCTCTTTTTCTTTTCGGGCGCCGCACCGCCGTTTTCTGCGTTTTCTTCGTTTTCGTTATGAGCGTCGTCCGCGGGCGCGCTGTCGTTTTCGGTCGTGCCGCTCTCCGATGCCGCGTCGGTTTCGGCGCTTCCATCCGCGATGTTTTCTGTATTTATATCCGGAATTTCTTTCGGAATTTCTTCCACGTTTTCTGTTTCGTTGCCTTCCATCACATATTCCCCCAAAATTATTCTCTGATTTGTCCGCTGCCGTAAATTATATATTTTATACTCGTCAGAGCCTCAAGTCCCATAGGGCCTCTCGCGTGCATTTTCTGCGTGCTTATACCTATCTCCGCGCCGAAGCCGAACTCGAACCCATCGGTAAAGCGCGTCGAAGCATTCACGTACACAGCAGCCGCGTCAACCTCGTTTAAGAATTTCTGCGCCGCCGAGTAGTCGCTTGTCACGATCGCTTCGGAATGTTTAGTGTTGTACTTATTTATATGCGCTATCGCCTCGTCAACGCCGTCCACGACCTTCACCGCGATTATATAATCGTTGTACTCGGTATAATAATCCTCGTCGGTTGCGTCAAGAACGTCCGCGTAAATATTCTTTGCATTTTTGTCGGCTCTTATTTCGACATTTTTTTCTTTCAGCGCGTCAAAGATTACCGGAATGAATTTGTCGGCAATTTTTTTGTCAACGAGCAGCGTTTCGGCTGCGTTGCAGACCGACGGACGCTGAACCTTCGCGTTCATGACGATTTTTTTCGCCATATCGAGATCAGCCGAGCCGTCAACGTACACGTGGCAGTTACCCGCAGCCGTCTCGACGACCGGCACAGTCGCGTTATCGACGACCGATTTGATCAATCCCTTGCCGCCGCGCGGTATGAGCATATCGACGTAGCCGTTCATTTTCATAAGCTCGGCAGCCGTTTCGCGCGACGTGTCCTCGATTATGTTGAGGCTGCCTTCGGGAAGCCCCGCGCCGTACGCCGCGTCCTGCATTACGTGCATGAGCGCCTTGTTTGAGTTTATCGCTTCGCTGCCGCCACGGAGTATGCAGGCGTTGGACGTTTTGAGACACAACGCCGCCGCGTCGACCGTGACGTTCGGACGCGCCTCGTATATTATCGCGATAACGCCCATCGGGACGCGCTTTTGACCTATTTCCAGACCGTTCGGGCGCTTCCACATCTTAACGACCTCGCCTATAGGGTCGGCGAGAGCTTTTACCTGCCTTACGCCCTCCGCGATACCGTCTATACGTTCCTTTGTGAGCGTGAGACGGTCAATCATCGCCTCGCGCGTACCCTTTGCGCGCGCGTTTTTAATATCCTCCGCGTTTGCCGCGATAATTTCGTCTGCGCGGTTTACGAGCGCGGACGCTATCGCTTCGAGCGCGCTGTCCTTCGTGACGGTCGAAACGCCCGCCATTTTGAACGACGCGTCCTTTGCCAGAGTGCATTTTTCAAGAAGCTCCGTCATTCCTCATACCTCTTTTCAAAATTTTTGGACACGAAAAGCGTTCCGACGTTTTTACCGTCCAATATGTCATATATTCCGTCAATGTTGCTGCTGTTCGCTATAATCATGTGTATACCGGCGTTCGTCGCTTTTTCGGCGGCTTCGAGCTTCGTAACCATGCCGCCCGTGCCGCGGCTCGTACCGGCTCCGCCAGCCATGCCCTTTACCGATTCAATGTCGTACACCACGGATAAAAGGTTCGCGTTTTTATTTGTATGCGGATCGTCGTCGTAAAGACCGTCAATATCGGAAAAGAGTATCAGCAAATCCGCGTCGACCATATCGGCAACGACGGCTGAAAGCGTGTCGTTGTCGCCTATCTCGATCTCGTCGTAGCTTACCGTGTCGTTTTCGTTTATTACCGGTATTATGCCCATTTCGAGCAGCGTGTTGATCGTGTTCTGAATATTTCTCTTACGCTTCGGCACGGCTATATCCTCGCGCGTCAAAAGCACCTGCGCGACGGTGTTGTTGTAGTCGCCGAACATCTTGTCGTACAGAAACATCAGCTCGCACTGACCGACCGCCGCGACAGCCTGCTTGCCCTTTGTGTCGTGCGGACGCTCGGTGAGACGGAGCTTACCCATCGCCACGCCAATCGCGCCCGACGATACGAGTATAATCTCCCTGCCCTGATTTTTAAGGTCGGACAGAACCATCGCGAGACGGTCGGCGAACTTGAGATTTACCGCGCCCTGACTGTATGTGAGCGACGATGTGCCGACCTTTACCACAATTCTGTGCGCCGACGCGACGTCCTTTAAAATATCTTCCATAATTATCCCTCCGGGTATAGATATTAAAATTATACAACCGCGGAAATGATTTGTAAAGTACAAAAAGTGACAATTTTATAATTTTTCCGAAAACCGCACAAATACACCGTTTTTTGCGGTGCGCGTCGGAGCAAATTTAAAAATAATCGCTTTTGGTATTGCAAATCGGTGAAAAGCGTTGTATAATATACCCACAATCGAACATCAGAGTAGGCGTATGCGCGTAAAGTGCGGAACGAACGGGGAGTTGTCGTTCCGACGAAAAGCCCGTCCGCGTGAGCGGCGGCTTGCGGTGCGTATGCCGCATCCCGCTGAAAAAACAGGACATCTCTTTTTTTGGCAATGTTTGGTTGCCGAAATTTTTATAAAGAGGTGTTTTTATTATGCGTAAAACGCTTGAAAACTTCAGACAATCGGCGCGCAATCTCACAAATACGCGCCAACTCGCGCTCGCGGGTATGCTGCTCGCGATGCACGCGGTACTCGGTATTATCAAAATCCCGCTGCTCACGCCAGACAACCGCATAACCTTTACGTTCGCGGCTACGGCTGCGGCGGGTATAACGCTGGGACCCGTTCCCGCGATGCTCGTCGGGGGACTGGGCGACATACTCGGCTACTTCTTAAATCCGGGCGGCGGCGCGTACTTTTTCGGCTTCACAGTATCGGCGGCGCTCGGCGGACTTGTGCACGGCGTGCTGCTGTACAAAGCCGAGCCGAAATACGCGTTTTTACGCGTCATAATTGCGGAGCTTATTATAACTTTATTCATAAATATAATGCTCAATACGTATTGGCTGTCGGTTTTGTACGCGAAGGCGTTCGCGGTTTTCTCGGCGGCGCGTATCATTAAGAATTTCGCGGCGTTTCCGATACACGTACTTATAGTGTTCGCGCTTTACGAGCTTATATATCGCACAAATTTATCAAAAAAACTGTAACATAAGCGTAAAATTTTGTCGATTTTCCGATAAAATAATTTTCACTTGTCACTTGCAAAAACATACTATATATGGTATATTTATCATGTAAAGTGTGCCACATATGCGAGTGACAAAAAGGAGAATCATAATGACAAACAACTTTATAAGCGACGAAGCCGCTCCCGTTGTGGGAAAGCTGAGCGTAATCGGCATGAAAGGCTGCGAGGAAATTACATCAAAGATCGACTACTACTTAAAGAATTTCCGCTCCGACGAAAACGAAGAAACATACGTGACGCACGTGGACTGCCCGAGGTTCGGAACGGGCGAAGCCAAATGCGTGCTTGATGAAACGGTAAGAGGACATGACGTGTATATTATCTGCGACGTGTTCAATTACGGCGTTACGTACAAGATGTACGGTATGGAAAACCACATGAGCCCCGACGACCATTATCAGGACCTGAAGCGTATCATAGCCGCGATGGGCGGTAAGGCGAGACGCGTGACGGTCATAATGACGATGCTTTACGAGGGCAGACAGCACAGGAGAAAGGGCAGAGAGTCGCTCGACGCGGCAATTATGCTCCACGAGCTTGTGAACATGGGCGTAAGCAACATAATAACATTCGACGCGCACGATCCGAGAATTTCAAATTCGATCCCGCTCGCGGGCTTTGACGACGTACAGGCGACGTACCAGATGATAAAGACGCTTACGAGAAACGTCCCCGACATATCGCTCAACAAGTTTGACACGATCGTTATTTCACCCGACGAGGGCGGTATGCAGAGATGTATGTACTATTCGTCGGTATTAAAGCTCGACCTCGGTATGTTCTATAAGCGCCGCGACTATTCGCGTGTCGTAAACGGCAAAAACCCGATTGAGGCGCACGAGTACCTCGGACGCGAGGTCACGGGCAAGGACGTTATCATCGTTGACGATATGATTTCGTCGGGCGAGAGCGTTATAGACGTCGGAAGAAAGCTCAAAGCGGACGGCGCGAAGAGAATATTTGTGTTCTCGACGTTCGGACTGTTCGTAAACGGTCTCGAGGGTATTGACCGCGCCTACGAGGAGGGCGTAATAGACAAGATATTCACGACGAACCTCATATACAGAAATCCCGACCTTGCGTCGCGCGAGTGGTACTGCGAGGTCGACATGTCGAAATATATGTCGCTCCTCATAGACACATTGAACCACGACGAGACGATTTCAAAGCTGCTCGATCCCGTTAACAAGATAAACGCGCTCGTCGAGAAATTTAACAATAAGTAATCGTAAGACTATAGGAGAAAGAAAATGCAGTGTGTACTGTTGGCTGCGGGCTACGCCACAAGACTGCGCCCGCTCACGGATAATATGCCGAAGGCTCTGTTGCGGCTCGGCGACAAGACGATCCTCGAAATGGTGACGGATAAGATTGACGAGGTAGGCGAGGTAGAGAACATTTACATCGTCACGAACGAGAAATTCCATGCGCAGTTCGAGGAGTGGGCGAAAAACGAGTATAAGGGCGGCAAGACGGTCAAGGTGCTGAATGACCATACCACCTCGAACGAGAACCGTCTCGGCGCGATAGGCGATTTGAAGTACGTTATCGATAACGAGAATATCGACGATGAAATTCTCGTAATGGCGAGCGACAATATATTCGATTTTCCGCTCACCGACTTTACCGCGAAATACCGTGAAACGGGCTGCGACATGATTTGCGCCCACACGATTGAGAACAAGAACGACCTTCATTCGATGGGCGTTGTGGAGCTTGACGAAAACGGTAAGGTGCTGAGCTTTGAGGAAAAGCCGGAAAAGCCGAAGTCGGATTTGGGAGTGCCGCCGTTTTACCTGTATAAGAGGGACACGCTGCCGCTAATCGGCAAGTACCTCGCCGAGGGCAATAACCCCGACGCGCCCGGTCATTTTATCCCGTGGCTTATCGGGCAGCGCGACGTGTACGCGTACGTGTTCGACGCGGTGAGAATTGACATCGGCACACCCGAAAGCTATTACGACGCGTGCGAGAGATTGGAAAAGGGAATATTGTTTCAAAAATGAGAAATCACCCCTCGGGGTGATTTTTTTGTGATGCGGTCGCCCGTTGTATGCCTCCCTTGTTAAAGGGAGGGGGACCGCCGAAGGCGGTGGAGGGATTCATTGTGAAAATAGAAAATGAATCCCCCAGTCAGCTTCGCTGACAGCCCCCTTTAACAAGGGGGCCTCACGCACAATACTACCGTCCCTATTTGTTTTTCACGTATAAAAGCATAATCACCTCCGATGTGCATATATATAGAGTATATTTGGACAAAAGGAGGAAAATCAAAGTGGAGGACTATAACATTTACAACGACATTGCCGAGAGAAGTCAGGGCGATGTATACATAGGCGTGGTAGGGCCGGTAAGAACAGGAAAATCCACATTTATAAAGAAGTTCATGGATATGCTTGTGATCCCGAACATTGAAAACACGTACCAGGCGGAGAGGGCGAGAGACGAGCTTCCGCAGTCCGCGTCGGGAAGAACAATAATGACGACCGAGCCGAAATTTATACCGAACGAGGCTGTTGAAATCGCGCTCGGCGACAACGCGCATTTAAAGGTGAGAATGATCGACTGCGTGGGGTATATAGTCGACAGCTCGCTCGGCTACATCGAGGACGACGAGCCGCGAATGGTGACAACACCGTGGTTCGACGAGCCAATACCGTTCGGCGACGCCGCCGAAATCGGCACTCGCAAGGTCATAACCGAGCACAGCACGATTGGTCTTGTCGTGACGACCGACGGCTCGATAACCGAGATCGACCGCGAGGATTACGTCGAGGCGGAGGAACGCGTCATAAACGAGCTTAAGGCGATAAATAAGCCGTTTATCGTGATGCTCAACAGCGTGAACCCGCTCGCGAAGGACACGCAGCGCCTTAAAGACGAGCTTACCGCGAAATACGGCGTGCCGGTGCTTGCCGTAAACTGCGAGGAGCTCCAGCCCGCCGACATACACGACATAATAGAAACGGTGCTGTTTGAGTTCCCGCTTAAAGAGATCGACATAAGCATACCCGACTGGATCGAAGGTCTCGACGGCGAGCATTGGCTCAAAAAGAACATTTACGGCGCGGTTATGGAAAATATGGAAAACGTGAACCGCATACGCGACGTGCGCGCGCTGTCGGACGGTCTCGACGCGAATGAGTTCGTGCAGAGGGCGTACATAGACGGTATGGATTTGGGCGACGGCATGGTTAAGCTGTCGATGGAGCTTCCGCAGCCGCTGTATTTTAAGGTACTCGGCGAAATGTCGGGCTTTACGATTGACAACGAAAAGAAGCTCATGACGCTTATGAAGGAGCTTGCCGATATGAAGTCGGAGTACGACAAGGTCGCGTCGGCGCTTAACGATGTTGTGGAAAAGGGTTACGGTATCGTGTCGCCGTCGACCGACGAAATGACGCTTGACGAGCCGAAAATCGTCAAGCAGGGCGGTCGGTACGGCGTGCGCCTTAAAGCGAGTGCGCCGAGCATTCACATGATGAGGGCGGATATCGAGACAGAAGTAAGTCCCATAGTGGGGACTGAAAAGCAGTCGGAGGAGCTTGTGCATTATCTGCTTTCCGAGTTTGAGACCGACCCCGCGAAGATATGGCAGTCAAACATATTCGGCAAGTCGCTTTACGAGCTTGTGAACGAGGGACTTCACAACAAGCTTTCGCGTATGCCCGACAGCGCGAGAATGAAGCTGCGCGAAACGCTTCAGAGAATTATTAACGACGGCTCTAATGGGCTTATATGCATAATTCTGTAATGAAAGGTCGGTGGAGGGCGAGTGATAAAGAGGGTTATCGCGGCGGTTCTGGGTGTGATGTGCCTTTCCTCCTGCGCTGTCGGGGGCGGCGTTAAGACGGATACGGTCACGAAGGAGTACGAAACGGACTATTCGAGCGTAAAGGCGGAGATAATAGAGCTGTCGGGGCTTGAGGACGAGGAATTCGAGGAAAAGTTTAACGACGGCGTCGAGGAAAGCATAGACAGCGAGCTTGTCGCGTTCGACACGGCTGCGGCTGAAATCGCCGACGAGCTTAAAATGGGGAATAAGTGCGTGTTTCAGACCTCGTGGGACGTGAAGTACAACAAAAACGATTTTTTGAGCCTTGTCGAGGAACGGTACGTGTATATGGGCGGCGCACACGGTGAAACGGCATGGCTTGCGCGGAACGTTGACATTGCCGCGTCGAAGGAGATAACGCTTGACGATTTGTTCGCGGACAGCGGCTACGTGAACACCTTGAACCGTCTCATAACAGAGCAGGTCGAGGAAAACAAAGACGAGTACGCCGACCTGTGGGAAAAGCCGGAGATAAAGGACAGCAACCGAACGGATTTTTACATAGAGGACGGCAGCCTCGTAATATTCTATCAGCCGTACGACTTGAGCTACTACGCGCGGGGATTTGTGGAATTTCACCTGCCGCTTGAGGAGCTTAAGGGCTATATGAAGGAGGAATACGCGGGACTGATATAAAAATAAAAACACGGCGCAACGGCTTTGAGCCGTTGTTTTTTTTGCGCGCGGGTCTTGACATTATATCCGCGGTGGAGTAAAATATATCGGAAGTTTGCGGAGGTGGTTAGAATGAGGTTAAGCTATCTCATAGGACGGTTTGTGCCGTACTTTAAGAAATATAAGTGGATTTTGATATTGGATCTTTTGTGCGCGTCGCTCACGACCGTGTGCGAGCTTGTTTTTCCGATGCTTGTGCGTGAGATTACGAGCCTCGGCATAAGCAACCCAGCCGCGCTCACGATGGGATTTGTGGTAAGGATAGGCGTTTTCTATCTGGCGCTCCGCGTAATCGACTCCGCCGCGAATTTCTACATGGCTGACACCGGTCACATAATGGGCGCGAAGATTGAGACGGATATGCGCCGCGACCTGTTCGCGCACCTCGAAAAGCTGTCGCACGCGTACTATGCGGAGCACAAGGTCGGACAAATTATGGCGCGTATCACGAGCGACCTTTTCGACATTACCGAGTTCGCGCACCACTGCCCCGAGGAATTTTTCATAGCGGGACTTAAAATAATCGTGTCGTTTATAATACTCTGCGGCGTGAACGTGACGCTGACGCTCATAATGTTCGCCGCGCTGCCTTTGATATTCGTGTTTGTAAAGTTCTTCAACACGCGTATGCGCCGCGCGTTCAAGGCGCAGCGTTACCAGATAGGCGAGATAAACTCACAGGTCGAGGACACGCTTCTCGGTATGCGCGTTGTGAAGTCGTTCGCAAATGAGGACATTGAAGCCGAAAAGTTCGAGAAGGGCAACGAGACGTTCCTCGACACAAAAAAGACGGGTTACTTCTACATGGCGGGCTTCCAGACGTCGAACCGCGCGTTTGAGGGACTTATGTACCTCACGGTGCTTGTGACGGGTGCGGTATTTATAATGAAGGGCATAATCGAACCCGCCGACCTCACGGCGTATCTTCTGTACGTAAGCACTTTGCTTGCGTCGCTTCGGACTATCATACAGTTTACCGAGCAGTTCCAGCGCGGTATGACGGGTATCGAGCGTTTTCTTGAAATAATGGACGCGCCGGAGGATATAAAGGAAAAGGAGGACGCGGTTGAGCTTAAAAACGTGCAGGGCAATATCGTATTCGACAATGTGTCGTTCCGTTACGGCGACTCGGAGGGGAACGTGCTGCACAACATAAACCTCGATATTAAAAAGGGTGACAGTGTGGCGCTCGTCGGACCGTCGGGCGGCGGCAAGACGACGCTATGCAACCTCATACCGCGCTTTTACGACGTGACGCGCGGCAGAATACTTATAGACGGCAACGACGTCAGGGACGTCACGCTCCATTCCTTAAGAAACGCGATAGGCGTTGTGCAGCAGGACGTTTATCTTTTCTCCGGCACGGTGTACGACAATATTTCCTACGGCTTGCCCGGCGCGAGCTACGAGGCTGTCGAGGCGGCGGCAAAGAGAGCGGGCGCGCATGAGTTTATCGCGGCGCTGCCGCACGGCTACGATACATACGTCGGCGAGAGGGGAGTAAAGCTGTCGGGCGGTCAGAAGCAGCGAATAAGCATCGCGCGCGTATTTCTGAAAAACCCGCCGATACTGCTGCTTGACGAGGCAACGTCCGCGCTCGACAACGAAAACGAAAAGCTCGTGCAGGAGTCGCTTGAAGAGCTCGCGAAGGGTAGAACGGTGCTTACGATAGCGCACCGCCTCACCACGATACGCAACGCTAAGACGATACTCGTGCTCACCGAAAACGGAATAGAGGAACGCGGCACGCATAAGGAGCTTATAGAAAAGGGCGGACTGTACGCTGACATGTACAGCATGTACGCGTCCTTGTAACAAAAAATTAACAATTAAGGTGCAAATCGGTAACAATCCGTAACCAATATGTAACAAAATACGGTAAAACTCTTGCATTTGACCACAATATGTTGTATACTGTAATAGATGTAGGAAAAAATTCGGAGGATTTATATATGCAGTATTGCAAAAATTGCGGCAGGCAGTTAAAGGACGGTATGCGCTTCTGCGACCGCTGCGGACAGTCGGTCCGTAAATCGCAGGAGAACAGTCAGGCGGCGCGCCACAAGGAAATAAGAGAGCTTCAGGAGGAGCGTCTGAACAGAAAAAAACGCCTTGCCGAAAAAGAGGAAAGACAGCGGACGGTACGTGAAAAGCGGCGCAAAAGCAGAGGCAGACGCGCGGCGATATACATATTTGTACTTTTACTTATCACGCTTGCGAGCGTATTGGTGGGATACTTTTTCTTTGCGGGAAAAAGCGGCGGCGACAACGGATCCGCGTCGGGCGTGATTACCGAACAGACGGTGACGGCTGCTCCCGCGCAAACGGCTGCTCCCGCGCAGAGCGGCGAGTACGCCGAGATAACGGTAGGCAACGTAAGATGCCCGTACCCCGCGGCGTTCCATTCGGGCAGCGCGTCGGGAAACGTCAAAATGAATCTTACCGATCCGTTGGGCGGCGCGAAGATGATAATAGCGCAGGAGGTCACGGAAGGCGCGCTCACCGAGCTTGCGAAGGGTTATCTTTCACAGATAGGCGCGACGAGCGCGACGGAGATGAAGAGCAACGACAGCGAAAGCTCTTACACGGTCACAGCCGAGGTAAACGGAACGGTGTACCACAGAAAGTGCGTTGTCCGCAACACGCTTGCCGTGTATTACGATTTTGAATATTCCGCGTCGTCGGGTTCCGCGTCGGCGTACCAAAAATACATCGAGACCATAGATTCCCGTTTCAAATAATAACGCGGAAGTAAATCGCCGCTCCGAACGCGGCGGCGCACAGAAAAGCGAATAAAAATCCCGTAAGCTTATTTTTGCGGCGGACAGACGAAGGCGGCTGTCCGTCCTTTTTTGCGCGCTCTATATATTTCGCGACGATTTTTTCCGCGTCGGCGATGACCTTGCCCTCCAGCATAGGATTGTAGTCGCGCAGGACGATAATTGCCTGACTTATATACGGTGATGAAAAATTATTGAGTATGACGACCTTCTTTGTTAATTCCTTCATAGCGAACACTCCCCGCATCGTATTATCTGTTTCATATTATTTCCATGCCCGCGCCGTAATATACGGCGGCAAATAAAAAATTATTCCGATACTCTTGTATTTGCGCGAAAAAAAAGGTATAATATACACATAGCGCACAACTTGTATAAATAAAGGGAAAATGTATGAAAAAATTTTTTGTGGCGGTACTGTGTATAGCCGTTGCCGCGATAGCGGGCTACGGCATAAAATACGCGCTTACGCCGGTGAACACGCAGAAAATTGAATATACGACGCACGAAACGGCAGTGGAGACAAAGGGTTACATAGTGCTTGACGAATGGCTCATGATTTCGCGCAGCGCGGGAACGTTCTACCATTCCGCGCAGGAGGGCGGACGCGTCGCGAAGGACAGCGTCATAGGCGAGCTGTTTTACGGCGAGGTGTCGGACGACAGTCTGCGGGAGCTTGCCGCCGTTGACGAGCGGTTAAAGAACGCGTCCGACGGCAGCGTAACGGAGGAGCTTGACTCATCTGATGTGGAGAACAGCATTTACCGCCGTGAAAACAATATAATAGAAGCGTCGGGCGACAACGATATTCTTGCGATATCAAAATATAAGCAGGATATAAACAGCCTCAGAAAAGACAACCGCCTTTCCGCGGAGGGTGAGAGCGAGGAGCTTTCCTCCGAGCGCGACAGTATACTCGGCAGCATAGGCGTGTCAAGGGAGCAGATCAAGGCGCAGATGTCGGGCGTGCTCACGCTTTACACGGACGGCTATGAGGATTTGCTCCGGCTCTCCGATATGGGCAACTACACGGTTGAATATCTCGATACGCTCCCCGATGAGACGGCGGCGGAGAAAATATCGTCCGCGGTGGACGTGGGCGATCCCGTGTGCAGAGTTGTGAACAATCACATGTTTTACGTGATGATGGCAGTGCCTACCGATAAAATCGATGGCTGCGAGGCCGGCGGCAGCGTGACGCTGCGGTTTAAGAATATGGCGGGTGAAACGCGCGAGGGAATTATACATTCGGTAAGCGAGGATCAAGGCGGCAGAACGCTTTTAGTCGTGCAATGTCCCGACTACCTCGAAAACGCGTTTTCGTACCGCGTCGCGGACGTGGATTTGATTTTCGCGAGCTACAGCGGATATAAAATACCCGTCCAGGCGATACGCACCGAGGAAAACGGCAGACAAAAAGTCATAGGCGTAAAGAACAACGTCGAGCGCGACTGCTATTTCGACCTCGTGTACACGTACACCGACGGCGGCTACGCGATAGTGCGCCCGTCGGAGGACAGCGAGTATAAGCTGTCGGATATGGACAGGATAGTTGTCGGAGAACGGTAAAAATTACGGGAAAAGGGAGTAAATTATGAATATCAGGGAAAACTTAGAGGAAGTTGAGAGATGCATAGCGGCTGCGGCGGAAAGGAGCGGCAGAAAAAGAGAGGATATACTTCTCGTCGCCGTTACAAAAACGCACCCCGCGGACATGATGAACGAGGCGATTCGTCTTGGCGTGACCGACATAGGTGAAAACAAGCCGCAGGAGGTGCGCGACAAGTACGCGGACGTTCTGCCCGTAAAGTGGCACCTTATAGGACACTTGCAGACGAATAAGGTAAAGTATGTGATAGACAAGGTGTGCCTTATCCATTCGGTCGACTCCGTGAAGCTCATGGACGAGATAGAGCGTCAGGCGGAGAAGCATGATGTTATTATGGACATACTCATACAGGTGAACATCTCCGGCGAGGAAACAAAGTCGGGCGTGAGCGCCGACGAGGTGGAGGAGCTTCTGCTCCACGCGGGGACACTAAAGCGCGTAAAGGTTAAAGGACTTATGACAATAGCGCCGAAAACCGATGATTCTGTTACAAACACTTTACATTTTGACAACATGCGACAACTTTTTATTGACATACAGAAGAAAAAATACGATAATGTTAGTATGAAGTATTTGTCGATGGGCATGAGCGGCGATTACGAGACGGCTATTGAGTGCGGTGCGAATATCGTACGCGTCGGCAGCGCCATTTTCGGCGAGAGAGACTACAGTCACAAATAATGCAGAAAGGGATACGGTATAATGAGCTTTATAAATTCAATAAAGAACTTTATAGGAATTGAAACCGACGATGATTATTACGACGACGAGTATTATGACGAGGAAAACGAGATTGACGAGGAGGACGACGACGAACCCAGACGTTCCTCGCGCATAGCGAGAAAGAGCTCGGCGAAGGTCGTGACGCTCAATCCCGGCTCATCATCAAGAGTAAGAATAATGTCTCCGTCGCAGTTTGACGAGTCAACGACAATCGCCGACGAGATTAAGAGCGGCAGACTTGTCATATTCAACATCGGACAGCTCGGAAACGACGACGCGAGACGCGTGGTTGATTTCATTTCCGGCACGGCGTACGGCTTAAACGGCAATATCCGCCGCGCGTCGAAAGACATATTTGTCGCGGCGCCGAGAAATATCGACATCACCGGCGACAATCTGAATGAGCGCGCAAAGAGCAGCACCTTTGACTGGGGTATGTAAATAAAAACGGACGGTATAATGTTGTGATTTACCGCCCGTTTTCTGTAATTGAGGTAAAGAATGGACAAAAAGCTCATATCGGCGCGCATAGATGATTTGTTCGATATGTGCGCGCGGCGGGGAATGGCTGTGTTTTCCTCGTTCCTCGACGGCGGCGAGGCGGCGTTTGCCGACGACGTTTTTCACATATCGCGGTCGGAGAACGCTATGCTGTTCGGAGGATACGACGGCGCGGAGCGTAAAATGCTCGGCGTGTTTCCGGAGTGGGAGGAAAAGGACTGCGCGTCATTCCCGATAACCGTTATACGCTTCGACGCACCGAAATTCCGCACGCTCACGCACCGTGACTACCTCGGCACTCTGATGTCGCTCGGCATCGACAGAAGCAAAACGGGCGACATACTGACCGATGAAACGGGCGCGTACGTTATGGTCGAAAGCGGCATATCGGAGTATATTTTGAATAATATAAACAAGATAGCAAGCTCGGGAGTAAAGGGACGCGTAATATCGGCTTCGGATTTTGTTCCGCCCAAGCCGAAAACGCAGGTAAAACAGTGCGTATCCGCTTCGGAGCGGCTCGACGCCGTAATCGCGGCGGTGTACGGCATATCGCGCGCGCAGAGTGAAAGGCTCGTAAAGGACGGGGCGGTAAAGGTGAACCACCTCGAAACGACCGGCGGCAGCGCGGCGCTCAGTGAGGGCGACCTCGTGTCCGTCAGGGGTAAAGGCAGGTTCGTGTTCCAAAGCGCCGACGGCGCAACGATGAAGGGCAGACTGCACATAACCGTTCTAAAATATATATAACATAAGGAGAGAAAACCATGCTCAGACCGATTGATATTCAGAACAAGGAATTTGACAAGAAGTTCAAGGGCTACGACTGCGACGCGGTCGATGATTTTCTGGACGTTGTAATTCAGGATTACGAGCTTTTGTGCAAGGAAAATCAGACGCTTAAAAATAAAATAGGACTTCTGACCGAAACGGTCGATAGGTACAAGCAGATGGAGGCGGCGATGAGCCGTTCGCTCGACCTCGCGCAGAAGTCAGCCGAGGAAGCGAGAAAGAACGCTCAGACCGAAGCCGACGCGATAATCAGCAAGGCGAAGCTCGACGCGTCCTTCCTTGCACGTCAGATAGACGAGGAGCATGCGAAGCGCCACCGTGAGATGCTCGCCGTAAAGGACGAGATAGACCGCTACCGTGCGCGTGTAAAGCTTTTGTGCGAAAACGTGATTAAAATGGTGGACGGCATTGAATAATTGTCGGGGACACTAAAGTTTGGGGACACTAAAATACGGGGACACTAAAGTTTTAGTGTCCCCGTTATGCTTTTATTAAATCCTTGACTACCTCGCCGGCGGCGATAAGTCCCGCGACCGACGGAACGAACGCCGTGCTGCCGGGTACGGCGCGCTTTTCGGTCTGCTCGTCCGACGGCAGGGGCTTCAATGGTTCTTCCTTTGAGTAAACGACCTTCAGCCTTTTTATTCCGCGCTGTTTTAGCTCGCGCCGCATAACTCTTGCGAGCGGACAGACCGACGTTTCGTAAATGTCCGCGACTTCGAGCATCGCGGGATTCAGTTTATTTCCCGCGCCCATGCAGCTTATCACGGGCACATTCGCACCTGCCGCGCGCGTTATGATCTCTATCTTGCCCGTAACGGTGTCAATAGCGTCCACAATGTACGAGTACACCGAAAAATCGTACTCGCCGGCGTTGTCGGGCATAAAAAAGCACCTGTGCGCGTTTACCTTAATATCGGGATTTATCGACAGCGCGCGCTCCTTCATCACATCGACCTTGTATCTGCCCACCGTGTCACGCGTGGCGATAATCTGTCGGTTCAGGTTTGTAAGCGCGACGGTGTCGTTGTCAAAAATATCTATCTCGCCGACGCCGCTCCTTACAAGCGCCTCGACCGCGTAGCCGCCCACTCCGCCTACGCCGAACACCGCGACGCGCGCGCTTTTGAGCTTTTCCATACCGTCCGCGCCGAGCAGAAGCTCCGTTCTCGAAAACTGATTTGACATATTTGCCGCTCCTTATTTCTTCTCGTCGTAATCGTCCATAAAATTGTACTCGCGCTCGTTGTCGTGGTAGCCGATAATCGTTGTGAGGTTGACGTTTCTGACGCTGTTAAAAATATTCTTCTCAATGTAAGGGCTTGTGCGGTGGAGCTGTTCGATGAGCCGTTTCATCTCCTGCCGCTTCGAGCCCGTTTCCATTTCCTCAGTCGCGATGCGCTCCGTGAAACGGCACGCGCACCGTATAAAATCGAGCTCGTTGTACCGCGCCCACGCCTTAATATCCTTTTCCCTTACCATATACATCGGGCGTATAAGCTCCATACCGGGGTGGTTCGTGCTGTGGAGCTTCGGCATCATCGTCTGGATCTGCGCGCCGTAGAGCATACCCATGAGTATTGTCTCTATCACGTCGTCGAAATGGTGACCGAGCGCGATTTTGTTGCAGCCGAGCTTCTGCGCCTCCTTGTAGAGGTAGCCGCGCCGCATACGCGCGCAGAGGTAGCACGGGTGGTCGTCCACGTTCACGACCGAGTCGAAAATACGCGTCTCGAATATGTGTACCGGCACGCCCAAAAGACGTGCGTTGTCCTCGATTTTTCTGCGGTTCTCGCCGTTGTAGCCGGGATCCATGACAACGTACTCAAGGTCAAACTTAACAACGCCGTGACGGTGGATTTCCTGCATACACTTTGCCATAAGCATCGAGTCCTTGCCGCCGGAAATGCACACGGCTATCCTGTCGCCCTCGTTTATCATTTTGTATTCGTTTATGCCGCGTATAAACTTGCGCCAGATATTTTTTCTGTACGTTTTTATTATGCTGCGCTCGGCTTTTTTGCGGCGCTCCTCCGCGCTCAATACGTTATTTTCCATATCACTTAAATAATCTCCGTAGCGTGGCGCGTCGCGTGACAGCTTATATTTACCGCGACGGGCAGTCCGGCTATGTGAGTGGGGAAGGTTTCTATGTTCACCGCGAGAGCGGTCGTTGTGCCGCCCATACCCTGCGGGCCTATGCCGAGCTTGTTCACGCGCTCAAGCAGCTTTTTTTCAAGCTCCGCGTAGTACGCGTCGCCGTTCGGCACGTCTATGTCGCGCGTGAGCGCTTTTTTTGAAAGCTGCGCCGCCTTGTCGAGCGTGCCGCCTATACCCACGCCGACCACCATCGGCGGACACGGGTTCGCGCCGGCTTTTCGTACCGTTTCCGTCACGAAGTCGATAACGCCCTCAACACCGTCGGACGGGTTCAGCATCTTAACCGCGCTCTTGTTTTCGCTGCCGAAGCCCTTGGGCGCGAGCGTTATCTTTATCTTATCGCCCTTCACGAAATCGCAGTAAATGACGGCGGGCGTGTTGTCGTTCGTGTTGACGCGCCGCAAGGGATCTGCGACCACGGATTTACGCAGATAACCCTCGGTGTAACCCCTTCTCACACCCTCGTTTACCGCCTCCGTGACCGTCGCGCCTTCAACGTGCACGTCTCCGCCTATCTCGATAAAGAACACAGCCATGCCGGTGTCCTGACAGATAGGCACTTCCTTATCGTGCGCTATTTCCGCATTTTTGAGAAGGTTTTTGAGAACGCCGCGCGCTACCTCCGATTTTTCCGTCTCGGCGCTTTTTTCGAGCGCCGCTTTTATATCGCCGTTAATGTGGCAGTTCGCGCGTATGCACATATCGCGCACCGCCCTCGTTATATCGTCCGATTTTACAATTCTCATTCGTATTACCTCCGTTTTACATCAAATCCCACCGAGGGAACCATTTAAGGTAATTGTTCACGTAATCCGTGCTGCACGGCTTACCCGCGAGCACGGGATAGAACATCACAAACAGCATAACTACAATAACCGCGTAGCCGACGATCGTTCCGGCGGCTATCTTTTTGCTGCGCGCCCTCTCGTACAGGCACATAATCGAGTAGCCTACCATAAGCACAACGAACGGCACGCTTGGGAAATAGTGGTAGATGAACGTCATTCTGTCCACGAGCGTCCACGGCAAAAGCTCCGCGAGATACGCTATAATAAGGAATACCGCGTTTTTGTCCTTGTTCTTTATCGCGCGGTACACGAGGTATATAAACGCGGGAACGCCCGCCCACCATACGAACGGGTTGCCGAACGAGCTTAGTCCTTCCCTCACGCCGTCGGCTATTGTGTTGTTATAGAACAGCAGCGGACGGCTCATCAAAATCCATTCGTACCAGTCCGAGGAAAAGCCGTGTTCCTTCTGCGTCAGCATGTATTCGCCGTGGTACCATTTCATGTAGTCAATGTTGTCCTGTATAATTTTCATGCTGTTCCCGAACGATGCGCCCTGTCCGCCCGTCGAAGAGTTTATGAACGGTATATATGAAAGCACAAGTATCACGAGCGGCACTATCACGAAGAAAACAACGCACCATGCTACCGTGATTATGACGTGCTTTTTGAAATTGGCGCGTATAAGGTCGTTGCTTATGCCGTTCGTCATGTCGGACTTCTTTTTGCCTCTGCTGTCGGCTTTGCTATGCTCGTTTATATGAACGATAAGCATAATCACCATAATGACGAAAAGTCCCGCAGCGGCGTACACGGCTGTAACCTTGCTCGCTATGCCAAGTCCCGTGGATATGCCGCACAGCGCGAGGTACACAAGACCTTTTTTGAAGCTCTTCTCATTGTAGAAGTCCGTCTTGCAGTACAGGTACATCAGGAAGAACATCAGTATTATGAAGAATGTTACAAACACGTCTATTGTGGATATTCTCGTCTGCGCGAAGTGCATGAAGTCAAACGTCAGCAGCACGCACGTAAGCGCGGCAGCCCATGACTTTTTGAGTAATTTGAGCGCGAACAGATAGATGAGCGGCACCATCATCACGCCGAACAACGTGCCCGCGAACCGCCAGCCGAACGGGTTCATGCCGAATATACGTATGCCGAGCGAGATGAATATTTTGCCGAGCGGCGGGTGGGTTGTTTCGTAAACCTTTAAGCCGTGAATAAACTCGTACGCCGTACGCGCGTGGTATATTTCGTCAAAGTAGGTGCCGTTGCGGAAGGTGGATTTTACGGGTACCTCGTCCTGCTCGTCAAAGAGCGCTTTCGCGCCGTCGTCGGTAAATGAAACGGGAGTTATGAGATTTCCGTCCTTGTCGCGCAGTCCGATTTCCTTTACCGACACCCAATTTTCGCCCGAAGCGAGGTGTGAGCGTATGTCTATATAGCGTATATCGGCGTTAACGCTTTTGCTGCTCCACTTAAAAACGTCGCCTTCCGTCAGCGTTTCCGAGTAGGTCTGAGATTCCGCGGCGTTCCGCCCCGTTATGAGCAGACTTTGCGAGTCGTTAAGCTCCTTTGAACCGAGGAAAAGCTGAATCTCGCTTACATTGTAATCCCCTCCGAGGTCAACGGTAACGCCGCTTTGCGGAACGAGATACTCCGTTTCGGCGGCGTGCATATCGCCGAGGTCGTAAAACGCCGCGCACGAGTAAACGATGGTGATAACAGCCATAGCTATAATATCGGCGCGCCTTACGCGCGGCGTTTCTCTGTCCCATAGAGGCGCGGGCGGCGCGGGCTTCGGAGGTCTCTGCAGATCGCCCTCGAGGTAATACCTTTGCGTGTAGTATATAAGCGCGGCGGTAAAAATGAGATTGATTATAGACGCAACCATAACAAACGGCGACGTGTAACTTGCCGTGTTCTTCTGGTACACGAACAGCACCCACGCCGTGTTAAGGAACTGTGACGCGGTGACGAACGTAAACGCGCCGCACATTTTCGCGTCCGTCATGCTTATAAACGCGAGGAGCATCAGCGCGACGGCGGGGAACGCGTAACGCTCGTGCATTCTCGTGGAGAACATATACACGAATATTACCGTAATTGCTCCCGCGAAATAGTATTTTGACTCCTTTTTGGATTTAAGCACGATAAACACGCTGTAAAGCGATATGCACACGATAAACACGTTTCTCAAAATTTCCGACAGCGACGTTATTCCCGTCCAGTTTTTGCCTATGGCGCCCCAGAGATTGAACGCGTTTACGGTGTGGTACGGGTAGGAGTCTATCGTTTTTATATACTGGTCAACGACATTGCCGATGCCGAACGGCAGCGCAAGTATAAAGATTGCCGCTATTGCGCAAAGTCCCGCGCCTATGTGCGTCATAAGCTTTTTCACGCTGAAATCGTCGAGTATCACATTTTCTATAATGCCGCCTATGAGCACGGGCGCGAGAATAAGCGCCTGCGGCTTGATAAACAGGCAAATCGCAAACATAAAATACGAAATAAACAGCTTTTTCTCCGTGAGGAAGTACAGCGTAAGCACCGCGAACAGCGTATACACGCTGTCAACCTGTCCCCACACGGCGCAGTTCAGTATCGCGACGGGATTGAACAGCCACAGCGAGGCGAATATTGCCGACACAGACGGCGAATACTTTTTCGCGGCGATTTTGTACACGATATATCCGATAAGCATATCGCAGATAATCGCGGGCAGCTTTATAAGCGCGTACAGCGCGCCGCCGGAAAACGGTATAATGTGGCGTATAAAGCCTATCACATACAGCACGTACATGTATCCGGGCGGATAGTCGTGGAAGCCCTCGGACGCGTAAAAGGCGTTTATGCCGCCGTTAAAGACGTCGTATGACCACCCGTCAAAGCAGCCCATATCCTGCTCGTGACCCCGGTAAAGCGCGGCTATTATAATCCGAAGCAAAAACGCCGCGATCACCGCAGCCAATATATACGCGGACTTGCCGTCCTTTTTCTGTCCCTTCTTCAGTTCGGGCGCAAGCACATACGTCCAAACGGAGTATATCGCCAAAAGCGTTACAAAAACAATTAAAATTATAGCTGTCATTACGGTATTCCTTTCAAAATAAATATGTAAATTATATTTCAATTTATTATTTTACTATATTTTTACTGAATTATCAAGAACAAAACGATGTAATTATACAAAAAATACATCTGATTGACTTTATACGCCGCAAACAGTATAATATAACCGTATACACGGAGGTGATAACATGGTTTACACTGTTACGTTAAACTGCGCGCTCGACTGCGTTGTGAGCGTAAAAAGCTGCCGCGCGGGTGAGGTGAACCGAGCCGTGAGCGAAAGGGTTTTCGCGGGCGGCAAGGGTATAAACGTCGCGAGGGTGCTTGCGGATTTCGGCGTTGACGCGGCGGCGCTGGGATTTACCGCAGGTTTTACCGGCGCGGAGGTTGAAAGGCTTGTGCGCGCGTCGGGAGTTAAAACGGATTTTATACGTCTCAGGGACGGGCTGACGCGCATAAATATAAAAATAAGGTCTGACGACGAAACGGAAATAAACGGTCCGGGCGCGGACGTGCCGCCGGAGGCGGTGGGGGAGCTTATAAAAAAGCTCGAAAAGCTCAGGGAGAACGATATACTCGTGCTTGCGGGAAGCGTACCCTCGTCCGTGCCGCGCACAATATACGGCGACATAGCAAAAACCGTATCACAAAACGGCGTAAAGGTCGTTGCCGACGCGGAGGGCGGGCTTCTCTTAAACGTGCTGCCGCACCGACCGTTTCTCGTAAAACCGAACGGTCGGGAGATAGGCGAAATATTCGGCGCGGATATTAAAACGCGCTCGGACGCCGCGCAATATGCCTTGAAAATGCGCGGTATGGGAGCGCGGAACGTGCTCGTTTCACTCGGCTCCGAGGGTGCCGTTCTCGCGTGCGAGGACGGTGAAATATACGAGCGCGGCGCCCCGAAGGGGACGGTCGTAAACTCCGTCGGAGCGGGCGACAGTATGACCGCGGGCTTTATCGCGGCGTACCTCGAACGCGGAGATTACGCGTACGCGCTCGAACGGGGGATATGCGCCGGAAGCGCGTGTGCGTTCTCCGAAGGACTTCCGACGCGCACCGAGATTGATAAAATTTACGGTGAATATACAAGCTCCGCGAGGCTTTAACAAGGCTTCGCGGACTTTTTATATCGTTGTAAAAATAATACAAAAATAATATACTTTTTTTATATTGCCTTATTACGCAAAATGTGATATAATTTTAACATGGAGAACTGCGACCGCAATTCGGCTCATTTGAGCCGCCGCGCGCCGCAGACTAATACATCAAACGGAGGGTTTTATGGACGATTTGAGGGTAAAGCAGCTTACGGACGGAGGAATAAACGTAAACGAGGCTCTGGGACGTTTTATGGGGAACGGGGGACTTCTTGAAAGGTTTTTGAAGAAGTTCGCGGACGATGAAAATTACGAAAAACTGAAGGCGGCGGTAAAGGACGATGACGCGGAAGTGATGCTTACAGCGTCCCACACGTTAAAGGGCGTGTGCGGCAACCTTTCGATGACCGAGCTTTTCACGCTTTTTGACAGACAGGTGAAGGAGCTCCGCGCCGGAAACACCGAGGGCGCGAAGGCTCTTATGAACGAGATAGACAACGCGTACACAAAAGTAATGAGCGCCGTAAACAGAGTGAATTGATTGAACGGGGGTTATATTATGTCAAAGAAACCCAAGCTGAAGGGAACGAGCATGACGGCTACGGTGGTGGTTATCATAATAATCACTCTGCTTTGCGCCGGCACATACGTGCAGATGAGCCGTGTTATGAAAAAACGCAGCATACAGCGTATGGAGGAAGGCGTTAATACAGCCGTTACGGAAATAAATCAGAAGCTGAGCCGCGACAAGCTCATTTTGGGGGCGACGGCTGACCTTATAGCTTCGGCGGACGACACGAGCGAGGAAAACATAAACAGAATAATAGGCGCGATTTCGCCGCTTATGGAAACGATAAAGATACGCGTGCTTATGCCCGACAACACCGTTCACGATCCGAGCGGCGCGGTGATCGACACAATGGGCAGCATATCGTTTAAAGAGGAAGCACCGCTCGGTGAGCACGTTTCAAACAGAATGACGAGCCTTGTGGACGGAAACACGCTCGTGCTTCGCCACTTCGTGCCGATTGTGAAGGAGGGCGAAACGGT
>CANQDD010000014.1 GCA_947591315.1 uncultured Clostridia bacterium
GCGTCGCAGCTTGTAAAGAAAAATCCCGACGAAAAGGAATTTCTCGAAAGCTGGATAAACGTGGTGGATTACGAATAGTCAAGACCACCCCTAAGAGGGGTGGTCTTGACTGCCCGAATGTTTGTTTTCGACCAATTTATTGACAGCGTGGCGGTCATTATCTGAATTTGACAGCAATTTAAATGAATGATATAATTCTGATATACCGGTATGATAAAATTGCGGCAGTTAAAACAGTTCACATTTCACCGTTTGTGACGGTGCGGGGGAGAGAAATATGGGAAAAGATATGACAAACCGAGAGGTTAAGGAAGCGCTCGAAAAGGCAAAGTCAGGCGACGACGCGGCGTGGAAAAAGCTGTATGACCGATTTGAAAACTATGTTCATGACCGCGCGTGGAAACGCTTGAAAAGGCTTAACATACCCGAATCGCGCAAAGGTGACGCCGAAAACGAGTTGTTTCAGGCGGGCTGGAAGGGATTTTTGTCCGCGGTTCGCAATTATGACCCCGAAAAGGGAGAGTTTTTGACTTACGCGACCTATTATATTGACGGGGAAATGTCGCGGGAGATTAAATTTATTATACATTCCCTTGAAATGACAAAGCAATCCGAGGATATTGATGATGCGGATTTGTTATCGGCGGAGGATAAAAAGTATTCCGTGGGCGACGCGCCCGACCAAGGAAAGTACAGCGCGGAGCGGCGCGCGCTGCAAATCATGGAAATTCTGCGCCTTCTCACCGACGAGGAACACAGTCTGTCAAAGGACGAGCTGCGCCGTTTTCTTCGGATTTACCGTATCGCAAAATACAATAACGGAACACCGATTGAAGCGCCGAACACGTTTACAAGCACGATTGAGGAAATTCTCTCCGAGGTCAATCCGACGGAATACAGCGAGCAAAACGAGGATAAGTATAAAATAAAATACGAGGGATACAAGGAAAACCGCTTAAAAGCCAAGCGTGACAAGACAGGCGGAAAGAAGGCAGCCGCCGTGACCAACTTTTCATACGTGCATCTGTTCGGCTATGAGGAGCTTAACAGGCTGATTCAGATTGTCTGCCTTTCCGATATGCTTTCCGCCGAGGAGAAAAACCGCATAGTTACAAAGCTCGTATCGACCGCCGGAGTATATTACAATACGCCGTTCCTCGACGGGGACAAACTGAAATTCAGCCCCACTGCGGTGCACGGAAGATTCAGCGGAAAAATAATTAAGGACAAGCGTCAGCTTTCCGAAAATATAAACCTCATTCAACGGGCAATAAACGGCTTATGTCAAATCCAATTCAAATTCAACTGCTACACAGCCGACCACGAAATGACGCCGAAATCGGACTATATTCATACGTTAAGCCCGTATCATCTGGCGGTATACCATGACAATTACTATTGTATTGGGCTGAAACATGGCGATAAGCGTATCTGGCACTACCGTGTGGATCTTATGACGGATATTGAATTTGTCACGGACAAAAACGGAAAAAATGTAACTATTGACGTTGACGCGTTCGAGGGACTGCCTATCAGCAACGCGTATTGGAACCCCGAAAAGTATATGTCGGAGCATCTTTACATGGCGTATGACGAGCCGAGGGATATTCACATAAAAATCCGTAACACGGACTACACAATCCTCCATGATTGGTTCGGAGACCATTACGAGAAAACGGATAAGCCGTGCGGGGACGGATACGATATTGTGAAGGTCAAGACCTCTCCTTCCATGATAGTGCATTGGGCAATGCAGTATGCCGGCGACGTTGAGATAACAGACGAGGATATTCGCGATAAAATACGGGACGAAATAAAAAAATTACGGGAAAAATACAAATAATTCACTTATCTTCAAAATTTTGAACATAAAATCCTCCATAATATAGGTGAAACGGAAAATTCACTTATGTTACGGAGGTTTTTTTGAAGGAGTGATCATGATGCAAAAACAAATCAGGGCGGGACCGGAGAGCATGCCGGAATGAGTACATATATTCACGGAAAGGAAACTTTGTTATGAATTTAGTCGGGGAAAGAGTCTGCCTGCGCAGTCTGGGGCGCGGCGCGGATAACGGAGACAGAGCGGCGTTTGTGACAAATATATTGAAGCGTGAGGTCGTTTATGCGAATGAGTTTGAAATGTATTACGGACTTAAATGCGCTCCGGAAACGCTGGCGCAGATAGACCTTGCCGATCCACTGTTTTTTGATATAGTGATACATGATATGTCAGACGGCGATATGAAAGCTTATGACGGAAGCGTGGGATATATCGGGCTTAGCGAACGCAAAGATGACGTTTATGAGGCGGAAATATATATTTATCCGAAATTCCGCAGGAGAGGCTATGCCGAGGAAGCGATTGGTATACTGCTTGACCGCGCGTTTCGCGGCGCGCTCAGGGAAGGCTCCGAAGGTATCGCCGTTCGGGAAGTAACCGCTTCCGTTCGGGTGGAAAATGAGCCGTCACGGGCTCTTATGGAAAAAATCGGGTTTGAGTGTGACGAAAAAGGAATACTTATGCCGGTTGTTGTTTCGGAATACGCGCTTGACGGTATGCTGCGGCTTGTAAATTACCGTATGACAAGGGAGCGTTTCGAGCGCCTTGCGGCGCGGCAGGAACAGTAAACGAGGAATATTGACATTGTAGGCTGCGGCGTGATAAAATAGATAAAAGAAAGAATAAGGAGGAAATTAAAATGTGTGAGGAAAAAATGAACATGAGTGAGGAAACAATTGAAAAGGTGGAATATAAAGCTGAGGAAATCCTATTTAAGGATTTAAAAGCCATATATAAACAAAGAAGAAAAGATGAGCTGACGAAATTAAAAAAATTTTTGAAAAAACATTTCTCATCTAAGGGTTTTGTTGTAGAAATAAATTTATTTTCCAGAGACACGTTCCCTAAAAAACATTATCGAAGCAGAGGTAAAAGCGAGGCACTTGAAATAGCACCATATGACAATACCAACTGGCTTGGTCTTGACGTCATTTTAACCGATAATAATAGTACCGACGCAGATAATACCGGAACAAGATATGCATTTTTCATATCCTTGCAATCATTTGACTATGATGATAACAAGGGAAACTATCATGTTCTTATGGACAGATTGGGAGTGTATATGTATCATGGCGATAATGCACAAACCGTTAACGCCTTAGCAGAAATGTATACAACAGATTTTGACCTGCCGTTAAGCAAGAAAGATCTTAAAGGTCTGGCGGAATTGTTAGAACAGTTTATTTCAAATGATCCTAATTTATTGGAAAAACGGATAGAGCGTATCAAGGTACGAAGAAATGCGGCGAAAAAATCAATAATAGATACAATTAAAAACTTTGACAAGAAGGCAATGAACAACAAAAAATTTATAACGGACCTAATAAAAGAATTAGAAGAATTAAATAAGGAATTAGACTATTAAACGTGATAGGAGAAATTTATATGAGCATATACATAACCGGTGACACGCACCGATATTTTGACAAGGTTTACTACGCCTGCGTGGAATATGCGACAATGCCCGACGATATAATGATAATTCTTGGCGACGCGGGAATAAACTACTATCTCGGCGAATCGGACGCGGCGCTTAAAGAAGAATTGCGCGGCTATCCGATAACGATGTTTATGATTCACGGCAACCATGAGGAGCGCCCGTCGGAGATCGACACGTATGAGATAAAGCGCTGGCACGGCGGACTTGTATATTACGAGAAGGAATACCCCAATCTGCTGTTCGCGATTGACGGCGAGATTTACGACTTTGACGGCAGAACGGCGATAGCGATAGGCGGCGCGTATTCCGTGGACAAGTACGCGCGTTTCATGTCGGGAGAGCCGTGGTTTGACACAGAGCAGCCGTCGGAGGAAATAAAGGAGCGTGTGGAGCGTCAACTTGACAAGGCAAACTGGAGCGTGGATTTTGTTTTGTCGCACACGTGCCCGAAAAAGTACGAGCCGACGCACGCTTTTATCCCTGGCTTGGATCAGAGTACGGTCGACAAATCAACCGAGGAATGGCTCGACACGATAGAGGAACGGCTCGACTACGACCGCTGGTACTGCGGACATTACCACATTGACTACGAGGAATGCGCGGTTCGTTTTATGTTTGACGACGTTGAAGAACTGGACAGTTAAAGTAAAGACAAAAAAACTTATGTGTCAGCCGAAAAAAGGGAAGGGAATTACGCGGCATGGAAATGATTGAGATACGATATTTGAACAACGATGACAAAAAGTTTTGGTACAGCCTTGACCGCCATTTGCCGGAAACGGAGTTTGAGGGCAAAGTCCGTACCAAAACCGGCTATGTGATACTGTCGGGCGGCAAGCCGGTCGGACTTATGCGTTACAATCTTTTCTGGGACAATACGCCGTTTTGCACAATGCTTTTTGTGTCTGAGGAATACCGCGGGCAAGGCTTTGGCACAAGGCTTATGCATCATTGGGAAAACGATATGAAATCGCGCGGGTACAGGCTGCTGCTCACATCAACGCAGTCCGACGAAACGGCGCAGCATTTTTACCGCAAGCTCGGCTATACCGACTGCGGCTGCCTTCTGCTGGAACGGCAGGCGGCGGAAATATTTTTAAGTAAGGCGATTTAACTGTATAGTGTTAATTGAAAAAAGCCGCGGCATTGCCGCGGCTTTAACAATATATCAATAATTTTCGGCGTGAACCTCGAAGAAACTCTGCGGATGATTGCACACGGGGCAAACCTCCGGCGCTTTCGTGCCGACGCAGATGTGACCGCAGTTGCGGCATTCCCAAACCTTAACCTCGCTCTTTTCAAACACCTGTGCCGTCTCGATGTTTTTGAGCAGAGCGCGGTAACGCTCCTCGTGATGCTTCTCAATTTCCGCAACGGCGCGGAATTTAGCCGCAAGCTCCGTAAAGCCTTCCTTCTCGGCAGTGTCCGCAAAGCCCGCGTACATATCAGTCCACTCGTAATTCTCGCCGTCAGCCGCTTCCTTCAGATTTTCGGAAGTGCTGCCGATGCCGTTAAGCTCCTTGAACCACATCTTCGCGTGTTCCTTCTCGTTGTCGGCGGTCTTTAAAAACAGCGCCGACATCTGCTCGTAACCCTCTTTCTTCGCGACCGACGCGAAATAGGTGTACTTGTTCCTCGCCTGAGACTCGCCCGCAAATGCCGCCTCAAGGTTCTTTTCCGTCTGTGTTCCCGCGTACTTGTTTGTTTTCATTTCCTTTACCTCCTCTAATTTATCTCCCGTTGACTTGCAGAGCGGACATACCGCCGTTTCGCCTTCGGGTACTTCAAACACTTCTCCGCATACCTTGCACCTGTACTTTTTCATGCCTTTACGCTCCTTTTTAATATTAACCGCCGCGTCGCCCGCGTGCTTTATGCCCGTGTATTTCGCTATATCCGCGTCGGTCGTTACAAGGTCGCCCACGGACAGCCCGTGAACCGACGTATGCCCGGTTACTCTTGCGAACGTTTTTAATTCCGCGAGCGACACGTTTAGATAATTCGCCGTTCTCTGCGCCGCCGCGTCCTCGTTCAGCCGCTTGCGCAGCTCGGGATCCTGCGTCGCGACACCGACGGGACATTTACCGCTTCCGCATATTCTGTACTGCTGACACGCCGCCGCAATCAGCGCGCCGCTTGCCACAGCTACCGCGTCCGCGCCCATTGCAAGCGCCTTCGCGAAATCGGCGCTGACGCGCAGTCCGCCCGTTATGACAAGTGAAATATCGGAATTTACGCTGTCAAGATATTTCCTTGCGCGAGAGAGCGCGTAAATCGTCGGGACGGTCGACGCCTCGCGCAGAAAATACGGACTTGAACCCGTCGCGCCGCCGCGCCCGTCGATCGTGATAAAATCGGGCTCGGCGTAAACGCAGTGCTCCAAATCATCTTCAATATGCCCCGCCGCGATTTTAATTCCTATCGGTCTGCCCTCCGACCGCTCGCGCAGCATCGAAACCATAGCCTTCAAATCCTCTTTGGAGTTTATCTCCGCGAATTTGCTCGGACTTTGAATATCCTCGCCCGGCTTCCTTCCGCGTATAGCGGCAACCTCCGGCGTTACCTTTTCACCGGGCAGATGACCGCCCATACCGGGTTTTGTGCCCTGCCCGATTTTAATTTCAACCGCGTCGGACGTTTTGAGGTTTTCGTCGGTGACGCTGTACTTATTCGGAATATACTCGAATATGTACTTGTACGCCGCCGCCTTTTCCTCCGGCAGTATGCCGCCCTCGCCGCTGCACACAGCCGTTTTCGCCATAGCCGAGCCTTTTGCGAGAGCCGTCTTGACCTCCTTTGAAAGCGCGCCGAACGACATGTGCGATATGTACACGGGACTTTCCAAAATCATCGGCTTTTTCGCATGCTTGCCTATCACCGTGCGCGTGTCAACGCTGTCATCGTCATTTAGCGGCGGCGGGTTAAGCTGCGCGCCGAGAATAAGAATATCCTCCCACTTCGGCAGCGGAAGCCGCGTACCCATAGCCGCGCTGATGTAATGACCGGTCACAGCCATTTCGTGAATTTCAGCCATGTACCGCGCCGACGGATCGCTTCGCGCGAACCGCGCGTCGTACGCAAGCTCGCCGTCATACGTCTCAGCGTCCGCCGCCTGTTTCGGCTCGTCTATAAGAACGAACTTCGACGGCGGCTGTCCGCACACGGGACACGCCTTAAGCTCCGAAAACGGCTTGCCTTCCTTTTCCTCGTCGTAAATTGCACCGCACACGCTGCATCTGTAAACTGCCATACACACTCCTCCTTTACGTTAAATTTCTTCTTTTTTCTGACATTCGGGGCAGAGCCCCTCAAATATCGTTCTGTGACGCTCTATCCTAAACCCCGTCTCACGCTCCGCCGCCGCGTCAAAGCTCTCCTTATAGCTTACGGGCGCGTCAATAACGGTGCCGCAGCCCACGCAGAACATGTGATAATGCCTGTCGAGCCGCACATCGTACCTGTCAGCGGCGGGAACTTTTACATGAAGTATTTCGCCGCTTTCCGCGAGAATATTCAGATTTCGGTACACCGTGCCGCGGCTGATTTTATCGTCCCTTTCGCGGACGTCCATATAAATCTCGTCCGCGCTGGGGTGGTCACAGCGGCTCCGCACCGCTTCAAGCACCAGCCGCCGCTGCCTTGTGTCGCGCGTCTGCTTCATCGTTAAAACCCTCTCGTTATCGCTATTAAGACTTAATCCTATTATACTGCGTTTTATACCGTTTGTCAAGATATGGGAAATAATATTTTGAGGTTATTTTTGCATTTGCATGATAAATTTACATATTTTTATGTTGCAGTCTTTTCAAATATATGGTATAATAACCCCAAACAGCGGTTTCCGCAAATGACGAAAGGAGTACATAGTATGAAATATTCAAGTGAAGTAGAGAATATGTGTCCCTTGGCAAAGGGCGCGTATCACGGTCCGGCTCCTATTCCGCAGGAAGGAAAATGGACACAGGCTAAGGAAATAACGGACATTTCCGGTCTTACGCACGGCATAGGCTGGTGCGCTCCGCAGCAGGGCGGCTGCAAGCTGACGCTCAACGTCAAGGAGGGCGTTATCCAAGAGGCTCTTGTTGAGACGATCGGCTGCTCCGGTATGACACACTCGGCTGCAATGGCGGCTGAAATTCTTATCGGCAAGACGATTTTAGAGGCGCTCAACACCGACCTCGTATGCGACGCGATCAACACCGCTATGCGCGAGTTATTCCTCCAGATCGTATACGGACGTACGCAGACGGCGTTCTCCGAGGACGGACTTCCCATCGGCGCGGGTCTTGAGGACCTCGGTAAGGGACTTCGCTCGCAGGTAGGCACGACGTACGCGACGAGCAAGAAGGGTCCGCGTTATCTCGAGCTTGCGGAGGGCTACATAACAAAGATAGCTATCGACGAAAACGACGAGATAATCGGCTACAAGTTCGTTCATCTCGGCAAGATGATGGAAATGATTGCTAAAGGTACGGACGCGAACGAGGCGCTCGAAAAGGCGAGCGGTCAGTACGGCAGAGTTGACGACGCTGTTAAGCTCATCGACCCGAGACACGAATAATTGAGAGGGAGGTAAAATATAATGGCTTTATTTGAGAGTTATGAAAGAAGAATAGATCAAATCAACGCCGAGCTTGCAAAGCACGGTATTTCCTCGATAGAAGAAGCAAAAAAGATTTGCGACGAAAAGGGCGTTGACGCTTACGGCATCACAAAGAGCATCCAGCCGATTTGCTTCGAGAACGCGGCTTGGGCGTACACCGTAGGCGCGGCTATCGCGATAAAGGACGGCTGCACAAAGGCGGCGGACGCGGCTGAGAAAATCGGTCTGGGCTTGCAGTCATTCTGTATCCCCGGTTCTGTTGCGGACGACAGAAAGGTTGGTATCGGTCACGGAAACCTCGGCGCGATGCTGTTAAGAGAAGAAACAAAGTGCTTCGCATTCTTAGCGGGTCACGAGTCGTTCGCGGCGGCGGAGGGCGCGATAGGTCTTGCGAGAAGCGCGAACAAGGCTCGTAAAGAGGATTTGAGAGTGATCCTGAACGGTCTCGGCAAGGACGCGGCGCAAATTATTTCGAGAATCAACGGCTTTACATACGTTCAGACGAAGTTTGACTACTACACCGGCGAGGTAACAATCGTTAAGGAAACGGCGTACTCAAAGGGTGAGAGAGCGAAGGTTCGCTGCTACGGCGCGGACGACGTTCGCGAGGGCGTAGCAATCATGCACCTCGAGGGCGTTGACGTTTCGATCACCGGTAACTCCACAAACCCGACGCGTTTCCAGCACCCCGTTGCGGGCACGTACAAGAAGGAATGCATCGAGCAGGGCAAGAAGTATTTCTCGGTTGCGTCCGGCGGCGGCACAGGCAGAACGCTTCACCCCGACAACATGGCTGCGGGTCCCGCGTCATACGGCATGACCGACACGATGGGCAGAATGCACTCCGACGCGCAGTTCGCGGGTTCGTCGTCTGTACCGGCTCACGTTGAGATGATGGGACTTATCGGCATGGGCAATAACCCGATGGTCGGCGCTACTGTTGCGGTGGCGGTTGCCGTTGAGGAAGCGATGAAGTAATTTAATCACACACACAAAAAACAGCGTTCCCTATGGAGCGCTGTTTTTGCATATGCGAGTGGTGCACCTGATAGGACTTGAACCTACACGTCGGGGACACCAGATCCTAAGTCTGGCGCGTCTGCCAATTCCGCCACAGGTGCATACGAGCCTATTGTAGCATAAATGCGCGCTATTGTCAAGGAAATCCGACTTTGTGATGAGAACGTCATGCCGGCGAGTTGAGTGGATTTTCGCTTTTACAAGGGGTTCTTTTTTTCATGCGCGAATGATTTTCGCCGTTTTACACAAAAAAGATGTCTGTTTTTTGTTGAACCAAACCCACAAAAAACACTATACAAATCAGTGATTTTATAGTATAATTTATACAACTGATTTATTAAAATCAAAATGAGAGGAGAGAATTAAATGAAAGGAAAATTCAAAAAGCTGATTGCGGGCGTGTCAGTGCTTGCAATGGCAATAAGCTCATTTGCCGCATTTTCCGGCGTTGCGTTTGCCGATACCGGCATACAGTACGATTATGGCACCAAAATGGTAACCGTAACCGCCGCGAATAATGAGACGTCCGCTGTTCTTTTGTGCGCGGAATACACCGGCAACAAGCTTACATCCGTAACGCCGTACCAGTTAACATTTACCAATGGCACGGCTACGCAGGAGGTTGAGGCAAAAATAAATACAAAGCTCATGGTATGGAGCAAGCTCAGCGGCGGTGAGGACGTTATAAGACCTATCACCGAAAGCTACGTAGTGCCCAAGCCTACTATCGATCCGAGTACAATCTATTACAAGCTCGATTTTGAAAATGCGACAACGGACACTATTCAGGCTGACACGAATTGGGTAGGTTATAAGGGAGAGAACACCAGCGGCACAAAGAAAGCAGCAAGACTCGAGGTGCTTACTGACACCAAAAACGAGAGCATAAATAAGTATTTGTGCTTTGTTCCCGACTCCAAAGACAGCGGCTCCAGAGACGTAAATTATAAAATGGATGCCGCAGCAGGAAACGCAAATGAAGACAATTTTGCGGTTCTCGAATTTGATTTTAAAGCGAACGTAACCAATGCCAGTTACGGACCTGCTCAGATAGGCTTCCTCGATTCGGACGCGACAGGTCATAAAGCTTTGAAATCAGATAGCAGCAACGTTCTGTATGATGGCGATGATTACATCGTATTATTGAGCTATGCAAACGGCGGCACATTAACGGTTAACGGCGCAACCGCCGAAAAGAAGGTGCCGGGAGACGCGTGGATGCATGTAACGGCTATTCTCAACTATGCAAGTAAGGTTTGCCAGTTTAATATTACATCCTTAGATGGAAACACAGAATATTATACCGGCAACGTGCCTATGGGTAAGAGCGCCGACAAGAAGATTCAGTACATGTTCTTGGCAGGTGTCAGAGCCGGCGCGGGAAATACAAGCGTTGACAACGTTATGGTTCGTCAGCCGGCGTCGTTTGACGACATAGAAGTATATTACTCAATTACTTATGATGTTGATGGAAAAGAAAGCTCGGAAGCTGTACGTAAAGACGAAAAGGGCGTAAGCGTTCCTACGGACACCGCGAAAACAGGTTATCTGTTCAAGGGCTGGACGACGGACGGCGACAGCGTATATGATGAATCAAAGACATACTTGACGGCGGAGCAGATTAAGGATACTCCCGTTACGGCTAATATTAAATATACGGCTGTATATGAGAAGGATCCGGAGTATGTTGAGCCTATGGTTGACATTAAGGTTACCGTTCCGAACGGCGGCTTGCTGGCGATGGGTGAAACTAACGATAACTTTGCCGACAATAATTTCTCTGTTCAGCTTGTAGGTGAAATCGGCGGAGACCTTTATGCTCAGCAAGAAACAAGAGTAAATCCCGTTAAGGTTGACTGGAAATTCGACGGATTTACCACAATGGTTGATCCTTCCGCGGGTACGAGCCAAAAGACAGAGGATGTTGCGGGAGCGGATGGAACATATACTACTTACTGCGGTAGCTACGGTAGGATAGAGTATGATCCGACAAATCCGACGGTTGCCAACTTTAAGCTTGCAAATCAGGCTTCCAACTATTACGGAAGAGTAACGGTTACGGTTACTTACGGCGGCGGTGAATATATAGAAGAAAAGACAATAACAAAACAAGCCGCGGTTGCTATTTTGGCGAATACAACACAGCCTCAAGGTCAATATCTGCCCAAGGCGGGTTACATCTCAGACTTCAAGTGGTATGCCGATGATATGGTAGGCTATCAGGCGACGATATCGGGAGATAATAAGAGCGCTGTGGACGTTGTAACGGGTGACTGGGCTGCTTACGGCGGCAACAACGGCAGAAGTCTTTCTCTTGCTACAGAAGGCGACGGCGCAGAAGCAACGAAGTTCCTTAAGCTCAAGGCGACAGGAAACAACTCTTCATGCTTTGCGGTTAATAAGCTCGCGGCGGCTCCGACAGGTCAGGTCATCATATCGCAGGATGTAAGATTCTATACTCCGGGTACAGCTATCCTGTTCAAGCAGGACAATCCTGTAACATGGTCGGATAACGCGACAACATTCAGCCTTAACTTTACCGGTGAAGCGCTCACCATGAACGGCGGGGCAAAGGTGGCGAATGTGACCGCAGGCACATGGTATCATATCGTTCTTTCGTGCGACGTAACGTCAAAGCTGTGGTATGCTAAGGTATACGACATGCAGGGTGAGCTTCTCGGAGAATCCGAAACCGAGGCGTTTGTAAACGCAGGCTCCACTGCGCCTACTTATCTGTGCTACAGAACGCCTGACAACTCAACAGGCGAGTTTGACTTTAACAATGTAAAGATGTACACTCCGGAAATTACCGGCGAGCTTGAAACGACTATTGACAATACTGTATTGTCTATCCCCGGAGAAGATACTCCGGCAGACGCGATTACCTCCGCAAATCTGACGGTAACCGCAAAGTCAACCGAAGGCTACAATATGATAGGAGCGGCAACATGGTCGATTGATGGTGAACCTGAGCATGTTACGATTACTCCGGATGCGGTTGATTCGCATAAGGCGGTTCTTAAAGTTGAAGAAGGCGCTCAGCCGGGAGATATTACAGTGAAAGTATCTCTTGGCGGAAGGACAAAGGAAATTACCGTGACGTTATCATCTTCGGGCGACAGCGTGTCATTCACAGATCAGACAAGAAGCATTTCAATCCCGATGAATGCGGGAGAGACTGCCGAGGCTACGTATAAGGCTCACGTTGTTGATAATACTAACCAGCAAATCTCGGGCGGCGACAACGTAACATACAAATTATATGATAAGAACAACGTCAATGAGCTTACAACACCGCCCAAGGGCGTAACATTTACTCCGGATAATGAGGCGCACACGGCGAAACTGACAGTAAGCGCAGACGCAGAGCCGACCGTGGTATATATCCGCGCGACGGGTGAGAACAGTGAGGGTGAGACTATATCCCGAGCCGTAAGAGTTGACATTCACGGACTTGCGTTCGACTTTGGTACAACGGCTGCCGAGGGCTACACGGCTGTAACTGCGACAACTGCATATTCAAATACGACGGGTTACGGTATTGACAACGGTACTCCGACGGCTGCCGGCGAAGGAACGGAAGAGGACGCTGATTCTGACAGCTTAAAGGGTGCGTTCACCTTTAAGGTAAACGTGCCGGAAGGAAAGCTATATAATGTCACTATCAACTATGCGGGAGCTATTACATCAGAGTATGTAAGCGCTGATTTGGCAGGACATCCATACGCGAATGAAACAAAGTCATCCGTAACATACGAGATTCCTGTGATCGATGGTGTAATGGATTTGGCATTCAATGCTTCTTCCGAAGTTTCGTCGATCGTGATTGAGAAACAGCAGGATAAGGCGGCAGGTGTGAAGCCTAATATTTACACTGTCGGCGACTCGACAATAGCGAATAACGGTTCATGGGCTTATGTTCTCGCAAGAGATATCGCGCAATATCCGGATTTGACAGATATTGCGACATTTACCAATAACGGACGCGGCGGACGTAATCTTTCAACCTACTACGTACAGGGCGAACTGAGAGACAGAGTTCTTACAGCGATCAGACCGGGTGATTATGTAGTCATAGGATGTATGGGTACAAACGGCACAGGCACTGACTTTGAGGGCAGCTTCAATTATTACATCGACGCTTGTGAAGCTATGGGCGCTAAAATCATTCTGAACTCGTATACGCCTCACATGGTAGACGGTGGAAGCTATAATAGCGTTTACAACGCGACAACACACACATTCAATGGTGTGCGCACAGACGGATACGATAACACCGTAAGAAAGATTTATCAGGAAAGAACAACGCCCAGCGGCGATAAGTACGATCCGAATGTTGTAGGCTTCATAGACATCGGTAATATGGCTGACGCGGCATTTAACGCATACGTTGCGGAAGGCGCTGACGATGCGGCTAAGGAAGCAAGAGCGCAGGAGATTATCGCTTGCGCCGGTGAGAATGGCGGTAAGGATCATAACCACTACAGCAACGGCACAAAGGCTTGTGAGCTTATGCTGAAAGGCTATGGCACCGGTGAAGATGCAAAGGGTATCGTTGCGACGCTCGTTGATATTATCACGGCTGATTTAGCCGACTAATTCAAACAAATTCAAAAAGCAGGGCGAAAGCCCTGCTTTTTCTTTACCTAAAACCCGTGCGCTAACCATTAAAAAAACCGCCGCAGTCCGCGGCGGTTTTGTATATCGGTTTTAAATTACGGCTGCTTGCCGATGTAGGCAAGGATACCGCCGTCTACGTAAAGCACGTGACCGTTTACGGCGTTCGACGCGTCCGACGCGAGGAATACCGCGGGGCCCGTAAGCTCCTCCGCCTGCAGCCATCTGCCGGCGGGTGTGCGTCCGCAGATGAACTGGTCGAACGGGTGTCTCGAACCGTCCGGCTGCTTCTCGCGCAGAGGCGCGGTCTGCGGTGTCGCGATGTAACCGGGGCCTATGCCGTTGCACTGGATATTGTACGCGCCGTACTCCGCGCAGATGTTTCTCGTAAGCATTTTAAGACCGCCCTTTGCGGCAGCGTATGCCGAAACAGTCTCGCGTCCGAGCTCTGACATCATCGAGCAGATGTTTATGATTTTGCCGTGTCCCTTCTTGATCATCGACGGGATAACCGCCTTCGATACGATGAACGGAGCGTTCAGGTCAACGTCGATAACCTGCCTGAATTCCTCCGGCGTCATGTCGCACATCGGTATTCTCTTAATGATACCCGCGTTGTTGACAAGAATGTCGATAACGCCGACCTCGGCTTCGACCTTCTTAACCATGTCCTGCACCATTTCCTCGTTGGTAACGTCGCAAACGTAACCCTTCGCGTCGATACCGTCCGCCGTGTAGGACGCAAGTCCCTTGTCAACGAACTCCTGCTTGATGTCGCAGAAAACGATTTTCGCGCCCGACTTCGCGTAAGCCGATGCGATAGCGTAGCCGATGCCGTAGCTTGCGCCGGTTACGAGCGCAACCTTTCCTTCAAGGCTAAAGTTTAAGTAATCACTCATCTTTGTTTTTCCTCCTTAATTTGTGTTTATTTTAATATAAAATATTAACTTATATAAGCGGGTCGGGGCGGTATATTAAATGGCTGAAATTGCCCTCAATATCCTTGTACCAGTACGTTTTAAGTCCCTTCGCGTTCTCGCTTACGTCGTGTACCTCCTCGACGCGGCTGTCCGCTTTGAGCTTTGCGACGATTTCGTCGAAGTTTTTCGGTGAAACGGAAAACGCGAGATGTCTTATACCGGGTGACTTCTCCGATTCGCCCGACCTGCCTGTCTGCGCCACCACGAACTCAATCATGCTGCCGTCGGGGAACTGCAGGAAGTACGTACCCTTGCCGTTGTCGTACACAACCCTGCCGCCGTACATTTCCATGTACCAGTCTTTCAGCACAGCCGTGTCCTTGGCGACAATGGCTACATGCTCTATGCCGTTTACCATGTTAATCACTCTCCTTTAATTATTGTTATTCCTAATTAGCATTATATCACATATTTTATTGGATTTCAATAGTAATCACGGCAAAATTATCCGAAAAATTATGAAGTATGCCGACTTTTTACAGTGGCTCGCTGCCGCCGCACGTCATGCTCGCGCGGTGCACGTTCATAAATCCCGCGCGGAAATCGGGAAGGTACTTTTCCATAGCGTCAATTACGCTTTGCGGCTTTAAATTGTACGCGCTTCCGACCGCGACGCACATTGTAAGCGTGAGCGTTTTGCCGTCGTCCGCTGTTTTTTCAAGGGAATAGATGTACGGGCGTATGTCGGAGTCCTTTACGCCGCTTTTCGTCTTTTTCGGCACGATCAGCTCGTTTTGCGCCATCAGCGCGTCAACGTCCGCGCCGCCCTCGTATTCAAGCTCGACAGCGTACACCGCGCGGTCAAGCTTTGTGAGGTCTATCTCTTTACCCTGTACCTTTTTAGCCGCGAGTATCTTGTACCCGGGCGGGAACGCGGCGTTTACCGTACTCATTATCTCGTCCGCGTCAAGGTCGCCGTCGAACGACACGCGCATATATTCGCAGTCGGACGTCACGCCGACCGACAGAGGCTGCGCGACGGTCATTATGGGGTGTGGGTTAAACCCCTGACTGAACACGAAATTAAGCCCCGTGCGCCGTATCGTCCTGTGGAACAGGCGCATAAAATCGAGGTGGGAGATGTATTTGACGCGCTCGTCGCGCGAATATTTTAAGATATAATCACTCATGGCACACCCCCGCGCCAAACGACGCCGCGCCGCAGCCGGCGCATTTCTGACGGCAGTTAGCCGTCGTTTCGGCTCGTTTGGCTTTCTCGTTTTCACGAATAAGGAAATTTTTTGTAACTCCCACGTCAATATGATCCCACGGCAGGACCTCGTCGTAGCCGCGTTCGCGCGTTGTGTAAAAATCGGGGTCAACGCCCATTTCCTTAAACGTTTCAATCCACGTGTCGAACTTGAAATGCTCGCCCCACGCGTCAAACTTGCAGCCGTTCTCCGCCGCCTTTATTATAACGGGGCAGAGTCGCCTGTCGCCGCGCGCGAACACGCCTTCAAGGTAGCTTGTCTTGTTGTCGTGCCAGTTGTAGCGTATGCGTTTGGATTTTATGGATTTTTTTAATTCGTCCTGCTTTTCTATGAGCATGCCGCGCGTGTCCTGCGCCGCCCATTGGAACGCCGTAAAGGGCTTCGGGACAAAGCTCGACGTACTGACGGTTATGTTAATGTTTTTCGCGCGTTCCTCCTTCGGCACGGCAAAGTAAACGTCCAGCACCTTCTGCGCAAGCTCCGCTATACCGCGCACGTCATCCATTGTTTCCGACGGCAGACCTATCATAAAATACAGCTTAACCGTCGTCCACCCGCCGCGGAACAGCATGTCGGCGGATTTTAATACATCGTCCTCGGTTATATTCTTGTTTATCACATCGCGCAGCCGCTGCGTACCCGCCTCGGGCGCGAATGTTATACCCGTCTTTCTGACCTTCTGCACCTTCTCCATAAGCTCCATGGAGAAGTTGTCGATACGCATAGAGGGGAGAGACAAGCCTATCTTCTTTTCCTCGGTTATCTTCAAAAGCCCGTCCGTAAGCTCCTTGAGCGAGCCGTAGTCGCTCGTCGAGAGCGAGGACAGCGAAATCTCATCGTACCCGCTGCACGTGAGCAGATTTTCCGCGATACCGAGCAGACGCTCAGGCTTACGTTCGCGAAGCGGACGGTATATGTACCCCGCCTGACAGAAACGGCAGCCGCGCAGACAGCCGCGCATTATTTCGAGCATAACGCGGTCATGCACGACCTCGCCGAACGGCACTATTATGGTTTCGGGCGTGTACGCGGAGGAAAAGTCATTCATTATGCGCTTTCTCACCCTTGCCTTTGCGTGGGGGTTGTTCGGCGTGACGCTTTTAACCGTGTTGTCGTCGTTGTACTCCACATCGTAAAACGACGGCACGTAGATACCCTCTATCTCCGCGATAGCCTCAAGGTAGTCACGCTTATTCTTCTTGCCGCTTTTTTTCCACTTCACATACTCGTCCACGACCTCGTGGATAATATCCTCACCCTCGCCCATCATAAAGAAGTCGAAAATATCCGCCACCGGCTCGGCGTTGTACGCGCAGGGACCGCCGCCGCATATTATCGGGTACGTCTCGTCCCTGCCCTTCGCTAAAACGGGTATCTCGGCGAGGTTCAGCATATTCACGATTGTGGAGTAGCAAAGCTCGTACTGCAGTGTAAAGCCGAGCATATCAAAATGCGTCACCTCGTCGCCCGACTCGAGCGCGAAAAGACGCATACCGTGCTTTTTCATCTCGTCCTCCATGTCTGTCCACGGCGCGAACACGCGCTCGCAGTATGTGTCGGGACGCTCGTTGAGCGTGTGGTAGAGAATTTTAAGACCGAGGTGCGACATGGCAATCTCGTATATGTCGGCAAAGCAAAAGCCGAAGCGCACAAACGAGGCGGAGCCGTCCTTTATAACGGAATTAAGCTCACCGCCCGTGTAACGCGTCGGCTTTGTGACAGCCGATAATATTTTATCTCGTGTTGTTATCATAAAATCTCCTCGGGTGCTGTTGTGTCGGTCACGGTTGACGCGTCCGCTTGCTTTTGAGCCTTTTTCGCGGCTTTCTTGTCACTCATGGAGCTTATAAAGCCGTTAGCCTTGTCAATTATGCCCGGCACCATGTCGATAACCCTGTCGATCGGTGATGATGTGCCGCCCATGGGCATAAGGCGCACGTTGTCGTTGTTTATAATGAGGAACGCCTCTGCCTGAACCGACGCGCCGCCGCCCGCACCGCCGCCGAAGCGCGTGCCCGCCGAATTCTTCTTTTCAAACTCGTTGCCGCCGCCGCCGAAGCCGAAGGACACCTTTGAGATTGGGATAATAACCGTTCCGTCACTGACCTTCATCGGTTCGCCGACCACGGAATTAGCGTCGATAAGCCCCTTGAATTTTTCCGACGCCAGCGTGAATAAATCGCTCACCTTGTTTTCATCCATTGTTCTTTAACCTCCTGTTAATTTTCAGTATTTTAAGCAGTATAATTGCCGCCTTAAAGCCTATAACCAACACGCTCGAAATGCGCGTCCGCACCGTTATATCCGCGCCGCCCTCGATAACGAAGCCGTTGTAATCCGCGTCTATATCTACTCTCCAGTCGTCAAGGCGCGTGTGATTGTCGATAAAGCCGAGCAGACCGTATATAAACGCGTTCGCCGCGCCGTAAGCGATACCGGTGTACATCGCGTCGCCCGTGCCTATCTTCGCGCTCACATAAAATTTCTTTACCGCGAGCGTCCGCGCGAACAGGTCGCGTATGAGTTTTTTTATATCGTCCCACGTCACGTCTATGACCTCGCGCGCAAGCTCTACCGTCTGTGACAGCGGACGTTTTGATTTTTCAATATCCTTCTTTTCCTTTTCCGCGTCGTCAGCCGCTTTTTCCGCGTCCTTTTTGACCTTCGCGGGCAGTATGCTGAGCTTTATCGGGAAGTATTTTACCGTAAGGCGCACGTCCGCGTTTTTCTCCGCGTACGACACCGAAAAAGCCGCGTCGATAGGGATAAATATTATCAGCGCGATAACGGCTGCTATAATGAGTACGATATACACTGCCGTCATTGGCTCACTTCCTTTGTGGATGATATGGTCTGTACACGGGACGTCGGGGCGCCGTCCCCTACAACCGTAATTCAGAAATTGTGCCGTAGGGGCTGGCGCCCTCGACAGCCCGTTAGCCTCTCCTTGAGGAGAGGTGGCATCGCGGAGCGATGACGGAGAGGTGGCAATACGTATTTGAGGAACCACCTCTCAGTCGCCTACGGCGACAGCTCCCCTCAAGGGGAGCCTCACAAGGTCGCTCCTATTATTTGCCCGTATCGCTTACGCGTCCGTCCCCGCACTCTCTCCCTCAATTTCCAACTGCACGCCCTGTGCGCTCTCGGTGTCGAGCCGGCTCAAATCGAGCGGCGGCAAATCGCGCGGATCCTTAAGCCCAAAACAGCGCAGAAACGTGTCCGTCGTCACGTACAGTATCGGTCTGCCGGGCGCGTCGAGCCTGCCCTTTTCCTCGATAAGACCGCGCTCGTACAGCCTGTTTACGCAGCCGTCACTGTTTACGCCGCGTATTTCCTCGATCTGACCGCGCGTTACCGGCTGCTTGTATGCGATGATCGCGAGCGCCTCCATAGCCGCGTTCGACAGCGGCTGAAGCCTCTGCTCTCCTAATATTTCCTGTATATACGTATAATATTCGGGGCGCGAACAAATCTGGTACCCCTCCGAAATGTCTATTATGTTAAAGCCGCGCTTGTCGCGCTCGTATTCCTCTTTCAGCTCGCCGACGGCGTTTTCAACGTCCTTAACGCCGCAGTCGAGCACCGCCGCCAGCTTCGCGGCTTTGACGGGTTCGCCCGCCGCGAACAGTATACCCTCGATGGCGTATTTTATATTTTCCTTCATTCATTGCCTCCCCGCGCGCCGCCGCGCCTTGACGTGAGTATAAAATCCTTCTTTTCGCTGTCATAATCGGCTGACAGTCTGCCGAGCTTCACCATTTCAAGCACTGCGAGGAATGTCGCAATCATCTCGGGTTTCGAGTCGTTCTCGCCAAACAACGTTTCAAACTTTATTTTACCCGAGCGGCGCAGCCGCTTGCAGATTTTCTCGACCATATCGTCCACCGATACCTTTTCGCGTCCGACTATCTGCGAGAACGCGCGCTTTTCCGGCTTCTGCCTTCTCATGTGGCGGCGGAAAATGCTCTCAAACGCGCTCAAAAGCTCGTCCGTGCTGTGGCTTACGTCGTACTCCGGCACGGGAAAGTCAATATTCTCCGCCTCACGGAACACCATGTGCCGCGTCGAGAACTCGCTTTTGCGAAGCTCCTGTGACGCCTCCTTGTACTGCTGATATTCGATAAGCCTGCGCGCAAGCTCCTCTCTGGGATCCTCTGCGTCCTCCTCGTCAGCCTTCGGCAGCAGCATCTTTGACTTTATATACAGAAGCTGCGACGCCATAACGAGAAATTCGCTCGCGTTATCGAGGTTAAGCTCCTCTATTCCGTCAATCGCCTCGAGGTACTGCTCCGTTATCTCCGCTATCGGTATATCATAGATGCTGACCTTGTTTTTCTGTATCAGCGTCAGCAGCAGGTCGAGCGGGCCCTCAAAATTTTCGAGTTTATATGTTACCTGTTCCATTAAACAATTATCCTTATCAAGCCGTTAAGCAAATTTGTGATACCGTCCATAAAGAAATTCACGCCCGTGCCTATCACCGCGCTCAAAGCGCCCGATATTGACAGCAGCATGATCAGTATCATCGAGTACCTCTCGTACTGCATGATCGTATAGTATATCCTGTTCGGCACGATTATGCCGAGAACCTTCGCGCCGTCGAGCGGCGGAATGGGAATGAAGTTAAATACCATGAAGCAGAGGTTACGAAACGCGAAGAACGAAAGTATGCTTCCGACGGTGTTGACCGCGCCGTACCAGCCGAGGTTAAGTTTTATATTCATGACGAGGAACGCCGCGTACAAAAGCATTGCTATAAACGCCATTATGAGGTTCGCGAGCGGACCTGCCGCAGCCGTGACAGCCATGCCGGCCTTCGGGTTTTTATAGTAGCGCGGATTTACCTCCACGGGCTTTGCCCAGCCGAAGCCGGTGAGTATCATAAGTATCGTTCCCACAAGGTCGAGATGCGCGAACGGGTTCAGCGTGAGCCTGCCCTGACTGCGCGGCGTGGGATCGCCGAGCTTGTCCGACACAAGACCGTGCGCGAACTCGTGACCGGCGAGCGCTATAAGCGTGCCGGGTATACCTATCAAAATATTCTGCCAGCTTCCGAACAGTCGGGTGAATATATTAAACATACAAATTCTCCTTAATATTACAGATATTTATATTATATAAAATTTTTACCGAAAAGTAAAGAGAAATTACTGATTAAACGCAAAAAAAGAACACCCCGACCCGTAAAGCCTCCCTTGTCAAAGGGAGGGGGACCGCCGAAGGCGGTGGAGGGATTTGTGCGGTCGAACACGGTTCGCCCCTACTTTAAGCCTTCACCTTGAGGGGAAGGTGGCATTTGCGAAGCAAATGACGGATGAGGTGTAGCTGCGAAGCAGCGTTAGCATCCCTTTGCTGCGGCGTTTGTTGCTGCGCAACATGCGGGCGACCGCAAGGGTCGCCCCTACGGCAACTCCATTAAATTATCGCAAATGCGGGCTGTCGATGGCGCCAGCCCCTACGGCGCGCAATTTCAAAATTACGGATGTAGGGGACGGCGCCTCGACGTCCCGTAAGTAGGGGCGACCCTTGCGGTCGCCTGTGTGTCTACCTCACCACAATCGTTTTAATAACCTGCTGCTGCACCGGCACATCGTCGGCGTCCATGGTGCCATTATGCTCCGTCGGCGTTTCGGCGATCGCGTCCACGTACTCCATACCGCTCGTCACGCGTCCGAACGCCGCGTACTGACCGTCGAGCGCGTCGTTGTCGGCGTGCATTATGAAGAACTGGCTCGAACCGCTGTCATAGTCCTGCGCTCTCGCCATAGAGATAACGCCCCTCGCGTGATGTATGAGGTTGAGGTAGCCGTTCGCGAGGAACTCACCCGTAATTGCCGCCGCGTCCTTGTGGCTGTAATCCGTGCCAAATCCGCCGCCCTGAATCATGAAATCCTTGATTACGCGGTGGAATATAAGCCCGTCGTAGAAATGGCTATCCGCGAGCTTAACGAAATTCGCGACCGACACCGGCGCAATATCGGGGTACAGCTCCAACTCTATAACGCCGCCGTTTTCAAGCTGAATTTCCGCGTTCACGACGTTGCCGTTTTTAAGCACGTAACCGAGATACGCGTCGTATTTTTTAAATAAAATCTGCTCATACGTCTTAAACTTCTCCGCTATGCCCGTGAGGTCCGCGGTAGGGGGCGTGTACGTAATATCGACCGTTCTCGACGCGTCGTCCCAGCCGACCTCCGCGCCGAAAAGCTCCGACAATGCCCTGAGCGGCACCATTGTGTAATCGTTCACAATAACGGGCGGCACCTCCATGGGCGCGTAGCCGCATATTTTAACGGCGTCCGTCACAAACGCGTTCTCCTTGCCTATCCACGCGAACGTAAGCTCAGAGCCGTCGGTAACGGTTATGCCGCGCGTGTCGGGATCCCATGATATGTCGCAGCCGAGCACATCGCTTATCGAGCGAAGCGAAACAAGCGTCCTGCCGTTCTCTATCACAGGCGGCACCTGCATCGTCACGGCGCTGCCGTTCAGTCTGACGGTAAGATCTTCGCCCTCCGCCATTGCGGGCGCCGCGGTCAAAACCGAAGCCGCAACGGAAAGTGCGGCTGCAAAAGCGGTTATCCTTTTCATTTTAACAGCTCCTTAATACGAATATATAAATATTATACCACATTTCGACATTTTTTTCAATATCTATTTTGCGCATGAACTTTGTATTGTGTTTTTGCCCGTTTTATGATAAAATGCGGTTTAACAAATAATTTGCCGCAGTGAACCGACATACGGAAACGGGAGGATAAAAATGGATATTAAAGAGATATTAAGCGGCGCGTCGGCGTTTCAAGCCGAAATGCGCGAAATACGCCGCACGCTGCACCGCCGCCCAGAAACGGGCTTTGACCTGACATTTACGAAAGCGTTTGTAAAGGAAAAGCTTACGGAATACGGCTATGAGCCTATTGAAACGGGCAAGGCGGGACTTGTCGCGCTTTGCGGCGGAAATAGAGAGGGAAAAACGATTCTGCTCCGCGCCGACATGGACGCGCTGCCGATTTTCGAGGAAGCCGACGTTGATTTCCGCAGCGAAACCGACGGCAAAATGCACGGCTGCGGACACGATATGCACACTGCTATGCTGCTCGGCGCGGCGAAAATATTAAAGGCGCATGAGAACGAATTAAACGGAACGGTCAAGCTTGAATTTCAGCCCGCCGAGGAAATTTTCCAGGGCTCGCCCGACATGATTAAATCGGGTGTGCTTGAAAATCCGCGCGTTGACGCGGCTGTGATGATCCACGTAATGGCGGGTGTGCCGCTCCCGACGGGCATGATCGCGGTATCAAACGGCGGAATTTCAACCGCGTCATGCGAGCAGTACCACATCACGGTGCGCGGCAAGGGCGGTCACGGCTCCGTGCCGCACGAGACGATAGACCCGATAACGGCAGCCGCGCATATTCACCTTGCGCTTGCGGAAATAAACAGCCGTGAGATAGACGGCCACGACTACGGCGTGTTCACGACCGGTCGATTTGAGGCGGGACAGGCTTCAAACGTCATACCCGACAAGGCTGAAATGTGGGGAACGATACGCACGACCGATCCCGACAACAAGGTCGGCGCTCTCATAAAAAAGCGCATGGAGGAAATCGTTAAAGGCGTGGGCACGGCTTTGCGGTGCGAAACCGAGGTCGAGTTTTACGATTACTGCCCGTGCATGATGATAGACGACGACCTCGCGGCTGACATGCTGCGGTATATGAAGGAGCTTTTCGGCGATGGCGCGATCGACCTTTCCGTAATATCGGGCGGCAAGCCGGGCGGCGGCAGCGAGGACTTCGCGTTTGTGAGTCACGAAGTCCCGACGGCGAGCATGTTCCTCGTTGCCGGAAGCTCGAACGACGGCTATATTTACGGTCAGCACCACCCGAAGGTACGCTTCGACGACTCCGTGCTGTACCGAGGCGCCGCGGCGTACGCGTGCGCGGCTGTAAAATGGCTTGAAAATCATTCCTCGTGAGTGAAAACGGGAGCAAAATAATGTATATATACAAAAGCGGAATTAGCGTAAAACGGTTTTTGAATATAAAAAACGCGTACACGGAGAACTATCTTCGCGAGCTTTACACGGAATACGAGCATATTAAAGACGCGCCCGTGCCGGAGCTTACGCGTGAGGATTTCGACGAGTACGCGCAGACGGGCAGACGCGTGGGGTATGAGCGCAAATATTTTGCGCGCCGCACGATGCTTCGCGACTTCGCGCTTATGACGCTGCTCGGACGCGGTGAAGCGGTTGGAAAACTGGAAAAAATAATAACGGCGGTGTGCGCGGAAAAAACGTGGACACTCCCCGCTCACGCGAGCGAGGACGAAAACGCGGTAGACCTTTTCGCGGCTGAAACGGCGCAGTCGCTCACTGAAATAGTGTCGCTCACGCGCGGCAAACTCAAAGCCGACATTGCGGAAAACGCAATATCCGAGGTCAAACGGCGCGTACTCACGCCGTATCTTACGCGCCGCAAGCCGTACAACTGGGAAAATGTGCGCTCGAACTGGTGTGCCGTGTGCGGCGGCTGTGTCGGTATGACCGCGCTTTACCTTATCGAGGACGCGGACGAGGCGCGCGACGCCGTCAGCGGACTTGAGAGCGTTTTTGAAAGCTACGCCGAAAGCTTTTCCGACGACGGCGCGTGCCTCGAGGGGCTGTACTACTGGGGCTACGGCATGACGTACCTCACCGCGTTTTTGGAGCTTTACCGTGAACGCATGGGAGAGGATTTTCCCGTGAACACGGAAAAACTCACAAAAATGGCTGCCTTCGCCGGTAAGTGCGCTGTTAAAGACGGAATAACCGTCAGCTTTTCCGACGACTTTGAGCGCGGAAGAATATATTCGGGACTTTCCTCACGCCTTACTGAACGCTTCGGCGTGCCGCCCGTACCGAGCGAGTACCTCGCGCCGTTTTCGGGCGACGAGTGCGGCAGGTGGTGCAGAGCGGTACGCGACATGGCGTGGTACAGCGCCGACGAGTGCGGCGAAACGGAAGCGGTATCGGTGATGAGCGGCGCGCAGTGGGCGGTAATGCGCGGCGATACGCTGTCGCTTGCCTTTAAGGGCGGCACGAACGGTGAGCCGCACAACCACAACGACATAGGCAGCTTCACCGTTGTGAAAAACGGCGATGTCATTCTCTGCGATCTCGGCGCTGGCGAGTACACGCGCGAGTATTTTTCCGACGACAGGTACAGCGTTTTCTGCTGCTCGTCCTTCGGTCACAGCGTACCTGTAATAAACGGCGCGCCGCAGCTTGCGGGCGCTGAGTACGCGGCGAAGGATTTTAAAGTAAACGGCACAACGGTAAGCGCCGACATAAGCGGCGCTTACGGAATAAGCGCGCTTAAAAAGTGCGTCCGCACGCTCACGCTCACCGAAAACGACATTCGCCTTACCGACAAATTCACGACGGACGAGCTTGTCAAAATAACGGAACGCTTCATATCGCGCCTTGCCGCGCGCGAAACGGCTGACGGCATAGCCGTTGGCGGCGCGACGCTCAAAGCAAGCGGCGCGTACGACATAAAAATATCCCACGCAAAACACGCGGAACACGGCGGCGCAGAAACGGACGTAACGGTCATCGACTTCACGTTTGAAGTACAGGGAGAGGGCGCGTTTACGCTCACGATAGAATAAACATATTGACAAACGGCAAATTTGCTGATACAATATCGGCAGACGAGATTAGATGAGACGAGTAAAATGAATAGAATTATACGTCTTTTTCTGATGCGAAAAAGGCGTTTTTCATATAACATACGGAAAGGGTAGGATAGAGAATGTTCAATCTGACACAGGACGAGGTAAAAGCGCTCTCGAAGGATTACAGCATAATACCGCTCACGACGGAGTGCTACGCCGACATGGACACGCCGATAAGCGTTTTTAAGCGTATGCGTACCGAAAAGGACTGCTTTTTGCTTGAAAGTATCGGTCAGAACCACGTTACGGCGCGGTATTCGTTTATAGGCAGGAAGCCGTTCCTGACGTTTAAGAGCCTTGAGAGCGAGATAACCGTCACCGACTGCGCGGGCAATACGCGGACGTATACGGGTAAGCCTATGGAGGAGCTTGAGAAAATTGTATCGGCGTACAAAGCGCCGAAGCTTGACGATATACCGTCGTTTAACGGCGGCGCGGTCGGCTTTTTCGCGTACGACATAATACGTCAGTACGAGGAGCTTCCAAACAGCAACCCCGACGAGCTCGGCGTTCCCGATATGCAGTTTATGCTGACGGACGAGATAATAGCGTTCGACCACATCAGGCAGAAGATAGTCATAATCGTAAATATCCACGCCGACGGCGACATAGAGACGCAGTACAAAAAAGCAGCCGGCAGACTGCTCGAAATACGCCGTGAAATGGAGGATTTGTCGCCGCTTGCGGAAAAGGAGCAGCGCGTACAGATTTCGACCTCAAAGCCGGTGTCGAATATGACGAAGGAGCAGTTTTGCAAAAACGTCGAAAAGGCGAAGGAATATATTAAAAACGGCGACATATTCCAGGTCGTGCCGTCGCAGCGGTTCACTGTCGAAACGAATGTAAGCCCGTTCAACGTCTACCGCGCGCTGCGGCTCATAAACCCGTCGCCGTACATGTACTACCTCGATTTCGGGGACTACCAGATAGTCGGTGCGTCGCCGGAAATGCTCGTGAGAGTTGAGGACGGAATTGTGCACACGGGCCCCATAGCCGGAACGCGTCCGCGCGGCAAGACGGTCGAGGAGGACGTGGAGCTTGAAAAAGGACTGTTAAAGGACGAAAAAGAAATAGCCGAGCACACTATGCTCGTCGACCTCGGACGCAACGATATCGGACGCGTCAGCGAGTACGGCTCGGTGAAGGTGACGCGGTTTAAGTACGTTGAGCGGTTCTCGCACGTAATGCACATTATATCCGACGTTGAGGGCAAGCTCCGCAAGGACAAAACGTGCTTTGACGCGCTCGCTGCGACGCTGCCTGCCGGTACGCTCTCGGGCGCGCCGAAGATACGCGCCATGGAAATAATAGACGAGCTTGAAAACACGAAACGCTGCATATACGGCGGCGCGATAGGCTACATCAGCTTTAACGGCAATTTCGACAGCTGTATCACGATTCGCACCGGCGTTTTCAAGGACGGCAGGGCGCATGTTCAGGCGGGCGGCGGAATAGTGTACGACTCCGAACCGGAGTACGAGTACCGCGAATCGGTGAACAAAGCGTCGGCGGTACTCAGAGCCATAGAGGAAGCGGGGGATATAGTATGATAATAGTGATAGACAATTACGACTCGTTCACGTACAATCTCTGCCAGTACATCGGCGAGATAAATCCCGACATAGAGGTGTACCGCAACGACAAAATAACGGTCGGCGAAGTATTAGACAAAAACCCGAGCCACATCATACTGTCGCCGGGTCCCGGTTACCCCGCAGACGCGGGAATATGTATCGAGCTTATCAAAAACGCCGGTGATATACCCATTCTCGGCGTATGCCTCGGACACCAGGCGATAGGCGAGGCGTTCGGCTGCAAAATAACGCACGCGCCGCGCATAATGCACGGCAAGAGCGACATTGTGACGATTGACATGGACTGTCCGATATTCGAGGGACTTTCCGCGCGCACGGAGGTGGGCAGGTACCACTCGCTCGTGATTCACGAGGACACGCTCCCCGATTGCCTAAACATAACGGCGCGCAGCGACGACGGCTGCATTATGGGCGTAAAGCACACGGAGCGTCCGGTTTACGGAATACAGTTCCACCCCGAATCCGTCCTCACACCCGACGGCAAGAAAATAATAAGAAACTTTCTGGACATGTAAAAAAAGGCTTGAAGCCATGCGGCTTCAAGCTTTTTCTTTTAATTCGCGCTCTCCCTAAACGGAGATTTCCACGTTAGCTTTTCCTTGTAATACTCGTTTTTGAACCTTTTCGGCGTTACCTTATACAAAATCGGCAGCAGCACGCACAGCACGGCTGTATCTATAATTTTCAGCACTCCCGCTCCGAATGCGGCGGAGAAGAACACGGAAACACCGCGCGACCTTGCCGCGCTGAAAAATACAAGCTCCCAGCCACTGTTCGGCGCGCCCGTGCGCCACATCGTGATAGCCGCCGACAAGAACGATGCCGCGACCACGTAAATTACGGCTGCAAGCGGCAGTTTTTTCCATGAGACTTTTCCGTTTTTGCGGAGCATAAGTCCGAACAGAAGCGAGACGAGAGCCGCTACCGCGTAATAAACTATGGCGTTGCTCGCGTAAACGGCGTTCGACTCAAAAAGGTTTGTGAGGTAGGCTATAATAAGTCCCGCCGCCGGCTCGAGCGTTACGGCTGCGTACACCGTTCCTACGGTGTCGAGCCACGCGGGGATATGCAAAATATGTGCGAGCCAGTAAAGACCGAGATTGAGGATTATTCCCGCGAGCATAATAACGAGGTACTTTTGCAGCGTCTTATTTTTCATCGGAAGCATCCTCCTTTTCCCCGTTCTCTTTGTTTTCCTTTTCCTTCTCCCTTTCGGCTAAGTCTTTGTTAAGCTCCTCCATAAAGCCCGCCGTAACGATACCTGCCGGCATCGCGATCACGGCTATTCCGAGAAGCGAGGAAACCATACTGATGAACCGCCCTATCTGCGTCGCGGGGTAAATATCGCCGTAGCCCACGGTCGTGAGCGCCGTCGTCGCCCAGTAGAGAGCGTCAAAAAACGTCGGAAAATTGTCCGCCGGCTCATGCACGAACATCACAAGCGCCGATATAAATATGTACGCTATCGCGATTACAAGCACCGAGCAGAGCGTTTTTGCCTGACTGCGGAACACGTTCATGACGCGTCTGCCGCTTTGCGAGTACTGTGCGAGCTTTACAAGACGCAGCACCCTCAAAATCATAAAGCTCGGCGGCAAGAGCCCCAACGTCGGAAGTATACCGACTATATCCATAATCGCAAGAGGCGTAAACGGGTAGATGAAAAACGCCCATACGGAGTGATTTTTCATTCTGAAATCGTGCGTCATCCACCTTAAAATATAGTCAAAAAACAGTATGTAGACCGTGATTGATTCAAGCGTTTGCATCCACATCGAAAGCGCGCCGCGGAACATCATCGGCACAACGCTCGCGATTGCCACAAGCATTATGAACCAGTCGTAGTACACGGTCGAGCGTCCCTTTGTTTTCTGACCGTAAATGACATTACTTATCTGTTCTCTCATTTTACCGCCTCCGCGCTTTTCTTCTGTTCTATTTTTTCCTGAGCGCTCTGTTTAAGCTTGTCCGCTTCCTCCTGAAATTCCGCGTCCTCCTTCGACTTTGCGAACACGGCGACGGGGATTTTCTTGCTTATAAGAAAGAAATCGGCGACCTTTTGCGGCATGACCTTAAATATCAGGAATATAACCGCGATGATGATTGCCTTATCCACAATGCTTGCAGCCATATACGACACCGTTCCGGCTATAAGTCCGTGTACGCCGAGCGAGGTCATAAGACCGTGAATGAACGTGGTTATAATATTTGTGAACGTCGATTCCCCGTAAAGCGCCATACTTGTCGCGACCGCCGTTAAAGTATCGACCAAAATCAGCACCGCGAACGCGAACGGAACGGTTTTCTTGTTACCGAAAAATCCGAGACGGAACATCGCTCCGAATATCGCAGCCATTATCGCGAACATAAGTATCAGCAAAAACGAGTGCACAGAAAAGCCGTTCACGGCGATGCTCAATATAAGCCACAGCACCGACACAGCCGCTCCGAACACGGGCCCGTCCACCGCAGCCGCGAAAAACGGTCCGAAGCCGTCGAGCCACAGCGGAAGGTACGGATTTGCGGATATGTATTTCTGTATAAGCAGGCTGAGTACGGCGAGAATAACAAGCAAAACTATTCTGCCGAAGCTCCATTTTACCGAGACAAGACCGATAGCATAATCTTTCATGACCCCAATTCTCCTTCCCGAAATTATACCGTCGCCATATACGCCGACAGCGGCATGAGTATATGACCGAGTATAACTATAAACATCAGCGTAAAGCTCATTACGCGTCCGAACAGCGCTATAAAGCATTTCGCGTAAAGTCCCAGACCGCTCCTGTTGATTTCAAGCTGCGTCATAAATTCCGACGTTATCTCGTCGTCGCTGTTTTTGCCGTACGACGTGTCGTATACCTGCGTAAATTCAGCCGTGTCGTGGCGCACAATGTAAAAACCGGGTATACCTATATTAGGATTGTACGAGCTGTTGTCGCCGTCCTTTTCGAGAACAACTCTGCTTGCCGGCATATTCGGCTCTATGTAGAAACGCATCTGATGCGATTCGAGCGGGAAACGCACCGTCCAGAAATCGTTGTTCGTCGTGCCGTTGTAGATATGGAAGTTGTTCACCATATCGAGGTCGTCGTCACCCTGCCAGCGGAACCATATACTGCACACGACGCGGTAATAGCTGCTGCGCAGAGCGACATCCTTGACGCTTTCGAGATATGTACCCGTGAACACGCGCGTCGTTTCCGCGCTCCCCCCTTAAATAAAAATGTAAAACAGCTTATTAAACATATTATAACAAATTTTTACATATTTTGCAACGGAAAAGCCACATTTTTATGTTTACATTTACGGAGAAAAGAATTATAATAACGGTGAACACAGCGCGGACGGAGGACGAAAATATGCGTAAAAAAATTGATATAAACACGGACTGGAAATTTTTCGAGGGCGATCTTGCTCCGAAAAAGCCGACCGACGGCTGGGGCGGCGCGAAGGCGCGGGCGCACTTTAAGGGCGCGGCGGCGTTTAACTTTGACGATTCCGCATGGCGGAGCGTCGATTTGCCGCACGATTTTCTCCCCGAAAAGGACTATTGCTTCAAAACCTCCCAAAACTCCGATATGCGCGACATTCCCGAAATGGAGAGCATCGGCAGCCGTCTGTTCGCGGGCGGCTGTCTGGAGGGCGGCGCCGCGTGGTACAGAAAGAAAATCACAATATCCGACGACCTTGACGAAAACCGCGTATACATTCACTTTGACGGCGTTTACCGCGGCAGCGTTCTTTACGTGAACGAGTACTACGTCGGAACGCACGCGAGCGGCTACGGCGGATTTTACTATGACATCACCGACTTTTTGAACGCGGGCGAGAACATGATAGCCGTGCGCGTCGACGCGTCGGAGCGCGAGGGCTGGTGGTACGAGGGCGGCGGTATATACCGTCCGGTGCGGCTTGAAATCGCCCACAACATACATATCGAGCCATGGGGTGTTGTGGTACAAGCCGCGCCCGATTTAACGAACGGCACGGCGCGCGTAAAAATAAACGCCGATATTCTGAACAGAAATTTTGAACAAAAATCCGTGCGTGCCGAGGTAGAAATAAAAGACGGCAGCGGAAACACGATCGCCGAAATAGACGGAAGCGTATCGCTTGACGCGTGGGACGGCGCACGGTATTCGGGCGAGGTGACGCTCGATAATGTGACGCTCTGGGATTTGGACGATCCGTACCTATACGGCGCGACCGTGCGCCTTTACGTGGGCGAAACGGTCTGCGACGAATATGGGGTAACCTTCGGCATAAGGGATATGCGCTTTGACTGCGACGGCGGCTTTTACCTGAACGGCAGACACGTCCGCGTACAGGGCTTGTGCTGCCACTACGACCACGCCGGCGTAGGCATCGCCGTTCCCGACAGCGTGAACGAGTACCGCGTAAAGCAAATGAAAAGCATGGGCGCGAACGCGGTAAGAAGCTCACACTACCCCGCGCCGCCGGAACTTCTCGATATATGCGACAGGCTCGGTATGCTCGTGTTCGAGGAAACGCGTCGCATGTCCGCCGCGCCGGAGGACATCGAAAGCCTCACGTCAATGGTAAAGCGCGACAGGAACCACCCGTCAATCTTTTTGTGGGGCATAGGAAACGAGGAAATATTCGCGCAGCACCGCCCCGAAACGGCAAGGGCGACGCGTACAATGACAGCGGAAATCAGAAAGCTCGACCTGACGCGCCCCGTCACGTCGGCTGTCGTGTGCTGGGACGGCGAGCGGCGTTACGACAACGCCGAGCCGTATATCGGCGTGACGAAGTACCTTGACGTTATGGGCTTTAACTATAACAGATTTGCGTGGGACGACTACCATGAACGAGTGCCGAATCAGCCCGTTATCATCACCGAAGCATCGTCGAACAGCGGCACGCGCGGCTGCTATGCTACCGACGAGAGCAGGGGTCAGTATTACGTGCTTGACGCGGACAATGAAAGCAAGGTAAAAAGCGGAATTAAGGCGGTCAAGAAGGACATAGCCGAGAACGAGTGGAAATATTTCGCGGAGCGTCCGTACCTTTCGGGAATTTTTCTCTGGACGGGCTTCGACTACCGCGGCGAGCCGACTCCGCTCGGCTATCCGGCGGTGTATTCGCAGTTCGGCATTTTCGATTACTGCGGCTTTGAGAAGGATAATTACTACTATTATAAATCGTGGTGGACGGACGAACCGACGCTGCATATATTTCCCCGCAGCGGCTTTGTAAAGGGTGAAGCGGTAAACTTTTACTGCTACAGTAACCTTGACGAGGTCGAGCTTTTCGTAAACGGCGAAAGCTGCGGTAAAAAGCTGATGGAAAGGAACTGGTACCTCGCGTGGGAAAATGTGACCTGTGAAACGGGCGAGATAAAGGCTGTCGGATACAAAAACGGACAAAAGACAGCCGAGGATATTATAAAGCCGACCGGCGAACCGTGCGCGGTAAAATTAAGCGCGTACAAAAACGAAATCGCCGTCGACGATACGGCGATAATAAACGCCCGTATAGTCGATAAAAACGGCGATACCGTTCCGACCGCCGACAATAGAATACGCTTTGAAATAAGCGGCGGCAAGCTGCTCGGCACGGGCAACGGCAACCCCGCAGACCACGACAGCGAAAAAACAAACACGCGCCGCGCGTTTAACGGCAAATGTCAGCTTCTCGTGAGAGCCGACGCGCCCGGACAAATAAAGGTTACCGCGCTGTCTGACGGACTTGACGCGGGCGGGTGTGTTGTCAAAGTCATATAATACGGGGACACTAAAATAAAACCGAGGGACACTAAAGTTTGGGGACACTAAAATAACGGGGACACTAAAATTTTAGTGTCCCCATTTTCATGTTACGCGTTTACAAATTTGCATATACGTTTAAGTGCTCTGTACCCCTCGGGTATGGACGATACGATCGCCCAGTCGTGGCACATACCCTTGCCGGCGTACACTTTTATATGCGCGCCGCTCTTTTTGATATTCGCGATAAGCCTGTCAATATGCGGCGCGAACATTTCGCCCGTGCCGTAAAAAAGCAGCGTCGGCGGGTAACCGGTAAAGTCTGTGTACTCGGCGTTCATACGCCCGTCCGACAGCGGTACACCCTTTCCCCAGTGCTTCGCCGACATGCCGATTATAAACTCCGACAAAAGCACGTCGTTTTGCTTCGCCTTTATGTACGCCTCGTCGTCGTTATCCGTACCAGTAACGGGCGATATAAGCACAACTCCGCGCGGCTTACGCGCCGTGTGACCGACAAGACGCGCCGCCAAAAGCGCGCCCGCGCTGTCGCCTATTACGGTGATTTTGTCGGCTTCGTATTCCTTTAAAATTTTATCGTACGCCTTATACACCCACTCCGCCGACTCGTCAACCGTCGCCTCGGGCGCGAGCGGATAAAACGGGAAAAACACCTCCGCGCGCGAATTCTGCGCGAGCCTCTGCGCGAGCTTGTAATGGAATATTGTGGGCGGGAACATACCCCCGCCTCCGTGCAGGAACAGCACGGCTCTGCCGTTTGAACCGCCGGCGCGCGTCAGGCGGAACATCGGCCGCTGCTCAAATACCGTTTTTTCCACGCATAGCTCCTTATACATAAATTTCGGCAGATCCGTCGGACGCTCCTTTGTTTTCAGGAAATTCAAAAACTCGTCCTCCGGCATATCAAAGCGGTGCTTCAAGTCCTTTTTTCGTATTATGCGGTCAACCAGCTTGTAAGTTAAACTCATTTTGTCACTTCTCTCGTCGTATTTTCCCGTGTATTATAACAGCTTTCGGACGAACAGTCAACCTTGCGGGAATGTATAATTATTGTTTTTCGGAGTCAATATTGGTATAAATTTCCTCAAAACAGGCAAAAATCGTGATTATGTAATGAAAATGTAATGAATAATGACGCGGTATATATGTTGACGAAAAAAAAATAAAATGTTATACTAATTGCTGTAATATAAAATTTTGATACTGTTTTTACGGGTACATTGGAGGTAAACTCTGTGAAATTTAATGTAAAAAGATATTTTCAGGTTCTCGGCGTATCGCTTGCGGTAATAGTTGCCGCGGTGGCTGTGTGCATGGGATTTGAATTCGGCACGACGGGCGACGAGACCGAAATGGTTGATAATACATCTACCGTCCGCGCGGAGGGCGGAAAGATCAACGTGCTTTTGATGGGTACGGACGTGGAAGGCTTGCGTACGGACGCGATAATGCTCGCCTGCATTGACACCGACAAGCAGGAGGTCAATATGCTTTCCATTCCGAGAGATACAGAGATGTACGTCGGAAACCGCTACCAGAAGATAAACGCGGCGCACGCTTATATCGGCAGCGACGGACAGATAGGCGGACCGACCGCGACGTGCGAGGCTGTGACGCGTATTACGGGAATACCGATAAACTATTACGTGGACTTTTCGTTTGACGCGGTCGCGCACGTTATAAACGAGCTTGGACCGATCGACTTCGAGATACCCGACCTGTACGGCGACGGCGTCGGCATGGTGTACGACGATCCCGTGCAGAGCCTGCACATAAACCTTCCGCCCGGACATTACGGCGACGGCGGCGACTACCCCGGGCTTACCGGTCAGCAGGCGGTGTGGCTCATGCGTTACCGTCACGGCAATGTCAATCCAAATACGGGAACGTTTAAGGGTTACACGAACGGCGACACCGACAGAGTGGAAATGCAGCAGAAATTCTTAAAAGCCGTCGTTGACCAGAAGGTAAATCCGAGCCTTGTAATGAAAATCCCCGCGATATTCAAAGCGGTAAGCGGCGAGATAAAGACGAACTTCACCGTAAGCGATATAATCACTTACTCAAAGTTTATTACCGACTTCACGAGCGCGAGCATACATTCCTACCAGCTTCCCGGCGAGTACGGACACGACGGCAACGGCGACGTATGGATCCCCGATATGGACGCGACGAGGGAAATGGTTGAGACGATATTCGGCTACGACGCGTCGGGAATAACGACCGGTAACCCCAACGACGAGGAGAGCCGCGAGGCGGGCAAGACGACGAGAACCTCCGGTCAGGCGGCGGCTTCCGGCTCGTCCGACGAATCGGACGACACGTACTACGAAAGCCCGTCCGAGTCATACTCGGTATCGTCGGACTACGACGACGATGATTACGATTACACGTCCGACGACGAGGATTACAGCTACGACGACGATTACGATACATACGACGCGAGCTCCGACTACGATTCGAGCGATTATGACACATACGACGACGAGGAATAAAATACCGAAAAACACTTGACATTTTCGTACTTATGTGCTATAATAAATACTACCTATGAATATACTATATTCAGAAAGAGTGGGCAAGTCCCACTCTTTCATTTATAATATTCGGAAAAAGCCGCATAAACAGGAGGAATTATGGCAAACGCAACAGAAAAAAAGGCGCTCGAAGCGGGCGAGAGCATCGCAAAGGAGCAGGGCGTATACATCGTTGACGTGACGTACAAAAAGGAAAAAGATGGCTATTCGCTCTGCTACTACATCGACCGCGAGGGCGGCGTGGGCATAGACGAGTGCGAGACGTTTTCGAGAGCCGTCGAGGAGGTTCTCGACAGGGAAAACTTTATCGACGACGCGTACACGCTCGAGGTATCGTCGCCCGGCGCGGACAGAAAGCTCACAAAGGAAAGAGAATTTCTCTACTACATCGGACGCGACGTTGACGTGAAGCTGTACGCCGCCGAGGACGGCGAGAAGGAGTTTTCGGGCGTTCTTAAGGATTACTCAGACGGCGACGCGTACGTGGAGCGCGGCGGAGCAATAAAGAAAATACCCGTTAAAAGCGCGGTTTATATAAGATTAGGCTTTAAATTTTAAGAGAGAGGAAGATTTGAGACAAATGGAAAAAGGATTATTTGACGTTCTTATGGAGATATGCGATGAAAAGGGCATAAGCCCCGACGTGCTTACCGAGGCTTTGGAGGCTGCGCTTGTAGCCGCGTACAGGAAGAATTTCAACTCATCGCAGAATGTTAAGGTTGAGATGGATAAGAAGAAGGGTACGGTAAAGGTATACGCGCAAAAGACCGTAGCCGAAGCCGTAGAGGACGAACGCGAGCAGATTTCGCTTGAGGACGCGAGAAAGATAGACGGCGCTTACGAGATAGGCGACGTGGTGAACATCGAGGTTACGCCGAAAAATTTCGGCAGAATAAGCGCAATGACGGCGAAGCAGGTCGTAACGCAGAGAATAAGAGAAGCGGAGCGCGGAATTATATACAGCGAGTACACCGAAAAGACGAATGACATAATATCGGGACGCGTCGAAAGAGTTGAGCGCGGAGCCGTGTTCATCGACATCGGCAAAATAGAAGCGATACTCCCCGAAAAGGAGCAGCCGCCGGGTGAAACGTACATTGTCGGCGAAACGATACGCTGCTATGTGAGCGATGTGAGAACGAGCGCGAGAGGCACTCAAATAATCGTGTCGAGAACGCACCCCGGACTTGTGAGAAAGCTTTTTGAAAACGAAGTCCCCGAGATAGGCGCGGGAATAGTCGAAATAAAGAGTATTGCGCGCGAGGCGGGCAGCAGAACAAAAATAGCCGTTCACTCGAACGATCCCGACGTTGACGCGCAGGGCGCGTGCATAGGTCCGAGGGGCATGAGAGTGCAGAACATAGGCGACGAGCTTCGCGAAGAAAAGATCGACATAGTGAAGTGGAGCGAGGATCCCGTGGAATACATCACGGCAAGCCTCAGCCCGTCAAAGGTTATAAGCACGGAAATTGACGAGGAAGAAAAGAGAGCGCACGTAACAGTGCCGGAGCATCAGCTGTCACTTGCAATCGGCAGATCCGGTCAGAACGTCCGCCTCGCGGCGAGGCTCACGGGCTGGAAGATAGACATAAGCGCGGAGTAATTATGAGCGAGAAACATATACCACTCAGAATGTGCATTTCGTGCAGACAGATGAAGCCGCAGAGTGAGCTTATACGCGTCGTGAGGGAAAACGGCACGGACGCGGTGCTGCTCGACACAGGCAAAAAATGCTTCGGCAGAGGCGCGTACGTGTGCCGCGAAGCGGAATGTATAGATAAGGCGATAAAGAGGAACGGTTTTGCGAGACATCTGGGGTGTGCCGTTCCGACGGAGATATATAAATCCTTACAGGAAGAAAAGAAAGGATGATGAATATGGCGAACTCTTTGAAACTCGGAGATATTTCCAAAAATTTAAAAATAACGAATAAGGACGCGATAGCGAAGCTTGCCGAGCACGGCATAGAGGTCAAAAGCGCGACGAGCGTCATAACGGAGGACGTGGCGGGCTTTATTCTCGACCTTTATACCGCCGCGAATATGCTTGACGAGGATGAGGCGGCACAGCTCCGCGACCGGGCGGTAGCGGAGAAGAAGGCGGAGGAAGAGAAAGCGGCTGCCGTTGAAGCCGAGAGCAAAAAGGCTGCCGAGGAAAGCAAGAAGGCGGCTGATGAAAGCAAGAGCGAAGAGGTCAAGACGGAGAAACCAAAACCCGAAAAGACCGCGGAAGCAAAGAAGGAAAAGCCTGCAAAGGAAAAGACCGCTCCGAAGGAGCAGCCTGCTCCCGTGAAGGAGGAAAAGAAGGAACAGCCGCCCGAGAAGCCGCGCCGCGAAAAGCGTAAGAAGGTCGCGAAGAAGCAGACAGGTCAGAGAATCGATCTTTCAAACGTAGACCGCAGCGGCACGGACGAGGAATTTGTCGTAAAGACCGAGGAAAAGCGCCGTCATGTTGACACGCGCCAGTCGAACGTAGACCTTAAAGCTATCGAGTCGCGCGAGCGTATCGAGGACATGGTACAGGGCGACAGACGCATGAATAAACAGGGCGGAAAGGTCAAGAATAACAGACGCGGGGGCAAGAACCGCCGCGAAAAGGAAGCGCGCAAGGAGAAGAAGGTCATTCCCGTAAAGGTAATAACCGAGATAGAAGTCGGCGAGACGATCCCCGTAGGCGAGCTTGCGTCACGCATGGGCAAAACATCGGCGGAGGTCGTAAAGAAGCTGATGATGCTCGGCATAATGGCGACGCAGAACCAGTCGGTAGACTACGAGACAGCCGCGCTTGTCGGTATGGATTTCGGTATCGAGGTAAAGCAGGAGGTCATAGTCACCAAGGAGGATATGCTTGCGGAGCTTACAACGCACGAGGACACGGAAGACGAGCTTGTACCGCGTCCGCCGGTAGTCGTTGTCATGGGACACGTAGACCACGGCAAGACCTCGCTGCTTGACGCTATACGCCACACCAACGTGATAGAAGGCGAGGCGGGCGGTATCACGCAGCACATAGGCGCGTACAGCGTTAAACTCAACGACCGCGTGATAACGTTCCTCGACACGCCGGGACACGAGGCGTTCACGACAATGCGTGCGCGCGGCGCGCAGGTAACGGACGTGGCGATACTCGTTGTAGCCGCCGACGACGGTATAATGCCACAGACGATTGAGGCGATAAACCACGCGAAGGCTGCCGGAGTGCAGATAGTCGTGGCGATAAACAAGATAGATAAGGAAGGCGCGAACCCCGACAGAGTGCGTCAGTCGCTCGTCGAGTACGACCTCGTTCCCGAGGAATGGGGCGGCGACACGGTTTGCGTCGAAATATCGGCGAAAAAGCGCATAAACATAGACGGACTTCTCGAAATGGTACTGCTCGTAGCCGATATGCAGGAGCTTAAGGCAAACCCGAACCGCGACGCGCAGGGTACGGTCATAGAGGCGCAGATAGACAAGGGACGCGGACCTGTCGCGACGGTGCTCGTGCAGAACGGCACGCTCAAGGTCGGCGACTTCGTGATTGCGGGAACGGCGGTCGGACGCATACGCGCCATGGTAAACGACAAGGGCAGACGCGTTAAGACGGCATCGCCGTCAACTCCCGTGGAGCTTCTGGGACTGAGCGAAGCGCCGTCGGGCGGCGACACATTCGTTGTCGTAAACGATGAAAAGCTTGCCCGCGCCGTAGCGGAGCAGCGCCGTCAGGAAATGAAGGAGACGGAGTTTAATCAGGTCGTAAAGGTATCGCTCGACAACCTGTTCAGCCAGATAGACGAGGGCAACATGAAGGAGCTCGACATCATCGTCAAGGCTGACGTTCAGGGCAGCGTCGAGGCGGTTAAGCAGAGCCTTGAAAAGCTGTCGAACGACGAGGTAAGAGTAAAGGTTATCCACGGCGGCGTCGGCGCTGTAAACGAGTCGGACGTAATGCTCGCGAACGCCTCGAACGCTATAATCGTCGGCTTCAACGTGCGTCCCGACGCGGGCGCGCTTGCATCGGCGGAGCAGCATGAGGTCGACATCAGACTTTACCGCGTAATCTATCAGGCGATAGAGGAAATCGAAGCCGCGATGAAGGGTATGCTCGATCCTGAATTTAAGGAGGTCGTACTCGGTTACGCCGAGGTACGCCAGACATTCAAGGTGTCGGGCGTCGGCACGATCGCGGGCTGCTACGTTACGCAGGGCATTATACGCCGCAACGCGGATATACGCGTAGTGCGCGACGGTATTATCATACACGAGGGCAAGATAGACTCGTTAAAGAGATTTAAGGACGACGCGAGAGAGGTAAGCGAGAACTTTGAGTGCGGTCTCGGTATCGCGAACTTCAACGACGTTAAGGAAGGCGACACCATCGAGTGCTTCGTCATGGAGGAAATAGAGCGGTAACTCAATATGGCTCCCCTATTAGGGGAGCTGTCACACGAAGTGTGACTGAGGGGTTTATATCGAACAAAACCCTTCCACCGCCTTCGGCGGTCCCCCTCCCCTAGTAGGGGAGGCTCACCGTAGGGGCTGGCGCTTTGCTACGGCATACGAGCAAAGCTCTATGCCTACCACACGCAAACGTGTGGTTCACCTCGACAGCCCGTCCCCCCCGACGACCTGAATGTAACGGCACCGTAGGGGCGAACCGTGTTCGCCCGCACCCCACCCCGTAGGGGCGACCCTTGCGGTCGCCCGCAAATAAATTATAGCAGGTACACAAAAATGGCAAGAATAGACAAAATCAACGGCGAGGTAATGCGCGAACTGGCGAACATCATACGCAGTCTGAAGGATTCGCGCATACCCCTCATGACGAGCGTGGTAAAGGTCAGCGTCACGAGCGACCTGCGCTACGCGAAAGCCTACATCTCCGTAATGGGAGACGAGGAAACGAAAAAAAAGGCTATGGAAGGCTTAAAGAGCGCGTCGGGCTATATACGGCGCGAGATAGGCAAGCGTATAGATCTGCGCTACACGCCCGAATTTATTTTTGAGCTTGACAACTCAATCGAGCACGGCGCGAGAATAGAGGAGCTTTTAAAACGTTATGGAAAATAATATGAAAGCGGCTGCCGACAAAATAACAGCCGCAGAAACGGTTGCAATTCTGACACACGCAAACGAGGATCCCGACACCTTGGGATCCTGCTTTGCGTTTAAAAAAATGATGACAAAGCTCGGCAAGAAAGCCGAAATATACGTGAGCGGCAAGGTGGAGGAACGCCTTTCGTTCATGGGTGACGACTACATAATATACGACGAAAGTATGAAAAAGCACTGCGATCTGTGCGTTTGCATCGACTGCGGCGACGCGCAGCGCATAGGCGCGCGCAAGGCGTTATTCGACGCAGCCGGTACTACAATAAACATAGACCACCACTACACGAACACGAATTTTGCCGACGCGAATCTCGTAAACGGAAGCGCGTCCTCGGCGGCGGAGATACTGACGGAGCTTTTCGCGTACATGCAGCTTGATTTGGACGATGCGATTGCCGCCGATTTGTACACCGCTATCTGCTCCGATACGGGCTGCTTCAAGTTCAGCAGCGTCACGCCCAAAACAATGCGTATGGCTGCCGATTTACTCGAATATAATTTTGACCACGCCGAAATCGCGCGGCTTCTTTTCGACACCGAATCGCTCGCGGCGGCAAGGCTCAAAGCCGAGATAACGGGCGGTATAAAAAGTTACGCGGACGGCAGGATAACGCTCGTGACAGCCGATGAAAAGGACGGCGAAAAGTACGGCATAGCGCCGGAGGACATACCGAATCTCGTGGAGATTCCGCGCTGCATAGAGGGTACGGAGATAGCCGTGTGCGTAAAGAAAACAGCGTCGGGCTACCGCGTAAATCTGCGTTCAAACGGAGACGCGGACGTTTCCGGCGCGGCTGCCGCGATAGGCGGGGGCGGTCACAAAAAAGCCGCCGGCGGCACGATCCACGCCTCAAGCATGGACGAAGCCGAAAAAATAATCATAGACGAATGTCTAAAGGCGTTAGAGGAAATGAAATGAACGGTATAATAATCGTCGATAAGCCGAAGGGCAAAACGTCGCACGACGTGGTGTACGCGGTGCGCCGTCTTACGGGTGTGAAAAAGGTCGGTCACACCGGCACGCTCGACCCCATGGCGACGGGCGTTCTGCCCGTGTGCGTGGGCAGCGCGACAAAGGCAGCCGATATGCTCACGCTGTCCGACAAAATTTACCGCGCCGAGCTTATACTCGGCAAAACGACCGATACGCAGGACGCGGAGGGTACGGTTTTAACGGAGCATGAAGTCAACTGCGGCGCGGACGAAATCAGAAACGCGGTAATGAGCTTTGTCGGCGAAATCGAGCAGATACCGCCTATGTACTCCGCGGTAAAGCGTAACGGCAAAAAGCTGTACGAGCTTGCAAGGCAGGGCATAGAGGTCGAGCGCGAGCCGAGACGCGTCACAATACACTCGATAGACATTATCGACATAAGCGGCAAAAGCGTCACAATGGACGTGCACTGCTCAAAGGGCGTTTACATACGCACGCTTTGCGCCGACATAGGCGAAAGGCTTGGCACGGGCGCGTACATGAACGCGCTGCGACGCACGAAAACGGGCGCGTTCACAGCCGGGGAAAGCCGCACGCTTGACGAGCTTGCGGAAATGGCTGAAAACGGTGTGATAGAGAGAGCGCTTATACCCGTGGACAGACTGTTTGACGATCTGCCGCGCATAACGCTCAACGAAAAACAGAAAAAAAGCGTAACGAACGGCGTACGCATGACATACAGGGGCGCGGAGAACGAGCGTTACCGCGTCTACGACGAAAACGGGACGTTCCTGTGCGTGTCGAAAATCACGGACGGACGGCTCACGCTCGAAAAATCATTCTGGAGTTAAGGGAAAAAGGAGGGGTGACAATGGAGATACTGCGCGATACCGTGCCTTACGACGGCACCGTCGCCGCGCTCGGCAATTTTGACGGACTTCACGTCGCCCACATGACTATAATACGCAGCGGCATAAAATACGCGGCGGAGCACGGCTTAAAAAGCGGCGTGCTGCTGTTCGACGTGAACACGAAGGACTTGACGCAGGGCGGCGTAGAGCTCATAACGCCGATCGAGGCGAAAATAGAGCTTTTGGGGCGCGAAAAGCCCGACTTTGTGTTTATGCGCAGGTTCGACCAGGAATTTATGCAGCTTTCACCCGATGAGTTCGCGCGGTACCTCGTGGACACGCTTCACGTAAAAGCGGTCTGCTGCGGCTACGATTACAGCTTCGGCTACAAGGCGTCGGGCGACGCGGAGCTTCTGCGAAGGCTCGGCGAAAAATACGGCTTTGAGGTGCTTGTGACGGACGTTATAAAGCTTGACGGCACGGTTGTGTCAAGCACGTACATACGTTCCCTTATCCGCGAGGGCGACATGGAGAGAGCGGAAATGTTTTTGGGTCGCAGGTTCTGCGTTGAGGGCATAGTCGTGAAGGGCTTGCAGAACGGCACGAAAATGGGCTTCCCGACCGCGAACGTCGCGTACGACAAGCACATGGCGCTGCCGAAGGAAGGCGTGTACGCGGGTATCACATACGTGCACGGCAAACGCTTAAAATGCGTCATAAACGTCGGCAAAAACCCGACCTTCGGCGCGCGCAATGTCACGATAGAGAGCCACATACTCGACTTTGACGAAAACATCTACGGCGAATACATACGCGTCAGCTTTGCGAAACGGCTGCGCGGCGACATTAAATTTGCGGGCGCTGACGAGCTTGTAAAGCAGATACAAAAGGATACGGAAATAGTAAGGAACATGGTACTGTAAGGAGGATAAACATGAGCTTTTCAACACTGATTTTGGCGGCGGGCATGGGTACGAGAATGAAATCGAGCCGCCCGAAGGTAATACACACGGTATGCGGCAAGCCGCTCACGATGTGGGTAATTGACGCGTCAAAGGCGGCGGGCGCGGACAAGGTGTGCGCCGTTGTCGGACACTGCGCCGACATGGTAAAGGAAACGCTCGGCGGCGCGTGCGAATACGCGCTTCAGGCGGAGCAGAAGGGTACGGGTCACGCCGTAATGCAGGCGATGGACTTTATAAAAAGCGCGGACGGTGAGATAGTGATACTGAACGGCGACACACCGCTTGTGACAGCCGGCGCGATAAAGGACGCGGTGGAATACCACAGAACGAGCGGCAACAAGGCAACCGTCATAACAGCCATACTCCCCGACGCGACCGGCTACGGCAGAATAGTGCGCGGCGCGGACGGCGGCGTTAAAAAAATCGTCGAGCAGAAGGACGCGACCGACGAGGAAAAGAAGATAAACGAGGTAAACTCCGGCATGTACGTGTTTGACGCGCAGTCGCTCGCGTACGCGCTCACAAAGCTCACGCCGAACAACGCGCAGGGCGAGTACTACCTCACCGACACGCTTGAGATCCTCCTCGCGGCGGGCGAGAAGGTCGGCGGGTACGCCATAGCCGACAACGACGAAATACGCGGCATAAACGACAGAGTGCAGCTTTACGAGGCTGAAAAAATAATGCGCCGCCGCATAAACGAAAAGCACATGCGCGCCGGCGTGACGATACGCGATATTGACAGCGTTTGCATTGAGGACGGCGTAATGATAGGCGCGGACACCGAGATAGACGGCTGTGTTACGATAAAGAGCGGCACGGTGATAGGCGGGGGCTGCTACGTAGGCGGCACGACGACCGTTGATAATTCCGAGATATGCGACGGAACGCATATTTTAAGCTCCGTAATCTTGAACTCAAAAATAGGCAAAAACACTAACGTCGGACCGTTCGCGTACGTGCGCCCGAACTGCGTCGTCGGCGACAACGTGAAGGTCGGCGATTTTGTCGAGGTCAAGAATTCGGCCATAGGCGACGGCACAAAAATATCGCACCTCACCTACATCGGCGACAGCGACGTGGGCAAGCGCGTAAACTTCGGCTGCGGCACGGTTACATGCAATTACGACGGCAAAAAGAAATTCCGCACAACGATAGGCGACGACTGCTTTATCGGCTGCAATACCAACCTCGTTTCGCCCGTCAGCGTCGGCGACGGCGCGTATATCGCCGCCGGTTCGACGATTACCGACGATATCCCCGATAACGCCCTCGCAATAGCAAGACAGCGACAGGTAAATAAAAACACATGGAAAGATAAACGCGGGGAGTAAGGAACCGCCCGTCAGCCTCTCCTTGAGGAGAGGTGGCATCGCGAAGCGATGACGGAGAGGTGGCAATGAATTTTAGAAAACCACCTCTCAGTCGCCTACGGCGACAGCTCCCCTCAAGGGGAGCCTTTCGTAGGGGCGACCCTTGCGGTCGCCCGTCCACGACAACCCGATGTCAACGGTATCGTAGGGACGGTCATCGGCCGCCCGCCATAGTCACACACAAATCCAAAAAACGAAAGGAACACACCATGTATATCATAGTCGGTCTCGGCAATCCGGGCGCGCAATACGACATGACGCGCCACAACATCGGTTTCCACACGATAGACTACATCGCCGGCAAGCACAACATAAAAATTAAAAAGCTCAAATTCAAATCCGTGTACGGCGAAGGCAGCATCGCGGGCGAGAAGGTATACCTTGTAAAGCCGCAGACGTACATGAATCTGAGCGGCGAGAGCGTCGCGGAACTGGCGCGGTTTTACAAAGTGCCGCCGGAGCGTATAATAGTGATAAACGACGATATTTCTCTCGAAACGGGCAGAATAAGAGTGCGCGCGAAGGGCAGCGCGGGCGGTCACAACGGGCTTAAATCCATAATCTATCTGCTCGGCAGCGACGAATTCCCGCGCGTCAAAATGGGCGTGGGCGCGCCGAAACGCGAGGGCGGCGGCCTTGCAGACTATGTGCTCGGACGCTTTGCAAAGGACGAAATACCCGTAATGGAGGACGCTATAATAAGAGCGTGCGGCGCGGTTGAGGAAATCATCAAAAATGGCGTGGAAAGCGCGATGAACAAGTTTAACGGTAAATAATATGAAATTTTCCGACATTTTATCAGACTACAAGCCTTACATCGGCATAAAAGAGAATATCGACAAAGGCGCGGTATCGGTCGCGGGCATTGCGGAGTCGGCGCAGGGACAGCTTATCTGCTCCCTCACCGGTGACCTTGGTGTTTCCGCGCTCGTTATATGCTACACCGACACCGAGGCGCGGAAAATGTATTCCGACCTCCAGCTTTACACCGACAGCGCGCTGTACTTCCCGTCGAAGGAATACGTGTTCTACAACATTGAAACGTCCGGCAGACAAAACGAGCACGCGCGTATAAGCGTGCTGCGCAGACTTGTCTCCGAAAAAGGCTATGTCGTTGTGACGAGCCTTGACGCAGTGCTTCAATTTACGGCGGATAAAGAGGAATTTAAAGACCTCTGCGTGACATTCGAGGCAGGGAAGCGATTTGATTTGGACGCTCTTTCGGAGCGTCTTGTTATAATGGGCTACACGCGAGAGGACGCGGTCGAGGGCGTCGGTCAGTTCGCCGTGCGCGGCGGCATACTCGACGTGTTCCCGCCCGGCTGCGACAACCCGTACCGCGTTGAATTTTTCGACGACGAAACCGACTCCGTGAGGGAGTTTGACGTGTACACGCAGCGCTCGCTCGATAAGGTGGACAGCGCGACGGTGTCGCCGGTGGGCGAGATAACGCTGACCGACGAAAAACGCGCCGCGCTTATTTTGGAGCTTGAAAAACGCGTAAAAAGCGCGAAGCGCAAAAAGAGCGACGAGAGCGTTTTCATCGAAACGACGAACGCCGACATCGAGAGCCTGAACGAAACGCGCTACTTCCCGTCGCTCGACAAGTACGTGTCGCTCGTGTACGACAAGATACCGTCCGTCGCGGACTATTTCACGACCGACGACCTCGTGTTCATAATAGACCCCAAGCGCATATGCGAGCGCGGCGCGAGCTTTGAGCGCGACATGGCGGAGCGCGTAACAGACCTTAAAGACAAGAACATTTTGTCCTCGGCAAAGGACGCGTTCTGCCGCTCATATAAAGATATTGTGACGGAACTGTCGGGAAAACGGCTCGCCGCGCTTGACGTGCTGTCGCACTCAACGTGTGACTTTAAGTACAAGCACCTCGAAACATTCGTGACGAAAACGACCGTCTCGTTCCACGGCAAAATAGAATACCTCTACGACGACCTAAAAAAATGGCAGGAGCAGAGCTACACCGTCGTAATTCTCGCGGCTTCGCGCGGACGCGGCGAGAACCTCGCGGGCGTGTTGAAGGACAGGGGCATACGCGCGAAATTCGCGTACGAAAAAAGCTCCGACGTGAAATTTTACCGCGGCGACACCGTTATAATGCGCGGCGACATGAGCAAGGGCTTTGAGTACCCCGAGCTTAAATTTGTGCTTGTAAGCGACCGTGAAATTTTCGAGACGCAAAAGAGCCGCACGCGCCGCAAAATTGACAACACGAACCGCATAAAGAACTACACCGACATAAGCGCGGGCGACTACGTTGTACACCGCACCCACGGTATAGGCAAATACGTCGGCACGCAGAGGATAACGGTCGGCGGCGTGACGAAGGACTACCTTAAAATACAGTACAAGGGCACGGACACCTTATATATACCGATAGACCAGCTCAACATGCTCTACAAGTACGTCGGCAGCGAGGGCAAGCACCTCACGCTGAGCCGTCTCGGCGGCAGCGACTGGAGCAAGACGAAGCAGCGCGTAAAGCAGTCAACGGCGGAGCTTGCGAAAAAGCTCGTCGCGCTCTACGCCGAGCGTGAAAGAGCGAAAGGCTTCGCGTTCAGCGCGGACACACCGTGGCAGCGCGACTTTGAGGACACCTTCGAGTACACGGAGACCGAGGATCAGCTCCGCTCGATTGAAGAGGTAAAAGCCGACATGGAAAGCACGAAGCCGATGGACAGACTGCTCTGCGGCGACGTGGGCTTCGGCAAAACCGAGGTGGCGCTGCGCGCCGCGTTCAAAGCCGTGAGCGACTCGAAACAGGCGGCGTACCTCTGCCCGACGACCATACTCGCGATGCAGCATTACGAGACATTCTTAAAGCGCATGGAAAACTTCCCGATAAAGGTCGAAATGCTGTCGCGCTTCCGCACACAGGCGGAGCAAAAGCGCATACTAAAACAGCTTAAAACGGGCGAGATAGACATTATAATCGGCACTCACCGCATACTGTCGAAGGATTTGGAATTTAAGGATTTGGGACTTTTAATCATAGACGAGGAACAGCGTTTCGGAGTTGAGCATAAGGAGCGGCTCAAGGAGCTTAAAAAGAATATCGACGTGCTCACCATGACAGCCACACCGATACCGCGCACGCTGCACATGGCGATGACGGGCGTGCGCGACATGAGCGTACTCACCGAGCCGCCCGAGAACCGTTACCCCGTACAGACGTACGTCCTTGAGGACAACCCCGCCGTAATAACGGACGCGATACGCAACGAGCTTTCGCGCGGCGGACAGGTATTTTACCTCTACAACCGCGTACAAGGCATACACCGCCGAGCCGAGTGGATACAGTCGCAGTTTTCCGACATAAAGGTAGCCGTCGCTCACGGCAAGATGAAGGAGGACAGCCTTGAGGATATAATGTACGACATGGTAAACGGCAAAACGGACGTGCTCGTCTGCACGACGATTATAGAGACGGGTCTCGACATACCGAACGCGAACACGATAATAATAGAAAACGCCGACAAAATGGGACTTGCCCAGCTTTATCAGCTGCGCGGACGTGTCGGACGCTCAAACCGCGCGGCGTACGCGTACCTCACGTACCGCCGCGATATGATACTTTCCGAGGTCGCGTCAAAGCGTCTGCGCGCCGTGAAGGAGTTTACGGAGTTCGGCTCCGGCTTTAAGATAGCGATGCGCGACCTTGAAATACGCGGCGCAGGCAACATTTTGGGCGCGGAGCAGCACGGTCACATGGACGCGGTCGGCTACGACATGTACTGCCGTATTTTAAAGGAGAGCGTGGACGAGGCGCGCGGCGTAAAGACCGAGGAAAAGCGCGAGGTATCGGTCGACGTGAGCGTCAGCGCGTACCTTCCCGAGGAATATATAACGAACCACAACCAGCGCATTGAAATATACAAAAAAATCGCCGCGATAGAGAGCGAGGACGACCGTTACGAGATTGAGGACGAGCTTATCGACCGCTTCGGCGACATACCCGCGCCGGTGATGAACATTATTGCGGTCGCGTCGCTCAAAATTCCGGCGAAGGAATGCGGCGTGTACGAGATAAACCAGACCGCTGACTCCGTAATGCTGAAATTCGAGCCGGAGTACGTGGACGCGCGGCTCGTAATGGGACTTGACGGCATGTTTAAGGGACGCATAAAGCTCTACTCCGGCGACAGTCCCGTGATAGGCTACGCGCTCAAAGGCGAGCACAAGCAGATTTTGAATATTGTAAACAATTTATTAACTGCTATAAAAGAATTGCAAAATGCGGAAAAGTAGTGTATAATACCCATATAAAAATTCAAATGTAAGGAGAAATGAAAATGAAATTTACGAAAACGGCTGCGGCTGTGATTGCGGGCGCGCTTCTTTTGACAGGCTGCGGAGCGAATAACGGCGGCGGCAGTGAGCAAAAAGCGGAGCAGACAGTACCGGCGGACAATGTTGTAATGATGGTCGGCAGTGAGAGCGTGAGCGGCGGTATATTCACGCTGTTCTTCAACTCGTACAACGGTCAGCTTAACGACGCTCCGAGAGCGAGAGACATGGCGCTCGAGGAAGCCGAGATGGGCTTTAAGCGCATCGCCGTTGCGAAGGCTATGGGAATAGAGCTTGACGACGAGGCGCAGAAGAGCATGGAGGACGACAAGAATCAAATTAAGGAAAGCTACGGCGACAATTACGAGCCGTTCCTTGAAGATAACGGTCTTACCGAGGCGGACGTTGACACTATAATCAGCATGGGCTACTACACGAGCGCTCTGAAGGATAAGCTTGAATCGAGCGAGCTTACTGACGATCAAAAGCGCGACTACTTCAAGAACCACTATCTGCGCGCAAAGCACGTGCTCATCTCCATTGACGACGACACCGACGACGCGGCGGCAAAGGCAAAAGCCGAAGAGGTGCTCGCAAAGGCACAGGCGGGCGAGAACTTTGACGAGCTCGTAAAGGAGTACGGCGAGGATCCCGGTATGGAGGGAAATCCTGACGGCTACGTGTTCACCGACGGCACGATGGTACAGGAGTTTGAGGACGGCACAAAGTCGATTCAGCCGGGCGAATTTACACTCGTAAAGACGAGCTACGGCTACCACGTAATACAGCGTCTCGACCTTGAGGAGTCGCCGGACTACTTTGAGGAAGCGTACGCGAGCGTTAAGGACGATATTGACAGCGTTGCCGAAAACGGACTGTTCGAGGAACAGCTTGAAAAATGGGTTGCGGAGTACAACATCACCGTCACGACAAACGACGGGACAGTTGACGCGATCGTAGCCGCTGTAACGGCTGACGCGACTGCCGCGCCCGCGGAATAATTTCAAATTGCGCACACGCCGCTCCGACAAACGGGGCGGCTTTTTGTATGTAAAAAACTATTGACCTTTTATTTAATGTTTATTATAATAGTAGCATAGTATGTAACGATATGTTTTGTAAGGAAGTGAGCGCGATGAACGAAAAAACGGAAAAGCTTGTGGACGACATAGTCGCGGGCTATTCGAGCGACGATACGACAAACCGCATTGACGCGGAAAATATGCTTGCGAAGGATACGCTTATCGAGGTCGTGGAGGAAATACGCAAATTACTTTTCCCCGGCTTTTTTGACGAGAACAGGGCACGGAGCGAGTACATAAAATTCCTTGTCGGCGAGCGTCTGGAGTTTATACAGTACAACCTCAAAAAGCAGGTCGCAAAGGCTCTGGGCAATATAGAGATGTGCAGCGAGTGCAAAAAATCCACGATAAACAAGGAAGCGGACGAGATCGTGCATAAATTCCTTGAGCGTCTCACAAAAATCCGCGAGTACCTGCAGACCGATGTGCGCGCGGCGTACGACGGCGACCCCGCCGCGTACAGCACGGACGAGATTATTTTCTCATACCCCGGACTTTTCGCGATAACGGTTTACCGCATAGCTCACGAATTATGGGAGCTTAAAGTCCCGATGATACCGCGCATAATGACCGAGTACGCGCACAGCCAGACGGGTATCGACATTCACCCCGGCGCGAAGATAGGCAAGTATTTCTTCATTGACCACGGCACCGGCATAGTAATAGGCGAAACGACCGAGATAGGCGACAACGTGAAGATTTACCAGGGCGTAACGCTCGGCGCTCTCTCGACGCGCAAGGGGCAGCAGCTTAAAGGCGTGAAGCGCCACCCGACGATAGGCGATAACGTGACGATATACTCCGGCACGACGATCCTCGGCGGCGAAACGGTGATAGGCAGCGGCGCGACGATCGGCGGCAACGCATTTATCGTGAACTCCGTCAGCGAGGGTATGCGCGTCAGCGTCCGCAGTCCCCAGCTCGAATTCACAAACGGCAATCCCACCGACGGCACATGGGATTGGGTGATATAAAAAATATGAGATGCGGGACGTCGAGGGCGCCGTCCCCTACACCCGTTATTTGTAAATAGTGCGTCGTAGGGGCTGGCGCCCTCGACAGCCCGTCAGATTGGCAAGTTTAGGGGGGTGTATGGAATTGCCAAAAAAATTATTGACAATTCCCCAAAGCAGCAGTATAATATAAATAGAGAAAAGGCAAAGCCTCCAACGGTTATGCCTCATTTAGAAACTATCTTAGATAGCCCGAACTTGGCAGAGTGGGGGCTATCTTACTTTTTGCGTAAGTGTCAGCAAAAATACAATAGTTAAAATCAAAATTCTTATTATGTACTTTCGCACAACAACCACCTCCTTCCTCGACTTAGCGTTTCGGAAGTTTTCGGTGGCATAACCGCCCGGTGTTTTACACCGTTTTCAGCCTTACCTTTTCCTGCCGGATTGCTCCGACAAGGATATTATACATTATTTAACTGCTTTTTGCAAGCTTTTTGAAAATCTGCCTAAAAAGTAAAAAGAGCAACATACGCGTTGCTCTCAAATCATCTTGATATTTTACTTTTTTGCATCGATCGGAACGATTGAAATTGTGTAGCCCAACGGATTTAATACTTTGAATAAGGTATCGATTTGCGGCGTTGTTTTCATACTTTCAAGCCTTGCGATTGCGGGCTGCTTTACTCCGCTGATTTCGGCAAGCTCACGCTGCGATAAACCTTTTTGTTCACGGGCTTCGACCATTTTCCCGATAAGTTCGATTTCAAAGTTTATTTTTTCTCTCTCGGCAGGTGACACCCGTTCTTCATCATTCATATACTCGGAAAATGTTTTTACCTGTTTCATATTTTATCATTCCTTTCCAAAAAATCCTTGAGATTATTTTTTGCCTTTTCAATTTCTTTCGGAGGTGTCTTTTGCGACTTCTTTATAAAATGATGTAAAAGAACAAATTTATTATCTTTCCAATAAAAGAAAAATATCCTGTTTCCCAACGGACGCAGTTCCCATAATTCATTTTCGATGTGTTTCACATAGGGCTTTCCTATTCTTGTTCCGTAGCGTGCGAGAGCTCCGATGTAGGCAAGGATTTTCTCTCTGTTTATTCTGTCCGTTTTACTTGTTTTTGATTTTGCTTTCAACTCATCAAGGAAATCAACGATTTCTGACTTCCCGTTCTTGTCATAGTAAAACTCTACCTCATACAACACGCACACCTTCTTTCTATTATATGATAACATATTTGTTATCGCGCGTCAATATATTTAATAAATTTTTTTACAGGCGGTCATTGGCCGCCCGCCGCGCTGCATTGGGAACGGGCGAACACGGTTCGCCCCTACGGAAGGCTCCCCTTGTCAAAGGGGGCTGTCAGCGGAGCTGACTGGGGGATTCCTTCTCAATTTTTACAATGAATCCCTCCACCGCCTACGGCGGTCCCCCTCCCTTTGACAAGGGAGGCTCACACCGCTAAATCCCAATTTGCCCCGTATCCCCGAAAAAACATGAAAAGGGTATTGATATTACAGGGAAAATCAGGTATAATATAAGGGAGTATATATAGATTACGAAAATGAAAGGAAAAGATACATGGACAGTTTTAAACAGATGGCGGAGCTTTTATTCGCGCACATCGACAAAACGCCGGACGACTACGAGGCGCTCTACCCGCCGCGCAATCTTGAAGAAGGCGCGGTCGTGACGCGTTTCGCGCCGAGCCCCACGGGCTTTCTGCACTTCGGCGGCTTGTTCGCGGCGTTCACGGAAAAGACGGCGGCAAAAACGACAAACGGCATTTTCTACCTGCGCATCGAGGACACCGACAAAAAGCGCGAGGTCGAAAACGGCGTTAGCCTTATCGTAAAGGGACTTAACGATTTCGGCATAGAGATAGACGAGGGCATGATGTCGGAGACCGAGGAAAAGGGCGCGTACGGACCGTATATGCAGTCGAGGCGCACGCCGATATATCAGGCGTACGTAAAATCGCTTGTCGAGCAGGGACTCGCGTACCCGTGCTTCATGTCCGAGGACGAGCTTAATGAGATACGCGCCGAACAGGAGAGTAAGAAGGTTCTTCCCGGCGTTTACGGAGAGTACGCGAAGTACCGCGACATAACAGTCGAGGAAGCGAAAAAGCGTATCGACGCCGGCGAGGAATACGTCGTGCGTCTCAAATCCCCCGGCAAAGAAGGCGGACGCGTAAAATTCAAGGACGTAATAAAGGGCGAAATAGAGATGCCCGAAAACATTCTCGACGTGGTACTGCTCAAAAAGGACGGAACGCCTACATACCACTTCGCGCACGCCGTAGACGACCACCTTATGCGCACGACGCACGTAATACGCGGCGACGAATGGATTTCGTCCGTGCCGATACATCTGCAGCTTTTCAGACTGCTCGGCTTCAAACCGCCGAAATACGCGCACATTTCCCCGATCATGAAGGAGGAAAACGGCGGCAAGAGAAAGCTGTCGAAGCGCAAGGATCCCGAAGCGGCTGTAAGCTACTACAGCGAGGCGGGCTACCCCAAGGGCGCGATATGGGAGTACCTCATGACGCTTGCCAACTCCACCTACGAGGACTGGCGGCTCGCGAACAAGGACGCGGATATAGACGACTTTAAATTCTCACTGTCGAAAATGAGCAAGGCGGGCGCGCTGTTCGACATTGTAAAGCTCACCGACGTGAGCAAGAATTATATAAGCACCCTGAACGCCGAGGAGGTCTACGAGCTTGTGACCGAATGGGCGCAGGATAATAACGAGAAGCTCTACAATCTGCTCTCGGACGACGAGGAGTACGCGAAAGCGATTTTCGCGATAGAGCGCGGCAACGCGAAACCGCGTAAGGACATAGGCGCGTGGTCGGACGTTGAGGACTACATTTCCTACTTCTACGACGAGCTTTGGACACGTGAGCGCGACTTTGCCGACAACCTCTCAAAAGAGGACATGATAGAGATAATCGAAACGTATAAGGACGTTTACGACGAAAACGCGTCCGCGGAGGAATGGTTCCCCGCGCTGCGCGAAATGGCAGTCAATTTAGGCTACGCGAAAGCGCCGAAGGAATATAAGAAAAACCCCGACGCGTACAAAGGACACGTCGGCGACGTCGCGGGCGTAATACGCGCCGCCGTGACGGGCAGACGCAACACGCCCGACCTGTACGAGATAATGCAGGTACTCGGCGCGGAGGAAGTAAACAAACGCTTTGACGAGGCGGCGGACATATTAAGGCAATAGCCGTCGGAAAGGAGCTTACAATTTTGGAAGAGGTAATCAGCAAAAATTTTATTCGCGAGGCGATAGACAGCGACTTAAAGGAAGGACGCTTCGACCATGTTCAGACGCGTTTTCCGCCCGAGCCGAACGGCTATCTCCACATCGGACACGCCAAGGCGATAAGCATCGACTTCGGCATGGCTGAACGCTACGGCGGCACGTGCAACCTGCGTTTTGACGACACGAACCCCACGAAAGAGGACGTCGAGTACGTTGACGCGATAATGGAGGATATAAAGTGGCTCGGCTTCAAATGGGACAAGGTACTTTACGCGTCCGACTATTTCGACGACATTTACGCCGCGGCGATAGACCTCATAAAAAAGGGCAAGGCGTACGTGTGTGACCTGTCGCCCGACGAGATACGCGAGTACCGCGGCACTCTCACAACACCCGGCAAAAACAGCCCGTACCGCGATCGCTCGGTCGAGGAAAATCTCGACCTGTTCGAGCGCATGACGAAGGGTGAATTTGCGGACGGCGCAAAGGTGCTGCGCGCCAAAATCGACATGGCTTCGCCGAACCTCAATATGCGCGACCCAATCATATACAGAATTTTGAGAGCGCACCACCACAGAACGGGAGACAAGTGGATAGTGTACCCGATGTACGACTTCGCGCACCCCATATCCGACACGGTCGAGGGCGTGACGCATTCGCTCTGCTCGCTCGAATTTGAGGATCACCGTCCGCTTTACGACTGGGTTCTGCGCGAGGTCGGCTACAAAGCGCCGTCGCGCCAGATAGAGTTTGCGCGTATGAATTTAAACTACACGCTGACGAGCAAACGCCGCTGCCTGAAGCTTGTGAACGACAAGATTGTCACCGGCTGGGACGATCCGAGAATGTCAACGCTCTGCGGTATGCGCCGACGCGGTTACACGCCGGAGGCGATACGCGATTTCTGCGAGCGTATCGGCGTGGCGAAGGCAAACAGCGTGATTGACTTCGCGCTGCTTGAAGCGTGCGTGAGAGAGGACTTAAACAAACGCGCACCCCGCGCAATGGCGGTGTTAAAACCGATAAAACTGATAATAGACAACTACCCCGAAGGCAAAACGGAGCAGATAGAGGTTGAGGTAAACCCCGAAAACCCCGAACTGGGCAAGCGGCTCGTATCATTCTCGCGTGAGCTTTACATCGAGGCGGACGACTTCATGGAGGACGCGCCGAAAAAGTATTTCCGCCTTTCACCGGGCAGGGAGGTACGTCTAAAAGGCGCGTACTACGTAACGTGCATCGGCTGCGACAAGGACGAAAACGGCAATGTCACCGCCGTTCACTGCACCTACGACCCCGCAACGCGCGGCGGCGACTCGCCCGACGGACGCAAGGTAAAGGGCACAATTCATTTCGTAAGCGCCGCCCACGCGCGCGACGCTAAGGTAAGGCTTTACGACAGACTGTTTAACGTCGAGAACCCGTCCGACGAGAGCGGCGTCAGGGACTTTACCGAGAATTTGAACAGTGACTCAATGATAGTCATAGACGACGCGAAGATTGAGGACACGCTCACGGACTTAAAGGCGGGCGACACGTTCCAGTTCCTGCGTCTCGGCTACTTCTGCGTAGACCCCGACAGCACAGCCGATACCCCCGTATTTAACCGCACCGTCGCACTGAAGGATAGCTGGAAGAAGATAAATAAATGATGTGATAAATTATGATTTATCGGTGAAATGCGGGACGTCGAGGGCGCCGTCCCCTACACCCGTTATTTGTAAATACTGCGCCGTAGGGGCTGGCGCCCTCGACAGCCCGTTCCCGTAGGGGCGAACCGTGTTCGCCCGCCGCGATACATTGTAAACGGGCGAACACGGTTCGCCCCTACGGTGAGGTCCCCTTGTTAAAGGGGGCTGTCAGCGAAGCTGACTGGGGGATTCCTTTTCAATTTTTACAATGAATCCCTCCACCGCCCTCGGCGGTCCCCCTCCCTTTAACAAGGGAGGCTCACACGCCCCTAAATCACAACTTAACCAAAAAAAGGAGAGAACCCACAATGGAATACAAAACATACATGGCAGACCGTGTAAAAACAATGAAAGGCAGCGCGATCCGCGAAATGTTCAAGCGCATGGCAGACCCCGAGATAATCTCGCTCGCCGGCGGCAACCCCGCGTCGGAGCTTTTTCCGGGCGACGAGCTTTCAAAGATCGCGGGCAAAATACTTATGACTAACCCGACGCTCGCGCTGCAGTACGGCACGACCGACGGCTACCCGAAAATGCGCGACTGCGCCCGTCAGCGCGCCGAGAAGGTCAACTCTGTCGGCGAGAACGACGCGATTCTCATAATGACCGGCGCGAACCAAGGCATCGACCTCACCGCCAAGGCGCTTCTCAACAAAGGCGACAAGGTGATAGTCGAAAGCCCGAGCTTTATCGGCAGTTTAAATGCGTTCCGCACATACGAGTGCGAACTCGTCGGCGTAACGGTCGAGGACGACGGCATGAGCATGGAGGGACTGGAGGACGCGCTCAAAAATAACGACGGCGTGAAATTCATCTACACTATCCCGACGTTCCAGAACCCGACCGGCGCGACGATGTCGCTCGAAAAGAGAAAGAAAATGCTCGAGCTCGCGTCGAAATACGACGTGCTTATCTTAGAGGACAACCCCTATGGCGATCTGCGCTTCTCCGGCGAGGACGTGCCGACGATAAAGTCGATGGACACAGAAGGCAGAGTCGTTTACGCCGGCTCGTTCTCAAAGATTTTGTCGCCGGGCATGAGACTGGGCTACATAGTCGCCCCGTCGGAGCTTGCCGAGAAGATTGAGATGCTCAAACAGGTCAACGACGTTCACACGCCGATGCTCACACAGCTTATGTGCGTGGAGTTTATGAAGAAGTACGACATTGACAGCTACATCGCGAAAAACCGCGAACTTTACGGCAAAAAGTGCGCCGCAATGGTGAGTGCGATGGAAAAGTATTTCCCGAAGGGCAAGGTAAAGTGGGTAACGCCGGAAGGCGGCATATTCCTTTGGTGCGAATGTCCGACAATCACCGACATCACGCCTGTGGTTGACCGCTGCCTTGAAAAGAAGGTCGCGATAGTACCCGGCTCAAACTTCGCGACGGATATATTCGCGCCGTCGAATATGTTCAGACTGAACTACTCGTCCGCGACGATTGAAAATATCGAGGAGGGTATCCGCCGTTTGGGTGAGGTCTTGACGGAATTGCTGTAAAAAAGAAAAATATCTGATTGAGATATTTTCTATTGACAAATGTACAAAATTGTGGTATAATATAGATACAAAATCGGATAACGATACGATAAATTGTGATTTATTAGCCTTCCCCTTGAGGGGAAGGGGGACCGCGAAGCGGTGGATGAGGTGTCAATCACCTCATCAGTCACTTCGTGACAGCTTCCCCTCAAGGGGAAGCCTTGCGCATAACGGCGCATTGTGTAAGCCTCCCCTTGAGGGGAGGTGGCATTGCGAAGCAATGACGGAGAGGTGGCAAAAGCCGCACAACCACCTCTCAGTCGCCTACAGCGACAGCTCCCCTCAAGGGGAGCCTCACGTAGATAAATCACAATTTACCACACACCGAAAGGAAGAAAGAACATGGACGAAAAGAAAACGATATTTTCCGGCATACAGCCGTCGGGAAATTTAACGCTCGGCAACTACCTCGGCGCGATACGCAACTGGGTAAGCCTGCAGAACGACTACAACTGCATCTACGCGATGATGGACATGCACACGATAACGGTGCGCCAGACGCCTGCGGAGCTTAGACGCAGAACGCTCGAAGTCCTCGCGCTTTACATCGCGTGCGGCATAGATCCCGAGAAGGACGTGCTGTTTATCCAGTCGCACAATCCGGCGCACGCGGAGCTTGCGTGGGTACTGAACTGCTACACATACATGGGCGAGCTGCAGCGCATGACGCAGTTTAAGGACAAATCGGCGCGCCACGCGGAGAATATAAACGCGGGACTGTTCACGTACCCCGTGCTTATGGCTTCGGACATTCTCCTCTACCAGGCGGACTACGTTCCCGTCGGCAAGGACCAGATGCAGCACATAGAGCTTTGCCGCGACGTTGCGCAGCGCTTCAACGCCATTTACGGCGACGTGTTCACCATTCCCGAGGGACTATTGCCGAAGGTGGGCGCGAACATAATGAGTTTGCAGAACCCGACGAAAAAAATGTCGAAATCCGACCCGAACCCGAAGGCGTACATCTCGATGATGGACGATATGAACGTAATCGCGAAGAAAATAAAAAGCGCGGTCACGGACAGCGAGGGCGTTATCGAGTACCGCGAGGGCGACGAGACGAAGGCGGGCGTCAACAACCTTCTTTCAATCATGTCGGCTGTGACGGGACGCAAAATTGACGATATAGTAAAGGACTACGGCGGCAAGGGCTACGGCGACTTCAAGAGCGACGTTGCCGACGCGGTCGTGGAATGCGTAAAACCGATACGCGCGGAGTACGACAAAATTATAGCGGACAAGAAATATCTTACGGATATATGCGAAAAGGGCGCGGAAACGGCTTACAAGATTGCGCGCAGGACACTCAGCAAGGTATACAAAAAAGTAGGCTTTGTGACGAGATAAGCGGAGGTATAATATGTATACGGAGAGCTTTGTAATACTGATGATATATGTGTTCGCGGCGGCGTTCATATTCACGTTCGTCGCGACGCCTAACGCGCGCCGTCTCGCGTTCAAGATAGGCGAGGGCGCGGTGGACAAGCCGCGCGACGCGCGCAGAATGCACAAGAAGCCCACGCCGAGAATAGGCGGACTTGCGATGATTTTCGGCTTTATCGTGCCTATCATAACGATACTGCTGTTCTCGAAAATAAGCGGCGACTCGTCGTTTTGGGGGCAGTATTCGATAGCGAGCCGCCAGACTGTCGGAATGTTTATCGCGCTCGCGATAATAGTCGTGATGGGCTTTATAGACGACTGCAAGGATCTGCCCGCGAAGCTGAAATTCCTCGTGCAGATTGCGGCGGCGCTTATCGTGATATTTGTCGGCGATATAAAGATCGACGTGTTCACAAACCCGAATTTCCTTAGCGACAACCCGTACCTTGTGCTGCCGGAATGGATTTCGGTAATAGTGACGGTGATATGGATAGTGTTCATAACGAACGCCGTAAATTTCATAGACGGTCTTGACGGCCTTGCGGCGGGCGTAAGCGCGATAATGTCGGTGTCGCTCGTGTTCATATCAATACGCGTCGGCGAATACCCGATAGCGATTATGGGTATCGCGCTCATGGGCTCGTGCTTCGGTTTTTTGCCGTTCAACTTTAATCCCGCGAAAATATTTATGGGCGACACAGGCTCGACGTTTCTGGGGTTCATGCTTGCTACGCTGTCAATTCAGGGCGTGTTCAAGTCCTACGCGGTAATATCGTTCGCGGTGCCGCTTCTGATACTCGGACTGCCGCTGTTTGACGCGCTTTTCGCGATGATACGCAGAATACTGCACGGCGAAAGCCCGATGAAGGCGGACAGAGGACACCTCCACCACAGACTTGTGGATATGGGTTTTTCGCAGAAGCAGACCGTGTTTATACTGTACGCGATAAGCGGCGTTTTGGGTATAACGGCTGTGCTGCTCGCCGAGAGCGGCGTACTTAGGGCGATACTCGTCGTAATAGCGATGATAATGCTGCTCCTTATCGGCGGTATGCTCGGCAAGGGCGGCCATAACCACGTCGCCGATACAAGAGATAAGACAGATGATACAGAGGATAGTGAATAGAATGTGACGGAGCGGGCGACCGCGAGGGTCGCCCCTACGAAAGGCTCCCCTTTGCTACGGCGTTTGTTCGCAAGCGAACACGCCTACAACACGTTTGCGTGTTGTTCACTTGTCAAAGGGGGCTGTCAGTGCGTACTATTGCGCAAGCAATAGTTGGCAAAGCTGACTGGGGGATTCCTTTTCTATTTTCACAATGAATCCCTCCACCGCCTACGGCGGTCCCCCTCCCTTTAACAAGGGAGGCTAACGGGCTGTCGAGGGCGCCAGCCCCTACGGCGCACGATTTCAAAATTACGGGTGTAGGGGACGCCGTAGGGGCGAACCGTGTTCGCCCGCTCAAACCACAAAAAAGGAGAAAGACGATGAAGAAAATCAAGGTAATGACCGTATTCGGAACGCGTCCGGAGGCAATCAAAATGGCGCCGCTCGCGCTGGAGCTTCAAAAGCACGGCGAGATCGACTCCATAATATGCGTAACGGCGCAGCACCGTCAGATGCTCGACCAGGTGCTTGAAATATTCGGCATAACGCCGGACTACGACCTCGACATAATGAAAACGCGCCAGACGCTCGTCGGCATTACCACGCGCGTTCTGGAGGGTCTTGACGAGGTCATACAAAAGGAAAAGCCCGACCTCGTGCTTGTTCACGGCGACACGTCAACAAGCTTTGTCGCCGCGCTCGCCGCGTTCTACAACCAGGTGAAGGTCGGTCATGTCGAGGCGGGACTGCGCACGTACGACAAATATTCGCCGTTCCCCGAAGAAATGAACCGTCAGCTTACGGGCAGAATATCGGATCTGAACTTTTCCCCGACGGAGCAGAACAGACAGAATCTGCTTAAGGAAAACGTGCCGGACGGCACGATTTACATTACCGGCAACACCGTAATAGACGCGTTAAAGACAACGGTTCGCCCCGACTACAGATTTAAGGACGACTGCCTGAACGAGCTTGATTTCCAAAACAAGCGCGTCATAATCGTGACGGCTCACCGCCGCGAAAACCTCGGCAAGCCGCTTGAAAATATATGCACCGCGCTTAAAGAAATCGTGACGGAGTACCCCGATACGGAGCTTGTGTACCCGGTACACCTAAACCCCGCGGTGCGCGAAACGGCGTTTTCGATACTCGGCGGTATGGACAGGGTGCATCTTATAGATCCGCTCGATGTTGAGGACTTGCACAACGCGATGTCACGCGCGTTCATGGTAATGACCGACTCCGGCGGCATACAGGAGGAGGCGCCTGCGCTCGCGAAGCCGGTGCTTGTGCTGCGGCGCGAAACGGAGCGTCCCGAAGCGGTTAAGGCGGGAACGGTCAAGATTGCCGGCGTGGACAAGGACGAGATAAAGCGTCTCGCGAAGGAGCTTCTGGACAGCAGGGAAGCGTACGACAAAATGGCGCACGCCGCGAACCCCTACGGCGACGGCGAAGCGTCGAGACGTATCGCGGAAGCGATTTTGTACGAGTTCGGTATAAGCGATAAGAAGCCGGACAATTTTTCGGTGTAACGGCTTAGAATAATAATTTTGAGAAAAGGAGGCGGTTTAACATTGGAAGAACAGCTTGACACAATAAACCGCCTTTTAAAAGAGCGGCGGTTTTCGGAGGTAAAAAATTTAATAAAGGACGAGAACCCCGCCGACCTCGCGGAGCTTTTTGAGGAGCTTTTCGCCGATAATTTCGACGAGAAGGCGGAGTTTATGACGCTGTTCCGCCTGCTGCCGAAGGACAGCGCGGCTGAAACGTTCGCGCACATGAACCCCGACATGCAGGGACATCTTATCGGAATGTTCACCGATAAGGAGCTTCGTGAAATTCTCGACGAGCTGTATATAGACGATACGGTCGACATGATAGAGGACTTGCCGGCAAACGTTGTGTCGCGTATACTCCTAAATTCCACAACGGGCGAGCGCCGCGCAATAAACGACATTCTCCGATACCCCCGCGACAGCGCGGGCAGCATAATGACGATAGAATACGTCAGCCTGCACAAGGACATGACGGTATCGGAGGCGTTCGAGAAAATACGCAAGGTAGGCGTGAACAAGGAGACGATCTACACCTGCTACGTCACCGAGAACCGCATACTCACGGGCGTTGTGACGGTCAAGGATTTGTTCACCGCCGACGAGGACGACAGGATAGGCGACATAATGGACACGCGCGTCATATCGGTAAACACGCACGAGGACAAAGAGGTCGTCGCGAACATGTTCCAGAAATACGACTTCCTCGCGCTGCCGGTCGTTGACCGCGACAACCGCCTTGTCGGTATCGTCACGTTCGACGACGCTATGGACGTTATCGAGGAGGAGAACACCGAGGATATTTCGCGCTGGGCAGCCGTAACGCCGAATGAGGAAAGCTATTTCCGCACGGGCGTTTTCAAGCACGCGAAAAGCCGCATTGTGTGGCTTTTGATACTGATGATAAGCGCGACGCTGACGCAGCTTATAACGGCACGGTACGAGAACGCGTTTAAGGTGCTGCCGCTTCTCGTGTCGTTCATGCCGATGATAATGGACACGGGCGGCAACTGCGGAGCGCAGAGCTCGACGCTTATAATACGCGGCATAGCGCTGGGTGAAATACGGTTCACGGATTTTTTCCGAGTTGTGTTTAAGGAATTTAGAATATCTATAATAGTGAGCTCAATTCTCGCGCTTGTGAACGGAGCGAGGGTGTACCTGATGTACGGGCATAATTTCCCGCTCGCGCTCACGATTGCACTGTCGATAATCGCGACGGTCGTAATATCGAAAATGATAGGCGCGAGTTTGCCGATGCTCGCGAAAAAGGTGCATCTCGATCCCGCGATAATGGCTACGCCGCTTATAACGACAATAGTTGACTGCGCGTCGCTGATTATTTATTTCAATATCGCGACGATTGTTTTCTCCAATGTTTTGTGATATATAACAAAAAGGCGTATCGAAGCGATACGCCTTTTTTACACACCCCGCAAGGGGTGTTTTTTACATAATGGAATGTCCCGTAAGGTAGCCCGCAAGGAAAATGCCGAACAGCACGGCAGAGCATACCGTTATAAGCTCCGCGGCGTTTTTTCGCTTTTCCGTAAGAGAGGCGAGTACCCACGCGGCGGGGATCATGCATGACATATAGCGGTTGAGGCTGAGCGGCCACGACGCGGCGGCGTTGAAAAAGAAGTACATGAGCATAAACGATGTGTACATACTCCTTGTGCGGCGTACCGCAAGCAGCGTCAGAACAGCCGTGACTACGACGGACACAATATCGCTCATAAACATGCACACAACATACGACCATGGCTCGCTCATATTTACGCGCGACACAAGCATATTGACGGTCTTGCCGAAGTATTGAAGCTCCTGCGACCAATGCTCCTTTTGGTACCCCATAAACGCGAACGCGCTGCCCTCGACGCGGTAATTTATAAAAAGGTAAATGAGCGTGCCCACGGGTATTATAAGAAGCGGCAGCGCCGAAACGATTTTTTTGCCGAGCGTCTTTAGGTTTTTCTCACGTATAAGCGCTATGGGACGCTCATGCTGCACCCACTCGACCGCCGCGACTATAATCATAAGCACGCCGACCGAGCGCGTCAGAGCCGCGAGAGCGCCGAGAACGCCCGCGCCGAGCCAGTTATGCCTGCGTATCGCAAGGAAGGCCGCCGTGACGACGAGAAAGAACAGCCCCTCGGTCATAATTCCGCCGAAGAAGAACGCGAAAGGCGAAACCGACAGGAATATAACGCTCCTGCGCGCGACGGCGCGGCTGTAATCCATTCTTACGAGCTTATACATGAGCGCGCAGCCCGCGCTGTATGAAAGAAACGAAACGGCAAGCGCGGAAACCGTGTAGTTACGCAGTATGAGCGCGAATATTTTCACGGCAAACGGGTAGAGCGGGAAGAACACGAGGAACAGGTGCTTGCCTTCCTCAAGGTGGTGAGAGTAGCCGTACTGCGCTATATCGAGGTAGTGCGGCGCGTCCCATAAATTCCATTTTCCGCAGTACTCCAAAAACGACGGCATACTTCCGTCACTGAAAATACCGGCGGCTGCCCAGCCGAGTATAAACACAATAACTCGAAACGCCAATGCATAGAGGAATATTTTAAGCAGCGTGTGCTTGCCGTCTTTTTCGTCATCGTCCGCGCCGTACTTGTACGCGGTCAGAAAATCCATAGTCTTGCCGCGCGGCAGCGTTACGCCCGCCTCGCCGACAAGACGCAGTAGAAGCCACGCAAGCGCGGCGAAAATAATAATCGAAAGCGGAATACTTAAAATCATTGATCTTCGGCGCCTCCTTCTTCCTTAATTATATACGCGGGGCGGTTCTTTACCTCCATGTACGCTTTCGCGAGGTACTGTCCGACTATGCCGACGCAGAACGTCTGTACTCCGGCGATAAGGAATATAATACACACAAGCGACGGATAACCCGCGACGGGATCGCCCCATATGATTGTTTTCGCGATTATGACAAGTATCATGATAAACGCGATGACGCAAAACAGCATACCTATCACCGACGCGGCGGCAAGCGGAATCGTCGAGAAGGACGTTATGCCGTCCACCGAGTAGAGGAACAGCTTCCACATCGACCATTTCGTTTCGCCCGCGACGCGCTCCGCGTTTTCAAATTCTATCCATTTTGTTTTAAAGCCCACCCAGCCGAAAATACCTTTTGAAAATCTGTTGTACTCGCGCATGGAAATTATTGCGTCAACGACCTTGCGCGTCATGAGGCGGTAATCTCTCGCGCCGTCGGCAATGTCGGATTTAGCTATTTTGCCGATCAGAGAGTAAAAACGGCGCGATAAAAACGAGCGCAGCTTCGGCTCGCCCTTGCGCGTGACGCGCCTCGCTGCGGCGCAGTCGTAACCCTCGTTTACAACAGCCTCGTACATTTCGCAAAGAAGCTCCGGCGGATCCTGCAGATCCGCGTCCATGACCGAGACGTAATCGCCGCGCGCCGCCTCAAGTCCCGCGAGCATAGCCGCTTCTTTGCCGAAATTACGCGAAAAAGACACGTATCTCACGCGTCCGTCCTTCGCGGCGTACTCTTTGACAACCGAAAGAGTGTTGTCCTTTGAGCCGTCGTCAACAAATATATATTCAAAATCAACTCCGTATTTTTCGCGCATAATGTCGGACTGCTTCGTTATCGCGCCGTAAAAGTACGGCACGGCTTCCGCCTCGTTGAAGCAGGGGACGATAATGCTTATTTTCGGCATATTCAAGGCTTCCTTTCAGAGCTTATTTATCACACGTTAAATCTGAACAGCACAATGTCGCCGTCCTGCATGACGTATTCCTTGCCCTCGCTGCGGACAAGTCCCTTTTCCTTCGCGGCTGTCATCGAGCCGCAAGCCATGAGGTCGTTGTAATGCACAACCTCAGCGCGTATGAAGCCGCGCTCGAAATCGGTGTGTATCTTGCCGGCAGCCTGCGGCGCTTTAGTGCCTTTCGTGATAGTCCACGCGCGTACCTCCGGCTCGCCCGCCGTGAGGTAGCTTATAAGACCGAGAAGCGTGTAGCTCGCTTTTATAAGGCGGTCAAGTCCCGATTCGTGCATGCCGAGCTCTTCGAGGAACATAGCCTTTTCGTCGCCGTCAAGCTGCGCGATTTCCTCTTCAATTCTCGCGCTCACCGGCATAACCTCCGAGCCTTCGCTCTCGGCAAGGGCTTTTACCTTGTTCACGTACTCATTGTTTTCTATGCCCTTCGAGAAGTCGTCCTCCGCGACGTTCGCCGCGTAGATCACCGGCTTCATGGAAATAAGCGCGATTTCCTTCATAATCGCAGCCTCGTCCTCGTCGTATTCGAGACTTCTCGCGGGCTTGCCGTCCTCAAGCGCCGCCTTTACGCGCTCCAAAAGCGCAAGCTCTTTTGCAAGCGACTTGTCGCCCTTCATCATCTTTTTCGTGCGCTCGATGCGGCGGTCGATTATCTCCGCGTCGGAGAATACAAGCTCTAAATTTATCGTCTCGATGTCGCGCAGCGGATCTATCGAGCCGTCCACGTGCGTGATGTTCGAGTCCTCAAAGCAGCGCACGACGTGCACTATCGCGTCAACCTCGCGTATGTGCGACAAAAACTTGTTTCCAAGTCCCTCGCCCTTCGACGCGCCCTTTACAAGCCCGGCGATGTCCACAAATTCTATATACGCGTGCGTCACCTTTTTCGGGTGGTACATCTCGGCGAGCCTGTCCAGACGCTCGTCGGGAACGTCAACTATGCCGACGTTCGGCTCTATTGTGCAGAACGGGTAGTTCGCACTCTCCGCGCCCGCCTGCGTTATCGCGTTAAAAAGGGTCGACTTGCCGACGTTCGGAAGTCCCACTATACCTAATTTCATCTGTTTTTCGTCCTTTCATGGCATATATTGTTAAAAATCATGCATTTATTCTATCATATTTCCGAGGTTTTATCAATAGAATTTATTTATTTTGTCGTCCGAAAAGCTCCCTGACCGTGTCGTACGCGATTTTTGGTCGGCGGTACTCGTCCACCACGCCCTTGTTGTTATGGCAGCGCGCGCGGCTCTGGAACCACTCGCCCTCCTCCGTGACGCGGCAGTCGGCAAACTGCCAGACGAACACGCCGCTTATCCTGTCGTCGTTCAGGTACACTTCAAGATTATCGCGCAGTATGTCCGACTGACCTTCCTCGCTCCACTTGCAGCGCGTTCTGTCGCGGTAACCGTAAATCGCGGCAGCGCCGACCTCGCTCACGATTATAGGCTTATTTTTGCCGCCGGATTTATAAATCCACTCTATCTCCTCGTCGCTGCGCTTTGTGATGCCGCAGTCTTGGTACCAGTTTGAGTACATGTTAAACGATACCACGTCGGGGAGGTCGAGGCATATATCGGTAAAGTGACGGCACGTCGCGGAGGTTGTCGGGCGCGTGACGTCCATGGCTCTGATTTGCTCGTACTGCTTTTTGTACATGCGCCGTCCCTCGTCCGTTTCGGACGCGCATTCGTTCAGTATGCCCCATATCACGATCGAGGGGTGGTTATAGTGGTTCTCTATCATCTCGCGTATGCAGTCCTCGCACTGACGCTCAAAATTCGGGTTCTGCATTTCCTTTAAGCCGAGTCCGCGCGCGTGATTTTCCTCCCAGACCATTATGCCGCGCTCGTCGCACAGGTCGAGAAAACGCTCGTCGTTCGGGTAGTGGCACGTGCGTACGGCGTTCGCGTTCGCGGCTTGCATCAAGTCCATGTCCTGTACCATGTGCTGCAGAGAAACGGCGCAGCCGTCAACGGCGTAGTCCTCGTGGCGGTTAAAGCCTTTGAGGAACACGGGCTTGCCGTTAAGGTAAATTTTAGTGTCCCTAACCTCTACGACGCGAAAGCCGATGCGCTCTATTAAATCGTCGACCGCTTCGCCGCCGATAACGAGCGCAGCCGTAAGCTCATACAAGCTCGGCTCGCCGACAAACCACGGCTTTATATCGTCAAAATCCTGCGTGAATGTAACGGTCGTATCAGACGCGGCGGGGATTTCGATTTCACGCTCCGCTTCCTTTTCCGCGAGCGCGGTTTTTACAGTTACCGTCCGCGCTTTATCAGAGACGTTTTTTATTATAATCTCCGTCGCCGCGCTCCATTTTCCGTCCGTAAGCGACGGCGTGAAGCGCACGCGCTCTATATACACATCGCCGATGTATTCAAGCGAAACGGGGCGCGTTATGCCGCCGTAGGTGTAGTAGTCGTTGGGAATGTGAAGCGCGCTGTGCTCGCCGAAGGAGTTATCAACATCGACGCGTATCTCATGCTCGCCTTCGCTCACATCGGGGATAACAGCCGAAAACGGCGTGAACGCGTTGTAGTGGTGCGCAATTTTTACGCCGTCGAAGTACACGTCGGCAGTGTGGCTCACACCCTTAAATTCAAGGCGGATATTACTTTGCCGTTTTATGTAAACCTTTTTCGTGTACGTGCCCTGTCCGCGGTAATTGAGCAGATCGGGGTGCTGCTCCCAGCAGCCCGGTACGGGCAGCGAGTACGTTTTACCATTCGCGGTAAAGTCCCACATTTCGTCAAGCTCGCGCGTTTCTCTCAGGCGGTGCGTGTCAAAAAGTCTTATCATAATTCCCCTCCGTAATATTTCGCTATATTTTCGCCCACCGTTTTGCCGACGGCGTTGTACGCCGACTGGCGGTAGTGGTACTGGTCTTTCATTTCCGCGACGTACGGCTCAAAGCTGCCGGCGAGAATGTAGTCGCCGTTTTCGGCGCACAGCTTTTCCTGCGCGGCGCGTATTACGGCGTAAAAGCCGTCACGCTCCGCGTTTTCGGGATATTTTACGTAGTTGTAATGACCTGTCTGCACGACAAAGATTTTCTCCGCGCCGCATTTTATAAATTCGCGAAACAGTCCGTCAGTGTTTGCGATGTAGTCGTCAGCCGTTCTCTGAGCGTCGCCGTCGCTCTCACCCTGACACCACACGACGAATATTCTCCCGATTTTTATGCTGTTGTCCGCAAGAAATTGCTTCGCGTCGCAAAGACGGCGCACCGCGTCGCCTATAAGCGTTTCCTTCCATTCCTCGGTGTTCGTGCCGCCCTTTGACGCGCTGACCGCGACGAGCTTCCTTTTCGTGCGGCTGTAATACTCGTTCACCGCCGCACTCACCATGCTGCCACTGCGCTTGTTCGTGCCGTCCGCGCGTATATCGTCGAGCGCGCCCAACCTGTCCTCACCGAGACCGAACGGCTCTTTTACCGGCACGAGCGTGTCGGGCTTACTGACCGACTTATATTCAAATCCCGCCTCAACGTCACATAAGACCGCCTCGCTTGCGCCTCCGCGTCCCGACATATTCGACTGACCGGCGAACAGCGCGAGGTCTACAGTGCTTAATTTATCCATTTTTACCCTCCGATGCGTTTGTATATCCATTATACCGCCTTTGCGTCGGGAATACAATACAAAATTCCTTTAATGAAATTAAAAATATACTTTATTTATTCGATATTTTATGGTAGAATATATGTAATTGAAGGATAAGGAGGAAGAAACATGGCAAACAACAAGGTGCTTATAGCGGACGACGACAGCAACATTTCGGAGCTGATAAAGGTATATTTTGAAAAGGACGGATTTGAGACGGTGACTGCGCGCAACGGCAGGGAGGCGGTGGAGCTTTTCAAATCGGAGGCTCCGTCTATCGTGATACTCGACGTAATGATGCCGGAGATGGACGGCTGGCAGGTGTGCCGCGAGATACGGCGCGTCAGCAATATTCCCATAATCATGCTTACCGCGAAGGGTGAGACGTTCGACAAGGTATTGGGGCTTGAGCTCGGCGCGGACGACTATATGGTAAAGCCGTTCGACCCGAAGGAGCTTATCGCGCGCGTCAAGGCTGTTTTAAGGCGCAGTGAAACGAAGGAGGTAAGCACGGAGAAGGAGCTTGTGTTCCCGAACCTCACGATAAATCTTACGAATTACGAGCTTAAAATAAACGGCAACATAACCGAAGTGCCGCCGAAGGAACTGGAGCTTCTCTACTTCCTCGCATCGAACCCGAACCGCGTGTTCACGCGCGAGCAGCTTTTGGAGCAGGTGTGGGGCTTTGACTATTTCGGCGACTCGCGCACCGTGGACGTGCATATAAAGAGACTGCGCGAAAAGCTGGAGGGCGCGGAGGCTAACTGGCAGCTTAAAACGGTGTGGGGCGTTGGGTATAAATTCGAGGTCAGATAAATGTTTAAAAGTATACTTAGCCGCCTGTTCTGGACGTATGCGGCGATTTTGGCGCTCGTGTTCGCGTCTATAGCCGTATCGGTCGGCGTTTTCACGGACAGGTTCGTCACAAATCAGCACCGCCAGAATGTGCGCGACGTGTCGCAGACAATCGAATACTGGACAGCCGTATCGGAGATAGAGGATAACGGCGGACGCACAAAGGTGATGTACCGAAATCTTCTTAAAAAGTGGGCGGACTACCTTCACTCCGATATAATAATCACGAATGCCGAGGGTCAGATAACGGCGAACACGGGCAGCGTGACCGACGTGCCGGACGACCTTGTAAACGCGATAACGGCGGGCGGTGAGGTGCGCGAGGTTTCAACGCTTAACGGCGCGTACCGCGCGAAAATGATCGTGGTCGGCATACCCGTGCATTATCAGGGCGGCGTTGTCGGCGCGATGATTTTCGCTACGCCCGCAAGGTTTTTGAGGAAAACGGCGGGGGAGATGTTCTCCATGCTCGTACTGTCGTCGCTTTTCGCCGTGCTTATCGCGGGAGTGCTCGTGTACTGGCAGTCGCGCCGTATATCGAAGCCGATAGGCGAGATAAACAAGGCGGCGAGAAATATAGCGTCGGGCAAGTACGACAAGCGCGTTGTGGTTACGAGCAAGGACGAGATAGGTCAGCTTGCGTCGAGCTTTAACTTTATGGCTGATTCGGTGGAGGCGCTCGAAAGTACGCGCAGCGACTTTATAAGCGACGTGTCGCACGAGCTGCGCACGCCGATGACAAGTATATCGGGCTTCGCGCAGGGCATACTCGACGGCACGATACCGAAGGAAAAGCAGGACGAATACCTCAAAATCATTCTCGACGAGAGCAGACGGCTCACGAAAATGGTAAACGATATGCTCGAAATGTCAAAGATGTCATCGAGCAGCTACAAGCTCGACGTAACGGCGTTTGACCTGAACGAGCTTACGCGTCTTTGTATAATCAGTCTCGGCAGCAGGATTGACGAGAAAAACCTCGAAATAAACGTCGATTTTGACCGCGACGTTTTGAAGGTGCTTGCCGACCGCGACGCTATTCAGCGCGTAATAATAAACCTTCTCGACAACGCCGTAAAGTTCAGCTACCCCAACACGACCGTCACGATAAAGACGCGCCGCGACAAAAAGCGCGCGATGTTCAGTGTCGGCAATTTCGGCGACGGTATAGACAGCGGTGATTTAAGCAACATTTTCACGCGCTTTTACAAGACCGACAGGTCGCGCCGGTCGGACAAAAAGGGCGCGGGACTGGGCTTGTCGTTCGTCAAGAACATACTGACGCTGCATAAGCAGAACGTGTGGGTCGAGAGTGTTGACGCGAAGGAGGGGTCGAGCGCGAAGTACACGACCTTTACCTTTACGCTGGAGGCGGAATAAAATCTATTGACTATGAGAGAAAAATGGTGTAAAATAGAAGTAATGAATTACAAGGAGGAACACAACAATGGCTGAATTAAGATGGAACCCGCTCACAAAGGACTGGGTCATGATAGCTTCACACCGTCAGAACAGACCGCAGATGCCGAAGGACTGGTGCCCGTTCTGCCCGGGACCGGATAACGACAAGGTACCTAAGTCATTCACGGTACATAAACACGACAACGATTTCCCCGCGCTTTCGCAGAACCCGCCCGAGCCGGACGACGTTGAAACGAGGATCTACAAGACGAAACCGTCATATGGCAAGTGCGAGGTTATACTCTATTCGCCGGAGCATACGGTGACGCTGCCGGAGCTTTCCGTTCCTCATATAAGAGAGCTTGTAGACCTCTGGACAAACCGTTTTGAGGAAATCAGCGCGGATCCGAAAATAAAATACGTGTTCATATTCGAGAACAGGGGAGACGTTGTGGGCGTAACGATGCCCCACCCGCACGGTCAGATTTACGGCTACTCGGTAGTGCCGAAGAAGCTGGAGCTTGAAATGGAGTCGTGCAAAGAGCATTTCGACGAGACGCATCACTGCCTTATCTGCGATATGCTCGAGGACGAGGTTAAGGCTGAAAAGAGAATTATATTCGAGAACGACGACTTTATAGTGTTCCTGCCGTTCTACTGCGAATACCCCTACGGTATATACATCGCGGCGAAGCGTCACTACCAGAACCTCACGCAGATGACCGACAAGGAAAAGACAAGCCTCGCGTCGGCGCTCAAGGAGGCGGCGGGTACGCTTGACAGCCTGTTCGACTACCCGTTCCCGTACATGATGTGCATGTACCAGAACCCCGTAAACGGCGAGGACGTGTCGGATTATTACCATTTCCACATCGCGTTCTATCCGCCGATGAGAAGCGCGGACAAGCAGAAGTTCAACGCTTCGTCCGAGACGGGCGCGTGGGCGCACTGCAACCCGACCGCGCCGGAGGAAAAGGCTGTGGAGCTTCGCGCGGCGCACGAAAAATTTGTAAAGAAAATGAACGGCTGATGCAACATTGGGGACTGCATCGCGGTCCTCTTTGCTTTACCGCTTGACAATACGGTGAAAAACGGTTATAATGGATAGGCTGTTATGATAATTATATAGAGAGGAATGACGTAAAATGGCTGAGACCAAAGAGTATATTCTTACGAGAGAGGGCAAGGCGGAGCTTGAAGAGGAGCTTGATACGCTAAAGAATGTCACGAGAAAAAGAGTGTCCGAGAAAATAAAAGAGGCGCGCTCGTTCGGCGACCTTTCAGAGAACGCCGAGTATGACGAGGCGAAAAACGAGCAGGCGGAGGTAGAGGCGAGAATAGGCGAGATAGAGAACATGCTCAAATACGCCCGCGTTCTTGACGACGACGAGATACGCTCCGACGTCGTAACGCCCGGCTCAAAGGTGGTTCTCGGTATTTTCGGCGACGAGAAGCATTATCAGGTAGTCGGCTCGACTGAAGCTGATCCGTACAAGAACAAGCTGTCGTATGAGTCGCCGATAGGCGCGGCTATACTCAACAAAAGCGCCGGCGACACCGTTAAGGCGACAACGCCCGGCGGCGAGATTGAAATTAAGATTATCGCGATAGAGAAATAACAAACAAAAAAGAAGCGAAAAGATGCGGTAAATCATCTTTTCGCTTTTTTGATATAAGGAATTTTGTTTAATTCAAACCATTTGCATCACGTATTGTCTGTAAATCTGTTTCTGTTGGCTCTTGAGCATACATTGGTACCCACCAACCTAAAGCCTCCATCCATAGCCAATTCTTATCCTCAGACAACTGGTAATTAACTGTACCCTCTGTTGTTGGCTCTGAAGTCATAGCCATCCATTCAGTATCCCAATGTCCTTCACCTGTTAATTTATTGACATAATAATACGCATTTATAACAGATTTACCTGTTGAGTCTTTGAAGTCTGTTGTACCTGAAAATACCTTATACGCCTCAACTCTTTTGTTAAAGCCTGTTGGTGTTTCCAAACCAAGGTCTGGCGCAACGCCCTGACCTTCGCCGAGCACGCCGTGTGCCCCTTTTTTCAGCACTACCGCAGTACCGTCCGCTTTTATTACCGTGTCGCCTTCTCTCGCAAATCTTCTTTGGGATACCTCGCCTTCGTAAATTGTGATAGGCTCGTCGGTGTTTGACGGTTCCGACGGTTCGGCTTGTGTGCTTATCGTGATTGTATTATTCACAAAACCTACCGTAAAACCGCCCACAGCGTCGGCAATGTCGCGGAGCTTGAAGTATGTGCTGTCGTTGATGTTGTAGCCTTCGATTGACTTAGAAACTCCGTCAACTTTGATTGGGAACGGGTTCGCAGTTACGGCGTATTCTACCGCAAATCCCGTCAGCGCGGAACAAATAACGCCGCCAATGATAAAGCCCAAAGTAAACCTTTTCATAAAAAATCCCCCCTTCCGATATATTATACATCAGAAGAACGGAAAAATCAAGGCGGCTGTATTGCAATAAACGACATTATGTGATATAATGGCATACGGAAGAAAGATGGCTTATTAAGGGCGGTTCGTCACTCTCTTATATAAGGGGGTGATATTATGGACATGGAAATACTTATTCAACTGATAATGTTAATTGTCTTGTTGGAAATTATCCGTAACATAAGAAAATAGCCGCCCCCTGTCCAAGTCGGCGGCTATTTAGCACGCATTGGACGAACCGCCTTTAAAGCGGTAAGCCCTCTTTCTTCTTTTATTGTAACATAAAAATAATATTTGTCAATAGTAAAATAATGTATTTTTTTGCGTAAATATGAGTGAAAACGCGGTGATATTTTGCACTAATCGGGACGAACCGTCAAGCGGTCAGCCATTTATTCTTTTAATTTACTTTGAATATATCCGCATATTCAGGATGTGCAGCAACTAATACCCAAGTTAGGCTATTCCAAAAATAATTCTTATCTGCAGATATTTCCCCTACTTCTGTTCCATTTTCTGTAGGTCTTGTATAATCATTTATCACAGTCCATTCACTATCCCAATGCCCTTCGCCAGTTAAGATATTTACTTGATACTGTGAGTCACTAACATTTTTACCCACTGAATTAAGTCCATATTTGCCTGTAAGCATCTTTTTATTTGCCTCTAATGGTCTATACGTTTTAGCGTCACCAACTCCTACCTCATCCATTAACCCTACATCTGGGGCAACTCCCTGTCCTTCACCAAGTACCCCATGTGGTCCAATAGCAAGCACTATTTGTGTACCGTCCGCTTTAACGAACGTGTCCCCCTCTCTTGCGAGGCGGTTTTCACGCGGCTGACCTTCGTAAATTGTGATAGGCTCGTCGGTATTTGTCGGCTCTGACGGTTCTGTTTGCGTACTGATAGTAATTGTGTTATTTACAAAGCCAACCGTAAAACCGCCCACCGCGTCGGCAATGTCGCGGAGCTTGAAGTAGGTGCTGTCGTT
>CANQDD010000015.1 GCA_947591315.1 uncultured Clostridia bacterium
CTCCTTCTTAATTTTCCCTTTGCCCATTCCATTATATCACTCTTTTTTCTGTCCATCAATTCTGGGATAGGGGCAATTATGCCGACGCGTTGGAACGTCAAAAGAAGTATAGCGATATGGCGTTACAGCGCAGCAAAGCAGAAGCAGAATGGAAGAGCTCCAATAAAGAATCAGCGTGGAGAGATTACAATGAGAAATTGGCGGAGATTTTGCGCGATAACGGTATAAATGTTAATGGTGTAGATCCGATTACTGCATGGACTAATAACGTCTCACTGCCCGCAAACAAAGCTAATGACGACGTAGAAAAACTATCACAACGGATAAAAGACCTGAAAAATGCACGCGATGAATACGAAGCAATCTCAACAGAGATAGCGAACTGGGAAACAGAAATCATCGACTCCGCTATAAAGAGCGGTGACGCCGAGCAGGTACAGCAAGCTTTATCCGATATGGGTGAGGTTATTCGCGACGCTAATCTTGATATGCAGGGTTACGCGCAGGCGGCGGCACAGGCGATGAACGGCATAAGCATAGACGACGCATGGGCGCAGGGCGGTGAAAGCCTTGTTAATTTCGTCAATGACTATGTACGCGCTATGCAGGAGTTCGGCGCATCAGCGCAGGAAACGGCGACGGGCGCGGCTCTAATTCAAAACGGTTTCCGTACTATCGACGAGGCGGTCGAACAGGGTGCGCTTCCGGCGGTTGTAAACGATTATATATCGCAGGCGCAGAAGATGAACGTACCCGCCGAGCAGATAGCTATGCAGGCGAGCCTTATCAAACAGGGATTTACTGACATTTCACAGGCGGCTGACGCGGGCGCTATGGACGTTGTGAACGAGCAGGCGAACGAACTGGTACACAGTCTGCTCGACATACCTGACGACAAGCGCATTGAAATATCCGCCGAGGGTGATATATCCGTAATCGATAAGGCAAGCGGAAAAATACAAGAACTGCAAAAATCGGACGGCACTGTTATCCGCGTAACATCCGAGGGCGACGTGGAAATGCTCGACAAAGCGGGCAATACGGTATCTTATCTGGAAGGTATCGGCGCGGTAGAGTTACAGGTAAATACCAAAACAGGAGATTTGGAGGCTCTCGATAATGCCGGTAACGTCGTAGCAAATTTGAGCAAACAGGGAGAAAACATAAATATAAACGTTACGGCAACGACAGACGCGGCAAAGGCTACGATAACCGACCTAAATAATCAGCCGGTAGAGGTGAAGGTAGGCGCGGACGCCGAGGGTGCAAAGCAGACCATACAGGCGCTTGGCGACATACCGATAACGGTTTTGAATAATTTTTACGTTGACACCGACAGCCGTATACGGTTAAACACGCGCGTCATTGTGGTGCGCGACTACAAAACGACGGAACGGACAGACTACGACGAACACACGTATTACGTCAACGACGAGAGCTACAAGGAGTGGACGGAGCAGCTCATTCCGAAACATCAGCTTAACGAGCTTATCTCGGACGAGCCGCTTGATACGTCGGCGGTCGCGTGGATGGATGGTATACAGCTTACATCGGACAACCACCCGAAGGAGATCGCGCGGATTGCGGCGTATGGCAGCATGGAAGCGTACAGTGCGTCGCTCGATGAGGCGCGGGACGAATATTTACTTGACCTCGACTGCCGCATTTCGGCGGTTGAGTTGGGAATTTAATTTGAGGAGGTAAAAAACAATGGAACAGAAACACGGACGCTCTTATGGGCTGATAAAAAAGATTATTGCGGCGGGCAAGATGGACAAGACGGAGATGTTAAACAAAATCGACGTCATATTCGCCGCCGGCGGACTGACGGCGGAGGATTACACAGAGGTTACGGCGGAAATTGGTGGGGAGGTGTAAGCTATGGAAAAGATATTAAACAAAATAAATTTGTTATGGGCGGCGGTGGTTACGCTGCTGTCGGGACTTCTCGGCGCGTTTTGGTGGGCGTTCGTCGGCTTCGCCATTCTTAACGTCGTCGATTACGTAACAGGGCTTATGAAAGCGAAATATTACGGCAAGGAAAACAGCATGGCGGGCGTGAAAGGCGTCCTGAAAAAGCTGGGATATTGGATAACAATATTTATCGCGTTTTACATATCCTATGCGTTCGGCAAATTAGGGGCAATGCTCGGCGTTGATTTCGGGTTCAGCGCATTTATAGGGTGGTTTGTACTGATTACGTTTATGATAAACGAAATCCGCTCTATACTTGAGAATTTGGTTGAGTGCGACGTTAAATTGCCCGAATGGCTGATAAAGGGGCTTGAGGTAGCCGGCGATAAAATAAATCATATTGCCGGCGGCGACGACGAAAAGGGGGAATAGACGTGGCATTTATTACTATTAGTCCTGACTGGCATTGGAATGGTACGCTTGCGCAGCGTGCGTATACCGATTACATAGTGCTGCATCACGCCGAAGCGTCGACGTGCACGGCGCGGCAGGTCGACGAGTGGCACAAGAGTAACGGTTGGTCGGGTATCGGGTATCATTTCTTCGTGCGCAAAGACGGCAGAATTTATCGCGGCAGACCGCTTGACAAGCAGGGCGCGCACGTAAGCGGCATGAATAACTGTTCGATCGGTATCTGCGCCGAGGGTAAGTATTCCACCGAAACCATGCCTGACGCACAGAAAAAGGCGATTTGCCAGTTACTGGTGTATTTGAAGGATAACTATTACCCGAACGCTAAAATCGTCGGACACAAGGAAATAGGGAGCAGTGATTGCCCTGGCAGAAATTATCCGTTGGAAGATATAAAGCAGAATTACCGCGCATACGCGGGAGGGGAGGTGGACGAAGTGACAAAAGCAGAATTTGAGAAGCTTGTTGAGCGCGTAAATGAGATCGGCAACGACATAACCGCGCTTGAAGGCAAGGTCGGCAAGAAGAACGAGGTATATAATTACATCGACAAGAATATGCCCGAATGGGCGAAGCCGACCATTTAGAAGCTCATGGATAAGGGCGTGCTTGTTGGCGACGATAAAGGTCGGCTCGGGCTGACAATGGATATGCTCCGCATATTCGTTGCGAATGACAGAGTGGGACTGTATGATTGAGGAGGATTTGACGATGAAGGAATTAAAGGTTACAAACCAGACGGCGATACGCTATAATAGACTGCCGTCGATGCAATGAAGCCGTATAATCCCACTTACAGACAAATATCACGTTTCTATCATTAGAAACGTGATATTTGCTTACTTAACGCTTACTTAAATTATTTTTACTCAATACTGCGCGTCCATTTTGTCTTTTTTGCTAAAAGAAGAACCCCTGCCACTATTATTGATAAAATGATTATGCTGCCAATGACAAAAATTAAACAAGGATTATTATTTGAGATACGTATCAACCATTCGCCAATTTTATTTTGCTGAATGAAGTATCCCCAAGATGTTATTAGTAACAATAGGATTAACATTAAATTCGTCCACCATATAACCGGATACCGTTGAAAGATTGAGGCGTTGGGATGCATATTTGCTTTAAAATTAAGCTTTGACATTTTCCCAATGCAATAAAGAAATATAAATATTGTATTTAAAACACATAATCCCCATATAAGAGAAATGCTCATAGTTTTAAATAATGGAATTTGAATATTTTCAAATATCCCATCAAGAGAACTAATACTGCCAAAAATCAAGAAAGCCAAAGCTGTAAATATTCCTACCATAGTTATCATTTGAGAATTCATTTCTTTTGACATTTCTTCCTTATAACCTGCAATGCGTCTTTTGAATTTTTCATCGTACTCTTCGTCTGATTGTTTAAGTATTTGATATTGCTGACTGGCTAAGGTTACATGATCCCAAATTTTTAAAATGGCTTTTTGTGTGTCATATACCACCTTTTCTGTTTGATGATCGCTATCGTTCTTTTTTTTCATAGAAATAATATCATCACTTTCAGCATAGCTGATAAGTGCATCGAGATTTGACAATAAAGTCCCCGCCGGTTCAAAGATCCCGGGATTTTCATAATCAGCATATATGATATTACTTATAGTCGAATATAAAATGCGGTCATACTCCTTTATGTAATTAAATAATCCGTCAAATGCATATTCGACGTTGAACCGATCACTGGTCTGTGCGAGTATTTGAAAAAAATTACGAAGAGCATTTTCCATTTCTTGAAGTTTATTGTTTGAACAATCTGGAAGCTTTGTATCTTGCGAACTTCCTGATTTGTTAAAGGTTATCTTTGGGGGCATTGTATTTACACCTCCTCAAAAAATGATTTTATGCTATCGTTGGAAATGGTTGTGCGGTAACGTGAATGATACGCATTTTTCCAAGGATCTTGATTGTGTGTAATCTCTACAAGTTTTGATGCTGAATATTTAGCACATTCATCAATCACATCGTCAATTAAGTTCTTATCCTTATCAGTAAAAGAATATAATATGGTTCTATCTACATATGGGATACTTGCACTGCCATATACTTTATATTTATGATATACGTCTGGCACCACCGGACCAAAGTCCCAAGCTTCAATACGTTCGGAAAAACATGGATATCCTACTGTAACTAAAAACTCAGCCTGAATAAAATATAAAATTTTTTGTAGTTTTAAATTGCTGATTGTCATTTGAGTTTTGTTACATCTCATTATAATATAACTTGCAACTAAAAGCGCGCTATACATATTATTTCCCTCCAATCATCTTCATTTTTTGTTTATTACACTAATATTATGAATAGTATGTTATTATTATTTTATCTTTGTGAAAGAATATTATATCATAATTTTTTCGATTTTGCAAGAGAAAATACGTTTGATTAGGTGGTTTTTACACGTTTTTTACACGTTTTAACGAAATTTGCACAAAAAGCAGGTACATCATAAAACAGTCTTATAGCGTGTAAATGGCGTGTTTATGCGGTTTATGGGTTGTTATAATGTTTGAATATACTTGGGAAAAACGGTAAAAATAATTCCCCTCATCTCCACCACGTCGCACCGTGCGGCAGTTTTACGAATCCTTTGCTTCGGCAAAGGATTCTTTTTTTTGCCGCACGGTGCTCCTTTTTCCTCAAAAATCGTCGCTGCGCTGCGGCTGCTCGCTTATAAATGCGCTCGCGACGCCTCCGCTTGCTTTGGATTTTTGAGGAGTTTGCGTGCCTTCGGCACGCTCGCAGCGTTCGCGCCGACTTTTTTTATTTCATAAAACCGTAGGGGCGAACCGTGTTCGCCCGCGCACAAGCTTAAGCGCCGTTCACCCCGACGTCCCGTTTATATTGCGTACCGTGTTTTTATATTCTATTATTTTACCTCTTGTTCCAACCTAAAAAAAATTTCGTCATCAAAAAACTCGGACAGCGTAATTTCCAAACCGTCACATATTTTTTTAATTGTCGAAACGGTAGGATTTTTGCTTCCGGTATTTATAATGTTGTTTATGGTAGATTGTGTCATGCCGGATATCGTGCTTAGCTTGTTCGGCGTAATGCCGCGTTCACCGCACAAGTTAAGGATTCTTTTCGCGATTGCGTCAACCATAGTCATAAAAACTCACTTTCCTTTCAAATTAAAGCTCTTATAACTAATTTTATCGTATTAACTGCAAAAAGTTTAACTGTATACAGTTGACTTTTGGTTTATCCTGTGCTATAATTTAGAAAAATATGCGGAAGGTTGGGGAAATTCTTATGAGAGCGACTCGTATAATAAGGAATGTGGCGGATAATATAGATACCGGCGGACTTGCCGCCGAACCCGTATTGATTTTTGCCATAACCGTGTTCATTTCATCGGTATGCTTTATGCTCAACATCACAAATATCACGTTTTCGCTTATAATCGCGCTTGCCGCCGTTATTTTAATCGGTATTAAATTTAACAGGTCGATTACCGTATCCTGTCTTATAACCATAGCGTTATCGCTGATTGCCGTTAAAGCTGCCGGACACATATATGATATTTCTTATGATGGAATGTCCTTTCACAAGGAAGCCGTTTATGCGTTTTCAAACGGCTGGAATCCGTGGCGGCTGTCGTTTTGGTACTTCAATTCCTTCGGACGTATGCAGGACACCGCGCTATGGCTTGACAATTATCCCAAGGGAGTATGGTCGCTGTATTCGTGCGTATACAGCATATTCGGTAAAATAGAATACGCAAAGGGAGCGAATATGTTATTTGTTCTGATGCTCTTTTTCACGGCATTTGACACAATCCAGTCGGTGTTTGACAAAAAGCTGTGGGTATCCCTGCTGCTTGCCGCAATGTTTACGGCGAACCCTGTTATCGCGTCGCAGTATTTTACATTTATGAACGACCTTCCCGGAGCGGCGGTTATAATGGTCTGCGCCTTTTACGGCATGAAAATTTACGCGGACAAGGCGGACAACCTGGATTATATAAGTCTTGCCGCCGCGTTTTCGTCGTCGTTTGCGATTAAGTTTACGGCGCCGGTGTTTTGCGGTGCGGTACTGGCTTCGTTCGGTATTGCGAAGGCAATAAAAAACCGAGGCAAAAAGCTCCTAAAGCCTTGCGTAATTGTAACGCTTTCGGCGGTAATGGGTGTGTGTATTATGGGCGCCGATCCGTATATAAAGCATTTGGCGGAAGGGAAAAATCCGATTTATCCTTTATTGGGCGAGAACAAATATGATATAATGAACACAAACGCGCCTGTCGGAATAAAGGATATGCCGACGGCAAAATCATTGCTCGTTTCGCTGTTTTCGCGTTCTACACCAAGTCCGGAGGACAATCCGAAGCTGAAAATTCCGTTTACCGTGGACCGCGATTCGGAAATTTGGGCAATAAGTGTGCCCGACACGCGGCTCGGCGGATTTGGCGTGCTTTTCAGCGGTATTTTGATTTTATCAGTCATATTGGGAATTATAGCTCTGATTAAGGCTAAGAACGTCTTGGCAATACTTCCGGCTCTTGTGTCATTTACGCTGCTGGCTTTGTTTTTTCCGGAAAGCTGGTGGGCGCGGTATCACCCGTACATATACTATATTCCGTGCCTTACGGTACTCGCGTTTTCCCGCGCCGATAAGAAAAAGATTGTCACCGTCTGCATGTGCGCGCTTATGCTGTTTAACAGCGCTTTGAGCGGCTATCATGTATGTCTTAATTTTTATCGGCAAACAAAAATTCTTAAGTGGAAGATAAACGAAATCAATAAAACACACAGACATGCCGTATTTTGCATAAACGACTTTCCGAGCCACGAGATTTGGCTTAATGAGCATGACGTTGATTTTGAGATTGCATGGGGATTAAAGGGCGGAGCTATATACGAGTTCCACAAAACAACTACATTTCAATTAGAATAGAAGCGCTCTGTTTATGAAGAAAACCATATAGGCGATACTGCCGATAGCCTGCGGCGGGTGTCTTGAATTTCACCGCACGGTGTGCTATAATTATAAAAATGCGCGGCTAATTGAAATTTTGCGCGCTGACTGTTCAAAACTCAAATCAATAGGGGGACGTTTATGAAAAATCAGTATTTTGGCGACGTCGGAGATTATGGAAAATACGGACTGCTTCGATTTCTGGCGGAACACGGAATTTCTGTTTCGGTCAACTGGTATCTTACGCGGGACGACCGCAGCTCGGACGGAAAATTTGTCAGCTACCTTTCGGATAAAAGGTTTCGCAGGTTTTCTCCCGTGATATATGATGAGCTTCAAAAGCATGTTGTTCAAGAGGGACGCCGAGACATTCTTGTTATGAATGAAACGGATTTAATTCCGGACGCGAAATACTATACAATTCCCTTACCGGCTTTAGACGGCGTGCCTTCCGCGGAACGGAAGCGGCGGCGTAAAGAATGGCACGAAAACGCGCTTTCTTTTTGCGCCGGTTCGGATTTGGTGTTTCTTGATCCCGACAACGGGATACGGCCTGAAGGACAGTCATACTCATCTCAAGATAATAAATACGTTTTTCTTGAGGAAGCGGCGGACTATTATAATGCCGGTCAAAATGTGGTGTACTACTGTCATAAGGGCAGACGGACGGACGCGCAGTGGAGCGAATACAAAAGACTGTTAAGAACGCGAATACCGGAAGCGGACTTAATAGGTCTGACGTTTCACCGAGGCACGCAGAGAAGCTATATCTTTGCTCTGCAGAGCGGTTCGGCCGCGGGTATAAAGCAATTACTGAGTGAGTTTTTAGCGTCGGAATGGGGCGGCAGAAAAATGTTTACACTTGAACCCATTTGACAATTTTATATTCGTAAGCTACGAAAACTTATATTTTTCAAAATCAGGAGTGATTCATAATGAAAAAAATCATATCGGCGATACTGTCGCTGACATTATTCGGCGCGGCTGCGGGAGCGTACAATTTTCCCGAGCCGGATTGGGGCGCGCTGCTGCGTGAAAGGAAAACGATGGAAACGTCAACCGATTTTGAACTTTACGTTGAGGGCAATGCTGAAAGCGCGCCGTATTACGGAGCGAAGCTCGAGCCTCGGGCGGGAACATATCTGGGTATGATAGCCGAATATTCGGAGCCTTTCCTGCCGCTCGGCTCGTATCTTACTTATGTTCAGGACTTCGGTCAGCCGGATTTGTATTATCCCGCGAATAAAATGATTGGAAACGACAATGTTGTAACTATGGTGGGATGGACGGTAAGCTCGCTTGACGGCATAAATTATGACGCAATACGAGAAGTGATGAATAATTTGAGCGCGTATAACAAACCGATGTTTATACGATTTGCGAATGAAATGAACTGCTCCCCGCTCGGCGATGATCCCGACCGATATGTTCAGGCTTTCAGGAACGCGGCGAATATAGTGCATGAATATCCGAATTTCGCCGTTGTATGGTCGCCGAACGATATGGGCGCGCTGGACAGACCGTTCGAGTATTATTATCCCGGCGACGAGTATGTGGACTGGGTGGGCATAAGCTGCTACATGACAAAGTATTTCACAAATGAACAGAATACCAAGCTTGTGGACTCGCAGTATTTTATGACGGGTGATTACGCGTGGGCAACGAATAAAATCAAGCCGCTTATGAAGTTTTTGAGTGATTACGGTATACAGAAGCCGGTTATGATAAGCGAGGGCGGTGTTGCAAGATACAACAGCTTCGGCGACGATTATACCGGCTGGCATGAACCGCGCCTCAGAAATATGCTGTGGAATATCATTATGAAATATCCGCAGGTAAAAATGATTAACTACTTTAACAATCCGATGAACGGTCACGGCGAACATTATTATATAACAGATTATCCCGAGTCAGTGAATATTTTCAAGGAAGCCGCGGCGAACGGAGCGTATTTAAGGAGCGCGGACGCCGCGCCGGATTTTGTTTTCAGTCCGGCGAATAACGGCGAGACGCTCGCGGCGCGTGACGGAATTGTGAAGCTATACACGCTCGCGTATTTCGCGAACCGTCCCGATGTTACCGTTACGTACAAGCTTGACGGCGTGTGGATCCATGAGGCAAAAAACATACCGTATATCTGTAATTTCGATATAAACAGTATCACGGACGGCGAGCATACGCTGACAATAGAAGCGGCGGGACAGTCGAAGCGGTATCAGTTATACAAGCGCGGCAATGCCATGTGCTTCGGAAAAGAACCCGACCTTTCGGCAGTGCAAACGCCTGCTCCGGCTCCGCAGGACGATGGAATTTCGGTATTGCTGAACGGTAAAACACTGTCATTTGACCAGCCTCCCGTTATTGCGGAAGGACGCACTCTCGTGCCGCTTCGCGCGATTTTTGAGGCCATGGCTGCCGCCGTGGACTGGGAGCAGGACACAAAAACCGCCACGGCAAGACGCGGCAGGGTTACGGTAGAAATAACCATAGGCGATAATAAAATTTATAAAAACGGTACGCCGACCGAATTGGACGTTCCGGCTCAGCTCGTCAACGACAGAACTATGGTTCCCGCGAGAGCCGTCGCCGAGGCGTTCGACGCACAGGTGGGCTGGGACGGCGGCAGCCGAACGGTTACCATAAACTATTAAGATTTGAAAAATCCGTAAAGCATGGCTTTACGGATTTTTGTATCTCTTTTGCTTATTGTATGGATAATAAAGAAATAACCGCCCTATAGCAGTAAGGCGGTTATTTGGGTAGAATAATCTTTTCTACACATTTAATTATACTACTAATATAGAAACAACCGTTTTGCCGCTCCTATCTTTACCTTGATTATATCACTAAACAATATGTATGTCAAGCACATCTTTGCGGATGTGCTTTATGTTTTTGCGTAAATATGAGTGAAAACGTGTTAGAGGAAAATGTATAATCCACATTATAAACAGGCAAAAAGAACTTGACAAATACGCATAAAAGGCGTATAATATAGACAGAATAGGAGGTGATTCAATGAAAAGATCCGACCTTATAAAGCTATTGGAAAAGAACGGTTGGGAATTAAAAAGACGCGGTTCAAATCATGATATATACATAAAAGACAAGCAGCGCGAGCCTGTACCGCGTCACAGAGAAATAGATGAAATTTTGGCAAGAGCAATCATTAAACGTCGGGGACTGAAATAGTCCCCACGCAAAATGATAATAATATAAATATGTTTTTGAAGGAGGGAAATGAAATGAAAAGAGCGTATCCTATTATTATGACAAACGGGAAAAATCATATTGTGGTGTATATACCTGATTTTGATATAAATACGCAGGGAGCCGATATTGCCGACGCTATGAAAATGGCAAGGGACGCGATTGGTCTTGTCGGCATAGATATGCAGGATGACGGATTGGAACTGCCCTGTGCAACCGATATTGAACAATTAAAAGCGAAAGACGGAATTATATCTTTTGTTGATGTGGATTTTGGCGAGTATCGTCGTAAATATGAAATGCGCAGCGTGAAGAAAAACTGCACTATTCCGAGTTGGTTAAATTATGAGGCGGAAAAACATCATATCAATTTTTCGGAGACTTTACAAAACGCATTGATGGAACAACTTCAAATAAAAAGATAAACATAAGAAGGACGCTTACCGTTAGGTGAGCGTTTTTCTTTTAATACAAATTATGGTTTTTTCCATAGTAAATCAATTCATTTTAATTTTTTGATATAATATGAGTGAAAATGTGTCAGCGCACGGACTGTATATATGAAAGCGCTTTTAACCAACGGATAAGAGGGGGTCAAATATGGACAGTGAGATGAGCGGAGAGGAATTAGCCGCATTTCTTCAAAACGAGCCGGAACGCGCGTTTGCGTCACTCGTCGAAAGGTACGGCGGCGTTGTTAAGGCCGTCTGCGCGAACACACTTTCGGGATTTTGCCGCGAGGATATAGAGGAAGCCGTCGCGGACAGCTTTATAGGTCTATGGCGGTCGCTCGATAAGCTCGCCGGCGCGCAGTCGGTGAAGGGATATATTATCGGCATAGCGCGCAACAGCGCCATAGATAAATTGAAGGCGGCTAAAAAGTCCGTGCCGCCCGCCGTGATTGACGATGACATTGACGCGGATATGACGGACGAGGTCGCGCGGCGCGAGAACATTGAAATAGTGCGCAGGACAATCGACAATATGCCGCCGTTCGAGCGTGAAATATTTGTGCGGCGGTACTACCTCTACGAGCGCGTAAAGTCAATCGCGGAGCGTATGGGCTGCGGCGAAAAGAAGGTCGAAAACATACTTTACCGCTACAAGGAAAAGCTGAAAGCCGAATTGATAAAGGGAGGCGTTAATCTATGAGTGGAATTGATGAAATTATGCGAAACATTGAGATTGAGGACGACTGCTGCGAGCCGCTCACCAACGCGGAGCGCAACCGTATTCTTCACCTGATAAGCAAAAAGACGGGTATTGCGCCAAAGAAAAAGAAACGGCACATTATGCGTACCATGCTTATTGCCGCGTGCATCACCGCGCTGCTCGCCGTTACGACCGCGCTTGCGGCGTACTATCTGGAGCTTGAAAAGCCGCTCGGCGATATGCTCGGCGTTACCGAGGAAAATTTTTCTGAAATAGAAAACGCCGTTGACACGCCCGTGTGTTCCGTTACCGATAACGGCGTTACGGTGAACGTGCTGCAAACGCTCGCCGACTCGCGGACGGTCTACGCGGTGTTTGAGGTGGTCGCGCCGGAGGGTACGGAGATGAAACAGTGGTACGAGTTTGAACGGTATCATTTTGAACCCTCGGACAGTTGGGATCACCCGGAAAAATACAGCTCGTTTGGAATGGACGTATCGGTCGTCGAGGCGGACGGCAACAGAATGAAGTGCATAGCGACGGCGGAGGGCTTCGCGTCGGAGCTGCCCGACTGCGAATGGTCGCTGACGCTTGAAAACATAAGCGAGCATGTAAGCTCCGATCCCGAGCATGAATGGAACAATATTATTGAGGGCAAATGGCAGCTCACGTGGAACTACAGCAGCGAGAAAAATCCCGATATGCGTGAGCTGAGCGTCAATATCCCGATGGAATGTGAGGGGCGCGATTTAGACGTTACCGATATAACGCTGTCGCCGCTGTCGGCGCAGTTTGTTGTACGGTGCACTCTGACGGAGGACGAGGCGGCAACAGTTGCGGAGGATAACAATCATGAGCGTCTCACTCTGTTCAGCAGCGTGGAGCCTTATGTATACGATTATTTATCAGTGAAAATGAAGGACGGCACGGTAATAGACTGGCAGAACGCGAAACCGTTCCGCACGGGCGGTTTTCCCGAGGGAGAAAACTGTATGATATTCCGATATTATATGCGCTTTAACAATATAGTCGATACAGACGGTATTGAGGGCGTTATCGTGAACGGCAGGGAAATAAAAATCGAGGATTTGCTTTAACTTGGAGCTCCCGCACGCGCGGGAGCTTTTTCGTGCGCGCGAATATAATAAACAAAAGGGTAAAAGGAGTTGTTTATTATGAAATTTTCCGATAAGGATCTACGCGCGGCAACACAGGCCGCGTACATGGATTTTAACGAGCTTGACGTTATGCTCCGCCGCGACTGGACTATAGCCGAGCATTTCGGGCATAACAAAAGCCTCGGCGAATACTGGCAAAAGCGCGATCCCGAATTGTACTATGAAATTATAAACGGCGCGTATAAATCTTGGAGGGTGGTAAACTACAGGAACCGCAACAAACGCACCGGTTTTGTCGCGTGCTGCATTGACACGGGCGGCGGCGACGCGATAATTGCGTTCCGCGGCAGTGAGAGCTTTAACTCGCGGCAGATACTCAACGACTGGATCTTATCCGACGCGGCGCTGATAAATTCCACGCAGACGCCGCAGCAGCGCGAAAGCGAAAGGTATGTGAGGTACATAAACGATAAATTCGGCGGTAAATTCAATTCGTTTTCACTCACGGGACATTCGCTCGGCGGCAACCTCGCCGAGCACGCCGCCATAACCGCGCCCGACGGTTTTTATATGAAAATCGACCGCGTGCTGAATCTGGACGGCCCCGGTTACAGCGACGAGTACATAGAGGCGCACAGGAGCGACATTAAAAGAAAGGCGGGCAAAATCGACCACTACCAGTACAGCTGGGTCGGGGCGATATTAAATCCGCTGCCCGGCACGAATTACCGCAATATGCGCGCGAGCGGCGCGGGCGGTCAGGTGATGAAGCACGACACGAAATACATAATATACGACGAGAACGGAAACATGGTTAAAAGCGCGCCCGACAAGCTGTCGGTGTACACGCGCGGCTTTACGAACGCGGTTGACGACGGCATATAAATGTCTTGCATATCGGCGGAGAATGTGGTACAATAGAAATAATATATTAAATCACAAAAAGGGAAAGGAGTATGATCATGAGACATAATAAATTCATATGCGCCGTGACGACGCTTGCAATGACGCTCGGCGTGTGCCAGGCTGTCATGCCGTCACCGGCGTCCACCGTTTCAGCCGCGGGCGCGGCAACGGTCGTGCGGCTCGATCCTTCGGAGGCTTCGCCGTTCAACGACGGTAAGTTCGAGGGCTGGGGCACGAGTATGGGCTGGTGGGGCAACCGTATCGGCTATAATGACACGATGGCGCAGCAGGCGGCGGAGGATTTGTATTCCGAGGACGGGCTCGGACTTGACATCGTCCGCTACAACGTCGGCGGCGGCGACAACCCGACGCACAACCACATAAACCGCTCGGACTCTAAGCTGCCATGCTTCGCCGTGCCGCAGTATGAGGGTGACAGCTATGAGGCTTCGGGCGACAACTCGAAGGTAACCAATCTCAAAACAGACGAAAACGGCGATGTTATATACGATTGGGACTGGAATGCCGATAAAAATCAGGTCAATGTTCTTAAAAAGATAAAGGAGCAAAATTCCGAAGTTCATATCGAGGGTTACACAAACTCACCCCCGTGGTTCATGACAGAAACACAGTGCTCGAGCGGAGGAGAGGTTTTGGAAACAAGCTCAGACGGAAGTAAAGTTACTAAAGCTGCGGAAAACCTTAGTCCGGACAATTATGACGTGTTTGCAAAATTCCTTGCTGAGGTCACGAAGCATATGGACGAGGAAGATCTGCATTTTGACAGCTACTCGCCGATGAACGAGCCGAGTACTCAAACGGCATATTGGTTTGAAAAAAGCGGCAAGCAGGAAGGTAACCTCGTCGCTCCCGGAGAGCATCAGTCTGGACTTATTAAGGCTGTAAAGGACGCGTTTACGGCTGCCGGTATTACCAACACTCTCATTGCCGGCCCCGATGAAACCGACCTCGGTTACACGATAAGCTCGGTTAACGCGCTTACCGCAGACGCAAAGACCGCGCTCGACAGAATTGACACTCACACCTACGGCGGCTCAAACCGCGCGGGCGTGAAGCAGACCGCGATTGACGCGGGCAAGAACCTCTGGATGAGCGAGGTTGACGGCGGTTGGAACGGCTTCGGTCTTGCGGACAGAATTATAGCCGACTTAAACGGTATGCAGGCTTCGGCGTGGGTTATGTGGGATATAATCGACTCGCACAAGGATTCAACAAAGTTTGAATATCCCGCGGGCAGCGGAACACATCCCGAGGCAAACACTTCGCTTAACGTTACAGGCTCACTCTGGGGCGTGGGTATGGGTAACCATGACACCGAAGAGATTGAGTGGGCAAACAAGTATTACGCCTACGGTCAGTTTACGAAATACATAAACCCGGGCGACACGCTCATAGCGTCGTCGAACAGCACGCTCGCGGCGTACAACAAAGAAACGGGCGATATAAAGGTTGTCGTAAACAACAGCGGTTCAAGCGATATCCCGTACGAAATCGACCTGTCGGCGTTTAAGACGGTCGGAAATACCGTTAAGGAGATACGCTCGAACAACCTCACGGGCGCGTCGGCGGAGCATTGGAAGGAAATCACCGATGAGGCGTCGCTCGACGGCAAAAAGCTCACAACGACCGCGAAAGCCGGCACAATCACAACTTACGTAATAAGCGGCGCGGAGGGCTTTGATGATAAATACGCGATAATTAAGGGCGGCGGCAGCGAAATAAACGTGAACGCGTCAGTTCAGCTTACGCTCGATACAAATATAGACGGAGACGCGGCATGGTCTGTTTCCGACGTGACGCTTGCGGATATAACTTCCGACGGCAAGACGGCTGTCGTTAAAGCAAAGGCTGCGGGAAGTATTACAGTATACGCCGAGGTCGGCGGTTATAAGGTTGAAAAGAGCTTCCTTATACCGTCGTACAAGCTGTCGGGTACTCCGTCATGGGGCAGCGACTCAAGCGCTCCGAAGGACAGCGACGACTACCGCAAGGCTGCCGACGGTGATCCTGCGACGTATTTCGACGGCACGAAAAACGGATATGTAATGTACGATTATGGCTCGCCGTATAAGATAAGCGCGGTAAAAATGGCTGCAAGAAGCGGTAACGGTATGCCGGAACGCACGGTCGGCGGAACGGTTCAGGCGTCGTTTGACGCTATAAACTGGATAGATTTGTACACGATAAAGACGGCAATTCCCGCGGGCGAGTACACAACCGTAACAGCGGATAAGTTTACCAACGCGAACGCGTACAGATACTACAGATACACAAACCCGACCGATATGACAAACATCGCGGAGTTCCTGATAGAAGGCGAATATTCTTCGGAAGGCTTTGCTCAGGTAATAGACAAATATTCCGTTTCCGACAGCAAGCTCTCCTACAGCTACACGCTGCCGGAAAATCTGAGAGAAAACGACGCTTACTTTGCCTCTTATGATAAGAACGGAAGGCTTACATACGTTTCCAAGAACGCACCCTCGGGCGAGGCGGACGGCGATTTCACCGATAACACCTGTAAGCTGCTCGTATGGGAAAAGGACAGCGTTAAGCCGATGGATATGTTCGAGCATATTGACACCGCCGAGGTGAAGGATATAGCCGAATTTACCGACGACTTTGAGGACAGTACGGGCAATATTTTCGGCGGCACGGCGGGCGCGCTTTCGGACGGTAAGGTAATTTACGCGTCGGGACTTGAACGCTTCGGAAACGTGTTTGTACCGGTAAAAACTACGGCGAAATCGGAACTTGACGAAGCGATCACGCTCGGTAAAAATCAACTGTTCAGGCTGACGTTCAATATGTTCGCCGGCTGGGAAGGCAGCGGCATGGACAACACGTTCGCGATCAAAGACGCGGAAGGAAATGAGATCGTCGCGCTGTATCTCACGGGCGGCGGTTATAATGTAAATCAGATACGCATCGGCGGACAGAACGTGCTTGCGTCTCCAACAGTGGCGCAGAGCCGTTCAAAAGCCGGTTCGGGAAGCAAAACCGGCGCGAACGGCTGGGACAGCACCGATCAGCCGTACAGCAATACTATGGGCTACAACAAGACATGCGAAATACTGATTGACGGCGCGGGCAGCGTAAGCGTGTCGTTTACGGGCGGTATGGCTGACACGACCGCGACGGGTACGCTCACATCGCCGATAAGTATAAAATCGATCGAGGCGACCGGAGATTACGCTGTGTCGGCGGGCAGAGTTGCGTCCTACGACAACTTTGACGGCGACGTTATAACGTACGGCACGGATTTTGCGGAGCCGGATACTCCTCCCGCGCCGCCGGAGCAGCCGGAGATTCCCGAGGACGGCACGCTTATAAGCCTTGACTTCGACAACGGCGATTTGACGAGCGGCTCACCCTACGGCAAGGCGGAGGCTGCCGGAACAGCTAAGTTTGCGACGGTTGATGATAAAAAGGTGCTGCAGCTTGACAACACCAGCGGCACCGTAATAAATCTTACCGACGCGAACGGCAACGGACTTTTAGCCGGACAGGAGGAAATTACGATTTCGTTCAAGGTTAAACCGACGACCGATGCAACATCGTGGTGGTTCTATTCCGCGCCGAACGATAACGCGCAGACATATCAGCAGGAGCATTACTTAGGCGCGATGAGCAACACCGCGCTGCATATAGAGCGTTATAACAACAGCGGCTCACGCTCGACTGCAAACGACGGCGCGATTACGGTAAACGACTGGAACGATGTTATTATCTCGTTCGCGGAAAATAAAACCGACCTATACATAAACGGCGCTCTTGCAAGCAGCGTCGCGTCGAGCGCTAAGCTTACCGATATTCTCGGCACAAATCCGGTCGCGTACATAGGACGCGCAAACTGGAATACAGGTGAATTTGCAACGGGTTATATCGACGATTTCAAAATCGTTACGGGCGCGCTCAAATCCGCGCTCGACGGTATTGATTTGGGCGACTTGTCGGCGGTCAAGAATAATCTCACGCTGACGACCGATAACGGTATTACGTGGGAAAGCTCCGATCCAGATGTAATATCAACCGAGGGCGTTGTGACGCGCCCGATTGACACGACCGATGTAACGCTCACGGCGAAAGTTACCGAGAACGGTATTCCGTTTACGAGGAGCTTTACAGCCACGGTAATAGGACTTGCGGCGTCGGCTGAAACATTCACCGCTTACGCGGAGGGTACTACAATTAAGTACACGAGTGAGTACGGCGAGGACGACACATTCGATCTGGAGGTTACACTGACCGGCGAGGACGGCGCGCAAATAGGCGAGTCAAAGACAACCGCGACCGGAGAGTTTACCGACCTTACGAAGGATAAGACATATAAGGTAAACTATATCTTAAAAGACAAAACATCTAATGAAGAAAAAAAGAAGGTTACAAAGACTGTAGCAGTCAAGGATGAGCCGGAAATGGCGGCGTATCTGTTCGCGCATTTTGTGGGCACACAGGAGGACGCAACTAAGGAGCAGATGTATTTCTCCGTATCACAAGACGGTACGACATGGAAAACTCTTAACGGCGGTAAGCCTGTGCTTACGAGCAATGTGGGAACAAAGGGCGTGCGCGATCCATACATACTGCGCGGCGAGGACGGCAATTTCTATATTATCGCGACGGATCTGAGCATTTTCTATAACGGAAATAACTGGACAAACGCGGCGCAGAAGGGTTCAAAGAACATAGTCGTATGGAAAAGCGACGACCTTGTAAACTGGAGCAATGCAAGCCTTGTAGAGGTCGGCAGCAGTAACGCGGGCTGCGTTTGGGCGCCGGAGGCGGTGTACGACCGTGAAGAAGGAAAGTACATGGTGTTCTGGGCGTCGGTTATAAGCGACGATAACTTTGCGAAATACAGGATTTTCAGGTCGTACACGAGCGATTTTGAAAACTTCTCCGATCCGGAAACCTATATCGAGGAGCCGAACGCCGTGATAGACACGACGATTGTCGAGGAAAAGGGCGTGTATTACAGGTTTACAAAGAACGAGGCAAAGTCCTCGATAACAATGCAGAAATGTACTTCGCTCAACGGAAACTGGAAAGACGTTGAAACGTACACGATAAATAACGTCGCGGGCGACACCGTGACGGGTTACGAGGGACCGACTATCTACAAGGATAACGGCTCCGACAGTTGGACGCTGCTCCTTGACTACTTCTCAAAGAGCCAGGGCTACAAGCCGTTTGTGACAAACGACTTGTCAAAGGGTGCGTTCACGTCGGGCAGCGATTTCACGTTTGACGCGACGTACCGCCACGGCACGGTTATGCCGATAACGCAGGCGGAATATAACGCGCTTATAGCGGGATATCCAAATTCATAAAAAATCATTGACAAACAGATAAAAATAGTGTATTATATATATGTTCGTCCGTCGGACGGACATACGGGGGTGTAGCTCAGCTGGGAGAGCGCTTGCTTCGCATGTAAGAGGTCAGGGGTTCGATTCCCCTCATCTCCACCACGTCGCACCGTGCGGCAGTTTTACGAATCCTTTGCTTCGGCAAAGGATTCTTTTTTATGCCACGCACATCGTTAGCCTCTCCTTGAGGAGAGGTGGCATCGCGAAGCGATGACGGAGAGGTGGCAATGGAATTTTTAGAACCACCTCTCAGTCGCCTTCGGCGACAGCTCCCCTCAAGGGGAGCCTTTCGTAACATCTGCCACCCCGTAGGGGCGAACCGTGTTCGCCCGTAACGTAAGACAGCGCATCTTAATTCAAACCGTTTGCGTCACGTATTGTCTGTAAATCTGCATCTGTTGGCTCCTGAGCATACATTGGTACCCACCAACCTAAAGCCTCCATCCATATCCAATTCTTATCCTCGGACAACCGGTAATTAAATGTACCCTCTGTTGTCGGTTCTGAAGTCATAGCTATCCATTCTGAACCCCAATGACCTTCTCCTGTCAATTTATTGACATAATAACGTGCATTTACAACAGATTTACCCGTTGAGTCCTTAAAGTCTGTCAAACCTGAAAACACCCTATCTGTTTGAACCCTTCTATTACCGCCTGTCGGGGTTTCCAAACCGAGATCCGGCGCAACACCCTGACCTTCACCGAGCACGCCGTGCGGTCCTTTTTTCAGCACTACCTCTGTGCCGTCCGCTTTTATAACGGTGTCGCCCTCTCTTGCGAATCTTCTCTGCGACACCTCGCCCTCGTGGATTGTGATAGGCTCGTCGTCGTTTGCCGGTTCGGGCGGTGCTGCTTGCGTACTTATGGTAATCGTATTATTCACAAAACCTACCGTAAAACCGCCCACCGCGTCAGCCACATCGCGGAGCTTGAAATATGTGCTGTCGTTGATATTATAGCCCTCGATTGACTTAGCAGCGCCGTCAACCCTGATTGGGAACGGGTTCGCCGTTACTGCGTACTCAACCGCAAAACCCGTCAGCGCGGAGCAGATAACACCGCCTATGATAAAACCTAAAACAAATTTCTTCATGAAAATTCCCCCTTACTGGGTATTATACATCACTCCGGAGGAAATTGCAAGGCGGCGGCAAACAATACATTACATAAAAAAACGACACTTCCGTGCCGTTTTAATACCTTTGTAATCAGCCCTGCGAGTAGTTTGGAGCTTCCTTTGTGATGTAAATGTCGTGAGGGTGGCTCTCCTTCAGTCCCGCGCCTGTGATGCGGACGAACCGGCTGTTCTCCTTAAGAAGCTCAATCGTCCTTGTACCGCAGTAGCCCATGCCGGAGCGTATACCGCCGACAAGCTGGAATATCGTGTCGGAGAGGGGACCCTTGTAGGGAACGCGTCCCTCGACGCCCTCGGGCACAAGCTTTTTCGAGCCTGTCTGGAAATACCTGTCCTTACTGCCCTTTTCCATAGCCGCGATAGAACCCATGCCGCGGTAAACCTTAAAGCGTCTGCCCTGGAATATCTCAAACTCGCCGGGGCTTTCGTCGCAGCCCGCGAGCAGACTTCCGAGCATAACAACATCGCCGCCCGCCGCGATAGCCTTAACGATATCGCCGCTGTACTTAATACCGCCGTCGGCGATAATCGGAATGTCGTACTTCTTCGCGACCTGCGAAACGTCGTAAACAGCCGTAATCTGCGGCACGCCTATACCCGCGACAACACGCGTCGTGCATATCGAGCCGGGGCCTATGCCGACCTTTAAGCAGTCCGCGCCGGCTTCGATAAGCGCCTCCGCAGCCTCGCCCGTCGCGATATTGCCGGCGATTATCGGAAGCTCGGGGAACGCGGCTTTAATTTCCTTTACCTTGTTTATTATGTTCGCGCTGTGACCGTGCGCGCTGTCGAGCGCGATAACGTCAACGCCCGCCTTATACACCGCGTCAACTCTTTCGAGCGCGTCCACCGTAACGCCTATCGCCGCGCCGCACAGGAGCCTGTCTTGCTTATCGCGCGCGGTGTTGGGATACTGAACGGCTTTTTCGATGTCCTTTATCGTGATAAGACCTTTAAGGTGCATCTCGGAATCGACTATCGGCAGCTTTTCGACCTTCGCCCGCGAAAGAATTTTCTGCGCCTCGTCGAGAGTTGTACCCTCCGGCGCGGTAACGAGGTTGGTACTCGTCATAACGTCCGATATTTTCTGTGTGAAATCCGTTTCAAACTTAAGGTCGCGGTTCGTTATAATTCCTATAAGCTTGTTGTCGCCGTCAACCACCGGCACGCCCGAAATACGGAAACGCGCCATAAGGTCGTCCGCGTCCTGAAGCGTACGCTCCTTTGTGAGGCTGAACGGATTTGTTATAACGCCGTTCTCACTGCGCTTTACCTTATCCACCTCGGCTGCCTGCTGTTCTATCGTCATATTCTTGTGTATTATACCTATACCGCCCTCGCGCGCCATAGCAATCGCCATAGCCGACTCGGTAACGGTGTCCATAGCGGAGCTCATCAGCGGTATGTTAAGCTCTATATCCCGCGTAAGTCTCGTATGCAAATCGGCTTCGTTCGGCGTAAAGTCGGAAGCCTGCGGCACAAGAAGCACGTCGTCAAAGGTGAGCCCTTCCTTTGCAAATTTGTTTTCCATAACGGGTAACTCCTCTCATATGTATACATTTTGTGGATATTTTACTTATTATATCAGAATGTATCGGCATTTGCAAGACATTTTTTCGCAAATTACGGTATTTTAGAGATATATGTCCGTAAATAAATTTTAAATAAAATGATATAAATTTGACGATACCCCTTGTATATTTTTAATTTTTGTTGTAAAATATAGGTAACCGGGTTTTAAACTCACAAAAAACATATTATAGGAGGAATTTTTATTATGGCAGTAAAAGTTGCTATTAACGGATTCGGACGTATCGGACGTCTTGCTTTCAGACAGATGTTCGGCGCGGAGGGTTACGAGGTTGTCGCGATAAACGACCTTACAGAGCCCTCGATGCTCGCTAACCTTTTGAAGTACGACACGGCACAGGGCGGTTATTGCGGAGTTATCGGCGCGAACCTTCACACGGTTGAGGCTGACAACGAGGCGCGCACGCTTACGGTTGACGGCAAGGTACTGAAGATTTACGAGGAAAAGAACGCGGCTGATCTCCCTTGGGGCGAGCTCGGCGTTGACGTTGTTCTCGAGTGCACCGGCTTCTATACGTCAAAGGCTAAGTCTCAGGCTCATATCGACGCGGGCGCAAAGAAGGTTGTAATTTCCGCACCTGCGGGCAACGACCTCCCGACGATCGTTTATTCGGTTAACGAGAACACGCTCACAAAGGACGACACGATCATTTCGGCTGCTTCGTGCACAACGAACTGTCTTGCGCCGATGGCTAAGGCTCTTAACGACTACGCACCGATCCAGTCGGGTATCATGTCAACTATCCACGCTTACACAGGCGACCAGATGATTCTTGACGGTCCGCACAGAAAGGGCGACATGAGAAGAGCGCGCGCGGGCGCGGCTAACATAGTTCCGAACTCAACGGGCGCTGCTAAGGCGATCGGTCTTGTTATCCCCGAGCTTAACGGCAAGCTCATCGGTTCGGCTCAGAGAGTTCCCGTTCCGACAGGCTCAACAACGATCCTTACGGCTGTTGTAAAGGGCGATGGCGTAACGGTTGACGGCATCAATGCGGCTATGAAGGCTGCTTCGTCAGAGTCATTCGGCTACAACACGGACCCGATCGTTTCATCGGACGTTATCGGCATGAGATACGGCTCGCTGTTCGACGCTACTCAGACAATGGTTATCGACCTCGGCAACGGTCTGTATGAGGTACAGGTTGTTTCGTGGTATGACAACGAGAATTCGTATACATCGCAGATGGTCAGAACAATTAAGTATTTCGCTGAATTGGGCTGATACATCGGATGTGTCCTTAATCAAATCACATTCCTTTCGACAAAACGGCATGGCATACCATGCCGTTTTTCTTTGCCCACAAAAGTAAGCCTTCCCCTTGAGGGGAAGGTGGCGCCGAAGGCGTCGGATGAGGTGTAGCCGCGCAGCGGCGTCATAGGGGCGACCCTTGCGGTCGCCCGCATCCCTGCAATCCATCACCCCCGCCGTAGGGGCGAACCGTGTTCGCCCGCACCTTTTTTCACAAATTTTATTTACAATTCCCCCGAAAGGTGGTACAATTACCGAGGGAGGAATGTACCGTGAACGACAAGCAATATTTCCAAAAACAGCTTTTAAATATAATAGAGCCGATAAAAAAATACTACCGCGGCGGCAAGGTCTTTTTCGCGCGCCACAGCGCGTGGTACGACGACGGCGCGGCTGAAACCGAGGCGTTCGCGCGTCCGCTGTGGGGGCTTGTGCCGTACCTTGCCGGCGGCGGAAAACACGACGAGCTTGTGCGCCTTTACCTCGACGGCATACGCGACGGCGCGGACAGGGAAAGCGGCACTTACTGGGGCGATGCCGGCGAGCGCGACCAGCGCTACGTCGAAATGGCTTCGATAGCCTACGCCATGCTTTTCACGCCCGACAAACTCTGGCAGCCGCTCTCGGACAAAACGAAGGACGACCTCACCGCATGGCTCTGGCAGATAAACACGCATGACGTATGCGACAGCAACTGGCGCTTTTTCCGCGTGCTCGTGAATGTCGCGCTCAAAAAGGCCGGCAGGGAATACAGCGCGGAAAAGCTCAATGACGACCTCACCCGCCTCGACGAGTTTTACGTGTCCGACGGCTGGTACCGCGACGGCGTACACGGACAGGCGGACTACTATATAGCGTTCGCGTTCCACTTCTACGGACTGATATACGCCGCGGTAATGGACAGGGACGATCCCGACCGCGCAAAGCTCTACCGCAGCCGCGCGGAAATGTTCGCGAAAACGTTTATATACTGGTTTGACGACGACGGCGAAGCGCTCCCTTACGGACGCTCTTTAACCTACCGCTTCGCGCAGTGCGCATTCTGGAGCGCGTGCGTGATTGCGGACGTGAGACCGTTCCCCATAGAAGTTATGAAGGGCATAATCGAGCGCAACCTCAGCAAGTGGCTTGGCAAAAGCATATTCGACTGCGCCGGAATACTCACCGTCGGCTACGACTACCCGAACCTCAACATGGCGGAACACTACAACGCCCACGGCTCGCCCTACTGGGGGCTTAAAGCGTACGCGTTCCTGATGCTGCCGGACGACCACGAGTTCTGGACGTGCGAAAGCGCGCCGATGCCGAAGCTCGACGAAAAAATACTCATAAAACCCGCCGACATGCTCATATCGCGCCGCAGAGGTAAAACGGTCGCGTACCCGACGGGCGACAACGAATATTTCGACTGCGGACAGACGATACCGAAGTACCTCAAATTCGCGTACAGCGCGCATTTCGGCTTTAACGTTATGCTCAGCCCCGTAAACCTCGCCGAAGCCGCGCCCGACAACATGCTCGTGTTCGACGTAGACGGACTTATACTTTTCCGCCGACACTTTATATCGGCGAGCGTGACGGAGGAAAACGTAACGATAAAATGGTCGCCGTTCAAGGGCATAGACGTTGTTACCGTGGTAACGCCCACGAACGAGGGACACACAAGGGAGCATGAAATAACGTCGGAGTACGACTGCGACGCATACGACGCGGGCTTTGCCGTAACGGACGAGGGACAGTGCGCCGTATACGGCGAAGGCGGCGAAAACGTCATAATACCCGCTTCGCCGAACACAAATCTGCGTTACAGGAAAACCGTTATACCGGCGGTAAAATATCACATACCGAAGGGCGTAACGAAAATAAAAACTGTTATTAAAGACGGATTGGACGGATAAACTATGAACATACCGCAGGATCCCGCGATACTTTTAAGCTTTGTGAACACAAAGCTGCGCGATTTTTACCAGTCATTTGACGAGATGTGCCGCGACATGGAAACGGACGGCGCGGAGATAGAGAGAAAACTTGCCGAAATCGGCTATACATATAAGAAAGAGAGAAATCAGTTCGTATGAAGGAAACAGAATTAAAGAGCATAATAGACTTCGACACCTACACGAAGGTAAAACGCGCCTTTAACTGGGAAAAGGTGTTCGTGCAGGAGAACCATTACTACACCGACCGCGGCGGCATACTGCGCAAGAACCACATCATGGTACGTATCCGCGTAACGGACGACACAGCGAAAATACAGGTAAAGCGGCACACAAACAGCGACAGTCCGCTCCAGATATGCGAGGAAACGGAATTTGACGCTGACGGCGTAAGCGAAACAATAGACGCGCAAACGGCGAAAAAGATAACGGGCATGGATGTCGGCGGGCTGTACCGCATGGGTTCATGCGTGACGAAGCGGCGCGTCCTGAAGCGCGGCGACACGGAGCTTTGCCTCGACAAAACGACATATTTCGACACGACCGACTACGAGGTCGAGCTTGAATACGTCGAGAAAATGAGCGCCGACCTGCTCATAAAGCTGATACCGCTCGGCGTGGCGTTCAACCAAAAAAGCGTCGGCAAATTCTCGCGCTTTCTCGATGAGTACAAGAAACGCGCCGGAGGCGAGGTATAATGGATTACAAGCGTTTAAAGGAACAGAAACAAGCAGCGAAAAAGGAGAGCGCGGCGCGCATAATCATAGCGGTAATGGCGTGCATAATCGCCGTTCTGACCGTTGCCGTCATCGTTTTGTTTATATCCGTACACAGGACGAAAGCTATGTATGAAGAGGCGCTTCAAGACCGCGCCGAAATGCAGGAGGAAATAAACGCTCTCACGCACGGCAAAACGGACGTGAGCGGAAATTACGGCGCAAAAAGCGATGAAACAGATATACCGTTTGTGACGGAAGGCGGGGAGGAAATAGATGAGAGCGGCGGCGATAACTAACAGAGGCGGCAGAGAAAACAACGAGGACTGCATCAGCTACGCGAATAAAGAAAAAATGTGGTGCTTCATTCTCTGCGACGGGCTCGGCGGACACGAGGGCGGCGAAACCGCGTCAAAGCTCGCCGCAGCCGCCGTATGCGATGAATTTAAGAAAAACCCCCGCGTAACGCCCGAGGCTGCGGAGGAATATATAAAAGCCGCGTCCGAAAAGCTGAAAGCGGCGAAATGGGACGGCGCGCCGCTCGACATGGCGACCACCGCCGCGCTGCTTCTGACCGACGGCGAAGCCGCAGTGTGGGCGCACATCGGCGACAGCCGCGTCTACCGCATAACCGACGGCGAAATATACGAGATTACCGACGACCACAGCGTCGCGTTTATGAAGTTTGAGGGCGGCGTTATAACATACGACGAGATACGCGCGAGCGCCGACCAGAACAAGCTCACCCGCTGCATAAGCGGCGGCGCGCAGGACATTCCCGACGTGTCGGAGCAAACGGCGCTGCACGGCGGCGACGCGTTTTTGATATGCAGCGACGGCTTCTGGGAGCTTGTGAACGAGGACGACATTGAAAAAACGTTCAAGTCGTCACACTCGCCCGACCGGTGGCTCCAAAAAATGCTTGACATTCTCCATAAAAACGAAACCGAAGGAAACGACAACTACAGCGCTATCACCGTTATGGTGTGACGGCTTCGCCGTTTTGCCGTGCGACGGCGTCACCCTGCTCATACGGCGCGCTCTCATCGGCTGCGAGCTCCATTCTGTTAACGGATACCTCATAAGCCGTTTTTTCTATTGTTGTATCGTCGTCGAGCCGCTTTTGGTACGTCCTCGACTGAATACGTCCCCAGATCCTGATATTGTCGCCGACGTTAAGGCTTTTCGCAAATCTCGCGTTACGCCCCCACGCAATAATCGGTATGTAGTCCGATTTGTTGTAGCTGCGGTTCACGGCAAGAAGCAGGTCGGTTATTTCGCGTCCGAACGGCGTGGTGCGATAAATGGGCGGCTTGCAGATAAAGCCGTTAAGATACAGCGAGTTGGGATTTTTACTGTCCTCACCGTCCGAAAGCGCGATATCCTTCGCGAACACGGTGAGCACAAGGCGGTTGCCGCCGTCCTCGTAACTGTTGTACGAGCGGAACTGACCTGTTATAACGACCGTATCGCCGACCTCAAAGCCGCCGCCCAGAAGCAGCCTTTCCGAGACCATAACGCGTATGTTGTCCGCCGTACCGCTCAGACGCGGAACGCGTACTGTGCACGTGTAGAACTTTTCCGCGTATATTTCATGGCTCAAAACAAAATCACTTTCAATTTCTCCGATTATAACAGCTTGATTGTTAGACGTATTATTATCCATTTCCGTATATTCCTCCTCGATGTGATTAAATATTTTATCATGTTATGTTTATTCCGTTTACACGCTTATTATGCTAATTCATTCGGTATATTATACGATTAAATTTGCCGTGTATTGACATTACCGCTAAATAATGATAAAATACCGTAAAATGGACAAGTATCGCGTAAAGGAGTGAACACGAATGATCGCGGTAAAAATTGCCGTATTAGTCATGGGCGTTATCGCGCTTTTTATGACGTTTCGGGCAAAATTTATTTTGGAAAAGATATTACACAGGGAAGCGACGGATAAGGCGGTGCTGCGAGTCAAGTACGCCGCTCTCGGCGTGGCGGTAGTCGCGTTTGCGGCGATATTCCTCCTCGACCAAAGCGGCGGAATGTAACGGCATATTTACGTCGGGCGGCGCATCTCGTGTGGCTCCCCTTGAGGGGAGCTGTCGCCGTAGGCGACTGAGAGGTGGCTTTTAAGAAATTTCGTTGCCACCTCTCCGTCATCGCTTCGCGATGCCACCTCTCCTCAAGGAGAGGCTAACGGGACGTCGAGGGCGCCGTCCCCTACATCCGTTATTTATAAATAGTGCGCCGTAGGGGCTGGCGCCCTCGACAGCCCGCTGTCAACGACATCGTAGGGGCGCCCCTCGCGGTCGCCCGTCCCCGACAACCCTATGTCAACAACATCGTAGGGGCGGTCATTGTCCGCCCGTTATAAACCAACCCACAACATCCAAAAGGAGAAAATATAAATGCAAGACAAAAACAACATCTCAAAAACCTACGACCCGTCCGAATTTGAGGACAGGATATACAACAACTGGGTAACGAAGGGCTACTTCCACGCGGAGGTGGACAAAACCAAAAAACCCTTCACAATAGTGATCCCGCCTCCCAACGTAACGGGACAGCTCCACATGGGACACGCTCTCGACGAAACCTTGCAGGATATTCTTATCCGCTACAAGCGTATGCAGGGCTATAACGCGCTCTGGATACCGGGAACGGATCACGCCGGCATCGCGACGCAGATCAAGGTCGAGGCGGAGCTTCGCGAAAAGGAAAATCTTACGCGCTACGATCTGGGACGCGAAAAATTCCTCGAGCGCGTATGGGACTGGAAGAAGATGTACGGCGACAGGATTATAAATCAGCTCAAAAAGATAGGCTCGTCGTGCGACTGGGACAGAGAGCGCTTCACGATGGACGAGGGCTGCTCGAAGGCGGTGCGCGAGGTATTCGTAAACCTCTATAACAAGGGACTCATCTACCAAGGCTCGCGCATCATAAACTGGTGTCCGCACTGCATCACGGCTCTTTCCGACGCGGAGGTTGAGCATCAGGAGCAGGCGGGACATTTCTGGCACATCAAGTACCCGATAAAGGACGGCAGCGGCTACGTAATAATCGCCACGACGCGTCCCGAAACGCTTTTGGGCGATACGGCGGTCGCGGTAAATCCCGAGGACGAGAGATACAAGGATCTCGTAGGCAAAACGCTCATCCTGCCGCTCGTCGGACGAGAAATCCCCGTTATCGCGGACGAATACGTTGACAAGGAATTCGGTACGGGCTGCGTTAAAATCACGCCCGCGCACGATCCCAACGACTTCGAGGTCGGCAAGCGCCACAACCTCGAACAAATCAAAGTAATGAACGATGACGCGACGATAAACCACTACGGCGGCAAATACGAGGGCATGGACCGCTACGAAGCGAGAAAGGCTATCGTAAAGGATTTGGAGGAGCAGGGCTTGCTCGTCAAGGTCGAGGATCACAGCCACAACGTCGGCACGTGCTACCGCTGCGGAACGACTGTCGAGCCGATTATTTCAAAACAGTGGTTCGTAAAAATGAAGCCGCTCGCAGGCCCCGCGATCGAGGCGGTAAAGAGCGGCGAAACGTCGTTTATACCCGAGCGTTTCTCAAAAATCTACATGAACTGGATGGAAAACGTTCTCGACTGGTGCATCTCGCGTCAGCTTTGGTGGGGACACAGAATACCCGCGTTCTACTGCGATGAGTGCGGTGAAACGACCGTTTCAAAAGAGGACATCACCGTATGCCCGAAGTGCGGCGGCAAGGTCCACCAGGACGAGGACGTGCTCGACACATGGTTCTCATCGGCGCTCTGGCCATTCTCGACGCTCGGCTGGCCCGACAAAACCGAGGATTTGGAGTACTTCTATCCGACAAGCGTGCTCGTTACGGGCTACGACATAATATTCTTCTGGGTTTCGAGAATGGTGTTCTCTGCTATGGAGCACACCGGCAAAGCGCCGTTCAAGCACGTGTTCATCCACGGACTTGTCCGCGACTCGCAGGGACGCAAGATGTCAAAGTCTCTCGGCAACGGCATAGACCCGCTTGAAATAATCGAGCAGTACGGCGCGGACGCGCTGCGCTTCACACTTGCGACCGGCAACGCGCCCGGAAACGATATGCGTTTCTACATCGAGCGCGTAGAGGCGAGCAGAAACTTCGCGAATAAGATATGGAACGCGTCAAGATTTACGCTGATGAATCTCGACATAACCGAAAACAAGCTCCCCGACGCAAGCGAGCTGCAATTAGAGGACAAGTGGATCTTATCGCGCTACAACGACACGGTCAAGGCGGTAACTGAAAATATAGATAAATTTGAACTCGGCGTAGCACTGTCGAATCTGTACGATTTCATATGGGACACGTTCTGCGACTGGTATATAGAGCTTGTAAAGCCGCGCCTGTTCGACAAGGAAAACGCGACCGGCAAAACGGCGCAGTACGTTCTCACATACGTGCTGTCAAACACAATGAAGCTTCTGCACCCGTTCATGCCGTTCATAACCGAGGAGATATGGCAGCACCTCCCGCACGAGGGCGAGAGCATTATGATAAGCCGCTATCCCGAATACGACGAAAACCTCAGCTTCAAGTCGGAGGAAAGCGCAATGGAGCTTATCATGGACGCTATCACGGCGATAAGGAACCGCCGCGCGGAAATGAACGTTCCGCCGTCAAAGAAGGCTAAGACGATAATCGTGACCGACAAAGCGGACGTGTTCGAGAAGGGCAAAATTTTCTTTGAAAAGTTAGCTTCGGCAAGCGAGGCAGTTGTGCAGCCCGACAAGATCGGCATAGACGCGAACGCGGTAAATGTGGTCGTACCGTCAGCCGAAATCTTCCTGCCGCTCGACGAGCTTGTTGACAAGGAGAAAGAATTACAGAGATTACAGGCTGAAAAGAAAAAACTCGAAGGCGAAATCAAGCGCGTTGAGGGTAAGCTGAATAACCAAGGCTTCGTTTCAAAAGCGCCGCAGAAGGTAATCGACGAGGAAAAAGCAAAGGGCGTAAAATACCGCGAAATGCTCGATAAAGTCCTCGCGAGCATCGCATCAATGGAACAACTGTAATTTTAACCCGCATGCAAGCCTCCCTTGTCAAAGGGAGGGGGACCGCCGAAGGCGGTGGAGGGATTCAATTATAAAATTGATAAGGAATCCCCCAGTCAGCTTCGCTGACAGCCCCCTTTGACAAGGGGGCCTTTCGCAAGGAAGCCATACCCACAGGAGCCAACATGAAACCAATCCAACACATAACCGCCTTCATAAAGCGCGAAACGGTACTCAGCATCGCGGCGGTACTCGCGATCGCGTCGTCGTTTTTCGTAACACCCGACGCGCAATACCTAAACTACATAGATTTCCGCACGCTCTCACTCCTCTTTTGCCTTATGTCTGTAATGGCAGGCTTGAGGAAAACGGGCGTGTTTTCTATGCTCGCGGAAAAAATGCTCCGACGTGTCCGCGGCGTGAAAAGCCTTGTATTTATACTCGTCATGCTCTGCTTTTTCTTCAGCATGCTTATCACAAACGACGTCGCGCTTATCACCTTCGTGCCGTTCACCTTCACCGCGCTTGACATGCTCGGCGAGGACGAAAAAAAGCGGCTCATGATCCCCGTAGTCGTAATGCAGACGATTGCGGCGAACCTCGGCAGTATGCTCACACCGATAGGCAACCCACAGAATCTCTACCTGCAGGGCTTGTCGGGACTGGGCTTGGGCGAATTTGTGACGCTTATGCTCCCGTACGCCGCCGTATCGTTTCTGCTTCTGGCGGTATGGATTTTCTTTTTCGGCGGCAAAAACAAGGTAACGGTCAGCCTCACCGCCGCGCGTCTCGGCTCAAAAAAGAAAACCGCGGTCTATCTGACCGCGTTTATCGTGTGCCTTTTAACCGTCGCGCGCGTGATTGACTACCGCCTTACGCTCGTTATAGTAATCGCGCTGACCGCCGCAGCCGATTATAAAATCTTCGCCGACGTGGACTACACGCTGCTTCTCACATTCATCGCCTTTTTCATATTTATCGGCAACATGGGACGAATACCGGCGTTTGAGCAATTCCTGCAAAGCGCCGTCACGAACCGCGAATGTCTCACCGCCGTACTGTCGAGCCAGGTCATAAGCAACGTACCCGCCGCGCTTCTGCTGTCGGGCTTTACCGATAATTTCAAGCCGCTCATCATCGGCGTGAACATCGGTGGACTCGGCACACTTATCGCTTCAATGGCGAGCCTCATATCGTTTAAGCTGCTCGGTCACGAAAACAAATCGCTGCGCGGCAAATACATGATTTACTTCACGATTGCGAACGTAATATTCCTTGCCGCGCTCACGGCAGTTTACGTCTGCATAAAACCGTAACTATCCCCGATACATCGCCTCAACGCGGTAAATCGGCATACCCATCTCCGAGAACCGCGTCTCATACTCCGTCATAACATTATCCTCGAACTTTGAATTGTGCAGATCGAGACTTATATTTCTCATCTTAAAATCCTCCTCCGCGAAGGAGTTGAGCGAAAACTCAAACAGCGCGCGGTTATCGGTCTTGAACCACACGTACCCGCCTTCGGGCAGCACGTTTTTGTACCTGTCGAGGAACCGCTTGTGCGTAAGGCGGCGCTTCGCCTGCTTGTTCTTTTTCCACGGATCCGAAAAATTCAGATAAATACGGCTCACCTCGCCCTTTTCAAAAACGCCCTCTATCTTCTCCGCGTCCATATCCATAAACACAACGTTTTCAAGCTCCGCCGCCGACGCTTTTTCCATAGCCATGACCATAACGTCGCGCACCTTCTCGACCGCGATAAAATTGACATCGGGGTACTTTTTCGCCATACCCGTAATAAAACCGCCCTTACCGCAGCCTATTTCGAGGTGGATTTCGTTATTGTTCCCGAACACTTCCTGCCACTTACCCTTCATATCCTCCGGCTTTTCGACAAGATACCGCGCGCACCTTTCCCACCGCGCATCGAGATTTTTCTTTTTTCTCATTCTCATAAAAATACCTCTCAAAGAAAAATATCCGCCCGTGAGCGGATATTTGTTTTACAACGTGTTTATATACGTCTTTGCGAATTCCTCCAAAAGCTCGTCACGCTCTATTTTGACTATAAGCCCTCTCGCTCCGTTGTAGCTCGTTATGTAGGTAGGATCGCCCGACAGTATATATCCCACAATCTGGCTTATCGGATCATAGCCCTTGATTTTAAGAGCCTCGTACACCTTTGTAACGATTTCCTTGACCTCTTTTTCCTTGTCGAACTCCAGATTGATTTTCATTGTCTCGTTAAATTCCATTCAAATCACCCCTTAATTGTGATATACATAGCAGTAGTGGTAAAACAATATATTCACCACTACATATAGAATAGTACAAAATCGCGCAAATTGCAAGCTTTTTCGTATAAAATTCATGTTAAATTCACGTTTCAGGCATATTTCACTGCATGTCAAACAGCCCGTCGAGACTGTCAACGGGGCCCACAGCCGCAAGGCACAGCGTTGACGCGTCCATAACGCGGTCGATCATATCCGCAACGCTGTCTGCACTCACCGCGTCGATCTGCGCGAGTACCTCCTCCTGCGTGTAAATAGGCTTGCCGACTAAAAGCGCCCTGCCCGCGCCCTGCATTCTCGCGCCGGTGCTTTCGCTTGCGAGTATATAGCTGCCCTTAAGCTGCTCCTTCGACCGCTCCACCTCATCACTGCTCAATTTGTCGCGCTTAATAATATTCACCTCGCGCGAAATAAGCTCCGCGACCTCCGGCAGACTTTCCGCCCTCATACCGGCGGCAATATCGAACACGCCAGTGCCGAGGTACGCGCTGTGACCGGCGCTTATCGAGTACACCAGACCACGCTCCTCGCGTATCCTCTGGAACAGTCTCGACGACATACCCGTGCCGAAAACGTTGTTCATGACGAGCAGACTGTACACACCCCCGTCCATAATATCTATACCCTTAAACGTTGCCACAAGCTGCGTCTGCTCCGTGTCCTTCGTCTTAACGAGCGTCTGACCGTTCCTGTACTCCGCCTGCGGCAGAATGGGCGGCACAGCGCTTATCTCCCGCGAGCCGAACTTTTCCTCCAGCAAATCAAAGAAATCATCGCCGTAATTTCCCGCGACCGATATAATGAGGTTCGCGCTCGTGTAGTGGCTCTGCATATAAGCGCGCATAACGTCGGGCGTGATACCCTCAAGACTTTCATACGTGCCGAGAATTGTCCGTCCCATCGGCGTGTCGCCCCACACCGCGAACGCCGAAAGGTCGTACACGAGATCCTCCGGACTGTCCTCGTACATACGTATCTCCTCACCTATAACGCCGCGCTCAAGAGCCATATCGCTTTGCGCGAGCGTGGGGCGGAAAATCATCTCCGACAGCACATCGAGCGCGATATGCGCGTGCGCGTCGAGCGTTTTCGTGTAAAAGCACGTGTACTCACGCCCCGTAAACGCGTCGATCTGACCGCCGATGCTGTCGATCGCGTGCGCGATTTCAGCCGCGCTGCGGTTTTCCGTACCCTTAAACAGCATGTGCTCTATAAAATGCGATATGCCGTTCACGTCCTTTCTCTCGTACCGCGACCCGTTGCCTATCCACACTCCGATCGACACGGATTTCAGGTAATCTATCTTCTCGGCGACGACGCGTATGCCGTTTGACAGTGTTTTGAACTGATACATAGCAGTAATTCCTTTCGGTGTCATAATTTTCTTTTAACTTCCTTGACAAGTCCGAACACGCGTATGCGCAGCACATCGCGTCCCTCGAACCTGCGCGGGGGATACATCGGATTTATCGACTGAAGCTCAATAAAATCATCTCCGTAAACGACTCTTTTTATAACACCGTCCTCATCGTCAACGATAACAACGGCGATCGAGCCACTGTCAACGCTCGTCTGGCAGCGCACGAGCACGAGGTCGTTTTCCATAAGCATGGGGTACATACTGTCGCCGACAACGCGCAGGAACGCGTACTGCTCGTTGCCGCGCACATCGGCTTTCAGGACGCTTTCGTAATCGACGATATTGTTTTCGGCAAAGCAGCTTATACCCGCCGCGACGCGCCCTATAACAGGCACTCTCACAAAATCCGCCGCGCTAACGGGCTCGAGACCGCTTGCCGCGCCGTCCCAGCCGAGTATGTACTCCGGCGTTGTGCCGAGTATGTCGGCGAGCTTTAGGAGCGACTCCTTCTTAATATTTGTAACCGTTCCTTTTTCATACTTCTGTATCGCGGCTTTCTGCACGCCGAGCATCTTCCCAAGCTCCTCCTGCGTCAGCTTGTGCTCCTTTCTAAGCTTCTTTATCCTTTCACCGGTAGTCATAATAATACCCTCCCATAATTATTTCTGTATGAATAGTATCATAAAAATTCATATATGTCAATAGAAAAACACCAAAAAGTATCTGAAAAATTTATAAAATTTGGTGGAAAGTAGATAAAATATCTTTTTATAACACATTTCTCTTGACATTGGTATCTTTTTATGATATAATCTGGACAACAAATAAATTTGTACCGATATTGTACAACGTGCGGCATACATCGTGAGGCTCCCCTACTAGGGGAGCTGTCGCCGAAGGCGACTGAGGGGTTTATACGGGACGTCGAGGCGCCGTCCCCTACACCCGTAATTCTAAAATTGCGCACCGTAGGGGCGGATATCGGCCGCCCGTTAGCCTCCCTTGTCAAAGGGAGGGGGACCGCCGAAGGCGGTGGAGGGATTCATTATGGAAATTAGGAAAGGAATCCCCCAGTCACGCTGCGCGTGACAGCCCCCTTTAACAAGGGGGCCTCACGTAATGCGCCCACACACCACAATCCACAAAGGAGGACTACCCATGATCTACTCAAACAACGACCCGCGCGCGTTATACGCGATGGAGCTTGCCCGCACGGGCGGCTACGGCGCGGACTACGACGACGGCGCCGAGATCCGCTGCCCCGTATGCGGCGCATTGGAGCCCGAACACTACTACCTCGACGACGACGAGGAATGTATCGGCTGCTCGGAATGCGTGCACAAGACGGATTTTCTGTACTGGACATAACGACCGAAAGGAAGCGATAAAAAATGGCAAGAACAAAAGTAGCGGGAAAGCGAGAGGTACTCGAATACCTCACCTACATAATGCGCCGCGAGGACGAGGAAAGCGTAAAATTCTCGGACTCCTTCAAGGCGGCGGAGCTTCTGGGAAAGTACCACGGACTTTTCAAAAGCGGAAGCGAGGAAGAGAGCGGAGATGTGATAATTGTTGACGACATCTCCTGAAAAAAAGACAATAAAGCTCACCGACCTGATCGCGCCAACGTTTTACGACGTACATAAATCGCGTGACAAATACACGCATATATGGCTGTCGGGCGGACGCGGCAGCGGTAAGTCGAGCTTTATAAGCGTCGAGATAATTCTCGGCATAATGAAGTACCCCGACGCGAACGCGGCTGTGCTGCGCAAGGTCGGCGACACCTTACGGGACAGCGTTTTTTCTCAGCTTGAATGGGCAATATCCATGCTCGGCGTTGAAAACAAATGGATCATAAAGCCGAGTCTCCCCGAAATGGTATATAAGCCCACAGGTCAGAAAATACTGTTCCGCGGCGCGGACAATCCCCAAAAGATAAAGTCCGTAAAGGTGTCAAAGGGGTACATAAGATACGTATGGTACGAGGAAACGGACGAGTTTCACGGCATGAGAGAGATCCGAAACATAAACCAATCCCTGATGCGCGGCGGCGCGTCGTTCACGGTTTTCTACTCCTACAACCCTCCCCAAAGCTTAAGAAGCTGGGTAAACCGTGTTGACTTTTCCGACCGAAACGACGTTCTCACTCACGGGAGCACATACCTTGATATGCCGAAGGAATGGCTCGGAGAACAATTTTTTTTGGAGGCTGAGTATCTGAAAAAGACGCAAAAAGAACGTTACGACCATGAGTATCTCGGCAAGCCGACCGGAACGGGCGGCGAAATATTCAAAAACACAGAGCTTCGCGTCATATCCGACGCCGAACGCGGCGCGTTTGACAGAATTTTCTGCGGCGTGGATTTCGGTTACGCGGCAGACCCCTTCGTTTACATTGTGTGTTGTCTGCACAACAACAAGCTGTTTATCCTTGACGAAATATATGAAAAGGGACTGACGAACCGAAACGCGGCGAGGAAAATTTTCAAAAAGGGTTTTTCGGATAAAATGATAGTCTGCGACAGCGCCGAGCCTAAGAGCATAAACGAGCTTAGGTGTTACGGTCTGAGGGTGCGCGGAGCGAAAAAGGGCCCCGACAGCATAGAGTACGGCATACGCTTTTTGCAGGGGCTTGAAAAAATAGTGATTGACCGCGTGCGGTGTCCGAACGCGGCGAGGGAATTTTCGGAGTACGAGCTTACGCGTGATAAAGACGGCATGTTCCGCTCCGAGTATCCCGACAAAAACAATCACACGATAGACGCGGTGCGTTACGCCGTGGAAAGCGCGGTACAGAACCGCAGAGCAAGAGTTATAAGCAGAAAGGAAATCAGGCTATGATTATTGACGAAGACATTCTCGAAGGAGGCATGACGGACGAGATACTCGCGAAGCTCATAGCGCGCCACTCTCTCGAACAGGAGCGCTACAAAAAGCTCGGCGACTACTACCTCGGCAATCACGCGATATGCTCGCGCAGCCGCAGGAGCGACGCCGCCTCGAACAACAGAATTGTCTGCAACCACGCGAAGTACATCGTGGACATCGCGAAGAGCTATCTTGTCGGCAATCCCGTGTCGTACGCCTGTTCGGACGGCTACGATATAGAAGCCGTGAAGAACAGCTACATCGTGCAGGACATGCCGTCAATAGACGCGGAGCTTGAAAAGACCATGAGCATTTACGGCAAGGCTTACGAACTTGTGTACGCCGATAACGCGTCGCAGGTGAGAAGCGTCGCGCTCGCGCCGCAGAATACCTTTATGGTGTATGGCGCGGGCGTGGGCGAGTTGCCGCTTTACGGCGTGCATTACTACCGCAAGCGCGGCATAGACGGCAGCGTGACCGGCACGGTCTGCGTCGTGTGCGACGACAGCAGCGTGTACACATACGAAAACGGCGCGGACAGCTTTGAGCACATGCGTCTCACGGGCGCGCACCGTCACTATTTCGGCGCGATACCGATGCTGGAGTACCGCAACAACGAGGAAACACAGGGCGACTTCGAGCAGCTCATATCGCTCATCGACGCGTACAACATACTCATGTCGGACAGAGTGAACGACAAGGAGCAGTTTGTGGACGCGTTCCTGTTCCTGACGGGGATAGACCTCGACAGCGAACAGGCGAAAAAGCTGCGCGAGGAGCGCGTACTCATGGGCTACGAGGGCGCGGACGCGAAGTATCTGGCGAAGGTCATGTCGGAGAGCGACGTTGAAATATTAAAGAACGCCATAAAAACCGACATACACCGCTTTTCCATGATACCCGATTTAAGCGACCGCACCTTCGGCTCAAATTTGTCGGGCGTCGCGATAAAGTACAAGCTCATGGGCTTTGAACAGCACGTCAGAAACAAGGAACGATACTTCGCGAAAACGCTCAAAAAGCGCTTTGAGCTTTACGTAAATTTCCTATCGTTAAAGGGCGCGATGGAATACGTGCCCATTCACAGGATCGACGTTATATTTACGCGCAACATGCCGGTAAACGAGCTTGAAACCTCGCAGATGATAAAAAATCTTGAGGGCATAGCCGCGAGCGAAACGCTTTTGAGTCAGCTCTCGTTTGTCGGCGACGCGAAGGAGGAAGCGGCAAAAGCGGAGCGCGAGCGTGAAAAAGCGGCAGAAGCGAAAGAAAGGACAAAGATATGAACGAAAAAAACAACAAGGAAAGCTTTGCAGCCGACGGGAAAAAGGGCGGCGCGGAGCTTAAGGCGATGATAAAGCAGTACGTCTGTGAGGCTTTGGAGGATATGAAGCAGTCCTTCGGCAGAGAGATTGAAACGCGCATAGCGGCTGAACGCGAGGACGCGGCGAAAATGGCTACCATGTCCTCGGAGGAAAGAGCGAGAGCCGAGATAGAAAAGAGCCGCAAAGCCTTTGAAAGCGAGAGAGCGGAGTACGTGAGCGAGAAAGCCGAGTTTGAAGCGGCAAAGGAGCTCACGGCACAGAACCTCCCCGTAACGTTCGCGCGTTTTGTCGCGGACGGCGACAAGGACGTTATGCTCGAAAACATCTCGGCGTTCAAGACCGAGTACCTCAAAGCGATCGAGGCGGGACTTACCGACCGCTTAAAGGGCAGACTTCCGCGCGTTTCAAAGGAAAAGGAACAGCCGTTCGACCCGTTTTTGAACGGTCTGGGATTTTAACACAGAAAGGACTGATTTAGTTGGCAATAAATTACGCGAGTAAATACGCTCAGAAAATTGACGAAAAATTCACGAGAGAGTCGCTCACGGCAAGCGCGGTAAACAGCGATTACGACTTTGTCGGCGCGAAAACGGTAAACGTCTACACCGTGCCGACAGCCGAGATGAACGACTACAACGTAAACGGCGCGTCAAGCCGTTACGGTACGCCCGAGGAGCTTCAGAACACCGTCCAGGAAATGACGATGACGAAGGACCGCAGCTTCACATTCACGATAGACCGCGGCACGTTTAACGACACGCAGATGGCGAACGCGGCGGGCGCGGCATTGCAGAGACAGATACGCGAGGTCGTCGTTCCGGAGATAGACAAGTACCGTTTCGAGAAGATTGCCGAGGGCGCGAAAACGACCGAGACGGGAACCGTCACGAAGTCGAACGCGTACGACATATTCCTGACCGGCGCGGCCGCGCTTATAGACGGGTGCGTGCCGCTCGCCGGAACGGCGGCGTTCGTTTCGAGCAACTTCTACAAGTGCGTCAAGGAGGATTCGAGCTTTATAAGAGGCGGCGACATGTCGCAGGAAATGCTCGTAAAGGGACAGGTCGGCACGATTGACGGCATACCCGTGATAGTCGTGCCCACCTCGTACCTCCCCGAAAACGTGGAGCTTATAATCACGAACAGCGCGGCGACGACCTCGCCCGTGAAGCTGTCTGATTACAAGATACACGACAACCCGCCGGGCATAAACGGCTGGCTCGTCGAGGGCAGAGTATACTACGACGCGTTTGTGCTCAATAATAAGAAAAACGCGATTTACGTGTACAAATCGGCTGAATGATTTTAAGAAAGGGCAGTGATTGCTATGGAGGATAAAATTACGGAATATCTCGGCGCGGCAAAGCTGCTCCTCGGGATAAAGGACGACGGGAGTGACGAGCTTCTCACATTTCTTATAAACGACACGGTTGGCGCGGTTATGTCGTACTGTCACATAGACGTTATGCCGCGTCAGCTCGAGGGCTTCATACCGTCGATGGCAGCGGCGCGTTACCGCGAAAACGCGGCGGGCGGCGTTGTAAGCCTGACGGAGGGCGAGAGACGCGTCGAGTACGGCGGCGCGGACGGCGATTTCATGTCATCGTACAGGGAACGCTTAAAGCCGTTTATGAGCCGCGCCGCGTTCGTGCCGTCGGATTTGGAGGGCAGGAAAAATGCTTAATCCGTTCAACAGATTTTACGACACGACCGTCGAAATATACAGCCGCGTCGACAACGGCTACACCGACGGCGACGCGAAAACATACCTCGGCAAAATCGTATGCGACCTTCAGCCGTACACCGGCGATACGGAGGATAAGCCTTACGGCTTGTCCTCCGAAAAAATGTACAAGCTGTACGCGGACAGGCGCGGTATTATAAAAACGGGCAACATGGTAAAGTTCGCGGACGGCTGGTACAGGATAGCCGACACCGAGGAATGGTCGCTGGGCGTCACGGCGGTTATAAGGAGCGTTGAAGATGGAGATTAACGTTACATACACAGGTTCGCTCGAAGCGCTTGCGGCGCGGATCGAGGAAAAACTGGGTGCGGCTGTTGCGGCGGGCGCGGAGGCAGTAGCTGAAAACGCGCGGAGCATCTGCCCCGTTGACACCGGCGCGCTCCGTGATTCCATAGCCGTGTCGCTTAGCGGCACGAGCGCGGAGATTTCCGCGAACACCGACTACGCCGCCTGCGTGGAGTTCGGCACTTCAAGAATGGCGGCGCAGCCGTACCTCGTTCCGTCGCTTCTCGGAAACGAAAACACGGTGCTGTCGGCTATGGCGGCGGCAATCACGGGATAAGGAGAAAAAAGATATGCTCGATATAAATCACGAGGCTGAAAAAACGCTCAAAAAGCTCGGCTGCCGCGTAACGCATCAGCACCCGCGCGACTTTAAAAAAATGCCGGTCGTAAGCTACTACAACGTAACCGAGCACGGCGCGCTTTACTCCGACAATACGGAGAGCGTGCAGTCGGGTTACGTACAGCTTGACGTTTGGTCATGCTCCGCGCGCGAGTGCGGCGAGATAACGCTGCGGGCGAATGACGTTATGACAGCGGACGGCTGGACGCGCGAAATGTCAGCCGACATTCCCGAAAACGGCGGAGCGTTGTACCATAAAACAATGAGATTTCACAAATATTTTAACGTGTAAAGGAGAATTGAAATGATAAAGAAACCGTTACCAACAATAGGCGTAGACCGTTACACCTTTTTTAAGCTCACCTCCGACACCGCCGACGGCGCGGAGTACGACGAGGCGTACGCGTTAAAGGGCACGGTCGAGATAGCGCCGACCGACGCGGGCGGCAGCGACGTATTCGACGCGGACAACGGCGCGTACGAAACGTCGAGTTACATAGAAAAGCTCGGTCACGAAATTACGAGCGCCGACATTCCTCCCGAGGTCGACGCTATGTGGCGCGGCGCGGAGAGAAAGAACGGCGTGGTCGAGGTAGGCTCGGACTCAAAGACGGTTTACTTCGGCGTGGCTTGGAGGATTTTGAAGTCCGACGGCTCGTACCGTTACGTCAGATACTACAAGGGCAGCTACTCGTTCGCGTCGAACGTCGGCGGCAAGACGAAGTCGTCGTCGGGCAGCGTGGACAAGCAGACCGCCAAGGCGACATACACGGCGGTGCAGCGTGACTTTGACAACAACTACTACGCTTACTTTGACGAGAGCGACCTTCCCGAAAGCATTACGCGTGAGCAGTTCGAGGAAAAGTGGTTCACGGATATGAGCTACTATCCGGAGGTGTAAGGATATGCAGCACACGCTCACGTATGAAAAGGACGGGAAAAAGTACACTTCAAAGCCGTTTGACTTTGAGGCTATGTGCATAATAAACGATTCGCACATGCAAAACAATGACAGCGGATATTTAAGACACTGCAGCGGCGCGGTGGATTACCTGTTCGAGGGCACGGACGTTACACAGGACGTTATTGACAAAATGGACATAGGCGCGCGCGGCAAAATGTGCCTGACGCTGTGGAAGTTTTACATTGACGCGCTCTCGTCAAAAAACGAGTAAGGTCGGGGGAGGGAGGTGCCTTGAGGGACATATACGCGCTGTTCTTCAAGTACCACCACCTCCTGCCCGACGAGGTGGGAAGGCAGAATCCGTGGGTTCTCATGAAGCTTCTGGACAGTCTCGGAGCGGACGCGGAGGAAACGGGAGAACGCGCGGACGATTATCTTAACATGTTTTACGGAAGGGAGGTATGAATATGGAAGCCGCAAATTTATCGGTTTCGATTACCGGCGACGCGTCGGGGCTCACGTCGTCGCTGCGCGCGGCGGAAGCCGAAATCGCCGCGCTGCGCTCGTCGGCTTCGGCGCTTATGAGCGAGTTTAACGGCAGGGAAGCGAAAATGAAGCTCACAGCCGTTGACAACACCGCCGCGGGCGTGGCGAGCGCGAAGGCGAATATCGCAAGCGTGAAGGACAAGACCGTGACGATTTCCGTAAAATACGCGGTGTCGGGTATGCCGAAGCTCGCGAAGGGTACGAAAAACGCCTTGGGAGGTCTGTCGCTCGTAAACGACGAGATAGGCGCGTCCGATCCGAGGGAGCTTATAGAGCATAACGGCTCGCTTGTGATGTTTAACGGGCGCAACGTGCTTGTGCCGCTCGGAAAGGGCGACAAGGTGTACACGGCTTCGGAAACGAAAAGCATTATGGCTGCTCTCGGCGTGCCGCGTTACGCGTCGGGTAAGAATAACGAGGCGTTTGAGGCGGCGAAGTCCGATTTTACGCACTACACAAAGACTCATGATGTTTCGCCGTCGGAGGAGCTTGAGGCGTGGAAGGAAATGATGGCGCGTTTTTCCTACGACAGCGAGGTTATGCGCGAGATTGAGGAGGAAATTTTCGCGGCGGAAAAGAAGGTCATCGCCGAGCAGGAAAAGGCACTTAAGGAGCGCAAAAAGGCGAACGACGAGGCGCTCGCCGATTACAAAAAGCACTCGGACGCTTGGATAAAGTACGAAACGCAGGTAAACGACATGGGCGTGGACGAACAAATCGAGGCGTACAAGCGTCAGCTTTACAATTACAACGCGATGGTGTCGGATATGGCCGCGTCAACCGAGTACACGTCCGACGAGATGAAAAAAGTGTGGGACGATTTCTACGAGTACAAGGCGGGCGTCGATTTAAAGATAGGACTGCTCGAAAAGGAGAAAAATCATGATGTGTACGAGAAGTGGCAGAGCGACGCGGCAAACTGGATGAAGATACGCGACACGTACGACGACTGGGAGGAGAGCGGCGACAGTAAGATCAAGTTTTACGAGCGCTCAATTCAGCGGATAAAGGAAATGTACGAGGGCGGCTTTATCGACTGGCAGGAGTACCGCGACGACACCATGGACACCACATTAAAGCTCTACGGCGCAAAGTCGGACGCGGTGGACGAGCTTCTCAAAATGCAGAAGCAGTACATAAAGGACGTTAAAGCCGATTTTGCCGACGAGGAGGACGCGCTTGCCGAAAAATGGGAGGTAAGCGACAGAAGAGCGTCAAAGGCGGAGATTTCGGAAAGGCTTGAAATATTCGAGGGAGCCGTGACGCAGCGCGGACGCGATGAGTATAAGTCGCTGCAGGAGGAAATGAAAAAGCTGCGGCGCGAGGAGGAAATGTACGCGCTGCAAAAGAAGCATACAGCCATTGTCAGCAATTTGGAGGAAAGCTACGCCGATATAGAGGACAATAAAAAGTACGTTCTCGCGGCGATAGAGAAAAACGGTCTGAACCTCGAGGGAATAGTGAGCGGCGCGCGGTACGATATCGAGAATATGCAGAGCATAATAACGTCGCTGTTCAAGCAGACAATAAGCGCGATAAAGGGCATACGCGTATCGCAAAACTCCTATTCCGACAACAGGAACATAAGCATCAATTCAAACGGCAGCGCCGCGCTTGACGCGCTGCAGAGCCGGGTTTCGGGCTCTATCGCGCACGGTATTTTTTATTAAGGGGTGTATAACTTATGAGGAACGGATTTACATTTAAGAACCGTCATTCGTCGGAGTTCGGCGTGACGGTCAGAACAAAGTCGCGCCCGATAACGGCGGGCGTAAAGTCGGTTACCGCGGATTTGCCGTACCGTGACGGCGAGTATGATTTTTCGGCGGCAAATCCGCAGGGCAGAGATCATTACAAGAAAAGAACGTTTGTTCTTTCGCTCGGCATTACCGCCGATAATCTTACCGCGCTGCAGAGCAAAATCTCAAAGCTCGCGCTGTGGCTTACAGGCAGCGGTGAGCTTATTTTCGACGACCTGCCGCTCGTGGTATGGAAGGCGAAGGTTGCGGACGAGATACTGTATATGCCCGAACACGGCGGCACGGCGGCGGAGACGGAGGTTTCATTCTCCGTCGAGCCGTTCGGCGAGGGACTTTTCGGCACGGAAGGTCCCTTGCTCGGTCACCCCCTGCGGCTGGACAGCGAGATACCGCTGTCCACCGACTGTCTGTACGAGCACACCGTAGACGGCAGCGGAAATATCAGCATAGTAAACTTCGGCGACATGCCCGTAAGCCCCGTTATAGACATTACGGGCAATACGGGCAATATCACGCTGTCGCTCGGTGAAAAAACACTCTCGTTTTCGGCGGGCGGCAAAAGCGTCACAGCCGATTTTGAAAAGCAGACAGTCAGGACGGAGGGCGGCGTAATCGGCGTTACGGGAGAATTTTTCGAGCTTTCCGCCGGAACAAACAACATTGCCGTTACAAATTCCGCGTCGGGAGACATTACGGTAAAGGTCAGCTTTAAGCCGAAATATATGTACGGCGCGGATTACTCTCATATGGACTGGGGTGACGCGCTTGCTTAAAATAACGGATTACGACGCGTCGGATTTTACAAGGGGCGTGCCGATTCCGGAGGCGAAAAGCGTGCGCGTGTCGCAGGAGATAAACGGCGCGCGCACCCTTACCTTCACGTACCCCGAGAATGAAAAATCGGAGCTTATACGCGTGAACAGGCTTGTTCTCTGCGAAGGTCAGGCGTACCGCGTCATAAGGGTGACGAGCGTGCGCGACGGAAGCAGCGTTTCGGAGGTTTCGTGCAGCCATATATGGAACGCGGACGCGACGGGTGTGCATATACAGAATATGCCCGATATGATTGGAGTAAGTCCAACAGAGGTTATACGTCAGGCGATTGCAGGCACGGGCTTTACGCTCGTGACGGACGCGGAGCTTGCGCGCCTCGGTATGAGGCGCGTTGACGCGGACGGGTTTAAGATTGATTATTTTTCGACGGACAAGACCAACCCTTACGACGTGGTGAGGGACGTTATAGAGTGCTGCGGCAAGGGAGAACTGTACGCCGACAACCGCAAAATCGCGCTCGTGGAGCGCATAGGGCGTGACACGCACGTGCGGCTCGACCTTACGAAAAATATGTGTGATTTGAGCGTCGAGCGCGATATTTCCGACCTTGTGACGCGGCTTTACCCTTACGGCATGGACGATCTGCACATTGGCAGCGTAAACGGCGGAGCGCAGTACGTGGACAGCCCGAACACGAAGGTGTACGGCGTGCGGTGCGGCTACCGCGACTACGGCGATATCACAAAGCCCGATGAACTTTTAAGGCGCGCGAGGTGGGAGTTTGACAGCGACAATCCCGACAGGATAGACGTGCCTTGCGTGAACGTCACGGGCACGTACGCCGAGATTTCAAAGCTCGAATATTACGGCGCGGACGAAAAATTAAACATCGGCGACGGCGTGACGGTAATGGACGGTAAAAACGAGCTTTATGAGAGAGTGGTTAAAATCGAGCAAAGCCCTTACGACGGCGAGAGCGCCGTTATAACCGTGGGGCGCGTCAAAAAGGATATGTTCTTTTACCTTGAACAGATGGGCGCGCTCACGCAAAAGTACAAGAAGGCGTCCACGTCGGGCGGTAAGGTCAAAGCGTCTTATGTCGCCGGAACGATAAAGAACGGCGTGATTTCAAACAGTGTTACGGTGAATGAAATTACGATAGGAACAAACCTTTTGTCGACCGACAGCGAGGGAAATCTATTGCTGAACGGCAAAAGGATTTTTGAGGACAAGGAGGGTGAAGGAAATGAACAAGATATTTAATACCCTGAGCGTCGCGCTCGGCGTGGCGGGAGGTATGGCGGCGAGGATATTCGGCGCGTGGGACACGGTTTTCGGCGCGCTTTTGGTGATCATGGTTCTCGACTACATTACGGGCGTCATTAAAGCCGTGTACCAGAAGAAGCTGTCGAGCGAGGCGGGGTACAAGGGCATTTTGAGGAAAATAACGGTGCTTACGGTCGTCGCGCTCGCGAACGTCGTGCAGAACATTACGGGCAGCGCCGCGCCGCTTCGAGAGATGGTCATTATGTTTTACATAGCGAACGAGGGTATATCGGTGCTTGAAAACGCGGCTGAAATTCTGCCGAGCATGCCGAAGGGAATTAAGGACGTTTTATTGCAGATAAGAGAGAAGGAGAAGGTCGATGAGGATAGGAATTAACTGCGGTCATACCGTGTCGGGTCAGCCCGGCTGCGGCGCGGTGGGTTATCTTGACGAGAGCGGCGAGACGCGCCGCGTCGGTAAAAGGCTTATAGAGCTTCTGCGCGGCGAGGGTCACACGGTGTACGACTGCACTAACGATTACGCGCACACAACGCTCGAGAATCTTTCCGAGATCGTGCGCATGGCGAACGCGCAGCCGCTCGATTTGTTCGTGTCGGTGCATTTTAACTCCGGCGGCGGCAAGGGCTGCGAGGTTTACACGTACGGCGGTAAGAGCTTTGACGAAGCGGAGAAAACGTGCGGGGCGCTTGAAGCGCTCGGCTTTAAGAACCGCGGTATTAAGGACGGCTCGTCGCTTTACGTTATACGCCACACCGACGCGAAGGCGATGCTTATTGAGGTGTGCTTTACCGACAGCGCGTCCGACGCGGAGCTGTATGAAAAAATCGGCTGCAACGCGATCGCGAGCGCGGTTTGCGGAGCGGTCGGCGGAAAAAGTAAGGAGGAATTGACGGTGACACAGTATGAGGAGCTTAAAAGCGAGATTGACGGCATGAAGCCGATGATTTATGATTATATCGACGATAATATGCCGTCGTGGGCAAAGCCGACGGTGCGGAAGCTTAAAGACAAAGGCTTTCTGTGCGGCGACGAAAACGGCAGGCTCGGTCTTACGCATGAGATGATGAGGACGCTCGTCATTCTCGATAACGCGAAGGTGTTCGGGTGAAAAGTTTTGTGTTGACAAAATACTTTTTAGGATATATAATATAAACAGAAAAAGGCAAGACCTCAAACGGTTATGCCACAGAGTTATTTAGAAAATAGCCCTTTTACTTGGCGGAGTGGGGGCTATTTTGCTTTTTCAGCAAACGTTACAAGTATTGCAGTTACAAGAATAATTATTCTTACTATGTATTTCCTCATAACGACCACCACCTTTCCCGACTTTGAATGTTGGAATAGGCGTGGCATAACCGCCCAGCTTTTACACTGTTTTCAGTCTTACCCTTTCCGCCTTGCGTGAGCAAGGAAAAAGACGCCGGCTTGTGCCGACGCCGTCATTATATATCAACGGTTTTTATTTTTCAATACGCTTTAATAAAACATAATCATTTTGTAATCATGGCGTTAATATTCGCCGTTTTTTGTGGCAAGGAACTGCATAAAATCCATGACTTCATTTTTCTGCTCCGCGGACAGCGAATGAAACACGATAAGAAAATCGTTGCCGGACGTGTGATTTTTTATATTTGTGATACCGAAAAGGTAATCGATGCTGACGCCGAAATGATTCGCAAGCGCGATAATAACACGCTCGTCCCTCGGAAAATGTATCCCTCTTTCATAATCGCTTATGACCTTGTTTGAAACGAACAGCAAATCCGCAATATCCTTTTGCTTTTCGTCATTGTCCTCCCGAAGCTCTCTTAATCTTTCCCCAAAAGTCATATATATCAACTCCTACCTTCATTTTACCGTAATCGTGATTTTATTGAAATATTTTACTCAAAAAGTTAATATATTATTGACATTTACCGAAAAGGTAAGTATAATTGAAGTATGATGAGGTCTTTAGTATGGGAATTTCTGTAAAAATGAAAAAGCAACCGCAAATACTCAATCCGCAAGCAATGCGGATGAATTAAAGAAATTTAAGGATTTGCTTGACAGCGGCGTAATAACTCAAGCGGAGTTTGACGAAAAGAAAAAACAGTTATTAAATTTATAATATTCCGATGTCAGAATTGTCCCGTATAAGGCTCCCCTTGAGGGGAGCTGTCGCTGAAAGCGACTGAGAGGTGGCTGTTAAATTATCGCTTACCACCTCTCCGTCATTTGCTTCGCAAATGCCACCTCCCCTCAAGGGGAGGCTAACGGGCGGCTAATAGCCGCCCCTACATACCGTTGAAATTGGGTTATCGGGGACGGGCGACCGCAAGGGTCGCCCCTACATAAAATTTGTGCCCGCAAGACCCCCTCTCCGAGGGGGTCAAAACTCACTTGTGAGTTTTGGGGGGTGTATGGTTAACTGTTAATATAACACCCCCCAAAGCCTTGAACGGCTTTGACCCCCTCATAGAGGGGGTCTTACGTTTTCTTTACACACAAAAAGAGCGTATCGCCTGATACGCTCTTTTACAATGCAATTTATCTCGTGACAATATCCACCGGCACATTAAATATCTTCGCAACCTTCAAAATCGTGTCGATATGTCTGCCCGCAGCCGCAGCCATATGGTGCGTGGGGCCTGCCTCGCTCCACTTATTGCAGAACTCTCTCGCGCCGCATGTAAAGCGCGTGCGCATATTCGTGTCGCCGAAGGTGAAGATAGGACCTTCCTCGTTCACGCCCTCGGCAACGACAAACTTAAAGTTGCCGTCCTTGTCCTGCGTGATGCCGAGATACGTAACGGGGCCGAGATGCGGATAGAACTGCGTCAGATAACCGCCGCCGGTCTTGCCGTGGAATACCGGAACGATTTTCATAGTCGGCTTCTTCGCGGAAATGTCCGCGTCGCCCGAGCCGCTGTGACCGATAATGCAGATGTCCTCGTTAAAGTCAATCGAGTACATCTCAGAAAGCTGTCCCATACCCGAAATCGTTTTCAAAATGCTCATCGCCATAGAAACCTTTATGTCGCCCTCAACGGCGCACGCAACGCCCTGCTTGATAAGCATCGAGAACGCGGGGATAAGCATACTGTCAAGTACGCCCGCCTTGCCCTGAGCGAAGCCGTCATAGTGCGAAGCGATAAACGCAATCTTCTCGTCCTTGACCCACTGCTCGAACGCGACAACGTATTTCGCCATATCCCAAACCTTTTCGATAGTGCCGCCGCCCTCGATGTCGAAGGTGTCGAGAATATCCTGCGCCTTCGCGCGGATAGCGTCCTCGTCGGTGATATCATCGGCAATAGCCCACATCTTTTCCCAGTCGAACTGCTTTGTATAGAGGTACATTCTGTGATACAGATTTGTCTCGTCGATATACAGATCCATCATGCCGGGATACGGACGGCCGATTTGCGCGAGATTCGTGTCGCGGAAACGGCGGCGTACCTGAGCCGCGCGGCACCAGTCCTCGATTTCAGCCTGAACATACGGATCTCCGCCTTCAACAACGCCCGTAATTACCGCGTGGCGCTTACCCGCGCGCTCAAGATCGGCTACCATTTCGCCGACAGCGCCGCAGGCGTACAGCTCGCCAAGCCACGTCGCGGTATCGGTATTCTCGTAATCGGGAGCCTTTTTCTTCTGAATGTTTACAAGCACTACCGGCACGTCGAGGTCGCGGACCGCCGGAAGCATATTGTAAGAAGTAGCGTATGTAAGGAGCTGGACGATAACGAGGTCAACATCGGCAGCGCGGAACTTGTCGCCAGCAGCCTGTGACAGCTCCTTTGTCGTAACCATGCCGCCGTCAACTATCTCCACCGTGTCGGGGAGCGTCTTTTTGAACGCCTCGTACTGCGACTCGAATTCCGGCACGAGCGACGGGAACTGCGGCAGGTACGCGCCCAGCGCGATCGAAAATACGCCTATTCTTGCTTTTGTTTCAACTAACATAACAGTCTTCCTTTCTTGTTAAAATACATAAATTTGATAATAACATTATATATGATTTTGTAAATATTTGCAATAGTAAATAATAAAATTGTTTCAAAAAAACACTTGCAAAATAAAAAATATATGATATAATTAGTAGGTGTTTGATATTTCGGAATAAAAGGAGGTTGAATTAAATGACCGTATTTGTTATATTGCATCTTGTTGTTGCGCTTATTCTTATATTCGTCGTTATGGCGCAGGAGGGTAAGGATCCCGGTATGAGAGGTATTCAGGGCGCGTCGTCGGATATGGGCGAATCGTTCTTCAAGAAGAACGGCGGCACAACAAAGGAAGCCATTTTCACAAGAGTTACCACGACAATGGCAATCCTGTTCCTTATAACGACCATGACGCTCGTAATCATGGGTTCGTAATTTCGGAATGAAAAACGGCGTAAACGCCGTTTTTTTATTTTCCAAAAAATACCTCAAATAAAACCGTGCAAAAACCGCATACTAAGAATGTAACAAGGACAACGGAGGTAACAGACATGGATCATAGCAACGCAAACAAGAGTATCAGATGCACGGTCGAGCAATGCAGAAACCACTGTGACTGCGCGGATTACTGCGCGCTTTCCGAAATTCACGTAGGAACGCACGAGCCGAATCCGACGGAAACGCAGTGTGTGGACTGCAACTCGTTCGAGCTCAGACACTAAAACGAAAGGCTGCCGAAGGGCAGCCTTTTTACTTATTTTATATATTTCACGCCCTGATACGTGTCTTTTTTGACCATGAGCTTGTCAATTTCGTTCATCACGACAAATTTTTTGAGGCTCCACTTCGGCGCGATGAGCGTGTTCCAGCCGCCGTCGCCGGTGACGCGCTGTATTATGGTTTCGGGCGAAAACAATTCAAGCTGATCGACTATCGTGCTCACGTATTCGTCCAATGTCATCGTTTCAAATTCGCCGCGCTCGTACATTTCGGCGAGGCGCGTACCCTTTAACACGTGCAGCAGGTGCAGCTTTACGCAGTGCGGCTCAAGACGCGCGACCTTTTCCGCGCTTTCGAGCATCATTTCGCGCGTTTCGCCGGGCAGTCCGTCTATGAGATGCACGCACACGTTTATGCCGCGCTCCCTGAGCTTTCCATAACCGTCCAGAAAATCCGCGTATGTGTGGCAGCGGTTTATGAGCGCGCCCGTAACGTCGTGTACCGTCTGCAAGCCAAGCTCGACTATCAGGTATGTGCGGCTGTTAAGCTCCGACAGGTACTCCAGAACGTCGTTTTCAAGGCAGTCCGCGCGTGTCGCGACGCTTAACCCGACAACGTTCTCACGCGCAAGCACAGGCTCGAAAAGCTCCCGAAGCCGTGACGCGGGCGCGTACGTGTTTGTGTTCGCCTGAAAGTACGGCATATATTTCGCGCCGCTCCACTTGCGGCTCATACGCTCCTTGACCTCGTCGAACTGCGTGAGTACGGTGTGCGACGCGTCGCCCGCGAACTCACCGCTGCCGCCGAGACAGTAAATGCAGCCGCCTTTTCCTTTGCTGCCGTCGATGTTCGGGCAGGTGAAGCCGCCGTTTAACGCGACCTTGCACACCTTGCAGCCGAATTTATTCTGAAGGTGGTAATTCCATGTGTGGTACCGCTTGTTGTCGAGCGTGTACGGGAATTTGTTTTCCATATCAGTCAGCCATGAGCCTTACCATGACTGCCTTCTGCGCGTGCAGACGGTTCTCCGCTTCGTCGAAGATGATAGACTGCGGTCCGTCTATCACGTCCTCGGTGACCTCGAAGCCCCTGTACGCGGGCAGACAGTGCATGAACACAGCGTCCGGCGCGGCAAGCCTGAACAGCTCTCCGTTTACCTGATACGGCATGAACACGCGCTGACGCTCTTCTTTTTCAGCTTCCATACCCATTGATACCCATGTGTCGGTGTACACAACGTCCGCGTCCTTTATCGCTTCTTTGGGATCGTTCGTGAGGATAAGCTCCGAGCCGTACTTCTTAAAATCGTCCTTCGCGTTAGCTACAACGTCCGCGTCGCACTGATAACCGTCGGGCGTCGCGACAGCGCAGTCAAGTCCCGCCTTCGCGCAGCCGTACATCAGCGAGTGCGCCATGTTGTTGCCGTCGCCTATGTACGCGAGCTTTAAGCCCTTTAGCCTGCCCTTGTGCTCGTACGCCGTCATGAGGTCGGCAAGCACCTGACACGGGTGCAGAAGGTCGGTGAGCGCGTTTATTACCGGTATGTCGGCGTGCTTCGCGAGGTCGAGAACGTCCTGGTGCGAGTACGTGCGTATCATTATGCCGTCGAGCATTCTCTCCATAACCTTAGCCGTGTCGTAAATCGTTTCGCCGCGTCCGAGCTGTATGTCGTTTGACGAGAGGAACAGCGGGTAGCCGCCGAGCTGCGTCATGCCTACCTCGAACGATATGCGCGTGCGCGTCGAGGACTTTGTGAATATCATACCGAGCGTTTTGCCCTTTAATATGTGATGCTCCCTGCCGGCTTTCTGCTCCGCTTTGAGCTTTATTCCGAGGTTCAAGAGATCCTCGACCTCCTCCGGCGTGAGGTCGTGTAAGCTTATCAAATCCTTCATAATATCCTTCTCCTTGTCTTTTTGTATATCCATTTTAGCATATTCGCGCGAAATGTCAAGTCTGCGCCGCCGTTAAAGGGAAAATGATTTTATTGCGCGTAATTGTCCGATTCGGCAATATTTGACAATATATTTGATTGACAAAGCGGCGATTTTACTTTATAATAATAATTATTAAAAAGAAAGAGAGATAATATATGCAAGATGAAATAATGCTCGAACGTAAAACGAGAGAGGAACTTAAGCAAATCGCTCAGGGCTTGGGCATATCGAAAATCTCCGCACTTAAAAAAGATGACATAATCGCTCTTATACGCGAAAAACGCGAGAAACTCGCCGAGGAAGAAAAGGCAAAGCCTGCACCGCAGAAACGCGACCGTCCCACCGACGTTATAGAGGTAAGGGGTATTTTGGACGTGCTGTCGGACGGCTTCGGCTTTCTTCGCATGAGAAACTATATGCCGGGCAGGGGAGACGTGTACACTTCACCGACTCAGATAAACCGCTTTAGGCTTAAAAGCGGTGACGAGATAGTCGGCGATTGCCGTCCCTCGCGCGATGATGAGGACAGACTTTCGCCGCTGCTGTTTATAAAGTCGATAAACGGCGATCCGGTTGAATCTGTTTTCACGCGCAGACCGTTTGAGCGTCTTACGCCGATTTATCCGACGGAAAAGATAAAGCTCGACACCGGCGACCGCACCAACCTTGCCGCGCGTCTTATCGACCTCGTCGCGCCTATCGGCAAAGGTCAGCGCGGTATGATCGTCGCGCCCCCGAAGGCGGGTAAAACGACGATAATAAAGGAAATCGCGCAGTCGATAAGAAAGAACAATCCCGATATCAAGCTGATCGTGCTTTTGATCGGCGAGCGTCCGGAGGAAGTGACGGATATAAGACGTTCCATAGAGGGCGCGGAGGTTATTTATTCCACCTTCGATCAAATGCCCGAGAACCACTGCAAGGTCGCGGAAATGGCGCTCGACCGCGCGGAGCGTCTTGTTGAGCATAAAAAGGACGTTGTGATACTGCTCGATTCGATAACGCGTCTCGCGAGAGCAAACAACCTCACCGTCGCCCCGACGGGCAGAACGCTGTCGGGCGGTCTCGATCCCGACGCGCTTTACCGTCCGAAGAAATTTTTCGGCGCGGCGCGTAATATCGAGGAGGGCGGCAGCCTTACCATTCTCGCGACGGCTCTCGTTGAAACGGGCAGCCGTATGGACGACGTTATTTTTGAGGAATTTAAGGGTACGGGAAACATGGAGCTGAAGCTCGATCGGAGCCTTCAGGAAAAGCGCGTGTTCCCCGCTATTGATATTTTAAAATCCGGCACGCGCCGCGATGAGCTGCTTCTCACCGAAAAGGAGCGCGAGGTAAGCGCGCGTATGCGCCGTGAAATGGGTAAATTCGTCAATGTGGACTTGATGCAGAATCTTTTGAAAATGCTCGGACACACAAAAACAAACGCCGAGTTTGTCGATCTGATGTGTAAAAAGTAATCGCAATATTGCGCCGCTGTTTTGTGTATTGTGATGAATTGGGACATGCTGAGAGAGCGTATCGGTGATGCGCTTTTTTTGTGAGGGCATGCGGTGAATTTAATTCTTGACAAATTAAAAAGCGCTATGGTAAAATAACGCGTGACGACGACACATGTGTTACTGAAAAGTATGTAAATCTGATTACGGAACGTGCTTTTTGTGTAACGCGTGTGTTTTTTGCTGTCATATTAAAATAAACGGGAGGTTTTTTATGCCGAAAAATCAATTTGAAAGAATGATATTCGCGTTTCTGACGGTGCTCGTGACGGTTCACGCGTATGTGTTTTACAGTCTGTACGTCATAAACGGAAATACGTTCATGGCAGTTACGGGGGAGAGCAGTGTGCTCGGAGCGATAAACGCGATGGGCGGCGTGAGCGTATTGGGAACGTCGGTGCCTATATGGGCGGTGGTGCTTATAGAATTCGCGCTCGCGTACTCGCTGGAGGTGCTTATGGGCAGTCCGTGTTCGTTTAAGCTTGCGTCGAAAATCTTTGATCCCGCCGAAACGCATCCGGTAATTTTCGAGACCGCGATAATCTGCGCGACGGTGGGGCTTATGTGTCCGGCGATGAGCTTTCTCGCGGCGTGGCTGTACTATCCGTACGCGGCGGGATTTAACGTTCTGACGCTGCTCGCGAATTGGGTGAAGCTCGTGTGCTTCAATTTTCCGTTCGCGTTCTTCTCGCAGCTGTTCTTTATACAGCCGCTTATACGGACGGTGTTTAAGCGTCTGTTCCGCAGAGGCGGAGCCGCGCAGACGGCGGCGTGACCATACATAAAAAACGGGTACGGATTTTTTTCCGTTCCCGTTTTGCTTTTTATTTGAGCGCGGACGCGCCGTGCTGTATGAGGTTTTCGCACAGCCGCGCCATATCAGCCGCGCTTTCCTTCATGCCGGTCGAGAGCCATTCGGTGAAAATGCCGATACAGCCCGAAATCATGTATTCGTAAAAGTAATCGGAGCCGCCGTTTTGCCTGATGCCGAGAATGTTTGCCGCGTCAGCGCAGCACTTGTCGCGGATAGTCTTTTTCAGCGTGTCAGCAAAAGCCGCGTCGCCGTTTTTGCCTATCAGCACCTTGACGAGCGCCGCGTTGTCCGACAGCAGGTTTAACAGATCCACAAGCATGGGGAAAAGCTCGTCGGAGCTTGCGCCGTGCTCGTGCTGCTCCACTATCCCGTTGAATTTTTCAAAAATACCCCTTTGAAGCTGCGCAGCCATATCGTATACGTCGCGGTAATATAAATAAAACGTGCCGCGGTTTATATCCGCTTTTTCGGCTATTTCGCGGACGCTGATGCTGCCCAAGGGCTTTTCCGACATAAGCTCCGCGAGAGCGTCGGTCATCGCTTTTTTTGTTCTGCGTACCCGCCTGTCCTCATTCTGCGCCATGATTTTCTCCTTACTGAACACTTTGCCGACAAAGTGTTGATTATACGACACTATACATGCTATCTGTTTATTGCGCTTGGTAATAAATATTGGTATAATGAATTATAATCGTTTAACAGACATTTGTCAATAAAAATTTCGGAGGCAGCTTATGGCTAACAACAGCGGCAAACCGTCGCCGCTTGAAAGGGCCGCCGGTCTTATCGTGGACCGGCGCAAGGCGTTTTATTTAATATACATATTGCTTATCATATTCAGCCTGTTTTCGTCGGGCTGGGTAAAGGTCAACAACAATATCACCGATTACCTGTCGGAGGAAACGGAAACGCGTAAGGGCGTTACCCTCATGGACGAGGAGTTTATAACGTACGCGACCGCGGAGGTAATGGTGGACAACATATCGTACTCCGACGCGGAGGAGCTTCTGCACGAGCTGGAGGACACGGACGGCGTAAAGGAGATCGCGTTCGACGACACGACGGCGCATTACGCGGACGGCGCGGCGCTCTATTCCGTGACGTTCACGGGTGAGGCGCAGGACGAGATATGTGAGACGGCACTTGAGGAAATAAAAGAAAAAACAGCCGGCTACGACGTGTACGTTTCGGCTGAGCTCGGCAACACGAAAGCCGATACAATCGCGAAGGAAATGAACCTTGTTATGCTCATTGCCTGCGTGATCATCGTCGTCGTGCTGCTTATTTCGTCGCGCACTTATATGGAGATACCCGTGCTTATCCTGACGTTCGGAGTGGCGGCTATTCTCAACAAGGGCACGAACTATATGTTCGGCACAATTTCGTTTATTTCAAATTCAATCGCGATTGTGTTGCAGCTTGCGCTTGCGATAGACTACGCGATTATTCTCTGTCACAGATACATAGAGGAGCGTCAGAGCATGGAGCCGCGCGAGGCTGTTATTACCGCGCTGTGCAAGGCTATCCCCGAAATTTCGGGAAGCTGTCTCACAACGCTGTCCGGTCTTTTGGCGATGAGCTTTATGCAGTTTAAGATCGGCTTCGATATGAGTATCGTGCTTATCAAGGCTATTATTATAAGTATTTTAACGGTGTTCACGCTTATGCCGGGACTTTTGCTGTCGTTTTCGAGCCTTATCGACAGGACGCATCACAAAAATTTTGTCCCCGAAATTACGAAGTGGAGCAACGGTGTTGTGAAGCTTAGGCATATAACGCCGTTTATTTTTATAGCCGTTATCGTGGGGGCGTTTTTCCTGTCGAACAACTGTCCCTACGCGTACAGCTACACCAATCTCACGACGTTTACGAAGAACGAGTCGCAGATCGCGCAGGAAACGATCGACCGCACGTTCTCAAAGACGAACGTGCTCGCGGTAATCGTGCCGTCGGGCGACTATGAGAAGGAGCAGCTTCTCACGAAGGAGCTTGAAAGCTATCCCGAAGTGGATTCGGTGACGGCTCTCGCGTCCGTGGAGGCTATGGACGGGTATTCGGTCGGGGATATGCTCACGCCGCGTGAGTTTGCGGAGCTTACCGATATGGATATTGAGCTTGTGCGGCTCGTGTACTCCGCGTACGCCGCCGAGGAGGAAAATTACGGCAGGATCGTAGGTGGTATCGATACGTATAAAATTTCGCTTGTGGATATGTTCGACTTCGTGTACAAGGTGACGGAGGACGGGTACGTTTCGCCAGACAGTGAGACGCAGGACAAGATAAACGAGCTGCATGACAAGCTTGAGGACGGCAAGCAGCAGCTCCAAAGCATGACGCATACGCGTCTCGTTATGAACCTTAACATTCCCGAAGAGAGCGAAGAGACGTTCGCATTTCTAAACACCGCGCGCGGCACGGCGAAGAAATATTACGGCGAGGATGTGCTTCTGGCGGGCAACTCGACGAGCGATTATGACCTCTCGACAGCGTTCGTGAGGGATAACCTCATGATTACGATTTTGTCGATACTGTTCGTGCTCATCGTGCTGTTTTTCACGTTCCAGTCGGCGGGTCTGCCGCTTATACTGATACTCGTAATACAGGGAAGTATATGGATAAATTTCTCGTTCCCGACGCTGGAAAATTCGCCGATATTCTTTATGGGCTACCTCGTCGTAAGCTCCATTCAGATGGGCGCGAATATAGATTACGCGATAGTTATCACGAACCGATACACGGAGTTTCGGCGGCAGATGAGCAAGTATGACGCGATAAAGAAGTCGCTCGGTCTCGCGTTCCCGACGATATTCACGTCTGGCACAATTCTCGCGGCGGCGGGTCTCGCGATAGGACTTTTGTCGTCCGATCCCGCGATTTCGGCGATAGGTATTACGCTCGGAAGGGGCACGATCATTTCAATCGCGCTCGTAATGGGTATTTTGCCGCAGCTCCTTATATTGGGCGATTTTATTATAGAAAAGACCTCGTTTAATCTGAAGGACATCAGAAAGGATATGAGGGAGCGTATTATGACGGGAGGCGGAGAAGATGAAGCGTAAACTTACTGCTTATATTATTACAGCCGCCGTCATATCCGGCGCGGTGTGCGGATCCATTCCGCCGGCGTACGCGGACGGTGACGTTATAAATATCGCGTCGCGCGAGGACTGGAACGCTCTCGCGAAAAGCTGCACGCTCGACACATGGTCGCGCGGCAGGACGGTGAATATTACGGGTGATATTGATTTTACAGGCGAATATTTTGAGCCCATACCCACGTTCGGCGGTACGCTGAACGGTAACGGTCACACTTTGTCGGGCATAAGCGTGACGCGAAGCGGCTCGTACACGGGCGTGTTCCGTTACGTGCAGGAGGGCGCGGCGGTGCGCGATTTGAACGTGAGAGCCGATATAACGCCCGACGGCTCGAAAAGCAGCGCGGGCGGCGTTGTCGGTGAAAATTCGGGAAATATAGAGCGGTGCGCGTTTGACGGAACGGTGAAGGGTGAAAACGTCATAGGCGGCGTCGCGGGCGAAAACACCGACAGCGGACGTATAGTCTCATGCTCCGCGGCGGGTATTGTGTCGGGTGAGAACTCCGTCGGCGGTATAGTCGGTAAAAACAGCGGCTTTCTGTCCGATTGCGTGAACAACGCGCAGGTCAACACCGTGTACGAGGAAAAGAAAAAGAACGATACCTCACTGCTCGACGTTGACGCGGGCGCGATCGTGGAGAGCTACCGCGAGGAACAGGAGGAAAACGAGGAGGAGAGCATTCTCGGTCACAGCGACACGGGCGGCGTTGTCGGTTATACGACGGGTATTGTGCAGGGGTGCACGAACAACGCCGATATAGGCTACGAGCATATCGGCTATAACGTCGGCGGTATAGCCGGCAGGCAGGCGGGGTATATTCTGGGCTGCTCGAACGGCGGACACGTGCAGGGCAGAAAGGACGTAGGCGGTATTGTCGGTCAGGCGGAGCCGTATATTCTTTTGAGCGTTACGGAGGACGATATAGACAATATACGCGCCGAATTTGACAAGCTGCATAACATGATGTCGGATATGCTTGCCGACACAGACGGTCTTGAAAGTGATACGGTACTGCGTTTCAGCGAAATATCGGGCTACGCGAAAACGGCGAAGGACAATATGGAGACGCTTATTAACCAAGGCGCGGATTTTATCGACGATAACCTTGCCGAGATAAACGCGCAGTCGGCAATCATTTCAAATACAATGAATAATCTCTCCGACACGTTCGCGACGCTTGAGGGCGGCGGTACGAATCTGCAGAACGCTCTTGACGCGCTGGCGTCGTCGCTTGACGGCTTAAGCGTCGATTTCCCCGACATAAGCGGCGATACGGAGGAAATAAGCGCGGCTTTGCGGAATTTGTCTGACGCGGCGGATAAGCTTAGGGCTGCCGCGCGCCGCGCCGCGAACGCGAGCGATAACCTTTACGACGCGTTTACGGTCAAAAATCAGTCACAGGTAAAAAACGCCGTAAACGAGCTTACCGAAGCAATAAGCGATATTATCGCGACGAGACAGAATATACAGACCTCGCTCGAAGCGATAGAGGAACAGCTTAAAAAACCGATTATCGCGACCGATTTGGGCGAGGTGCGCGCGAATGTGACAAAGATAAAGGAAGCCAATGCTGCGGTCGTGGAAGCGGAGCAGTCGATCCACCAAAGTCTTAAAACAATAGTTGACAACACCGAAATAGACTTTACCGCGCTCAAAAACGCGGCAAGCGACATGGAGGACGCGCTGGAGCATTTGAGCGGCGCGATGGGTGACATTTCGGACGGTCTCAGCAATATGCGCGGCGCGGTCGAAAACATATCTGCCGACCAAATCAACGAGGACGTTCATGACACGGAAAATGAGATAACGGACGCGAAGAGCGGACTTACCGATTCGGTGAATATGCTGTCCTACGCCGCCGACGATATAACGTCCGCAACGTCAAGCTTTAAGCAGATACTGAGCGATTTGTCGAACGGGGATAAGCTCGAATTTGTAAAGCTCGGCGACGAGTTCCGCACGGCGAGCCGAAATGTGTTCGATTCGCTCAACGGCATATCGGACGAGGTCGAAACGCTTAAATCAAATATGCAGGACAGTATAGATAAGCTGCAAAGCACCGTTTCCGACAAGAGGAGTAAAATAACGGGCGATATAACAGCCGTGGACGACCAGCTTGCCGTTATAGTTGACCTTATGAACGGGGAGATTAAAAATCTTGAAAACAGCGGAAGCGTTACGGATATATTCCGCGACGTGTCGGACGAGGATATAGAGGGTACTAAGCAGGGAAAGATAGCCGAATGTAAAAATTCGGGAAAAATCGAAGCCGACCGCAACACAGGCGGCGTGGCGGGAGCTATGGCGATAGAGTACGCGAAGGATCCCGAGGACGATATTGAGAAGCCGACCACGCTGCATTTCGCGTATGAGACGAAAGCTGTATTGCAGGGGTGTATAAATGAAGGCAAGGTCATCGGAAAAAAGGATTGCGCGGGCGGACTTGTGGGACTTGCGGAGATAGGAACCGTATACAAGTGCGAAAATTACGGGGACGCGGAGAGTACAAACGGCAGCTTTGTCGGCGGTATAGCGGGCAGAAGCGACTCGTCCGTCCGCAAAAGCTACGCGAAAAGCACGCTCACGGGTAAGCGCTACGTCGGCGGTATAGCAGGACGCGCGAGCGTTTTGAGCGGCTGCTGCACTATTGTAACCGTTACGGGCGACGAAAATATCGGCGCGGTGTGCGGCTATGCCGAGAACAGAGATAAGCTCGCGCAGAACCTTTACGTGGACAGCGGCACGGGCGCGGTTGACGGCGTGAGCTACAGCGGTAAGGCGGAAAGCATACCGTTTGACGAGCTTAAATGCCGCGGCGGTATACCGCTGAGATTTGCGGGATTTACTGTGACGTTTATCGCCGACGATAAGGTGGTCGGCACGCAGGAGGTGCAGTACGGCGAGCCCACCGAGCGCATATCCTATCCCGACATTCCTCCGAAGGACGGCTGCTTCGGCACGTGGCATAAGCCCGAAGCGGATACCGTTACGGAAAATATTGACGTGGTGTGCGAATACAAGCCGTATATCACCGTTCTTTCGAGCAACGAAAAGGACGAGGGCGGCAGGCTTGCCATTGCGCTCGCGGAGGGTAATTTTACGGATAAATCGGAGCTGTCCGTTACGGAAAGAACAGACGGCGAACAGGACAATGAAAAGGTGTACGACGTTACGCTTACCGGTACGGATATAGGCAGCGGAGACAGCGTGACGCTGCGATTGCTCAACCCAAACAGGGATAAGGTCACGGTATCGCGCGTTACTGACGGCGGGGAGGGGGAGCTCGGCGTTACGTACCGCGGCAGATATGTCGTGTTTGAACTTAAGGGCGCGAATAACACGATACGCGTAAAATATGAAAAAAATGTTCCGGCTGCGGCGGGGATAATTGTACTGCTGCTGCTCGGCGCGGTGCTGATAGGAGTTGTGGCGTTTATAAAGAAAAAAACGAAGCATAAACCCGATGACGCGGACGTCGGGGAAGCGGAAGAAACGGAAGAAACAGAGGAAGCCGACGAAAATTAAATGAAAAATACGACGCAAATGCGTCGTATTTTTTTACGCGTCTAAAAAAAATTACAATTCACAGTCCTTTTTTACGTACACCGTACCTGATATAATAATTACAGAAGATGTCATTTGTAACAATAAATGTAAATTTGAGAATGGGTTGAGGCGTATTTTTCTACAAAAATGCTTGAAAACCCGATAAAGCAAATCCAAAATTATTGACAAATGTCATACTTTATGATATACTAAAGCCGCATATGCAAATTTGTGCGGGGGGGGGGTGCTATGGTTAAAGGGTATAAACCATCAGGAAAGGAATGTGATGGACCCTATATTGATTACATTTTAAGAAAGTCAACAAAAAGAAAGGGAGAATTTAACATGGCAAAGAAACTTACAAAAAGAATTGTCAGCTTTGTCGTAACGCTGGCAATGGTAACGGTACTGCTGCCGATAATTCCGGCAATGGCGGCAAGCGCGACAGACGCTGCAAGTCTTGCCGCACTACTGGCACCCAATACCGCAGGCGAAGGATATGATGACACTAAGGTAGAAGTCAGCGGTAACACGGTTAAGTTGAAGACAAATGTGGACATCACCAGTTACGCCGGAATTGAAAGCGGTTCGATGACCGTTGATCTGAACGGTAAAAACATTACACGTACAGGTGATGGCGGAACCGTCTTCTATATTACAGGCGGCGAGCTTACCATAGTGGGAACAGGTAAGATTTCCAATCAAGCGCATGCAACCATATTAGGCAGTGTTATTTCCGTGGAAAATGCGAAATTGACAATCGATGGCGCTACTGTAGAAGAGAATAGAGTAGATAACGCCATAGGTGTTACGGACGGAACCATGACGCTTATTAGCGGCAGCATTAGCTCCAAGCAATCTTGTCTAAAGGTGAGTGGTGAGAACGCGAAAATCACGGTTAAGGATGGTACAATTACCAACACAGCTGAGGACGGCAAAACCGCTGCAGTCTATGCATATGGAAAGAGTTCTTTTGAAATGACCGGCGGTGAAATTATCGCAAACGGTCAGGCGGTTAATGTAGGCACGCACGCAGAAGATACATCAAAAACTGAAAGCATCGGCACCACGGCGACAATCGGCGGTGATGCTAAAATAAGCAGAGCCGAAGGCGCCGAAAACGGAGAGGATGTACCGGTTCTTTTGCAGGCGAAGGATGGCACCATACTGAATATCGAAGACAATGCAGAAATAAATGGTTCAGTAGGTGTATTTCAAAACGGAGAGCTTAACGTTCACGGCGGTACAATACAATCTTCGGACAGCTATGCTATCGGTACCAACGGCAGCGCTCCGGGAGAGCCCGATAACAGCATAGGCGCGAAGATTACCATTGACGGCGGCATAATCACAGGCGCTAATAATGCTTGCGGTATTTACGCGGCTGCAGGTACATGGGCTATAAGAGGCGGCGACATCAGCGGCGGTGCAGGTATCGTAGTACGCGGCGGTAATGTTGTAGTAACCGGCGGTACGATTACAGCTAAAGGCACTGCAGATAACATCCAAGTCGGTAACGCAACTAAAGACGGCGAAAAAGTTTCACTTCCGGCATCGGGTATCGTCTATGACGACGCAAGCTATCCGACCGACAACAAAGAAGATAACAAACCGGCGGTAACTGTCGGCGGAGGCGAAATTAAATCTACAAATGGTTCGGCTGTATCCTACACTGCAAAGGGTGAGGCGCCGACTGACGCAGAGAATCCGGATGATGACACCATTCAAATCTTCGGCGGTACATTTGAGTCCGCTGAAAGTGCAGAAACAACAGGAGTAACTGACATCAACAAGTTCGTTGACGGAACCGATTATACATTTGATGAAACAGCCGGCACGGTTACAATGAGCGAAGCGAAGAAAGCAAGCTCCACGGTTACACTCAACGGTGAAGGATATGCGACACTTAAAGACGCTGTTGAGGCAGTAGGTGAGAACGGTGTAGGTACAATTAAGCTGCTTGGTGATGTGACGCTTCCCGGCACCGGTAAAGAGGATCGTCTTACGATAGAAAATAAGAAGATCACGCTTGATCTTGGCGGATTTACGCTTACTAAGCCCGATCCGTTTGACGATAGCATAAGCGCTGTAGTTGTCGGCAACGGCGGCGATTTGACCATCGTAGACGACAGCACAGAGGACGTTGAAGCTAAGGGCAGCATTACAGGCAAGGACACGCTTCTTATGGCGACAGCAGGCGGTACGATCACACTCGATAAGGGCGTGAAGATCACACAGACAAACGACGACGACACAAGGAATGACTCGGCTGTTGCGGCTTCAGACGGTACATTAAATATCAAGGACGCCCATATTACCGCAGAGGAAAGCGGCGCAGGCGTGTTCGGCAGCGGTAAGCTGAATATCTCGGGCGAAAGCACAATTTACGCCGGAGAGTTTGGTATCAGCACAAACGGAAGCCAGACAAAGGACGATGCCAAAATTACAATCACCGGCGGTGTAATCAGCGGTAACATAGCAGGTGCATATCTGCCGAAGGCTGCAATGACAGTAAGCGGCGAAACGACAGAAATCACCGGTGCAGCGGGTGTTGTAGTCCGCGGCGGTGATTTGACCGTTGAAGACGGTAAAATCATATCGACCGCTGAAGATGACACTGAGATTACTGTCGGCGATGGCGATAACAATAAAGTAAAGCCGGGTGCGGTCGTTGTTAACGATCAGGACGCTGACGATAGCGATTACGGCGAACCTAAGCTCGATGTTCAGGGCGGTACGTTCAGCACAGCAAGTGAGAAGGTTCCGACAATCAGCTATGAAGCGGCGGCAGAACCCGAGCACAAAGACGAACAGTCCATTACTGTAGAAGGCGGTACGTTCACGAAGGGTGAAGGCGAAAATGCAGTGCCTGACGTTGCGGTCAGCAAGTATATGGACACGACGACAAAGGGAT
>CANQDD010000016.1 GCA_947591315.1 uncultured Clostridia bacterium
TTTTCCGTTCTTTCGTCTCCGTTCGCGCCGGACGCTATGGCGTTTACTATAGCGCTGCCGACTATCACGCCGTCAAAGTAGCAGCACATGTCCTTTACCTGTGCGCCGTTTGAAATGCCGAAGCCGACGCACGCGGGTATGTCGGAATATTTTTTTATTGTCCCCACAAATTCCTCGAAGTTTGTGCCGAACTCCGTTTTCTCGCCCGTTACGCCGAGCGACGAAACGCAGTAGAGAAAGCCCTTTGAGTTCTGCGCTATGTCCTTCACTCTCTCGTGTGAGATCGGGGACACTAAACTTATCTGGTACACGCCGTACTTTTCCGTGTACTCGCTTATCTCGTCGCTTTCCTCGTACGGCAGGTCGGGTATTATAAGTCCGTCCACACCGACTGCGGCGCAACGCTTGAAAAATTCCTCCGCGCCGTACTGCACTATCACGTTATAATACAGCAGGAACACGAGCGGTATCTCTACCCTATCGCGTATCTTTTCGACAAGCTCAAACACCTTGAAAATGTCGCAGCCTCCGGCTATTGCGCGCTCGTCGGCCCGCTGTATCGTCGGTCCGTCCGCCGACGGATCGGAAAACGGCACGCCCAGCTCCACAAGGTCAACGCCCTCCGACTGCATTGTGAATATCGCTTTTTCGCTCGTCTCAATGTCGGGGTCGCCGACCGTCAGAAACGTTATGAGCGCCTTTTTGTTTTCCTCTTTCAGCCTGTTAAATCTCTCGTCTATTCTGTTCATTACACAACTTCCTTACTGTTTCCGTAAATTCTTTTATTTTTGTCTCATCTTTAACGCCGTCCGTTTCAACGGCTGACGACACGTCCACGCACACGGGGTTAAATATACGTATCCCCTCCGCGACATTGTCCTTGTTCAGTCCGCCGGCGAGTATCAGTGGCTTTTGAACTTTAGTGTCCCCAACCGCCGACCAGTCGAACGTCCGACCCGTTCCGCCGAGCTCCTTCGCGCTGTACTTGTCGAGAAGAATTTTGTCCGCGCCTTCGGTGTCGGGTATTTCGCCGCCGTCCTTTACTCGCACGGCTTTCCATATTTCGCATTTTGTGCCGAGCTTCTTAATATACTCCGCGTCCTCATCGCCGTGAAGCTGTATCACGTCAAGCCCCACCGTCTCCGCAATTTCGCGCACCGTTTCCGGTTTTTCGTTCACGAACACGCCCACGGTTTTAGTGTCCCCGCTGAGCTTTTCCGAAAAACGCTTCGCCGTTTCGGGGGACACATAACGTCTCGTCGGCGCAAATATAAAGCCTATGTAGTCGGGCTTGTATTTGTTTACGATTTCAACGTCCTCATCGCGGCGTATGCCGCATATTTTAATCTCCATAGCGAAGCCTCCGCACGGCGGCTTTTATGTCCCTCTCGCGCATGAACGCCTCGCCGATAAGCGCCGCGTCGTAGCCGAGAGAGCGCAGATATTCAAAATCAGCGTGAGAGCGTATCGCACTTTCCGCGACGCGCGTTTTGCCTTCGGGGATATACGGCAGCAGCTTTTCACACGTCGTAATATCCTCCTCGAATGTCGCAAGGTTGCGGTTGTTTACGCCTATTATCTCGCCGTACTCGACCGCGCGCTTTACCTCCTCCGCATTGTGCGTTTCAACGAGCGCGTCAAGCTTAAGCTCCTTCGCGAGATTGGAAAAACGCCTGTACTCCGCGTCGGTGAGCGCCGCCATTATGAGCAGCACCGCGTCCGCGCCGTAGAGCTTCGCCTCGTATATCTGGTATTCGTCAACAACAAAATCTTTTCTCAATACGGGGACACTAAAGTTGCTTTTTATGTCCCCGACGAATTTTATGTCCCCCTTGAAGTATTCGGGTTCGGTGAGTACCGACAGCGCCTGCACGCCGCACTCCGAGTATTCCTTTGCAATCGCCATGTGGTCGAAGTCGGGGCGTATCAGTCCCTTTGACGGCGACGCCTTTTTTATTTCGGCTATTACCGAAACATCACTTGGGGACACTAAACCTGTCCTGAACATCGGCGCGGAAAGCTCCTTTTCGCCGAGCCTTTTTATAAGCTCCGCAGGCGGCAGACCTTCCTTCGCCTTTTCGACTCTCACCCTTGTTGAGGCGAGTATCTTATCCAAAATCATACCGTCACCCTATCAGAATTTATTTGTGAACGCGACAAGTTCTTCTACCTTTTCCATGACCTTGCCGCCGTCGATAACGCTTTTCGCGGTTTCGACCGCTTCGGCGTACGTTTTCGCCTTGCCGCCGATATAAATTCCCGCCGCGCTGTTGAGCACAACGATGTCGCGCTTCGCGCCCTTTTCACCGGCGAATACAGCCTTCGCGATTTCCGCGTTGTCCTCGCCCGTGCCGCCTTTTATGTCGTCCGGCGACGCGTACTCCATACCATAGTCGTGCGGATCTATCTCGAATGCCGTTATTTTGCCGTCACGTATCTCGTTGACGTACGTCTTGCCCGTAACGGTTATCTCGTCCATGCCGTCGCAGCCGCACACAACAAGCGCGTTCTTAACGCCCATTTCCTTCATAACCATTGCGAACACGGGCACCATCTCGCGGCTGAACACGCCTATTACCTGTCTTGTAGCGCCCGATGGGTTCGAGAGCGGTCCGAGCATGTTGAAGATCGTGCGTATGCCGAGCTCCTTGCGTATCGGCGCGACGTTCTTCATCGCCTTGTGGAACTTCTGCGCGTTCATAAAGCCCATACCGGTCGTTTTAACACATTCCTCGACCTGCTCCGGCTCAAGCATGATGTTTACGCCGAGCGCTTCAAGCAAATCCGCGCTGCCGCTCTTTGACGACGCGGCGCGGTTGCCGTGCTTCGCGAGCGTAACGCCCGCCGCCGCGCATACGAACATTGACGTTGTTGACACGTTAAACGTGTTCGTGCCGTCGCCGCCCGTGCCGACAAAATCTATATATTCATCAGTGTCGAGGTGGATCGAGCCGCCCTTCGATTTCATCATCTCACAGCAGCCGACGATTTCCTCGACCGTCTCGCCCTTCATGCGCAGAGCCGTCAGAAACGCCGCCACCAAAACCTGCGGCGCGCTGCCTTCGAGCATAATGTCCATCGCTCTTGCGGCTTCCTCACGCGTCAAATCCTTTCCGTCAACAACCTTTTGAAGTAATGCTTTCATAACCTTTTCCTCCTCTGATCTATTCTTGTCTCATCTAAAGCCCATTATCGTTTTTATTTTATCATATTTCAGTCAAAAAAGCAATAGCGGCGGCAAAAAAATAACGGCGCGGTTTGTGCCGCGCCGCCCGTTGTGTTTTTGTTTAGCCTACAAGCTTTTCAACGTAAGCCTTGATCTCGGGGCATTTCGCGTTCGCGAAGAACAGCTCCTTGAAGTGTTCGCCGGCTACCGCGCCCTTTACAAGATCCTGATCGAGCTGCGGGAGAATGTCCAGAAGCTCTCTGTGCGTAACCTTCTTAACCTCGTTAAGGATTTTAGCGTTTCTCTGCTCGGGAACGGCTCTCTCCTTCGGGTAGCCGCCGCCCCACTCCTCAACAAACAGCTTCTCGAACACGTACTGGAGGTTGAGCTCTGCGCCCCAGCCCCAGCCCTTCGCGAACGGAAGAGCGATGCAGTTGCCGTTGTTTACCTGTGTGAACTGATAAGCGTCCGTAGGATCTACAACGTGTCCGCAAAGCACGCCGGGGAACGCGTTGCACGCAAGCATAGCGCCCTCGCCCGTGCCGCAGCCGGTAATCACGAGATCGGCAGCGCCGCTGTTCAAAAGGATAGCGGCGAGTATGCCGTTCTGCACGTAAGTGAGCTGCGCCGCGTCGTCAGCCGAGTACATGCCATAGTTATGTACCTCGTGACCCAACGGCTCAACGACCTTTTTGAGCGTCTCGCAGATAACGCTGTTCTTTGCAGCCTGACTGTTTTCGTTGATTAAAGCAATTTTCATTTGATATATACCTTCTTTCTTAAAATTGTTTGTGTGATTATTATAGCAAAATTTTTGCCGTTTTGCAATATGTATTTCGGTTTAAAATCCGAATATTGCCTTCGCCGAGAAAAACGCGATAACGATTATACCGAGCACGATACGGTACCAGCCGAACGCCTTGAAGTCGTGGCTCCTGACGTAATTCATCAGGAATTTTATCGCTATCATCGACACAACGTACGCGACGACCATGCCGGTAATGAGAATTATCCACTCGTTACCCGTCATCATAAGTCCGTTTTTCGCGATTTTGAGTATACTCACGCCGAACATAACGGGTATCGCGAGAAAGAACGAAAATTCCGCAGCCATTTCACGCGAGCAGCCGATAAGTATCGCGCCGAGGATAGTCGCTCCGCTGCGGCTCGTGCCGGGAATTATCGAGAGCACCTGAAACAGACCTATCATGAGCGCCGTTTTGTACGTCATTTCGCTCATGCCGTTTATTTTTGTCTTTCTGCGCGTGTTCTCGACCGCGATAAACGCTATGCCGTAGATTATGAGCATCGCCGCTACCACGTACCAGTTCTCGATAGCTTCCATGTAATCGTCGAGCAGAAGTCCTATCACCGCAGCCGGCAGACAGGCAATAATCACCTTGAACCACATCTGCCACGTTTCCTGCTTCTCACGCTTCGTCTTTGACGGCGAAAACGGGTTGAGCTTTCGGAAATAGAGCGTCACCACGGCAAGTATCGCGCCGAGCTGTATCACGTAAAGGTACAGGTCGGAATTTGTGAACCTCGCGGTGTCGCCGATAAGAGCGTTCACGAGTATCATGTGGCCTGTCGAGCTTATCGGCAGCCACTCCGTTATGCCCTCCACAAGTCCGAGAACTATTGTTGTCATCATTTCCAGAATGAAAATATCGATCACCCCTTATTCATAAGCGCTTCGGCGCAGCCTATTATGAGCTTCGCCGAGCCGTCTATACCGAATTTTTCCGCGTTCACGCACATATCGTAATTCGACATTACGCCCCAGTTTTTGCTCGTGTAATAGTCGTAGTACGTGCGGCGCTGCTTGTCGGTCTTAAGAACCTTGTCGCGCGCTTTTGCCTGCGTAAGACCGAGCGCCTCCATTACGCGCTTCGCTCTGTAATCGACGCTGCCGTGAATAAACACGTTCAGAATGTCGACGTCCTCGTCCTCAAGCACGAAGTCGGCGCAGCGTCCTATTATTACGCATGAGCCCTGCTTCGCGACCTCCTTGATCGTCTCCGACTGCGCGATAAAGAGCTTGTCGTTTATCGGCATCTCGTAGTAGATAGGCGCGTTGATTCCGCGCAGAGAGTAGTTTCCGCTCGCGAGCGAATAGAGGAAGCTGCTCGTGGCGCGCTCGTCAACCTCCTTTAACGCTTCCTTGCTGAGGTTGTTTTTCTGCGCCGCGATCTCGACAAGCTCCTTGTCGTAGAACGGTATACCGAAATGCTCCGCGACCTTCTCTCCCACGTCGCGTCCTCCGCTGCCGAACTGTCTGCCTATTGTAATTACAAACGACATGATTGTTTTCTCCTTTCATTTATTTGTTGTTTATTTTTCCGCGTTCATCGTCAAGGTCGGTGAAATCCGTCCCCTTGTAGTATTCCCAGCTCTCATTCACCTTCTTGACATAGCTCCTCGTTTCGGGGAACGGTATGTATTTGAGCGTCACTCCGTCGTCGCTGTATTCCTTATCCTCAAGCCAGCCGTTTACGTTGCCCATGCCGGCGTTGTACGCGGCAAGCGCGGTGTCGGTGTTTTTGTAAAGGTCTATCAGATGCCTTAAATAGTAGCAGCCGAAATTTATGCTCGTTTCGGGATCGGCAATGTCGTAGTCGTACGTCACGTGCATATCCTGCGCCACCCACGCCGCGGTGTCCTCGGTAAGCTGCATAAGTCCGTACGCCACGTGCGACTGCGCCTCCGGTATAAAGTTGCTCTCGACGTGTATCACAGCCATGACAAGAAACGGGTCAAGGTCATTCTCACCCGCGTAATGCGTTATAAGCTCGCCGTAAGCGATCGGATATTTTGTTCTCTGCGCGATGTCAACGCCTTCGCGGGTGCCGACCACGATTCCGGCAATCGCAAGCGCAATCGCCGCAGCCGCAAGAAACGCCTTGAAAAGCTTACTCAATACATCATACTCCTTTTAATTTATCGTACAGCTCCCTGACGCTTTTTTCGAGAGCGTTCAGGTCCGTGCTGTTGTCAACAATATAATCGCCGTGCTTTATATAAAATTCATCGTCCGGCTGCGCGTCTATCCTTTTTTCCGCTTCAACGCGCGTAATGCCGTCGCGCGCCGTTATTCTGTCTATGCGTATATCGCGCCGCGCCGTCACGCAGACGATTTTCCCGCAAAGCTCCTCCACGGGACTTCCTACAATCACCGCGCCGTCAATGCCGATAAGCTCCGCGCCCGACTTTTCTATTCGGCGCAGCGTTTCGGATTTTATATATTTATGCGTGATACGGCTGAGTAATGCGGTTTTTTCCTTATCCGCGAACGCTATTGACGCGAGATAATGTCTGTTAAGCCCGCCCGTCGGAAGGAGTATCTCTTTCCCGAACGCGTCCGTAAGCTCTTTAAGACAGTCGCTCCCTTTGCCCGTTACAGCGCGCGATATTTTATCCGTGTCTATTATCTCCGCGCCGAGACGCGCGAGAAGATTTGACACCGTGGTTTTACCGCTGCCGCTGCCGCCTGTTATACCGAATATCATACGCACCTCATATATTTTCAATCTGCCAGTCGATAGGCTCCTTGCCCATCTGCGTCAGCATACGGTTTGCCGTTTTGAAGTGTCCGCAACCGAAAAAGCCTCTGCTTGCCGACAGCGGGCTCGGGTGAGCAGCCGTCAGTATTCTGTGGCGCGGCTCTGTTATCACCTTTATCTTCTCCTTCGCGTTCGCACCCCACAGCATGAATATTACGGGATCCCCGCGCTCGTTCAAAAGCTCGACCACTCTGTCGGTGAATATCTCCCAACCCTTGCCGCGGTGGGAGTTCGCCAGTCCGTCACGCACCGTCAGCGACGAGTTTAAGAGCAGCACGCCCTGTCTCGCCCACTTTTCGAGATAGCCGTTGTTCGGAATGTAAAGTCCAAGCTCGTCGTGCAGCTCCTTGTATATATTCACGAGCGACGGCGGTATTTTTACGCCCTTCTGCACCGAGAACGCAAGACCGTGTGCCTGACCGGGTTCGTGGTAGGGATCCTGTCCGAGTATGACGACCTTTGTGCCGCTGTATGACGTCCACTTGAGCGCGTTGAATATATCGTACATATCGGGGTGGACGGTGTGCGACTTGTACTCGCTTGCCAGAAACGCGCGCAGACGGCGGTAATAATCCTTCTCAAACTCATCAGAAAGAACCTCGTCCCAGTCGTTTCCAATCTTTACCATATCCCCACCTCCGATACCTTTGTCCGTGCCAAATCGATCCATATATTTAATTATAACACAAGCTTTGCCAAATTGCAACCTTTGTTTCGGCGCCGCTCCGACACACAAAGAAAAAGAACCGCTGCCCGAAAGCAGCGATTCTCTTGTTTTTTGAATTAGTTTACAATTACAAGCTCTGTCTCCTTGTCGAAGATGTGGAGCTTATTTGTCTCAAACGCAATCTTGATCGTGTCGCCGAGCTTAGCCGTCGAGCGCTGGTTAACCTTTGCCGTGAAGGGCTGACCCGCAATCTGGAGATACAGGAACGTCTCGCTTCCGAGCATTTCCGTAACTTCAACGTAAGCCGTAGCAACAGCCTCGGGCTTGTTCGCGATGAACATTTCGTCATCGTGGAGATCCTCCGGTCTGATACCGAGAATAACCGTCTTGCCGAAATAGTTCTGGAGTTCGGGCGTAACCTTGCCGTCGGGGATTTTGATCTTGTTATCACCGAACGAAGCGTATACGCCGTCAGCCTCTTTTGTAATCACAGCGTCGATGAAGTTCATCTGCGGTGAACCGATAAATCCGGCAACGAACGCGTTGCAGGGGTTGTTGTAAAGGTTAAGCGGCGTGTCAACCTGCTGAACGATACCGTCCTTCATAACAACGATTCTCGAACCCATCGTCATAGCTTCCGTCTGGTCATGCGTAACGTAAATGAACGTTGTCTGGAGCTTGTTGTGAAGTCTCTTTATCTCCGTTCTCATCTGTACACGAAGCTTAGCGTCGAGGTTTGACAGAGGTTCGTCCATGAGGAATACCTTCGGGCTGCGGACGATCGCACGTCCCATCGCAACTCTCTGTCTCTGACCGCCCGAAAGAGCCTTCGGCTTTCTGTCAAGGAGATGCTCGATGTCAAGGATCTTAGCCGCCTCGGTAACACGCTTCTTGATCTCATCCTTCGGAGTCTTGCGAAGCTTAAGAGCAAACGCCATGTTATCGTAAATCGTCATGTGCGGATACAGAGCATAGTTCTGGAATACCATCGCTATATCTCTGTCCTTCGGAGCAACGTCATTTACAAGTCTGCCGTCTATGTAAAGCTCACCGTCCGAGATCTCCTCAAGTCCCGCGATCATACGGAGCGTGGTTGACTTACCGCATCCCGAAGGACCTACGAGGATAACAAACTCCTTATCCTCGATATCGAGGTTACAGTCGGTTACAGCCTGGAAACCACCCGGATATCTCTTGTAAATGTGTTTGAGTTGTAAATCTGCCATTTCAAAATTCTCCTCTCGTCTTTTAAGATTTCGTTCGGAATTCCATGCGAAATTCCCTCTTTTAATAAGCGCGTATTATGATGTACGCTTTTCGTTGTATATATAATAACATATTTTTTCGGAAAATGTTAGTCGTAGAATACACAAAATTTTTTTTATTCTTTAGTAAAAATAACTAAAGAATAGTCTCTTTTCGTATATTTTGTATATTTATTCCGCTGACAGCATAACATTTGTCTCGCTGCCCGCATATACCGGCTCGCCACTCTCCTTCCAGAGCATCGCCTTAACGGTGTACGCTATGTCGTCCGTAGCCGTATGAGTGAACGCTCCGCTCTCGGTCTGCTTTACCTCGATAAGCCTGCCGCCGCTGTAGAGCGCGACCCATAACTCGTCGCTTTCCGCGGACTTTTCAAGGTGCGTCTCGTAGCTTATCGTTCCGTTCACGTCAACCGACGCTGTGAGCGGTTCGGGATCAGGGTCGGGATCTGGATCTGGATCTGGGTCGGGGTCGGGATCCGGTTCGGTGGTCAGGACAAAATCCGAAAAGTCGATGCCGCTCATGAGTATGCCGTCGTACGTCGGCGCAGCCTTATCCGTGTACGACGTTTCGCTGCCCTTTAATGAAATGCTCACCTTGCCGTCCTCGGGATATGGGATAGAAACGATATAATCGCCGTATTTGTCTGTGGTGCGGTTGTACTGCTTACCGTTTACAGTGAAGGTGACCTCCTTATTCACGGCGACGGTCGTGCCGCTTTTTATTTTACCCGAAATGTTCAGCGTGTCGCTTGATTCGGTGTTGTACTTCATCGCAAGCTGACCGGGTACGGCTTTGCCCGTGAAATCAAATATGGTCGAATTTGAAACAACGTTGCCGTCTGTCCAGTCGTCGTCTTTAACCGCCCAGCCTATTTTGTAGCTTCCGCCGTCATAAATCATAACGGGATCCCAGTACAAATCGCCTATGCAGCGACCGCCGAGCACTTTTTTGAGCTTCGCGTAAAGCTCGGTCAAAAACGCGCGCTGACCGTCCTTGCTTTCGCCGTAGGTATCCTGATAATAGCCGCTGTCCTCAAGCTGTCCTTCGTAATTGTCGCCTCTTAATTCAGTCCAGTTGTAACCTGTTTCCATTATTATGACATCTTTCTTAAGCTCGTCTACAAGTGAAGAAAACTCGTTTACAACATTATCAATGGACGTTTTCTGTTTTGTCGTAAGTCCCTTGTCATTATAAAACGGATAGTATGATACGCCTATAACGTCGAAGTATTCGGACATTTCGCTGTCCCTAATAACACTCATAAACGTGGCTCTCTTGCTGACTTTTCCGCCGTTATCGCTGTGGAACACTATTTTTGTTTCGGGAGAAACCTCGCGGACGGCTTTCGCTCCCGCCTTTAAAAATCTTTTAAGCATTTCGGGCTTATTATATAAGTCAGAGTAATAATTAGCAGTATCACCCCGCTGCCCGAAGTACATGCCCACCTGTATCTCATTTCCGATCGAGACAAATTCGGGAGTTGTGCCCTGTGCGGCTAAATCCTCCATAACCTTTTTTGTATAGCTGTAGGTTTTATCCTCAAGATACTGATACATCGCCTCGCCGCTTAAGCCTTGATCCGTTATTTCTTTTTTCCACGCCGCCGGCATCATCTGCTTGTCGCCGTCTACCCAGTAATCCGAATAAGCGAAGGAGAACAATATATCCATACCCTTATCCTTCGCGCGCCGCGCCATTTCCAGACAGTCCTCCTCGGTCATATATCCTTTCGGAAGATACCAGCCTGTAGGATCGGGATAGGTGTCATCGGTATTTTTCTGACCGTGTCCCGGCCCGGGATCGTCCAAAAGACGTATACGCGCGAGGTTGAAGCCGTTTTCAGCCATGACCTGCAGTGCGTCTGCGGCAGTGCCGTCCGCCCGCTTAAATACTCCCGCGTTATCTTCAACATATGTCAGCTTTGAAATTTCGCCGCCCTTATAGAATTTCACGCGCGTGCTTTCCGTCGGTTCAAGCTTTAAATTATCAATCGTAACAGACGCGGAGCTTTCAAGATTTAAACCTATATCGCACGTTCCGTCCTCACCCACGACAATGCTCGGCACCACGATATTGTATACGCCGTTGTCCGTTGTGGCTTCGGGAATAGCCGTTGACGCGACGGTGTGACCTGTTGTTTTCGCGTAGAGATAGCTTGTGCCCGTTTCCGCTATGTCGCTCGTGAACGCGGTCGCGGTAAGGTTGTATGTACCCGCTTCAAGGTCGGTAACCGTCTGATATACGCGAACCGTTCCGCTCGCCACAAGCGCGCCGTCCGTTACTGCGGCGGTCGTGCCGTCAACCGTCCAGCCGTCCGTGCCGTTTGCGAAATTTCCGTTTACAACACCGCCGCCGTCATACACTCCCTCAACGCCGGTGAGTGTTACGTCGTCTATGTACACCGTTCCGGCGCTCCACGCCTCTATGCAAATTACACACGCTTGTGTAGACGTGCACGAAAACTCGGCTTTAAATTCCGTCCAATCTGTTGTCGCGTTCACGGAAATCTTCTCTGCAAGCGTGGTAGTATCCGGATAATCCGCTGTTCCGTCGCCGAATACTAATTTCGGCGCGCTTGTCGCCGCGCTCGCCTTTATATAGCCGCTGAGCGTGTACTTGGTTCCCTCGTTCAGGTTGACACGCTGACCGACAGTCGCATCCGACAGCTTCAGCGACTGCATGCCGCCATGCTTTTCTTCCGTGCTAATCTCACTTGTGCCACTGTTGTTTGTTGCCGCGTACCAACCGCCTGTCTGCGTAAACTTCCATGTGTTGTCAATTCCCAAAGACGCGCTTTCAAAGTCGCCGTTCACGAGCAGATTGTCCGCCGCGCTTACCGTCACAACGCCCGCGAAGCATGACGCGAGCATGGCAAGCGCGGCAAACGCGCTCAATATTTTCTTTTTCATAAATATCTCTCCTTACGCCGAAATGTCTCTTATTATAATTATATATTTATCCCGCCAACCTCACAAGTGATATTTTATACTAAAATAATCAGGATTTTTTGTGTGTTTTAACAAAATGGGCTGCGTGAGCCGAGACGGTATAACCAGTAAGACGAAAAGACGAAAGCTGTTGACAATTCTGTGAAAGATGATATAATGAGTGTAAGGGGTGATACGGTGGCACTCGAAAACCAAAGATACGGAAGGAATAAGTCAACGCTAATAAACAGCGCGTATATAGAAAGCGGCGAATATCGGCGCAAGTTTGACAATTTAACACCGAACACCGAGGTGAACCGTGTATTATATTCAAAGGCAAAGGAAATGCTAAAGCATAGAAGCGGCACTTTGTTTGAGGATATGTATTGGATCGACGGCGACACGGGAAAGATTATAGCAAGAGAAATAAACAGCGAGACGGAGCGTGGAATTTTATATTCTGATGCAACCAAGAAGGCTGTTACAACACATAAGAATAACAATTTAATTGCAATACATAATCATCCCGGAAGTATGCCGCCGAGCGCCGCGGATTTAAACTCTTGTCACAGAAACGGCTACAATGTCGGTTATGTAGTGTGTCATAACGGTAAAATTTTTGGTTATAAATCCGATGAAAATATAAATCCGCGATTATATGACATATATATCAAAAGATTTATAAATGACGGCAATTCGGAATTTGAGGCACAGGTTAAAGCTTTAGACAGATTAAAGGAAAATCATTATATAGATGTATGGGAGGTATAACCTATGGAAGATTTTTTAGACGACAGAGTAATTATTCCCGATGATATTAAGAGAATGTCTGACAAGGAATTAGACGCTGAAATTGCCCGACTTGAGGCGGAGGCTGCGTTGCGGCGTCAGCATAAGATAACGGAGCAGAAAAAAGCAAGCTGAAAATCATCAAACAGAGTATAAAAGCACGTTCAAACGGACGTGCTTTTTGCATGGAAGGAATAATAAACCGCACGGACGTTATGTTATTTGCCGCAAGTCTCCTTGATTTTTCAGTCCGAGTGATGTATAATATATCGGAAAGGGGGAATTTCCGTGAAAAAGTTTACTTTGGGTTTCATTATAGGCGGCATTGTTTGTTCCGCGCTGACGGGATTTGCGGTCGGGTATGCGGTAACGGCGAATCCGTTTCCTATCAAGGTTGACTGGGCGTTACAGTAACAGGTGTTGGTAATACCACGGTTACAATGACAAATGTGACAGGGTTAGTATTCTCAGGTGATGTTGGAAACCAAGTTGACTCAGCAGGTATGCGCATAAATAATGAGTCATATTTTGTGAATCAGATAACAGGAGAAGGGCACTGGGGTGCGGAATGGATGGCAATGACATCAATGCCAACAGAACATGGAGAATTTGCAGACCAATTATCAGAAGATAAGAACTGGTATTGGGATAATATAATGCATAGTTGGACTACAGTATATAATCAGAATTTTAGTGGAGAGATTGCTGCGATTCTTGAAGCCAATGGCTTAAAATAAGCAAAATCCCATATATCAAAAAGCGAAAAGATGATCACCTCATCTCTTCGCTTTCTTTTTTACCGTATTTTTTAATCGCTGTCGCTGTAAAGGTACACCCAGAGTATCGTAAGGAGCGCGACCGCGATACCTCCGCCGACGCATATTATCGGCAGGCGCATACCGCTGTCGAATATCTTGCCGATGTTTATGAGCGGCTTTTTGCCGTTGTCCTTATCCTCGCCCAGAGAGAGCGTACCCTTCGCCTTCTTGTAGAGCAGCGTGTTCCTGTCGTAATCGGTCTTTATCTGCTTAAGCTCCCTGTCGGAGAGCGGTATGCAGTCGGTTCTGACCTTTAATATCTGATAGCCGTCCGGCGCGTCGTCGCTGCGGCGCAGAAGCGCGTAGTTGTAGTACGAGCGGTCGGTCGAAAATCTCACGTAATATATTTCGTCGCCGAGGTTGTACGCCTCGGATATGAGATAGAAACGGTCACCGTCGGGGCGCACGTCGACAGCCTCGCGGTATGCGTCCATCGTCGTGTAGTTTGCTATGTCAAAATCCGTAAAGCCCGTGACCGTGCCGAGTACGTTCTCTATCTGCTTTTCGTCCTCGTCGGACAGTCTCTCGGCAATATCCTCATACGTTACGCTGTCGGCTGCGGTGTTTTTGAGCTTGTCGAAGAAATTGTTAAGCTCCTTATTAAAATGCGATATATCCGTGCCGGGGTGGAAATAACTCGACGAGAAGTCCGCAACGCCTATTTCCTCATTGATGTTCGGTGTCTTTACGCAGCGGTACGCAGCGCCGTCAATCGCGGTGTAGCAGTCCTCGCCGATGAGCGCGTCGTTTTCGTAGGTCTTGTACAGTATGTAGCGCTTGTCCTCGTAAAAGCCCATCGAGAACGTACCCACGCGTCCGTCGGTGAGCTGATTGTAATTAACGTCCAGAATCGCTATTCTCTCGGCGCAGTCCTTCTCCTTGTCGTAACGCCATAAGTGGCACGACGCGACGGTGTACTCCGAGTCGGCTATAAAGATTACGAGGTACGGCTCTTTGTCCGCGTCAAAGTTTATTACCTCGCTGTACATCACGCCGCGCGGGTACTCATCGCCGTTTGCGAAGTCGAACGTATCGCCCGCATTTTCGGTGGTGAGCGTTCCGTAGGTGTAGATGTAGTCGTTCAGGGTGTAGGCGAATATCGACGCTGTTCTGCCCTCGTTTTCATCAGCCGAAACGCCGCCTATGTTAAGGCATGACATAAAGATAAAAAGAGCGCAAAGCGCGGAAATAACCCGAAATACTCTCTTTTTCAACGTCACACCTCCCCTTTTTCGGACACAATCGCCCTATTGTTTACATAATTCTTTTTCTATTATACCGACGCGTGTGTGACATTTCAACTTGATTTTCTTTAAGAGCTTATTACAAGAATATGGCAAAAATTGCATAATAATACAAAATAGGCGGCGCGGACGTATGGCTCCCCTAATAGGGGAGCTGTCACACGCAGTGTGACTGAGGGGTTTGTTTTTTTGCGGATTAAACCCCTCCGACGCCTTCGGCGCCACCTCCCCTAGTAGGGGAGGCTTACCGTAGGGGCGGTCATTGGCCGCCCGCACACAAAAGACCCCCTCTACGAGGGGGTCATACGTAACTTTTACTTATCTTCTACCTTCCACAAAACTTACCACATCATCAATCGCCGCTTCAACGGTCTTTTCATCGGACGCTTGCGCCGTTCTTTCCTTATACTCGACTATTCCCTCGCCTATCTTTTTACCCACGACTATTCTCACGGGAATACCGATAAGATCCGCGTCCTTAAACTTTACGCCGGGGCGTTCGTTTCTGTCGTCGATAAGCGCGTCAATGCCCTTTGCTTTAAGCTCGTTATAGATTTTTTCCGCCGCTTCGGTCTGTTCCTCATTCTTCGCGTTCACGGGTATTACGATAGCCTCGAACGGTGCGATAGACACAGGCCAGATAATGCCGTTCTCGTCGTTGTTCTGCTCGACCGCGGCTGACAGACAGCGCGTTACGCCTATGCCGTAGCAGCCCATTGTAACAACCTTGCTCATGCCGTCCTCGTCCTGGAACGTAAGACCGAGAGCCTCTGAATACTTCGTGCCGAGCTTGAATACATGACCTACCTCGATACCCTGCGCCGTCTTGATCGGCTTTCCGCATCTCGGGCAGGCGTCGCCTTCCTCGATAACGCGTATGTCCGCGACCGTGTGCGGCGTGAAGTCCCTGCCGATATTGACGTTCTTGTAGTGCATGTCCGTCTCGTTCGCGCCGATGATGAAGTTTTTCATCGTTTCGACCTCTTTGTCGACGTATACGGGAATGTCAAGTCCGACGGGGCCCGCGAAACCGACCTCGGCGTTCGTAAGCTGTCTCACCATGTACGGCTCGGCAAGCTCCAAATCGTCTGTACAGCCGACAAGGTTTTTAAGCTTGACCTCGTTAATCTCCCTGTCGCCGCGAACCATAGCCGCAATGTACTTGTTGTCAGCCTTGTATATGATTGTCTTTGCGAAATTGTACGGCTCAGCGCCGAGGAACGACACCAGCTCCTCTATCGTGTGAACGTTCGGCGTGTGTATTTTCTCCATGTCGCCGCCGTCCTCCGCGGAGGGCTTGGGCGCGTTCACGCACTCCGCCTTTTCGTAGTTCGCCGCGTAGCCGCAACAGTCGCAGTACGCGATACCGTCCTCGCCCACGGGCGATTTTACCATAAATTCCTGGCTGCCGCTGCCACCCATAGCGCCGCTGTCCGCGTCAACAACGGTGAAGTCGAGACCGAGACGCTCAAATATCCTGTTGTACGCGTCGTACATCTTTTTATAGCTTTCGTCAAGACCCTCGTCGCTCGTGTCAAAGCTGTACGCGTCCTTCATCACAAATTCGCGGCTTCTTATAACGCCGAAACGCGGACGCGCCTCGTCGCGGTACTTCGTCTGAATTTGGTAAAGCGTCATCGGATATTCCTTGTACGACTTTACGTTGTCTATAACCGTCTGCGTGAAAAGCTCCTCATGCGTCGGACCGAGACAATAGTCGCGGTCGTAGCGGTCCTTGAGCTTGAACATGCTCGCGCCGAACACGTCCCACCTGCCCGATGCCTGATACGCCTCGGCGGGCAGAAGCGCGGGCATCAAAAGCTCCTGCGCGCCGGCGTTGTTCATTTCCTCTCTTATGATTTTCTCCACCTTCTGCAGCACGCGCAGTCCGAGCGGCAGGTACGAGTAAATACCCGAGCCGAGCCTGCGTATCATCGCGGCGCGCAGCATAAGCTTGTGGCTTGTTATTTCAGCGTCCGCCGGCACCTCGCGCAGAGTGGGCAGAAGTAAATTTGACATTCTCATTATCGTTTGTTCCTTTCCTATTTAATACTTATCGCTCTTTATAAGCGTGCCGATGCCGGTTTTCGTGAATATTTCGAGCAGCAGGCAGTGCGGCACGCGTCCGTCTATTATGTGCGCGCCCGCGACGCCCTCTTTTATCGCGTCGAGACAGCCGAGTATCTTCGGTATCATGCCGCCGCTTATCGTGCCGTTGTCTATGAGCGGCTGTATCTCGTTCTCATGTACCTCGTAAATTATATCGCCGTTTTTATCCTTAACGCCCTCAACGTCGGTGAGCAGAATAAGCTTTTCCGCCTGCACAGCCGACGCTACCGCCGCAGCGACGGTGTCGGCGTTGATGTTGTAGCTGTTACCGTCGTCGTCCGTGCCTATCGGAGCGATCACGGGAATGTACTGATCCGACGCGAGCAGGTCAATGAGGCAGTGCTTTATATGCACGATGTCGCCGACGTAGCCAATATCGACCTTTTCGCCGTCAACCTCGGCGTACTGCTTTTTACATTCGATAAAGCTGCCGTCAATTCCGCTTATGCCGACGGCGCGTCCGCCCTTTTTGCTGATGAGCGACACAATCTCCTTGTTCGTCTTGCCGATAAGCACCTGCTGCGCCGTCTGCATCGTCACGTCGTCCGTTACCCTCAGACCGTTCACAAACGTGCTTTTTACGCCCCTGTCACTCAGCGCCTTTGAAATGTCGGGGCCGCCGCCGTGCACAACGATAGGCTTTAAGCCTATAAACTTCAGAAGCGTTATGTCCTCCATTACGGAGTTTTTAAGCTCGTCGTTAATCATGGCGTTGCCGCCGTACTTCACGACTATCGTTTTGCCCGAAAATTTTTGTATGTACGGCAGGGCTTCAATAAGTATGCCCGCCTTTTCAATAAGCTCGTCCATTTTTTCCATACGTATTATTCACCCCATATTATAAGTAAAATCCCGCATTTGCGAGAGCTGTTTTCTCGTCCAGTCCGAACATTAAATTCATGTTCTGTACAGCCTGACCGGCCGCGCCCTTGACTATGTTGTCGAGCGCCGACACAACGACCGCTCTTTGCAGCCGCTTGTCGTAGCACACGCCTATGTCCACGAAATTAGAGCCGGCGACGTGCTTTGTTTCGGGAAGCTCGCCGACCTCCTTCACTCTCACAAAAAACTCGTCCCTGTAAAATTCCTTGTACATCTCTACAAGCTCCTCCGCGCTCGACGGTCGGTTGAGGTTTACATAAATCGTCGAGAGTATGCCGCGCTTCTGCGGTATAAGGTGCGGCGTGAACGAAATTATAATCGGCTCGCCCGCGATATTGGAAAGCTCTTGCTCTATCTCGGACGTGTGGCGGTGGTTCGTGACCTTGTACGCCTTCGTCGTCTCCGTACATTCGCAGAAATGGTTCTGCAGCGACAGTCCGCGTCCCGCACCCGTCACGCCCGATTTCGCGTCAACGATTATATTTTTCGTTTCGGCTATCTTACCCGCCAGAAGCGGAGCCGCGCCCAATATGGAGCAGGTCGTGTAGCAGCCGGGGTTGCCGATAAGTCTCGCCTTTTTGATTTTTTCGCGGTGAAGCTCCGGAAGTCCGTACACCGATTCCTTCAAAAGCTCCGGTGACGAGTGTTTTTCGCCGTACCATTCCTCGTACACCGCCGCGTCGTCGTAGCGGTAGTCGCCGCTTAGGTCTATCACTTTAAGTCCTCTGTCCAAAAGCGACGGAATGACCGTCTTTGACGCGCCGTGCGGCAGAGCCGTAAACGCCACGTCGCATTTTGCCGCTCTGTCAAGGTCGAGTTCCTCGCACTCCTTTTCAAGAATATGTCTTAAATTCTGGTACACGTCGCTTATCTTCTGTCCGGCAAAGCTCTGCGAGCCGAGTATTTCAATGCTCACATTCGGGTGGTTCGTAAGGAGCCTTACAAGCTCAATGCCCGCGTAGCCGGTCGCGCCGAGAACCGCAGCCTTTATCATCGTTTATCCTTCTTTCTTTTAATCTCGGCTATATATTATACAATAAAATACGCGATTTGTAAAGAATAATTTTACAGTATATTTTCAAGACAAATCCTGTAATCTCTGGGCAAATTTTCTATAAGCACCCCAAGAGAGCGGCACTTTGAATACGCGTCCGGCTTCTGACGCTCGTTTGCGTAACCCTCGAGCTCCGACACGCCGAGCTCTATCTCGTCAAGGCGCACATGGTTACCTGTTGCCGTCAGAAAGACGCGGCGGCTGTCAACGGAGCTCCTAAGCCGCTTTATGTCCTCAGCCGCGCCGTCATAGTCCTCGCTCTCGATTTTTTCGGCTATTGAATTGTTTATTTCGGTAAGCTCGCCTGAAATTTTATTCATTCTGTTTGTATAAATAAAACTTCCCGCAACGATTGCCGCCGCGATTACGAGCGCGGATATTACACCCCTCATTTCTTCCCCTCCTTCATCTGCACAAAAAGCTTGTCGTCCATGTCAAGCGACGCGAGAAACACGTCCTTAACGCCGTTCACGCCGCGCTTTTTAAGCTCGTTTTCGAGCCACCCCGCCGTCTTGCCGCTTCGCATAAGCTCAAATTTGTTAAGGCAGCCGTCCGCGACGAGCATATACGGCAGTCCGCCCTTCGTCACGGTGCTTGACATCATATCCCCTACCGTCACGGCGCGCGCGTCCGCCTTCGGTATGACGCTCAGCTGACCGCTCGTCTCGATAACGGCTACCTCCACATCGGCGATATTCGGGTAATTGCAGAGCCGAAGTTCCTCCATGAGGTCGTTCAGGTTAAAACGCATACGCCGCAGCTCGCCCTCGTTTATGTGACCGTTGTATATGACCATGCTCGGCTCGCCGCTCAAAAACTTTCTGACCGTCTTGCTTTTAAGGCTAAGCTGCGACGTTGCAACCTCGGCTATAAGCAGCGTCAAAACCGGCACAATGCCCGAAAACAGCGGTATTTCCACCGACTCCATCGGTATCGACGCAAGGTCGGAAATCATTATCGCGACAACAAGCTCCGACGGCTGAAGCTCGCCGAGCTGCCGCTTTCCCATTATTCTGAGTGAGAGTATCACGATCGAGTACAGTATCAACGTTCGTATCGCAAGTACCATATCCGTTACCTCCGCAGGATTTATTTCATCTTATCGTTTCCGCTTTAATTGAAAATTATGTATTTACTTTCACGCGTTAAAGTGGTACAATATATGTAATCAAAGCATAAGGAGCATATAAAGATGAAGGAAATGAACGATAAAAGCACGGATATACTGTTTAAGGCTATTCTCACGCTCCGCACGGTCGACGAGTGCCGAAGATTTTTCGCCGACCTCTGCACCATAACGGAGCTAAAATCCATAAGCCAGCGCATGGAGGTCGCGCTTATGCTGAAGGAGGGCAGCGTGTACACCGACATTGCCGAGAAAACAGGCGCGTCGACCGCCACGATAAGCCGTGTGAACAGATGTATAAATTACGGCTCGGACGGCTATAATTTAGTGATTGACAGAATGGAGAAATCCGATGAGCAGCTATAACGATTTCGCCGAGGTCTACGACCGCCTGATGAAACGGGACGTGGACTACGAAAAATGGGCTGACTATATAGAAAATCTGTTTGACTATTGCGGCGTGAACCCGTCGCTTGTCTGCGATGTCGCTTGCGGCACGGGCAACATCACGATACCGCTCGCGCGGCGCGGCTACGACATGACGGGCGTTGACGTCTCGGAAAGTATGCTTAACATCGCGCGCGGAAAGTCGGAGGGACTTAATATCCTCTACCTGTGCCAGAGCATGACGAAAATCGACCTCTACGGCACAATGGGCGCGTTTCTATGCATGATCGACGGCGTGAATTACTGTTTATCCCCGAAGTCGCTGCTCAAATTTTTTACGAAAATCAAGACGTGCTTTATGGACGGGGGCGCTCCGTTTATTTTTGATATAAGCACGGAGCATAAGCTTAAAAACGTCATCGGCTCGAACACGTTCGTCCACTCGGAAAAGGACGTTTTCTACACGTGGCAGAACAGGTACATCGAGAGCAAGCGTCTTTCGGATATGTTCCTGACGTTTTTCGTAAAAGACGGACATTCCTACCGCCGATTTGAGGAACGGCATTTGCAGAGAGCGTGGAAAGAGGAGGAAATCACGGCGCTGCTTAAAAGAGCGGGATTTAATAAAATTGACGTATTCGGCGAGCTTTCTTTCGACAAGCCGAGGGAGAACGAGGAAAGAATCGTTTTCGCTGCGAGATAAGGCGAAAAAAGACAACAAATCGTTCATTTTTGCTTGATTTTTCCATGATTTTGTGATATAATTATATGGTTAAGGATAAAAAATCAGACACACTTTTTAGGAGGAAATTATGGCGAAGAAAACCGAGGATTTAAAGCTTGACATGGAAGCTATAAATAATCAGCATATTGTTGATGTTGACCTCGACAGAGAAATGAAAAAAGCGTATATTGATTACGCGATGAGCGTTATCGTGAGCCGCGCGCTGCCCGACGTAAGGGACGGTATGAAGCCGGTTCACAGACGTATATTATATGATATGTACGAGTCTAACCTGCTCTACGAGAACGACTTCAAGAAATCGGCTGCTACCGTCGGCGACGTGCTCGGTAAGTACCACCCCCACGGCGACGCGTCGGTATACGACGCGATGGTGCGTATGGCGCAGGACTTCTCGCTGCGTTACCCGCTCGTTCAGGGCAAGGGTAACTTCGGCAGCGTGGACGGAGATCCGCCCGCCGCGTACCGTTACACCGAAGCTAAAATGTCCAAAATATCGGCGCTCATGCTTACCGATATCGAGAAGGAAACGGTCGATTTTGTACCGAACTACGACGATAAAATTCCCGAACCGGACGTTCTGCCGTCGCGTTTCCCGAATCTGCTCGTAAACGGCAGCGCGGGTATCGCGGTAGGTATGGCTACTAATATTCCGCCGCACAACCTCACCGAGGTCATAGACGGTATCATCGCGGTTATTGACGATCCGCTTATCACGATCGAGGAGCTTATGACGCATATTCAGGGCCCCGACTTCCCGACCGGCGGCGTTATCATGGGCAGAAGCGGCATACGTAACGCGTATACCACCGGACGCGGACGCATAATTCTCCGCGCCGAGGCTGAAATCGAAGAGCATAACGGCAGGAACAGAATCATCGTCACCGAAATTCCGTATCAGGTCAACAAGGCAAAGCTCGAAAAGCACATAAACGAGCTTGCGCGCGACGGTAAGATCGACGGTATCGCCTCGACGCGCGACGAGTCGACCGAGGTTATACGTCTCGTGATAGACTTAAAGCGCGACGCGAACCCGAATGTCGTGCTGAATAACCTTTACAAGTACACGCAGATGCAGGACACGTTCGGCGTGATACTGCTCGCGCTCGTCGATAAGGAGCCGAAGATACTCAATCTGCGCGAAATGATCGACTACTACATCGCGCACCAGGAGGACGTTATAACGCGCCGCACGAATTTTGAGCTTGAAAAGGCTCTCGCGCGTGCGCATATCCTTGAGGGCTACAAGATAGTTATAGACAATGTTGACGAGGTTATACGCATTATACGCGCCTCGAAGGGCATACAGGAGGCGAAGGAAGCGCTGTGCGCAAGATTTTCGCTGTCGGACGAGCAGGCTGACGCTATCGTTAAGATGCAGCTCGGCAGACTGTCCGGCATGGAGCGTGAAAAGATTGAGGAGGAGTACCGCGACGTTACCGCTAAAATCGCGAATTACCGCGAAATTCTCGCTAACGAAAGCATGGTTCTCGATATCATAAAGAACGACCTCATCGACATAAAGAACAAGTACGGCGACGAGAGACGCACAAAGATTTCCTCGATTTCGACCGAGATAGATATTGACGACCTCATTGACGAGGAGGATATAGTCGTAACGCTGACGCACACGGGCTACACAAAGCGCGTTCCAGCCGACACGTACCATTCGCAGAGGCGCGGCGGACGCGGCATAACGGGCATGAGCACGAAGGAAGAGGATTTCGTCGAGCATATCTTAACGACCTCCACACATAACACCCTCCTGTTCTTCACGACGCGCGGCACGGTGTACAAGCTGCGCGGCTACCAGATACCCGAGGGCAGCCGTCAGTCGAAGGGTACGGCGATAGTAAATCTGCTGCCCTTGGAGAGCGACGAAAAAATCACGGCGATTATTCCTATCAAGGAGTTCCGTGAGGGCGGCTATCTCACGTTTGTGACGCGCGGCGGTCTTATCAAGAAAACCGATATTATGGATTATTCGAGAATAAGAAACGGCGGCTTAAGGGCTATCGACCTTGCCGAGGGCGACGAGCTTATACGCGTTCAGCTCACGGACGGCACGAAGGACGTTATTCTGTCTACGCATGACGGCTACGCGATTCGCTTTAACGAGAGCGAGGTGCGTCACACAGGCAGAACTACGCGCGGCGTTAAGGCGATAACGCTCCGCAAGGGCGATTATATCGTCGGCTTCTCGCTCGCGAGAGAGGGCAGCGAGCTTTTGGCTGTAACCGAGAACGGCTACGGCAAGAAAACGCCGCTCGACGAATACAGAAAGCAGTCGCGCGGCGGTAAGGGTATATTCACCTACAAGCTGACCGACAAGACCGGCAAGCTCGCCGGTATGCGCGCCGTTACGGACGAGGACGATATTATACTCATCACGTCCGAGGGCGTTATAATAAGAATGCACACCGAGGACATTTCCACGTACAGCCGCCACACGCAGGGCGTTAAGCTTATGCGTCTCGCGGACAACGTTATCGTCGCGAATATCGCGAGAGCGCCGCGCGACGAGGACGAGGACGAGGACGAGGAAACCGAGGCTTCGGAAGGAGAGAATGAAGAATGAAAAGAAAACTGACACTTTTGGCGGCGGTCGTAACGGGCGTGGCAATGCTTACCGCGTCATGCGGACCGGCGGACACGTCGGGACTTACGATGGACAAGGAAACGCTCGAAAAGCTAAAGGTTAACCCCGAGCTTGTGAAAAATACCGTCAACGCGACAATATTGCTTGAAAGCGGCGATGAGATAGAGCTTGAGCTTTATCCCGACCTTGCTCCCGACACCGTTGAAAACTTCGTTATGCTCGCGGAGGACGGCTTCTACGACGGCACGATTTTCCACAGAGTTATCGAGGACTTTATGATACAGGGCGGCGGCTACGACGAGAACCTCAAAAAGCAGGACGCAGACGCGGTAAAGGGCGAATTTGAGGCTAACGGCTTTGAAAACACGCTCTCGCACGTGCGCGGAGTTATCTCTATGGCGCGGGCGCGCGACATGAACAGCGCGACAAGCCAGTTCTTTATCGTGCAGCAGGATTCTCCACACCTCGACGGTCAGTACGCGGCATTCGGCAGAGTTACCGACGGTATGGACGTGGTCGACGAGATCGCGTCGGTAAGGACGGGATACGTTGAGGCGCAGGGTCTGGACGATGTGCCGGTAGATCCTATCGTGATAGACACGATAGAAATAAATTCCGGCAGCGCGGGTAACGACAGCGATACGCCTTCAAAGAGCGCGGCTCCCAAAAGCACGTCCGCTCCGAAATCGTCGGCGAAGCCTTCAGCCGCTCCCTCGTCGTCGGCGCGTCCCTCAAAGCCCGATACCGACGATACGGAGGACGAGGCGCTAAGCGACCTGTTCGGCGAAAGTGAAACGGGCGGCGCGGATGAGGACGGTATCGCGAGAGGCGATTTGAGCGACCTGCTGACATAATAAAGGAGAAAACGGTATGAGCAATATAAATATTGAGATCGAAACGGAAAACGGCGGCATTATCAAGGCGGAGCTTTACCCGGACATCGCGCCGATAACGGTCGAAAATTTTGTGAAGCTTATCGAGGACAATTTCTTCGACGGGCTTATATTTCACCGCGTGATAGCCGGCTTTATGATACAGGGCGGCGGTTACCGTGAGGACGGCTCGCACAAGGACGCCGACCCCATAAAGGGTGAGTTTGACAGAAACGGCGTTAAAAATCCGTTAAAGCACGAGCGCGGCGTTCTTTCGATGGCGCGCACGATGTTCCCGAACAGCGCGTCGAGCCAGTTCTTTATAATGCACGACGACGCGCCGCACCTCGACGGTCAGTACGCGGCGTTCGGCAAGGTCACTGACGGTATGGACGTCGTTGACGAGATCGCGGAAACGCCTGTCGATATGAACGATAAGCCGATTGAAAATCAGGTTATTAAGACAATTCGTATTGTATGAATATGAGAAAGAGGATAACATAAGTTATCCTCTTTTTGTGTGGTTGGGTTTTTAGAAATCATATAGCGGCGCACAACGTGAGCCTCTCCTTGAGGAGAGGTGGCATCGCGAAGCGATGACGGAGAGGTGGCAACAGATAAAAAACCACCTCTCAGTCGCCTACGGCGACAGCTCCCCTTACTACGGCATACGAGCAAAGCTCTATGCCTATGACGCTAAAGCGTCATTTACCTCAAGGGGAGCCTAACGGCGTGTTGCACAGCAACAAACGCCGTAGTAAGGGGAGACATACGTAGGGGCGAACCGTGTTCGCCCGTTTTAATTGCGCGCGGCGGGCGAACACGGTTCGCCCCTACGTCAACATGACACACATTACCTTCTCTTCATATACCTTTCTTTCAACCTATCGAGATGCTCATTATACGAATGTGACTGCATTCTTGGGAATGCCTTTATAAGTCTGTGCTGGAACAAATGCTTTTCCTCAACAATAGCCGCGTACTTCTTTTTAAGCTCCTCGGCGTTTTCGCTGTACTTACGCAGACGCTCCTTCGCTTCCTCGCTGTCGAATATCTCCTCACCCTTCTCGGCAACAGCCTTCGCGCCGTCGTAAACCTTCTCGCCTATACCGTCCGATACGGCGCGTATCTTAGCCGCAAGCTCCTCCATTCCGCGCATACGGCTCGTGAGGTGATTTATCGCCACTACCGTTACAACAACGTCCGCGATAAACACAGCCGACAGTACCGATATGACCGTCACGCCGAGCGCGAACGGCACGGCTTTCACAAGTCCGAGTATCGGCGGGTGTATAAGCTTCATAAGCGCGACGCATATCGCGCCCCACGCGAGCGAGAACAATAGACATATATAACCGCCAAGATTAAGCGGCTGATTTGAATAGTCCCACCAGCGCGCATGAAATATCTTGTCGAGCGCGAATCCCGTCACAAGCTCGAGCGCCGACGTGAGAATTACCGAGCCGACAAACAGAAGCGGAATATTGTTCTCAAGCGGCGTAAGGCATATTACGACAACCGCGCCTCCCACGCCGTATATCGGGCATATAGGTCCGTTCAGAAAGCCGCTGTTCACAAAACGCTGCTCGACAAGTCCGCGGTATATTACCTCGATACACCAGCCGAGAAAGCCGTATATGAAAAACAGCGCGATTATTTCGTAAACCGTGTACCCCAAAATCATGTTTATCCCTCCGTTTATTTTGTGCTTTTATCTATTTCCTCGCCGTCAAGCTTTGAGTAAACTATTTTTTGACTGTGATAAAGTCCGTAGTAGCCGGACATCATGTACGCCACTCCAGCGGCTATGGCGAACAGTACGAACCCCTGCGCGCCGAAAAGCTCCACGCTCAGTATTATTGACGCTATCGGGCAGTTTAACACGCCGCAGAACATGGATATAAGTCCCAGCGCCGCGCCGAAACCGGGCGGCAGACCGATAAGTCCCGCGATGAAGCAGCCGAACGTCGAACCGATGAAGAACGTCGGCACTATCTCGCCGCCCTTAAAGCCCGAGCCTATCGTTATCGCCGTGAACACTATTTTGAGCGCCCACGCCCAGCCGTTATCTATGTGCGCGAACGTGACAGCCCTCGTTATCACGTCCATGCCCGAACCGTTGTAGTCGCGCGTTCCCGAAAGGTACGTGAGCGCGATAATCGCCGCGCCGCCGACCGCTATACGCAGATACGGGTTTTTGAACCATATCCGCATGTACCGCGCGGTGTAATGCATGACGGTGCAGAATATTATGCTCAGCTCCGCGCACAGTACGGCTATTAAAATCGTCCGAAGCATATTCACCGTTGTTACCTCCGGCACGAGCAGTATCTGAAAGCTCGTCGGTTCAAGTCCGAACATAGCCACTATAATGTACGCGCTTATCGACGATATGAGGCACGGCACAATTCCCGGGTAATACATGTGACCGATGCTCGATATGCCGAGCGCGAAGAACGCCGCCGTCACGGGCGTTCCGAACAGTGCGGAAAACACCGCGCTCATGCCGCACATTATGATGATGTGCATGAACCGTTTCTCGGTTTTGAACAGCTTTCCTATCGCCGTGCCGATGCTTCCTCCGAGCTGCAGCGCAGCGCCCTCACGTCCCGCGCTGCCGCCGAACAGGTGCGTTACCGCGGTACTTATGAATATGAGCGGCGATATTATAAACGGCACGCCGTCGTGACTGCGTATCGAGTCGATTATGCTGTCCGTGCCGCGGTTCTGGAGCATGTTCATCTTTTTGTACAGCCACACTATCAAAAGACCGCCGACGGGCATTAAAAACACAAGATAATCGTATTTCAGAAACAGCGTGTCCGCGCCGTGCACCGCCGTGTGGAACACCGCGCCGACAATACCGCCCGCGATACCTATCACAGCCGATATTATTCCCCACCTTAAAAAAACCTTTGTATATTCCAACGCGGAGCGCAGCTTCGCCGATATAAGCTCCTTGTACATTCAGTATGCCCCCAATTCTTTCCTGACATATATTCTACCACACCGCGCCATTATTTTCAACCCCCGATGGGCATACAAACATTTTATTCATATTCTGCCGCCGGTTTCATACAATTTACTATATAGTAATTAAATTGGAGGACAAAGCTATGGAATTGATCAAGGAAAACGTTACCGTAAATCAGGTGTGCTGCAAGGGCGCGGTCAAAACGCAGATAGACGAGGATATTATAGTGCCGGACGTGAAGCCGGACATACTGAAAATACTTCAGCTTGACGCGTCCGCGTGCGTCACCGACAAAAGCGTGTCGGACGGCAGAGCGGGCGTAAACGGAAGGGCGCAGGTCAAAATACTTTACATACCCGACAGCGAGAGCGAGAATATAAAGAGCATTATCACCTCGTTCGACTTTTCGCAGAATATAGACAATAAAAATATCGGTGATAATATGAAGGCGCTCGTTACCGCGAACGTCGATAACGCGGAGTTTTCGCTCACGAACAGCCGCAAGCTGCGCGTCAAGCTCACGGTATGCCTCGATTACGAGATTGTCGAGGAAAAGAACGTTGAAATCGCGGTCGATACTTCCGATTCGGAAAGCGCGGAGGTGCTTAAGGAGAGCGTGTCGCTGCAAAACTGCGTGAGCCTTCAGGAGGAGGAATTTACGCTCTCCGACAACATTGAAATTCCGTCCACGCAGACGGCAATAAACGAGATTTTGAAAGCCGACGCGCGCATTACCGACGCGGAGTACAAGACGGTCACGGGTAAAATCGCCGCGAAGGGCGCGGCTGCCATATCGGTGCTTTACACAGATGATGAAAATAAGATACGCTTCATGGAAGCCGAGATACCGTTTACCGAGGTGTTCGACTGCCCTGACGCGGGCGATGATACAGTCTGCGACATTGATTATTATGTGTCCGACATTCGCTGTGAGGCGCAGGAGGACGCCGACGGTGACAAACGCGTCATATTTGTGGAGATAACCGTTCTCGCGCAGATCAAGGCTGCGGACAACGTCGTTATCGACATAATCAGCGACTGCTACGAGCCGTACATGAACACGCAGCTCATTAAGGAAGAAACTGAGCTTGAAGAAATAATCGCGCGTCCGTCGGCGCAGAACACAATACGTGAGACGATCGAGGCGGGCGGCGACGCTCCGCAGGTGTCGGGCGTGTACGACGTTATAACAAAGCCGTGCGTCACGAGCACGCTCCTTAAAAACGGTCATTTGCAGGCGGAGGGTAAGATAGAGACGTATATCCTCTACCTCACCGACTCCCCCGACGCGCCGGTGTACAGCATTAAAAGGGATATTCCGTTCAGCTACACGCTCGACGCGCGTGAGGACGGCGACGACCTTATAACGGAAATCAAGGCGGAGGTCAAGCACACCGCGTACAACCTCAATATGGCGGGTGAGATTGAGCTTAGGTGTATTCTATCGCTCTGCGCAAATATTATCCGCAAGCGGAGGATCGACGTTATCGACGACATTGTTACCGAGGATATCTCGCCGGATTCGGGGCGCGGAATTGTGATTTATTTCGTTCAGCCCGGCGATTCGCTCTGGGGTATTGCAAAGCGTTACGCCGTGCCGCGCGATGCCGTGACGAGCTTCAACAACCTCTCCGACGCCGAACCTCCCGCCCCCGGTACAAGATTGTTTATCCCGGGAATGTGAATGACATAATTGACATTTTCGTTTTGATGTGATACTATTTTGATGAGGATATCATCAGCGTTCGCCACAGGCAATGGGAGCCTGTCTGAAAGAAGTTGGTGTATATCCTCATTTTTTGTGCGCTGTATATTGCAGAACGGGCGAACGCGGTTCGCCCCTACGAAAGCGGGCGGCCGATGATCGCCCCTACGGAAGGCCCCCTTGTCAAAGGGGGCTGTCACGCGGAGCGTGACTGGGGGATTCCTTTCCAATTTCTATATTGAATCCCTCCACCGCCTTCGGCGGTCCCCCTCCCTTTGACAAGGGAGGCTTACGATGTGCGCCGCACGCCGTATATCACGCGGTGGGCGTTCACGGCTGTTCGCGGCAAACTACTGACAAAACGGGAAATATGTAGTATAATATAAACAGAAAAAGGCAATGACCTCAAACGGTTATGCCCACATTAAGCTATTTTAAACAAATAGTCGCTTCATGGGTCGAGGCGGCTATTTTACGTTTATTGAGAAATGATTAAATTGCATTAAAATCTTGAAAATCCTCTCACCCTATGGTACAATAATTTTATCAACGGCACGGAGCAGAGAGGTTTTGAATACGCATCGGACAAGCCGTTTTGGAAAATGCCGAGGTATCGGAGGAAGGTTATGAAGAAAATATATATATTTTTTGTTGCCGCGATTTTATCCTGCGCGTTATCGGGGTGCTTCGGCGGCAGCGAGGGGCGTACCGTTAAAATCGCCGTTATGGGAAATGAGGACGCTTTTTATCCCGGCTACAAAGAGGGTATCGAGAGAGCCGAACGCGACCTGAATAAGGAATACGCGGACAGCGGATATAACGTGGAGTGCGAATTTTACAACGACAGCGGAAGCTATGAGGAGGACTCGGCGCTCATTGACGCGGCGGCGGCGGACGAAAGCATTGACGCGGTAATCGGTTCGATGGATATGGATATAAGCAAAACTGCCGCTTACGTTTTTGACAACGCGGAAAAGCTGTTTATTATGCCGTTTTTCCTTTATGACGACGTGTATGAGGACAACAATTACGAAATGGTGTTCTCTCTCTGCAATTCGGCGCAGACGGTCGGAGAAATACTTAAGCTCGCGTCCGCCGAAACGACGGCGAAGCGTTGGGCGGTATGCGCCGGAGACGGCAATTTTGAACAGGCGGAGATGAGAGGCTTCCTGCAGTACGGCGCGGACAGCTCAATAAAAACGGTAGATTGTGTAAGCATGTCGGCGCTGGAGGCAAACTTTGACGAAATTTACAGCCGCTGGGAAACGCTCGGCGTGGAAGGGGTAATCATGTTCCCGAAATCGGACGAGGGCTTTGAAATATTAAAAAAATCAAGAACAAAAATCCCGCGATTATATGCGGCGGCGACACCGCGTTTGACAACAGCACCCTGATGAGCGAGGACAAAGAACTGATGCAGGCAATGAACGGGTTTATTATTGCCGATGAGTTTATGCTGGCGGATCGGACAGATAAAGACAGTGATATAATTCATGAAATGGTTGAAGAGTATAGGGCAAACACGGGCAGCGTGTTTGATACATGGTACATTCAAGGCTATAACGCCGTCAGGATTATTGCCGACACGGCAATAAAAAACGAAACGGTCGATTCCTCAAAAATCGCGGAGATTTTACATAGGGACGGTTACAAAGGCTTGATTGAGAATTTCAGCTTCGACGAGAAGGGCAGACAGGAAACGCAGGAATATAAATACAGCACAATCGACGAGAAGGGGTATTCGCATGACGTCAAGGTGAAGAAGTAGGGGGCAGTGATGAAGAATTTATTCAGACAGGAAGCGCTTGACAGCTTCTCATCACATTCGGGAATGAGCAAGGGCATACGCGCCGTACCGATACGCACGGTTATTTATGTGCTGCTGATTTTTATGTTCGCGGCTGTTTTTGCGCTGTGGCTCTTTTTCGGAACGATTTACGAAACGGTGTCCGTAAACGGCATAATATGGCCCGCTTCAAAGGGCGGCGAGGTCTACGCAAGGTCGGGCGGTATTATATCGAAGATAGCCGTGTCGGAAGGAAACGACGTAAAGGCGGGCGATATTATCGCGGTTGTTCCGCAGGAGGATATTCTCACAAAAATAAAAAACGGAAAAGCAAGCGGCATTACGGCGGAGGAACTTGGCAAGCTGTATGACGAATACGACGCGCGCTCGGTTATCCGTTCAAACATTGACGGCATTGTCGTCTACGTCACGGGCGAAAACTCGTATATTTCCGAGGGCGAAATGGTGGCGGAAATCATTCCGTACGACAAGGACGGCGACAACAAAAAGCTCACCGCGTTTATTCCCGCCGAAAACGGCGGTCTTATCGCGCTCGGCACTGAGGCGCAGGTAATGCCCGATTTCGCGCCGCGTGAGAAGTACGGCTATATAAACGCGTACGTTTCGGGTATTTCGTCGTACCCCGTCAAGGGACAGAGCATAAAGGAAACGGACAGCGATTTGTTTTTACCGTCGCTCGACGAACGGGAGAGCTATCTGCAGATTGAAATTTCGCTTATACCCGACGCTAACGCGCAGAGCCGCCTTAAATGGTCAAATCCCGACAGCGGAGCGATCGACCTCGCGATGGGAACGATGTGCGGCGCGGACATAGTGATAGAAAAGTGTCATCCGTACGAGTGGCTGTTTTAGGAGGGCGTTATGGAAAAGGTAAAAAAAATACGTCCCATACTGCAAATGGAAGCGACCGAATGCGGAGCGGCTTCACTGGCTATGATTTTGGCTTATTACGGCAAAACGGTTACGCTCGAGGAATTAAGGCGCGAGTGCGGAGTGTCGCGCAACGGCGTGAACGCGACAAACATCGTAAAAGCGGCGCAGTTCCACAAGCTAAAGCCGAGGGCGCTGCGCGTGGATATTGACGGCGCGAGGGAGCTTAAAACGCCCGCCGTTATACATTGGAATATGGATCACTTTCTCGTGCTGTGCGGATTTGACAAAAAAGGCGCGGTGCTTGCCGATCCCGCGTACGGCGTGAGAACGGTATCGCCGGAGGAATTTTCAAGGTCGTTTACCGGTATCGCGATTGAGTTTACGCCGGAGGAGGATTTTCAAAAGGACAAGGGCGGTAAAGCCGCGAATTATATAATGTCATGCTTGAAAGCCTTTCTCCCCTGCACGGCGTACTTTGTTTTGCTTGAAATATGCGCGCTGATAGCGGGCGCGGCAGTGCTGTTTCTTAATTCGGTATTCATCGACAAAATTCTCATCGGCGGCAACACGAGCAATTTAAGGATAATACTGCAGGTCATACTGTGCGCCGGACTGATTACGGCAACGTCCGCGGCGCTTGACGAGCATATAAAGTTCCGTATAGGCAGACAGCTTAATATGCGTATCAATTCGGGATTTATAGAGCATTTGCTGAGGCTTCCGATAGAGTTTTTTTCTCAGCGCAGCGAGGGCGACCTTGCGAACCGTCAGAACACAAGCATGGAGATGGGCGCAAAGCTTGTGCGCATGCTCTCCCCCATTCCCGGATATGTCATGCAGGTAATCGTATATTTTATATTGATAGTTGTGTTTGACATACATATAGCTTTTATCGGAATACTCTGCGCCGCTGCCAACGTGTGCGCCATGATCGCAAGCTCAAAAAAGTACGAGGATCAGATGCGCTCGTACAGCCGTGACTTGGGCGCTTTGCAGGGCGATATTTCAAGAGCGATCGACATGGTTGAAACGATAAAGTCATGCGGCGCGGAGGACGCGATATTCAACCGCCTTACGGCAGCCGGAACGCAGGCCGTAAACACCAAAACGCAAATCGGAAAAACGGGAGTGCGCGCGGGCAGCCTGTTTTCCTTCATTAACGCGCTCGGTTCGGGAGTGATTCTTATCTCGGGAGTGTGGGAAATACTGTCGGGCGATATGACCGCCGGTATTCTTATAGCAATGCAGGCTCTTGTCGCCGCAATGCTTGAACCGCTCGGAAATACGGTAAACGCGGGAATAGAAATGCAGACGCTTAACAGCGACGTGGCGCGCGCAAACGACGTTATGCATTACGGCAGGGACGACAAGTTCCTCGACGACACAACGGATCAGATAAAAAACATCGACGGCGATATAACTCTCGAAAATGTAACCTTCGGCTACAATCCGCTTGACGAGCCGTTTATAAAAAATCTTGACCTCACCGTGAAAAAGGGCGGGAGCGTTGCGATTACCGGCGGCAGCGGCAGCGGCAAATCGACCGTCGCGAAAATCATCGCGCGGCTGTACCGCGAGGACGGCGGCAGTGTGCGGTTCGGAGGCACTCCCGCTAATGAGATAAATCATTTTTACTTCTACTCCAAAACAGCCGTGGTAAGCCAGAATATACGCTTATTCGAGGGTACGGTGCTCGACAACATAACGATGTGGGACGACAGTATTCCGTACGACGAGGTGGTTGCCGCGGCGAAAGCGGCGTGTATTCACGATGACATAATTTCACGTAAGGAAGGCTACCGCGAAAGAGTAAGCGAGAACGGCAAAAACTTCTCCGGCGGACAAAGGCAGCGTATCGAAATTGCCCGCGCGCTCGTAAAAAAGCCGACCGTTCTGATAATGGACGAGGCGACAAGCGCGCTTGACACCGACACCGAAGAAAGGGTTATGAACAACATAAAGGCGCTGGAAATTACGCGAGTGATCGTCGCGCACAGGCTTTCGACCATTATGGACAGCGATGAAATTATTGTCATGGACAACGGAAAAATCGCCGAGCGCGGTACGCATGAGGAGCTTATGTCGGCGAACGGCATATACAGCTCACTGGCAGGAGGCGTGAGTTAAATGAAAACACAGGTAAGAGAAGAAACCGAGCGCATACAGCAAAAAAACCGCGAGGCGCACCGAAGAGCTTATGAAAATATGGAGTCCGCTCTTAACGGAAAGACGGACTGCGACGGTATTAACGCGATACTTAAATTCCTGAACGAAAAGGAGCGCGTGGACCCGGAGCTTCCCCTTTCGGAGCAGCTTAGCTGCATAGAGAACCACCTGTTTATAAAAACGCGCTATGTCGAGCTTGACGAGGACTGGTACACATCTTCGGCAATTCCGATGCTCGTGAAAACAACAGAGGGACGCTGGGTTGCCGTGACGCCTAATTCCGACGGCACGTGTGACTATATTGACGGCGGCGCGAAATCAAAGGTGACGCGTAAAAAAGCAGGTATGTTCACAAACAGCGCGATGTATTTTTACAAGGTTATGAAAAACGGAAAAATCACGTTGCGCGATTTGATTTCGTTTATTTTGAAATGCTGCTCGCGGAAGGACAGAGTAACCGTGCTTACGACGGCTGTGCTTACAACGCTTGCGGGAATGCTGCTGCCGTGGGCGAACAGCCTCATTTTTTCAATGATAATCCCCTCCGGAGAGCTGTCGGGAGTGTCGGCTGCCGCCGCGCTTATATTTTCATCCGTTATGATTTCGTCCGTGCTGGGGCTGCAGCAGTCGCTTATTTTGACAAACACGATGCTGCGCGCGACCACGTACGTGCAAAGCGCGGTGTTCTCCCGTATGCTGTCGCTTAAGCCGGACTTTTTCAAGGACGCAAAATCCGGCGAGCTGTCGCAGATGATAATGGAATTTTCCGATATTACGCAAATAATATCCGTCAGGAGCATAAGCGCGTGCATCGGTGTAATACTGTCGCTGGCGTACCTGATACAGATTTACGTATACGCTCCGTCGCTGTTCGGGTTGGTAATCGCGGTGACGGTAGTCCTTTACGCGCTGATGATAGCGGAGGGCATACTGAACGCAAAATGGAGGAAGGCGTATTCAAAGTCACTGTCGGGAATGTCGGGCTTCTGCTACGAGCTTTTTTCGGGTATCGAGCAAATAAAACTAAGCGGCGCGGAAGCGAGAGTGATGCAGAGGTGGAGCGAGCGGTATTATGACGCGTCAAAAAAAGAGGACAAACCGTTTTTCTTCAAATATTCCGATGTTATCTACAAGCTGGTAAGAGTGTTTGCCACAGCCGCCATATTTTTACTGGGCGCGGGTCTGGGAGCCGCGGATTATATCACGTTTTCGGCTGCATACGGAGCGTACGCGGCTTCAATCGGCGGCGCGGCGGTCATTATAGAAATGACGGCGGGCTTCCGTTCCTCGTATTCGCTCATCAAGCCCGTGTTTGACGCCGAATGTGAGGAGTACGGCGGCGGCAAGAAAAAACCCGACAAGCTCAGCGGCGATATAACCGTGACAGATGTGTGTTTCCGCTACGGGAATAATTCCCCGTACGTCCTGAAAGGATTGTCGGCGCAGATAAAAGCGGGCGAAAGCGTCGGAATTGTCGGCATGTCGGGCTGCGGAAAATCGACGCTGCTCCGATTGCTGCTCGGTTTTGAAACGGCTGAGGAGGGCAGCATATACATAGACGGATTCGACATACGCGAGCTTGATTTGAAAAGCTGCCGCCAAAAAATAGGCGTAGTTTTGCAGAATTCGGGGCTTATATCGGGCGATATTTATTCAAATATCACAATAACAAAACCTGACGCGAGCAAGGAAGAAGTGAACGACGCCCTACAAATGGCGGCGCTCGGCGACGATATAGCGTCGCTGCCGATGGGCTTGCACACATTGGTCAGCCGTGATAACTGCACCCTCTCGGGAGGTCAGTGCCAGCGGGTTCTTATCGCGAGAGCGCTTATCGCGAAGCCGTCGATACTCATTTTTGACGAAGCCACATACGCGCTCGACAACGTTACTCAGGCGAAAGTAATCGCAAACATAAACAAGCTTGAATGTACTAAAATTATAGTCGCGCACAGGCTGTCCACGGTGGAAAGCTGCGATAGAATTTTAGTTATGGACAAGGGCGTGATCGTGCAGGAGGGAACGTTTGAAGAATTGAAAAACAATGACGGTCTGCTGAAAAAGCTCGCTAAAAGGCAGTTCCCCGCCGCGTAAACAGCATAAAAAATGACGATTGCAATTTCGCAGTCGTCATTTTTTGATTTTCCGTGTCAAATTTTCTCTCTCAGGGAGTTGTCAATCTTATGCTCCGGCACGCGCGGTACGTTTTCAAACGCGCCGCCCGTTACATCCTCCAGGTCGTCCAATTCAAGCTCCTGTGCTTTCTTGTTCTCGTCCTCTTTTTTTTGCATTTCTATATCCTCCTTTTATTTTATTGTCTTATCAAACCGCTCCGTCAGCGCGGCGGCTTCGGCGCGTGTGGCGTTGTTTTGCGGTCTTAATGTGTTGTCCGTGTAGCCGCTCATAATACCCGAGCCGCACGCCCACTGTATTGCGGGTACCGCGTATTCGTTCGCTTCCTCCGCGTCGGCGTAGCTTAGTATATTCGTGTTTTCACCGACCGACACGTCCTTTCCGATATACTGCGCGTACCGCCACAGCATAGCCGCGACCTGCTCGCGCGTTACCAATTCATCGGGCGCAAACTCCGTATCGCTGTAACCCGAAACTATTCCGTTTTCCGTGCCCCACGCGATATACGGCGCGTAGTACATACCTTTGTCCACGTCGGTGTACGTCATATCCGCGCTGTTGGGGTTAGCTCCGTTCATGCGTCCTATTACCGTTATGAGCATACCTCTTGTGACATTGGTATTGGGTTCAAACGTATCCGCACTTACACCCGCGAAGTAGCCCTTTTCGGCTGCATACTTCACGCTGTCGCTGAACCAGTCGGACGGAGTTACATCCTTAAACTGTGTTTCCGCGGTATTTCCACTGTCGGGTGTAGGTGTTGCGTCGGGTGCGGGTGTTGCGTCAGGTTCGACCGTAGGCTCGGGTGACGCTGTCGGGGCGGGGGTTGCCTCTGAGCGCCGTGACGCCGCGCCCGAACCCGAACCGCGCGGTCTTGATGTCGGTTCAGGCTCGGCTTTACTCGGTGTTACCGTTACCGTTATATCGGGTATCGCATTGCCGTACGGAGTGACGTTGCCGTGTATCATTGTTGTACCTTCGCTGAGCGCCTTAAGCGTCGTGCCGTCGAACGCCGCGACCGCCGCGTCGTCCGTACCGAGAGCCGCGCTCATTCCTTCGCTGAGCGTGCTCGGCTCGCACGTTATGTTAAACTCCATCGTCTCGCCCTCGGTGAGCTCTATTTTCTCCGGGAACGGCTCGCCGTTTAACATGAATTCCATCGGCATCGCTGCGGTAAGAGAAATATTTTCACCCTGCGTTACATATTCTCCGTCCTTATCCTTGCCTAATAACAGACAATCCACAAATCCGTATTTTTCAAACGGCTCCGCAACGGCGTTTATATCTATCGTAAAGCTTTTGGTTTCGCCGACGCCTATTCCGTCCATTGCAGCCTTACCCCAGTCGCACTCGTCAACCGTATAGCCTGTGGCGGCTCCGTACGGACCGGAGAAAATAACGTTCATCGTGTCGTCCGATTTTGACGGAACATTGCCCGTGTTCGTTATATTATATTTGACATGATAACCGTTGCTGTCCTGATACGGATAAACGTCATCCACAATATATTGAGGCTTATCTTCAAGCCTGTCACTCTCATAAGACGATACATTTTCCATACCGCCCTCTTTCACTTCGGCAATAAGGCTTACGCCTTCTGCGCTTGAGGGGGCAGTCCATTCAAATCTCAAAGTATCCGTGCCGGAGGGGAGCAGCTTACTAACGCTGTTAAGCGTATATATCGGCTCACCCTGCTTTTCACCGTTTTTAGCCTCGTAAACGTTTAAGGTATAACCGTCTGCGTAAGTAAGACCGTTGTTTGTGACGTCGACGTACACATCTACCGTGTCGCCCCCGCACGGAGTTTCGTCGGACAGCGTTATATCCGTAACATCGACCGCTCCGCACGGCGTCATATACGAAGCCATGAGCTTAAAGTCGCTTATTTCAACGGGGTTTTCGGCGTTATCGGTTATCTTCTGCTTAAAGCTGTTATACATAACCATGAGGCTTCCGCTGTCATCTATCACGGCATTGGGTTCATCGGTGAATGCGCCGGTGTTTGTCAGCCTATATGCCGGCGCCCACGCGGAGCCGATCTCCTCGGCAGTCCCGTTCGGGTCGGACGACGGTATCGGATCGTTTTGAATTAAAGCCGTCGCGTATATCTCGGTTCCTTGCTTTTCGTTAAAGTCGTCCGTGTCCTTATCCTTCGTTTCGGGCTGTGTCCAAACGACATATATATCGTCACCGTCCGTCACCGCCTTAAAGTCAGCCATGTACCGCGTGTTATCCGAATTTTCGGCAGGCATCGCGACATAGGAGTAAAGCGAGTCAATATCCTTTACCTCATTGCCGTCTGCGGTTTTGAGATACTCATCCTTGATGTGACCGTCATTGTCAATGCCGTCGCGTACGAGCGACGTTATGTCTATGTACGCGACAGTCCTGTCGTCTCTGTACCAGAACAGCTTTGTATCAGCCGCTTCCGCTTTTGTCGTTTTGGCTTCCGGATGCTCGGCAATAGCTTCGGCAAGCGCTTTGTTTTCCGTTCTCACGAACTGCGGCAGGGCGTCACTCACGTTGTCGTCCGTAATTCTTACCGGTTTATACGTCGTGTGCTTCTCAAAGTCGTAGCACTGCACGAACAGCTCTTTGTCGTTAGCCGTATCACCGCTCGAATCTTGGTCGATCGTGTACGCGTAAACGGCTATACCGTTATACGTTATCGCCGTGAAGTCGGACACGTTCGGAACATCAAGTCCCAGCTCCGGCAGCGGCGACGACAGGAAGCGCTGTCCGTGCCATTCGTTTATGAGAGTTTCCTTTTCATCTTCCGTGCTGCCGTTTCCGTTGCTGTCGGACAGTTCTTCGGGGTAATACTCGTCGACCATCCACTTGCTCTTATCGGCGGAGTACAGCATATATATAACGGCGCAGTCGTTCGTGTAGGAATTAGCCAGATCCGCAGCCGTTCCCTCGGAATTACCGGTTTTTACGTAATATACCGCTCTGTCGTGCGTCTTTTCGTCGTAGACACAGGTGGGGTTGTAATCGTAATACTCATCCGTTGTAAGACGCGTTTCCCCGCTGACCGTACCGGTTGCGGGATCTATTACGGCAGTGTAGACCTCCAAATTCCTCAAATAATCGGCGGAATCCTCTGTAGTCGCCTTATCGGGATCGCTCGACAGCCACGCAATCATCACCTTGCCGTCCTCGATCTCGCATACGCTCGGCTGGAAGTCAGCCTTTTTATCGTCCTGAACAATTTTAGGATCGCTCCATGTACCGTCCTTATATACCGCGTATTTGAGGACGGTTCTCTCCGTTGCGCCGCGCGATGTGTCGGAGTCGAGGAATGCTGCGAAAACACTGTCATCGCTGAGCTTTATGAGCTGCGTGTCGGGATGCTCGTAAGCGTTATCCACTATCGTCTCGCTCGATGCTTCACCGAACGCCGACATAAGCGAAATATCGCCGTCGGGACGCCATTCGCTCTTTTCGTCGCTGTACGGCTGTCTTACGCCGAACGACGGCTGCTCCTCAGCGCTCATAAGCGCCGTATCGTCCGTATTGCTGTTCAGATTCGGTCCGTTTTCGTATTGCTCAAACATACCGAATTTTATGTCGGGGAATTCGTACTGCAGCGGTATGGAGAACAGGAACAAATCTATCCACGCTCCGAGCGTAAACACAAGATCGCAGCCCCAGTCGTCATACCCGGGATCCTGACCGGTGAATTCAAATACGCCCATAGCCGTAAACGTGCCTCCGGCGCGTACGCCTATCGTTCCGGCAAGACCTACTCCCGCGTAGATCTGAACCGTTCCGGCAATCTGTATCGACGCTTGGGATTTTCCGAGCTTATTCTGGAAGTCTACAGTGGCATTATGCGCGTCCTCATAGGTTATTTCCGGCTTGCTTGTATCGGTTCCCGCGCCGAAAAATCCGAGCAGGTAGGCGCCCAGCTCCAAACCGAAATACGCCGGTATATATACTACGGGAATAATGGTGTAATGTGCTCTTTTGACGTTCGCGCTCGCTCCGACGTATGCGCCTACTCCCGTAAATACGGCGGCATTATTGTTGTATCCCGTTGTACGGTTCAATATATTCACGTATGTGAAATCAAAGTATATGCCCGCCTGAACATCTACTTTCCACGTCGGCGCGCCGAGAGCGGCTGCCGCGTCCGGCAAAGAATTGTTCATCATATTGTTGAACGCTTCGTTGTACGCCCGTTTAATACCGTCGGTAAAGGTCTGTATCGGATGCCTTGCCGAGAATAAATCCTTATAATATCTTCCGGTGTCCCCTTGGTACTGGTTCATGTTCATATCCTTAACAGTGTCCACGATCTGAACCGGACTGACGCCTATATACATTCTGTATCCGGTAGGCGTCTTTATCGAGCCGACCGACACAAACGGCAGATCAAGTCGCATCGCCGTGGTGCCGACAAACGGAAGGCTTATAAAGTCTATATCCGCCGGTATATCGATGTGCTGCAGCACGGGTACCTCCTCGGTCGTCTTTTGCAGGAACGTGTAGCCTGTAAACACATCGGAGTACGTGGTTGTATTCATCGCGTCATCATTTGAGGACGAGGACACCGCCGACTCCTTCCGCTGCTTTGACACCTCGGAATTTATTCCGTGCGTTTTATCGGTCGTCACTCGCATGTAAAGCCTGTAACCGGGAATTGCCTTTTCGAGAGGAATATATCCCGTAAAGCTGCCGTCGCTGTTCTTTTCCGCTTCGCATGAGGCGATCTCGGCATTGGTATCGGGATCGCATATCATGAACTTAATGCCGGTCACGCTTTCGTCCGCGTTGGGGCTTTTGATGATATTGCCGTATTTGTCCATCTCCACCTTGGTGTATTTGATCGGCTCGCGCATTCTCGCGGTCACCGACACCTCTTCCCCGTCAATTACAAGATTGCTGCCCTGACTTGGGTTGTCGGTCGTCAGTTCTATGTTGTTTATTATCGAACCGTTCTCGGAGTTTATCCGAAGCTGTCCGAGATCCTGGTCGCACACGGAAACCGTTCTGTTTACCTTGCTGCCAGTTTCGTTATTTGCGAAAACGACCTCGCGCTTTTCGCTTTCCACGTACGGAAGTTCCATTTCACGCAGGCTGCTCTGACCGTTTAGCTCTATCTTATACCGTATGTAATGCCGCGCCGTTGAGCCTTCGGTGTTGCACGCCGCGCGGAACGGCGCCGTAGCAAAGCTGCCGTCCTCTTCGACCGCCGCGAACTCACCGCCGATGTTTACTATCGCTCCCTTGGCGGGGATAGCGTTTGACGTACCCGCGCGCCGCGTCATCATATTAAAGCTTGGCATATAAACGCTGCCCTTGACCGACTGGTATATATCCTCCCCGCTCTCCTCAACGTACGAGAGCGTCACTATATTATTTTCGGGAACGTTTGACGCTTCGTGGAAAAACGCCTCACCGCCGTATAATTTGTCGTCATTCCTTTCCTTCCATACGGGATAGACGCTGCTGCCCGCGTCGTCCGCCATACGCACCGACAGGGTGTATATCTCTCCGTATATGGGGTGCGACTCTATGACGTACTCATAATATTCTTCGCCGTCGATAGTCGTTTCCGACATGACCGGCGAATTGAAAAATCCGTACGAAATATCGAATTTCGGCAAATCCGACTTCTTTACACGCAGAGTAAGCGCGTTGTCGTTTCTCGTAAAGAGCGGCGTTATCTCGTAATAGCCGTAACGAAGTCTCTCGTTGTCGTCAAGATACGCGCTCGTTCCGTTGTCCTCGGTGTAGGGCACTATAACGTCTCTCTTTACCCAATTCGTATCGGACTCGTTATATTTGTAGCTGACCTTGTATCCCGCGGGAGCGAAAAGGTCGGAGTATTCGTCCCTTACGACCGAGGAAATCTTTAAAACATCGCCGAGGTGGTACGTAAACGTCTGCGAAGTGGATATATCCTTGTCCTCGCCGCAGATTTTTAAGTATCCGAAATCGCCTTCGGGAAGGTTGATTTTTACTTTCGCGTCAATATAGCCGAACTCGGGCTTTAACTCGATTCTTCCGCGCAGACCGAATTTTCCTCCCGTCTGGTTCTCCCAATCCCGTGAGCTGTTGTTTTCCTCTATGCTCAGCACGCCCTCCTTATACATTTCATCGACCTTTTCCGGCGTCAGCGTGTACGTGTGCGACGTAGCTCCGTCGTCGGAAAAGCTCGCTATCTTCATTTGCTTGCCGTTCTTTACCGCGTACACGTTTTTCAGATATGCGTAAGGCGAGGTGACGTTTCCGCCCAAGGTCTGCTGGAAGGCGATAGAGTTTTTGCCGTCCTTCGTATAGCGGATAAGCTGGTTATTGTTTGTGTTATCCGAGCCGGCAAGCGCAAGGAACGTCGGACTTTGCCACGGTGAGCGCGCCCTCGCGCTTTATCTCAACCGTAACGCTGTCGCCCTCCGCGCTGTATGTTTCCTCTGTAAATCCGACCTTTGAGGGAGGTTGTACCTCGTCGTCGGCAATCGTAAACGCGCAGCTTGACGACGCGCTGTTTGTCGTAGTTCCGTACGGATTGGCGAGCATAAAGAAGAAACGTCTGTCGCCGTCTCCTTCATCATTATCGTCAACGTCTATCGCTATGTATTTTTCCTTTTCGCCCTCCGCGAAACCGACCGTAAGCGTCGCGCCCACAACGACGTTTGTCACAACGTTCGCCATCTGCTGTATCTGCTGCACCGTGTCGGTCGTGGAGGTCACCGCCTGCGGAGCGCCCTCTACGCCCGTATACGCCGCACGCGCTCTCTGAAGGGGGCTGACGGAAAGAGTTTCGCCGTCCCCGTCCGCCGCTTCCTCCGCGGAGAGCAGACCGCTTTGCTCCTCTATGTAGTCGATAGCTTTCTGCACTCCCTGCTCGGTAGCCTGCTGAAGTTCCTCGTCATTTTTGAGCATTTCGGCGTACTCCTCCTCCGTTTTCAATTCGGATTCGGTGTATTCCTCGCCCTCCATGCGCTCGATAAGAGATTGGTTGCCGTCGGGGTTGTACGCCTCTTCGCCGCCGTACACGGATACCGTGTAATCCTTTCCGTATTTGGCTGTCAAATCGGAAATTTTTACCGTTACACCCGATTCCGACGCGCAGTCTCCGCCTCTGGCAATGCGCAGAAGGTATCTTTTGTTCGCGCCTTCCTCCAGCCGGGCGTTGGCTGCGGTGAGATAGAACACGTCGCTTGAAAGTATATCCTCCGTCATTTCTATTTCGGGAATGTACTCGTCCGTTTTCTCGGCGCAACCGGCGTAATTAAAAATCTGACAGTGGACGGCTCTGTGACCGGCGGCAATTATATCGGCGGTATCGTGGGACAAAACAACTCCGGCACGATCGAAAACTGCGCAAGCTCGGTAACGGCGACGGGAAAAAGATATGTCGGCGGTATAGCCGGTCAGAACAATGCCGGCAGAATAACGGACTGCTCCAATTCCGGCTCAATTTCGTCCACAATCACGACACACACCGCGTCAAGCTCCTACATCGGCGGTATAGTCGGTCAAAACAGCGCGGGCGCCGCGTCAACCGGAGCTTTAAGCGGGTGCCACAATACCGGCGCTATATCGGGCAGTAATTATGTCGGCGGTATAACGGGATACACCACCGCGCAGACAACAATCTGCTATAATACCGGCTCTGTATCGGGCAGCGGCTATATCGGCGGCATAACGGGATTTGTAAAGGGCGCGCCGATACCCGGCTCCCTTTTGCCCGACGACGTAACCGACACTTTACTGACAGACTGCTATAATACCGGCGCCGTCAGCGGAACCGTCAGATATACCGGCGGCGTGGTAGGACAGATCGCGGCAGGCGGCACTGTGGAAAGCTGCTACAATACCGCGGATGTAAACGGCGCGTTGATAGTCGGCGGCGTGGCGGGACACGTAAACGGCAGCAGGGCGGCTCTCAGATGCTGCTATAACATCGGTAAGCTCGATGGAAGCATGAACATCGGCGCGGTTGTCGGACAAAATTCATCCGGCACTGTAGAGTATTGCTATTATCTGGACGGCGCTGCCGGTAAGGGAATAGGCAGCGGCGGCGGCAGCGCCGAAGCGCGGACCGTACCCGAATTTACAAACCTGATTTCGACCTTGTCCTCGTCATCACACGGCGGCTGGGTCGGCTGCGGCACTATAGACTTTATAAGACCCGCGCTTGCCTCAAACAGGGAGGTTGTTGACTTTACGGCTACCGAGGAAAATCCTTATATTATCGACGGCATGGACAGCTTCAACAAGCTAAGGAGCTATATGCTCAATGTCGGTTCCGTAAAAGGCAAGTACTTCAAGCTCACATGTAATCTATTAACCAAAAATAATAATATATACATCCAGGGAAATTTCGACGGAGTATTTGACGGCGGCGGTCATTCCATATATATATACGAGTATGTTGTCAATCATCCGCTGTTTAACAATGTCGAGGACGGCGGCGTTGTAAAAAATCTGAATATTTACAAGAGTCCGTATCCTTATCCGTCCAGCGGTACAAACGAAGCCTTTATTGCGGCACGTGTCAAAAGCGGCGGCATAATCGAAAACTGCCATGTCAGCGGCACAATGACTTATTCCATCTCTTCCAGCAGTCCGAGAAATTACAATTACGGAGGCGTCGCCGCGATAGTTGACGCGGGCGGAACGATTAAAAACTGCGTAAATGAATTCGGCTTTACTTTGACAAGTAATAACTGTGTGGCTTACATCGGCGGCATCGCCGGAGAAAACAACGGAACAATCGAAAACTGCATCGGCATGGCAGGGTACTATGGTTTGTCTTTCAGCCGCGGCAGCAGCACGACTGTCAACGCGGCTTATGTCGGCGGCATTGCCGGAAAAAACACCGGAACAATACGGAATTGTCTGAATATAACCGCAATTCCGAATCAGGAGAATGTGACCGCAGGCAGTATCGCCTGTAACGACGGCGGCATTATTGAAAACTGCTATTATGACGCGGACAGAACACCTACGGTAACGTCCGGCGACAAGGGCTTGGGAAAAACGGCGAAGGCGGCGCGTCATGGTCTCCTATCGGAATTGAGGGCAATAAATTCGAGGGCGTTTTTGACGGAAACGCTCATGAGATAAGCGGATTATATATAAACGCTCCGGATACAAAATATCAAGGTTTGTTCGGCTTTGTCGGCACAGGCGGAACCGTGAAAAACCTGACCGTTTCCGGCACCGTCACCGGCAAACAATATATCGGCGGTATCGCAGGACGCATCGATGAGGGCGCGGCAGTATACGGCTGCGTCAACAAGAGCGAGGTTTTCGGCGACAGTCAGTTCGGCGGCGTCGCGGGTATAAATTACGGCGTTGTGACAAACTGCGCCAACGCCGGAAACATCGGCGATAACAAAAACATAGGCACAGACAGTATCTGCGGCGGTATTTTGGGTGAGAACCGCGGCGGCATAACAAGGTGCGTCAATGCGGGAACAGTCGGAGTGATGTATGCTGACGAAATAAAAGGCGGCATTATAGGATATAACGCTTCCGAAAACACCGCAGCCGACTGCTATTATCTCTGGGGAGGCACTGGAAGCATAAAGGGCGTCGGCCGCGGCACCGATAACACAAAAAGAGTTAACTCCGCCTCCAGACTTAAATCAGGCGAGACAGCGTGGCTTTTGCAGGACGGTCAGGACGGCCTTGTCTGGGGACAGAAGCTCGGAACTGATGACTATCCCGTACCGACGAGCGACAGCGGCAAGCAGGTGTTTAAGGTTACCTTCGCAACGCAGTCAAATCCGAATTTTGCCGAGCGTTACGCCAATCCGAACGGCACTGTAACGCTGCCGGACGCTCCCACGGCGGAGGGGCAGGTATTCTCGGACTGGTCGCCAAATCCCGGAAGCGGCAATATTTTTGATGAGAACACTCCCGTAACCGATGATATAACCGTATACGCGTCCGAGCGCACTCCCTTCGGCGGCGAAAGCGGCGAGATCCCGCTCGACACGGTTTACGGCGAGGGTGTTACGGCTGATTTGTCCGATTACATCGCTTACGGAGATACGACCGATACGGCGGATAAATTTACATACACGATCGAGGAAGGCAATACAATAGGCGCGTCGGTAAACGGCGACACGCTTACCGTTCCGAAGGATACCGGCGCGGGCGAATACACGCTGAAAATCAAAGCCGAAGAAAAAGCTCCGCTGTTCAATCTTATGAGCGTTGATGATTATGGCTTTGAGCCTGTGACGCTGACGATTAAAATAACCGTCGCGAAAGCCGCACCGACGGCGTCCGTTCAGCCCAACGAGCTCGTGTTCAAGGACAGGGAGCAGTATCTTGTAACAGGCAGAACCGACGACGGAACGCTTGTATACAGCACGAGCAAAGACGGCGATTATTCCGAAAAAGTACCGACGGGCAGTGATGCCGGAACGTATACGGTCTGGTACAAGGTGATAGGCGACGAAAACCACACCGATTCCGAGCCGCAGTCCGTAGAGGCTGTTATCAGAAACATTGAAAGCATAAGAATTGAAAGAGAACCTGACATCACCACCGTTATTGAGGGTATGCCGCTCGACACGTCGGGCTTGGTAGTAATCGCCGACTGCGGCAACGACGAAACCTTTGAGGCAGCAGGCTATACACTTTCGGGCTACGACACATCGGAACCGGGCGATCAAACCGTCACTGTAACCTACGGCGGTAAAACCGCACAGTTTAATATAACGGTAACGCCGAAATCGCTCACGGGTATCGAGCTTACGCATACGCCCGACAAGCTCATATATTATCAGGGTGATGAGCTTGATTGGAGCGGTATGGTGATCACTGCGGTTTATGACAATAACACGACCGAGTTTGTTGACAGCGATGCCTGCGTTATCGAGGTAGCCGAGTTCTACGGCGGCAAGCGCGCGATAATCTCATGCGCTACTGACGACGCGGAAATTTACTACACGATCGACGGAACCGATCCGACAACAAGCTCGGATAAATACACAGCTCCGTTTGAATTGACCTCCAACGCGGATATAAAGGCGATAGCCGTAAAAGCCGATATGGACGACAGCGACGTCGAGGAGCAGCTCGTAAATGTTGAGAAGGTCGCGGCTCCGAAGGCGAACGTCAAGGGCGAGGTGGAGGTCGGAACGGCTGTGAAGCTGCTCTGCTCAACCTCCGGCGCGGAGATTTATTACACAATCGGCGATTCGCTGGACGAGAACAATTACAAGAAATATACAGACGACATAATAATAACAGGAAGCATGACAATACGGGCAATCGCCGTAAAGCGCGGCTGTGTAATGAGCGACGGTGTTACATTATACCTACACCGTAGCGCCGCCAGAGGAGCAGAGCGGAGAAGTAAACCGCGCGCTGCTTGAATTGGAGGAGGCGGCATGGCAAAGCCGGCGACACCTTCAGCCTGCCCGCGTATATATATTCCGAAAGCGAGGTAAGCGACTTCCGGTTTACGCTCGAGTACGACAGCGACCAATTTGAATATCTCGGCTTTAAGCCGGGCGAGGATATGTCCGCATCGTCGGTATCCGTCACAACAGATGAAAACAGGGTGACGGTGCGCGGCACGCAGGGAGGAATAACCGGCTGCGAGGCTTGCAGGCTTGAATTTAAGGCGAAGCCGGATATTGATTCCGGAGAATATATTTTGCCGGTAAGCGATATCGAGATCAATGCCGCCGAAAAAAATCTGACCGACGTGTATTATACGGACGGTTATGTCAGGATAATATCCGAGGACGCGAAAATTTCCGCGGGCGCGTTTCTCTTCAACTCCGACAACGATGTTATAGAGGATGTGTCAGAGATAAGCGGAACCTTGTCGGCAATGATATTGGCGGACATTGCGGGCTTGCCCGAGGACGAAAGGGTGACAAGCTTTGACGCGATCCTCGCGTTCTACGACACGAACGACGCGCTCGTCACGCTGAGCACAACCGAAGCGGAGATGAGCGATGACATTGATTGCTTCATGGTCGAAAATATAGCTATCCCCGAAAACGTCGAAATCGGCGGAGTAAAGCTGATGATATGGGACGGTATAGACACTGCGAAGCCGCTTGCGGCAGCCACGCCTGTGCTGTAGGCTAAAGCGGATTACAAGAGTATGTTCACACCGAACATACTCTTTTTCTATTCCGCGCAAGGTTGAATTTCCGTAATTTTTGTGGTATAATCCAAACAGTCAAATATTTGAAAGGAGCAGTTAATATAAGAAAGTGTGTAAGATGCGGAGCGGAAATGGAGGAGGGCTTTTCCTTTACGGGCGGCGGCGGAAACGTGCTGCGTAAGAAGGGCTTTACCCTGAAAGCCGTTTACCCCAAAGCGGCACTGTGCCCCAAATGCGGCGAAGTGTCGATTTACATCGAGGACGAAGCGCTTGAGAAGCTGACGAAATGATCTGAAAAGAATTAAGCGGCTGCCGAAGCAGCCACTTTTTTCTTTTCTGCAAACACACAACAATATATCTTCACAACTGAATACACGGTGTATTGATCCTATATTCTCATAAGCCGCTCAACACAAAAGTTTAAAACATGCCGCGCTTTACAAAGCCTTTTCCATGACATCTTTAACGACATCGCTTATCTGTCCGCATTTACGCTCTTTTACATACTCGCTGTCCAACACTTCCACAAAATCAAGGTATACGTCTGTTCGTCTGAACGGAGCATTTTCACGCACCAAATCGGAATTTCTTATTACCGCAATCACAATCGGGCAGCCGGCTTTTTGGGCAATCTTAAACGCGCCTACCTTAAACGGCAGCAATTCCTTTCCTTTATTTCGTGTACCTTCAGGGTAAATTCCTATCGAAGCCGCACCGCTTTTAATGACATTTATTGCGTCTATAACAGTCTGCAATTCACTCCGCGGATTTTCGCGGTCAAGCGAAAGACAAAAACGCTTGTGCATAATTTTACCTACCACGGGGATATCAAAAAGCTCCTTTTTCGCGACAAAACCAAGATTGTATTTCCTTAAAACCCCCATTTCAAGAATAGGATCGATTGCTGACCGATGATTTCCGACAAGCAAAAAATTTCTGTCGGGTAAAGATGCTTGTCCCGATACATGGAGTTTTATGCGGAGCAAATGTGTTACCGCATCAATAATACAGTAGGCGTAAAACCGAAAAATCCATTCGCTTTTTTTACATTCTCTGTTCATGTCAACAAAAAGCGAAGCAACCGTCCCGACGACAGCCCATAGAAAAATCAGCACGACAAACGAAGCTGCAAAGGTTATCGGAATAAGAATTACCGAATGTGATATTATGTAAGCTGCCGCTGCCGCCAATGCGGAAATTACAGCTATGCATGGAAAAAACACATCTTACGCCCCCATTACTCTGTATTTCTTATAATTTATTTCAAGCCGCTGCCCGCACTCCAACCCATGAGTTGACGCGATATTGGGAACAATGGATTTAATAAATTCCCATCCTACCGTGCCGCACCGCCAAACATAATCCAGATTGTTTATTATATCGGCGGTTACCCTTAGAGCATCCTCGTACAGTTCCGTAAATGACTTATGGGAAGTCACGCCGTTCATCGGATTTTGCCATATTGCATGACGGTCATTTAAAAGCGGCTGCACTTCCGTATCATCACGATTATACGAAAACGCCGCCGTTCCTTTCAAAAACGGATCTAATATATCAAATACAGCACGCTTTGCACCTGTCGGATCGTATTTGAAAATCCGCATAAACAGCTTGACTTGCATTATAGCCTTACGAAAGACTTCGCCGCCGTTTTGAAATTCGTAGGTTTCCATTAGACTTGTATTCAAAACCGCTTTTAATTCCGGTGACAAATTCTTTCCGTTTATCGAGAAATCTTTATGTACGGCATAATTTCTCGGATTTTTATTTTCCGCAGCTTTCATAAGGTGTACGTCAAGCAAATTCTCCATTATCCCATGACGCCATGTCGGATTGTGCTTGTCACGCATATGGTCGCCGGAAAAATAAATTATCAGCGGATGCGTGTATGCGTCCAGAATATGATGACCGATATATCCGTAAAGGAACAGCCTGACTTGTTCGTTCTGATTATTATTGCTTTCCTGTGTATACTTCACGTAATTATACACAAATTCGGGAAAATGAAATTCCTGCAATTTATCCGAATACCGCAGATTGTTTTCAAGACGTTTTGTGCTGAATATTTTATAAAAATCATAATAAATCAGCAAATCATGTCCCTGCGCGAAAACACTGTAATCATCATAATGCGGCAGCATATCGAGAACCGATTTGTTAATGAGAGGCTTTAGCTGTTTATAAAATATATTATGTGTTTTCGGTCCGGGCATCGCCTGAATACTCCTTTGTCAATCCTTCATAAATAATATAATCCGACAATTTATGGTAAAAGTCTGCCGGACTTACCGTATACAATTCCTCATCGGCAAAAATATCAATTCCGCACTCGCGTAAAATATCCTCAACCCACTGTGAGCAGAAAAACGATTTTTTATCCTCATAACGTTTTTTATCGCGCCCATGCAGCAAAATACGTATCAGCACATGCGTATTGTATTTATACTCACTTCTTTTATTCCAATACTCATTCATTCGCGCTGCCAGCTTATCGTATTGCTCGCTTGAAACATCAAGACAAATAACGGCAATACGGCTTTGTGTAGGTTTTAACGCGAACAGTCCCGATGTAATGCTTTCTTGTACCAGTCCCGCCACAAACGGATTATGTATTCTTTTTCGGGCAAATGATAACATATTTTGAAGCGTTGCATCCAATGATAATGATGCGTGTGAATACCGCGCTCCTATGTCTTTCCTGCCGAATTGCAGCTTTTGACGCAAACATACTATTCTGCCGACTGATGTATGGTTATTGCTTAATACGATATATATTTTATTTTGTTTGTCTGCACTCATCAAAATCTCCACCCGTAATCTTAGTAACTCACATGAGATTATACCATATACAAAAATAATTGTCAACTCGGCTTGCTCCGTGTACGCATGCATCTGACCGCGGCTTCGCCGCGAAAGCTGCCGCAACGGAGCGTTTGAGCGCTGACTTTTATGCAAATAAAAAGTCGCCGCGAACGCCGCAAGCGCACCGCAGGTGCGCCAAAACCGCACGAAGCCCAAAGCGACAGTGAGCCGTCGTGAGCGCGCTTGCAAGCGAACAGGCGAGCCGAGTGACGGCTTCGTGCGGAAAAGGAGCACCATGCGGCATAAAAAAGAATCCTTTGCCGAAGCAAAGGATTCGTAAAACTGCCGCACGGTGCGACGTGGTACGCCCGAAGGGACTTGAACCCCCGACCTTTCGGTTCGTAGCCGAACGCTCTATCCAGCTGAGCTACGAGCGCATATGATTTCCGCTTCCGAAAATCACTTCAAATATATTACCACACAGCACCCCGATTGTCAAGAGTTTTTTGACAAAAAGCCGTCTCTGTGGTAAAATAATTACGGGGTGAGATTATGAGATTTGTATGGTATTACGACTTCCCTATCGGCAAAATCGCGATAGCGAGCGAGGGAGAATACATAACCGACATAACCTTCGATTACGCGGACGGTATCGAACACGAAACGGCGGAAACGGCTGCTTGCGCGAACGAGCTTTGGGAATACTTCGACGGCGAGCGCAGGGAATTTGACATTAAAATAAAATACGGCGGCACGCCGTTCACCCGCGCGGTACTTGAAGCCACCATGAAAATACCCTACGGTGAAACGCGCTCCTACGGAGATGTTGCGCGCATGGTGAACAACCCGCGCGCGGCGAGAGCGGTCGGCAACGCGATACACCGCAACCGCCTGCTCATCGTTATCCCCTGCCACCGCATTATACAGGGCGACGGCTCGCTCGGCGGTTACGCCGGACGCGAGGATATTAAACGCCGGCTTTTAAGTCTTGAAAAGCACAACATATGAATACGGGGACACTAAAATTTTAGTGTCCCCGTATTTTAGTGTCCCTGACTTTAGTGTCCACAATCAGCACACTTCCACAATCTCGTCTCTGTCTCTGTACTCGGTATGGCGCGGCGACGGCTCGCAGCCGTCGGCAATACCGCTCACCGGCAGCAGTGCGATGAGGTCGTACTTCTCCGTATCGGGGAAAAGCTCCTTTACCTTATTCACATCAAAATGCCCTATCCACGTCGAGCCATAACCCAAATCGTGTATCGCGAGCATCATATGCGTCGCGACGATCGACGCGTCCACATCGGCGAAATTCTTACCGTCGTACTGTCTCACCCACGCCGCCGATGGGTCGGCTCCAATCATGAATATCACCTTCGCGGGCGCGATAAACTGCATTTTCGTGCAGCTTAAAAGCTTTCCGCGCGCTTCCTCACTCTCGAAAACCCATATTTTGAACGGCTGATTGTTGACCGCCGTCGGTGCGCAAACGCCCGCCTCTATTATTTTTTCCACATCGTCCTTCGGTATATCCGCGCCGTCAAACATGCGCGCGGAATACCTGTCCTTTGCAAGCTGCAAAAAATCCTTCATCTCGGTAACCTCCTTAATAAATCGTAATAATCGTGCCTTCGGTAACGGTTCGCAGCACCCTCACCATATCATCCTCCGCTATGGCGATACACCCTGCCGTCGCCGTTTTACCGTCGGACATGCAGTGCAGGAACACCGCGCTTCCGGCGTACGGCGCTCGGCACGCGTTGTAGCCTATATCCAAAAGATAATTGTACGCGCCCGCGTACTCGATAAGGTGCTCATCATGCGAAAAATCGGTATTCTCGGGCAGCTCCGAGGCGCGCGCGAGCGTGTTGTAATCAGCGCGCTCGCTGTCGCCGCGCCAGTACATATCCTCCGTGATTTTCGTGTACGGCACGCGGCTTTCGGGATCGTCCTTTATGCCGTACGCTCGCCCTGTAACGTAAGTGCCGAGGGGTGTTTTCATATCCCCCTCGGCAGCCTTACCCGTTCCGTTTTTACCTATCACACCGCCGCACGAGAACAGCGTTTCATACCGTCTCTTACGCGCGCGGTACACCGTAAGGCGGCAGGTGTGACTTTCCGCGTCACACCTCACGCCTATCCTGTATTTTCCCTCGTATTCGGCGGGCAATACGCCGCCGAACAAAAGTCTTTCGCATAAATTTTGTTCTTCCGCGATGTTCATAGCTTAATTACTGCGCCGCGTCAACCGCTTTTTCAAGCGCTTCGCACGTCTTTGTGTTCCACAGAAACGCCTTTAGCTTCGTACCCGTGTCCGGCACATCTGTTGTGATTTCGCTTTCGCCGTTGACCTCCACAAGCTGCGTTTCCATGTTTATTCCCACGAGCCGTCCGTCAGCGTCATACGACGCGGCTATAAGCGAAATCTCCATCGTGGTCGAACCGGTGTTTTTAATCTTCGCCGTTGCTTTGCCCTCGCTTGTTATCGAGAGAGGTTCGGCGTTTATTGCGGGGTTTGTCTTGAACGTAACCTCCGCGCCGTTGGTAACCGTTTCACCCGCCATGCCTATTGCCTGGTACACGTAGGTCGTGTCGGGCTTCAGTCCGTCTACCGCGAGACTATACTCATGCTCGCCCGCCTCGCTGAACACAATCGGGCTCTTATCACCGTATCTTATCTTTTCGTCGCTGCCCTGTTCCCAAATCAGGAACATGCCTACCGCGCTCGGCTTTATCGTATCGCCGTGGGTTGTTATTTCGATGCTGCCGTTAAGCGTCGCGCCCGTGGACGTAATGTCGGTTGCGGCATTTGTCGTGTACGCGTAATCGGGAGCCTGCTCGCTCGTTATCGTTACCGTCACGTAATTCGTCGTCGTAACCGTCTTTTCCGTCTCCAGCGGATCGGGATGCGCAAACGTCGCCGTCACGGTAAGCGTCGCGTTTCCTGCCTCGGCAGTGCCCGTCACTGTCGCCGACGCGCCGTCCTGCGCGGGAGTTACATCGACCGCGCTGTCCTGCGGCACTGTCCACTCGGTACCCTGTAAAACGTAGCTGTCGTCGGATTTTTCAACCGAAATTGTTTTCTCATCACCCTGCGCCATATAAACCTGGGTGGGATTCAGTCTGAAGCCTATCTGAGTTTTATACGGAATTTCAGCCACAGCCGACGAGCCCTCTATATGGAGATACAGCACGCCGCTGCCGGTGTTGAGCGCGTCGTCGTCGATATTGACCTTTGTCCGGCCGCTCATTTCTTCCGTTATCTCGATTATATCACTTTCGGGATCGGTCATCTGAGCGTCGCGGAAGAATTGAATCTTATCGCCCGCCTTGAGGTTTACATTGTCAACATTCACGCGCGCGTAATCGCCTATACCTTCATCATAGCCTTCCGGCAGGTTGTAAATCTCCGCCTCCGCCTTACGCGTGTCAATATTAAACTCAACCTTTGACGTGCCTCTAACGCTCTTGTAGTTATCGTCTGTCGGATCAAATTCCCACTCGTAGTCCTTGCTTGAATCAACGAGAATCATGCCCGGCTGAATGCCGTCCTGGTAGCGCCACATCACCTCACCGGCGAGCGGCTCGCCGTCCACTCCCGTAAATGACGGGGTAAGCGTCGAATCGCTTAGGTACGCGCCCCTGTCAACGTTACCCGCCTTCACGCTTCCCTCGGGCTCCGCCTGGAGAATGGTCAGCGTTGTTGTCTCCACATTACCCGCGTAGGTTTGCGCGTTTGCGCCGGTCACCTCAGCCGTCGCGCGGACTTCATACGTGCCCGCGTCCTTCGGCGCCGCGCGCAGCCACTCATCCGTTTCGGTTGTCTCGGAATGAAGCGCTATGTCAGTTTTACGATACTCAATCGTAATCTCCGTACCCTGCACGGTTGATGTGGCGGTTATGGCGTGCGCGTTTCCGTCGTATGTCACTTCTTTATTTGTATTTGTCTCGTCAAACGTAATCGGCACAGGTTCCTTATCGCCTGCCGTCACGTACGCGGTGCCGCTTACCGTGTTGTAATTCTTGTTATCGGTCGGCACAAACTCCCATTCATACGACTGCTTGCCTTCCCTAAGCTGTGTTTGGGGCGCCTTCCAGTGCAGGTCGCCCTGTACCTTCATGGACGCGTTATTCTCGTTCACAAACGCACCCTCGGGCTTTACGCTTGAAAGCGTGTTGCCTGCCTTGCCGTTCGGAGCGGTCACGCTGCCCTCAACCTTCGGATTTGCCCTTACAACCTCGAGAGTACCGAGCGCGTCGTCCGTTATTGAGTAGTTATATCCCGAAACCGGCGGCGTGGTCGCTTTTACCGTGTAGCTTCCCACGGCAGCGTCAACCGCCATGCCATCGGCGCCGTTACTGTCCGTCGCCGTCAGGGTTGCCTTTACGTCCGAAATCGAGCCCGTGTTCACAAGTCCGCCGTTTTCGGGCTGACCTGCCGCGGCAGCCTGATAGTTCTGTGCGGTGAGCACGAACGACACGCCGTACGGTTTTGTTATCGTCTTGTTTTCACCCGTCAGCTCAAGTTTGATCGGGCGCTGCGACGATATGTAACCCGTCGTATGGTACGTTGAAAGACCTTCTCCGAGCGTGTAGTTTGAAGCGTTTGCGCCCTCAAGCGCGTCCTTGCAGTCAACGTTTATGGTTACGGTCTTAGGATAGTGCGGATCATAACCGGCGTCGGCGAACGTCGCCTTGGAAATTGCCGACTTCTTAATCTTAACAACGTCTGCGGAGTTTACCTTATTCTTAAACGTAACATTGTCCGGATTTATCTCGGCGTCGGTTGTACCGTCATATGCCTTGTTCACAACGCTGCCCGAAAAGTTCGGCTGAAGCGTAAGCGGTGCTATGGTGAAAATCGCGGTAGTATCGCCCGCCGAATAAGCTCTTACCGAACTATCCGTTTCGGGACAGGTAGCGTGAACCTTATATATTCCCGCCTCAGTCGGCGCTTCTGCTTTATAATCGGTGTAATCCTCGCCGTCAAAGCTCAGGTTGCCGTCTTCTACTTTTTTGTATGTTACCGTCACAAGATCCTCGCGGAACGATCCGATTCTCTCCCATGTAAAGCTCGGCGACTGCGGCTTACCGTTATATGTCTTTGTAAGCGATGACGGTTTCGCTTGGAGGTTCGTCGGGATTTTTGCGGAAACCACAACGTTTACTTTTCCCTTGTCAGGATCTATATAATTATCCGTATCCGTTGGCTTAAATTGATATTCGCATGATACGACCGTGCTCTCTCCCGTACTTATCTCTTGATCACCGTTTACCCAATCCCATGTGCCTTTGACTTCCTCATGTGAATGTGAATTTACATACATACCCGATATTTTCGAGGTCGAAAGCTTGGCGCCGTCGCTTATACCCGTCGCCGAAACGGTGTTTACCCGCGGTGTGGTTTTATTGACGGTTATGCCTGTGTTGGTGCCCGGTTTAAGGGAAACCTTATAATTGCTGTTGCTCGTTTCCGTAACGGCTGTGAAAGGATATTGTGTGCCGCCGTTGACGATTGCGTCCTTAGCCATACCGGCGCTTGTGACATCGACGCCGAGCTGTGCCGCCGTCTTGTTTTCTTCGAGTAATTGATCGCCGGAGTACACTTTGCACGTAATATCCGCGGCGGTAAGCTCCTGACCGTAAAACTTCTCGGTGCTCTGCGGCTCGACATAGACTGTCCTTTTGGAAATGTCTATTTTAAGTTTGCAGATATTCCAAATCATGCTTCTGCTGTTGTAGCAGCGCGTCAGGATTTCCGCCGTATGAGTGCCTACCGCAAGTCCCTTTTTCGGGGTGATAACAAGCTCCGCGTAGTTTACCCATGTTTCGCCGTGCTCTTCTTCCGCGCTTTTTACGTCGGCGGCGGAGGGTATGTAGAATTGGGTGCCGCCGCCGTTAAGACCGCCGGCATCGTACATCAGCTTCGCGTGCTCTTTATCGGCGTTCATGTTGTTCAGCTTTAGGTCAAAATTGTCGTTGTCCGACTTTATCTGAATGTATTCACGCACGTTACCCTTGTTTACAAGATGAAGCGTGAGGGAATCCGCCGCCTCCGTCGGATTGTATTCGACTTTTTTGGGTGCTTCCGTGCTGCCCGCGAGGACGTTAAACGACGCGGCCTCCGGTGAACCGGTCGGAGCTATCGTCGGAAACGCGCTCTTTTCGCCGGCGGTGTCCGTCGTAATGTCGTACTCGTAGGACTTCGGCTCCGTGAGTATAGCTTGGAGCGTTATCTCGTTGTCGTCCTTATTTTCGTCGGCAAAGTCTTTTTCGCCGTCATCACGAAGGTAGTCGCCGATCGCTCCGCTGAGGTTGTCGGGACCTTCCTTTTTGGTTACAACGCGCCAGCCCGAAACTACCTTTTCCGGCTTCTCTTTCTCAACCGCATCGGTGCAGTCAGCCTTCGGCGCAATAATCGCCGGCATATCTCCGACCATCGCAAGCTCCTGTATCTGTTCTTGCGCATCCTGTTCCATAGGGCATTTCAGCTTATAGCCGTCGGCTTTGTCTTGCTCGCTGAGCGTGTATGTAACGTGTACAATCTTAATTTCTTTCGGTTCACCTTGTTGTTCCTTCGGCATGTTTTTGGTTGTATCAAAGTCTGTCGGTCTTTCCGTTGTCTGAAGCTTCTGCAGCGTTGCTTTATATTCGCCGACCTGATAATCAACCGTTGCGTCCTGCTCAAACAGGTCGCCCTCTGCCTGTCCTATCTGCCAGCCGTGGTAGCGGTGCTGCTTGCCTTCAACCTCGTCCTTAACGATACCCGAAATGTCATTCTCGGGAACGATTGTCGCCGGCTGGTGCGGGCTTGCGCTCGGGCCGTGCGTCGGGCGCGAGATTTCAATTTGATAGTAGCTGCCGTCCAGCTCATACGTCCTTGACTTCTTATCGTAATTCGCCTCATGGTCTATTGCGGTGTTAAACTCCGCCCACAGCAAATTTGTCGGTATGCTTTCCGAGTCCTGAAAAATGCTGTACGTCTGCGGATGTGCTCTGAACCTCATTGATGTTATCCGGACGGGTTCCTCCGCCGCTGCCGCGGTAATAAGGCTTGTCGGCAATATTGATATGATCATCGCCAGTGCGGCGATGAGCGCCGTAAATTTTTTTGCTTTCATAAATGTTCCTCCTTAATTCTGTCACTCAAACATATCCGCGCATTTTGCGAGATTGTCGATTATCTTGATGTGCTGCGGGCATACGCGCTCGCACTGTCCGCACCTTACGCAGTCGGACGCGCGTCTACCCTCCGGCGCGGCTTTTGCGTAGTCCTTCGCCGCCTCGTCCGCATGACCGCCGAGCCGCTTGTTCGCAGCCGCGAAAATATCGGGTATCGCTATTTTCTTCGGGCAGCCGCCGGTGCAGTAGTGACACGCCGTGCAAGGGATAGCCGACAATTTGTCCAAAATCTTCTGCGCCTCGCGTATTATAGCCTGTTCCTCATCGTTAAGCGGCTTAAAGTCCTTCATGTACGACAGGTTGTCGCTCATCTGCTCCGTGTTCGACATTCCCGACAGCACCGTTAAAATGCCGTCGAGCGACGCGACGAAGCGTATCGCCCACGACGCGTATGAAGCGTCGGGGTTGTAGTCCTTAAACAGCTTCTTTATCTCCTCCGGCGGGTCGGCAAGCGTGCCGCCCTTAACGGGCTCCATTACGACTATCGAAACGCCGTGAGCGCGCGCCGTCTCGTAGTTCGCGCGGGACATTACCTTCGGATTTTCCCAGTCCGCGTAGTTGAGCTGGAGCTGCACAAAATCCACCTCGGGGTGCCCGTTCAGCACGCTGTCGAGCACCTCCGGCGAGTCGTGGAACGAAAATCCCACGTGTTTTATAAGTCCCTTTTCCTTCTGCTCCTTCACAAAGTCCCAAATGCCGTAGCTGTCGAACGTGCCGCGGTTCTTCGCTGACACGGCGTGGAGCAGGTAGTAATCGAAATACCCCGCTCCCGTGCGCTCAAGGCTTGTGAAAAACTGCTGCTTCGCGCTTTTTTCGTCATGCGACATCATATTCACGTTCAGCTTTGTCGCGAGCGTGTAAGAGTCACGCGGGTGTCTGTCAACGAGCGCGATTTTTGTGTCTGCTTCCGATGTTCCGTACACGTACGCGGTATCGAAATATGTAAATCCCGCGTCGAGGAACATATCCACCATTTCCTTTGTCTGTTCAATGTCCGTTACGTCGTCCTTCTTGGGCAGGCGCATAAGTCCGAAGCCGAGCTTCGGCGTGTCCTTTCCGAAATAATCCGACAATGTTATCAACCCCTTTGCAATAATTACGGTCGTCCGCCCTACTTCAAAATCTGTCTCAGTGTCTCCGTCAGTTTTCCTACGTTGATCGGTTTCGCTATATGCTCGTTCATACCGTTTTTGAACGCTTCCTCGCGGTCGTCGTCAAAAGCGTTCGCCGTCATTGCGACGATCGGTATGTCCGCAAGCTCCTTGTTTTCGAGCGCGCGTATCGTACGCGTCGCCTCGTAGCCGTTCATTATCGGCATCTGTATATCCATAAGCACAGCGTCATAGTAGCCGGGCTCTGAATTTTTAACCTTATCCACGGCGACGCTGCCGTCAACGGCAGTCTCGACCGTGAAGCCGCTTTCCGAAAGTATTTCCTCGGCTATTTCGCGGTTTAACGCGTTGTCCTCGACGAGGAGCAGACGCTTGCCCTTTAGGTCGTCGAGCTTCGGTATAACGGGCGCGTCGTCCGCGTTCTTGTCGCTCTTGCCAAGCGCCGATATAAGCGTGTCGCGCAGCTCCGACATAAACAGCGGCTTGTTGCACATCGCCGTAACGTTCACGTCGCCCATTTCGTCCTTAACTACATTGAGGTCGTACGCCGTCAGTATTATGATCGGCACGGTGTCGCCGACTATCGAGCGTATCTGTCTCGCGACCTCAAGTCCGCCCAGATCCGGCAGCGCCCAGTCTATTATGTACACGTAAAACTCGTCGCCCATTTCGACCGCCTGTTTCGCGCGGAGCACCGCTTCCTTGCCACGCAGCGTCCACTCGGAGCGCATACCGATACGCATGAGCATTTTCGCGACGCTGTCACACGTCGTGAAGCTGTCGTCAACAACGAGCGCGCGCAGTCCTTCAAGCTCGTGTATACGTCCGAACTTCTTCGGCTCGCTCACGAGGCGGAGCTTCAGATTTATAATAAACTCCGTACCCTTTCCGCACTCGCTCTGCACCTCTATCGTTCCGCCCATCGCGTCGACTATGCTCTTGGCTATGGGCATTCCGAGACCCGTGCCCTGTATACCGCTCACAGTCGAGTTTCTCTCTCGCTCGAACGGCTCGAATACATGCTTCAAAAATTCCTCGCTCATGCCTATGCCGGTGTCCTTTATATGTATCTCGTACGACGCGTAGCCCTTCGGCGCGCCCGGCTTTTGAGCTATCGTGAGCGATACCGTTCCGCCCGCGGGCGTGAATTTTATCGCGTTGCTCAAAAGGTTTAAAAGCATTTGATTTACGTGCAGCTTGTC
>CANQDD010000017.1 GCA_947591315.1 uncultured Clostridia bacterium
GATAGCGGCAAGTGCGGTATAGACAAGCATTACAGAGGCTACATTGTAGACGAGGATTTCCCCGAGTTTGCCGAGGAAGCGCGGAAATCGAAATGGATCCCCAATCCCGACGCAGAACCCTCCTATAATATAATCAGCGCGAAAACGATTAACGGAGGATACATTCCCGATGAGAATGAAAATTCGGAGGAAGAGGTAAAGACCTGTTTTTCATGCGGAGGAGGGAGAAAATGAAGGTAATACTGTCACGCAAAGGCTTTGACCAATCAAACGGCGGATGCGCAAGTCCGATACTTCCGGACGGCACGATGCTGTCACTGCCTATTCCGTCGAATGACGATATTAAATTCAGCGATTTACGGTACGGCGGCAAATCGTATTACGACATAGTAAAAAGTATAAATCCGAAATTTTCAGCCGAGCGCTGCCACCTCGATCCCGATATAAGACCGGGGATAAGAAAAACCGCCGTTCCGAACTGGAAGCCCGCGTTCGGTCAGATAAGCTCGGCGCAGACTGCTCTTAAAAACGCCGGCGTAGACGTCGGCGACATATTCCTGTTTTTCGGGTGGTTCAGGCACGTAAGAGAAACGGAAAACGGTTATAAATTTATCACACGGCACCAAAGCGGAAACTTTTATGATTACGCCGACCTGCACGCCGTTTACGGGTATATGCAGGTGGGGGAAATAATTACCGATAAATCGGAAATTGAAAAATATCCGTGGCACCCTCACGCGAGCGCCGAGCATACCGCGTATAAATCAAACGCTTTGTACATACCCGCCGAAAAGCTGAGCCTGAACCCGTCAATACCCGGCTTCGGCACGCTCGGCTACCGCAAAGACCGAGTGCTTACAATGGAAAACAAGTCACGCGCAGTGTGGAATTATTATGATTTTCTTGCTCCCGACAGGGTGTACGGAAACAGGAAAAATTCCGATGAAAACGGCGGCTTGTTTTACGGCGGAATATGGCAGGAGCTTATCGTAAACGAATCCGAGGAGCTTATGGAATGGGTGAGTAAAATATTGAATTAGAGCGTGATTTGCGGCAGAATTGCCCTTTTGTGCGTTTTTTTGTATATGATATGGCATGTGTAAATCGCGGCACGCAGCGGACTTGAATGAAGGGGAAATAATATTTTCTACAAAACCCCTTGCAATTTCAAAAAATATATGTTACAATACCACCGAATTGAATATGAAAAGCGATGAAGGAACAAAGTAGCGCGCGTTTCGCCATAGAGAGAGCGTAGATTGATGAGCTGGGAGTTTACGCGGTAAGAGCGCGTCGCGAAATTTCATTCCGGAGCCGCGCGGGTGAAACCATGGGCAAGTAGTCCGCGACGGGTAATGCCGTTATCCATAACAGAGCGCCGAGTAAAATCGGAAGTCGGGTGGTACCGCGGAGTAATATGAGCACACTTCGTCCCAATGTGGGACAGAGTGTGCTTTTTAGGTTTATTAAAACTGCGTAATTGATGTTGCAGGGGCGACCCTTGCGGTCGCCCGCTAAGCCGCATCAAAACGGGCGACCGCAAGGGTCGCCCCTACGCAGTCTAATTAACCGGTCCGCTATACCAAATCGGAAGGAGAAATATGATGAAACAAAAACTTGAAGAAATCAGAGCGGCGGCGCACGAGGCGCTCGCGGGCGAGTTGAACCTTGACGCACTCGAGCAGCTTCGCATTAAGTATCTCGGCAAAAAGGGCGAGATCACAGCCGTTTTGAAGGGCATGGGCAAGCTCACAGCCGAGGAACGCCCCGTAATCGGTGCGCTTGCGAACGAGGTTCGCTCGCAGGTCGAGGGCATGATTGAGACGAAGAAGGCTGAAATTGCCGCGAAAATCGAGGAGGTCAAGCTCAAAGCCGAGGTAATCGACGTTACGATGCCCGGCAGGGCGCAGGAGCGCGGCGAGCTTCACCCGCTCACAAAGGTAATGAACAACATTAAGGACACGTTTATCGGCATGGGATTTGAGATTGCCGACGGCCCCGAGGTGGAGCTTGACTACTACAATTTCGAGGCGTTGAATATCCCGAAGAACCACCCCGCGCGCGACACGCAGGACACGTTCTATGTAAGCGACAACGTTGTTTTGAGAACGCAGACGTCGGGTATGCAGGTGCGCGTAATGGAAAAGCAGAAGCCACCGATACGCATAATCGCTCCGGGCAAGGTTTACAGAAGCGACGCGGTTGACGCGACGCATTCGCCCGTGTTCCACCAGATTGAGGGACTTGTGGTCGATAAGGGCGTTACGATGGCGGATTTGAAGGGCACGCTTGAAATGTTCATTCACCGTCTGTACGGCGATGAAACGAAGGTGCGTTTCAGACCGCACCACTTCCCGTTCACCGAGCCGTCGGCGGAGCTTGACATATCGTGCTTCAAGTGCGGCGGCAAGGGCTGCCCGATGTGCAAGGGCGAGGGCTGGATCGAGATTCTCGGCTGTGGTATGGTTCACCCGAAGGTGCTCGCGAACTGCGGAATCGATCCCGAGATTTACTCCGGTTTCGCGTTCGGTATAGGTCTTGAGCGAATCGCGATGGGTAAGTATGATATAAACGATTTGAGACTGTTCTTTGAAAATGATTTACGCTTCCTGCGTCAATTCTAAATTATGGACAAAATCATGATAATCGGTTTTTCCGGCTGCGGCAAATCGACTCTCGCAAGACGCTTGGGTGCGGCGCTCGGCATAGAGCCGCTGCATTTTGACACGATCCACTGGCTGCCCGGCTGGGTAGAGAGCAGCGACGAGTACAAAATCGAGCGCGTGCGAAAGGAACTTGAAAAAGACCGCTGGATAATCGAGGGCAGCTACAGGCGCATACTCTGGAAGGAACGCATCGGCGCGGCGGACACGGTTATATTCCTCGATTTCAACAGATTTCTGTGCCTTTACCGCGTGATAAAGCGGCGGATAATGTACAGCGGCAAAACGCGTCCCGATATGGGCGAGGGCTGCGAGGAAAAGATAGATTTCGAGTTCCTGCGCTGGGTGTTCTGGGGCGGACGGAAAAAGCGGAAAAGCAATCTGGAATTGATGGAGCGTTTGAAAAGTATGGAAGGCAAAAACGCGTATACGTTTACAAACCCGAAGGAATTGGAGCGATTTGTTCGGGGGATAGAGGGAATGTAAATTATGATTTAGAGGTGTAAGCCTCCCTTGTTAAAGGGAGGGGGACCGCCGAAGGCGGTGGAGGGATTCATTGTAAAATCAAAAAGGAATCCCCCAGTCAGCTTCGCTGACAGCCCCCTTTGACAAGGGGGCCTCACCGTAGGGGCGAACCGTGTTCGCCCGTTCCCAATGCATCGCGGCGGGCGAACACGGTTCGCCCCTACGTCCACGCCACCAATACACCCCTAAATCATAATTTACCACCCCAAAAAATATTGAAAGGAAATGACACTATGAATTTACCGTTAAGCTGGCTTAACGACTACATGGACATAGACGTTACGCCGAAGGAATATTCGGACAAAATGACAATGAGCGGCTCGAAGGTCGAGGGTTACGAAAGCCTCGGCGACAGCGTTACGAACGTTGTTACGGGCAAGGTTCTGACCTGCGTCGACCACCCCGACAGCGACCACTTAAAAATCACTACCGTTGACGCGGGTACGGGCGAAACGCTGCAGATAGTCTGCGGCGCGCCGAACTGCAAGGCGGGCATAATCGTGCCGGTAGCGCTTGTGGGCGCGGTTTTGCCGGGCGGAAAAATAAAGAAGGGCAAAATGCGCGGCGTGGAGTCGTGCGGTATGCTCTGCTCGCACGACGAGCTCGGCATAACAAAGGAAATGCTCGGCTACGAGCCGGAGTACGGCATACTGATTCTGCCTGACGACACGCCGATTGGCAAGGATATACGCGACCTGTTCGGCATGAACGAGACGGTCGTTGAGTTTGAGATTACCTCGAACCGCCCCGACTGCTTCTCGATAATCGGTCTCGCGCGTGAGAGCGCGGCGACGTTCGGCAAGAAGTTTACGATACCCGAAGTGAAATTCACCGAAACGGACGGCAGCATCAACGACGCGATAAGCGTTGAGGTGCTCGACACGGACAAGTGCAAGCGTTACTGCGCGAGAATGGTAAAGAACGTGAAAATAGGCCCGTCGCCGTCATGGATGCAGCAGCGTCTTACCGCCTGCGGCGTGCGCCCGATAAATAATATAGTAGATATTACGAACTACGTCCTGCTCGAATACGGTCAGCCGATGCACGCGTTCGACCTGCGCGATCTCGCGGACGGCAAGATTATCGTCCGCCGCGCCGACGACGGCGAGGTTATAAAGACGCTCGACGGTCAGGACAGAAAGCTCACGCAGGACGACCTCGTAATCGCGGACGGCAAAAGAGCCGTAGCGGTCGCGGGCGTAATGGGCGGCTTCAACAGCGAGGTAAAGGACGATACGGCGACCGTTATATTCGAGTCGGCGACGTTCGACGCGGCGTCGGTAAGACTTACGGCGCAGAGAATAGGTCTCAGAACCGAAGCTTCCTCGCGCTACGAGAAGGGTCTCGACTACAATAACACCGTTCCCGCCGTTGAGCGCGCGTGTCAGCTTGTCGAAATGCTCGGCTGCGGCGAAAACGTCGGCGGTATGATAGATGTAATGGGCAACGTCACGGATATGGCTGCGCTGCCATTCAGACCCGACAAAATAAACGCGTTCCTCGGCACGGACATTCCGACGGAGGACATGGTCAGGATTTTTGACGCGCTCGAAATAAAGACCGATCTTGAAAACATGACGGTCACACCGCCGTCGTTCAGACCCGACCTCGCGGGCGAGGCTGACATCGCGGAGGAGGTCGCGCGTTTCTATGGCTACGACAAAATCCCGACGACGCTCCTTTCGGGCGAAGCGACGTGCGGAAGAAAGAACGACAGACAGAAAATGCAGGACGCGGTGGGCGAGAGCCTCAACGCGCAGGGCATGAACGAGATATACACATATACGTTCGTGAGCCCGTCGATATTCGACAAGCTCAACATTCCCGCGGACAGCGATTTGAGAAAGACGGTGAAAATCACAAATCCGCTTGGCGAGGACACGTCCGTTATGCGCACGACGACGATCGCGAGCATGATGGAAATTTTAGCGAGAAACTACAACTACAGAAACCCCGCCGCGAAGCTGTACGAGATAGGCAAGGTGTTTATCCCGACAGGCGGCGAGCTCCCCGACGAGCCGTACAAAATCACGCTCGGCATGTACGGAAACAAGTGCGATTTCTACGATATAAAGGGCATTGTCCAGACGCTGCTTGCCGATTTGAAGGTTGAAAAGGTGAAGTACGCGGCTGTGACGGACAACCCGACGTTCCACCCCGGCAGATGCGCGAAGGTTACGGCGGGCGGTAAAACGCTCGGCGTGTTCGGCGAGATACACCCTGCGGTGCGCAGAAAGTACGGAATAGACACTCCCGTTTACGCCGGCGAACTCGATTTTGAAAGCGTGTTCTTAAACATCAACACAAATATCAAATTCACGGAGCTGCCGAAATTCCCCGCAGTTACGCGCGATATAGCGGTTCTGGTCGACAAGACCGTTCCCGTCGCGGACATAGAGGAAATAATAGCGCAGTCGTCGAAGAATCTGGAGAGCATCAAGCTGTTCGACGTGTACGAGGGCGACAGAATACCCGAGGACAAAAAGAGCGTGGCGTACAGCGTCGTATACCGCGCGTCCGACAGAAGTCTTACGGGCGAGGAGGTACAGAAGTCCTTTGACAAGGCGGTACGCTCGCTCGAACACAGACTTGGAGCGCAGCTTAGGTAAATATTGTGCGGCGGTGAGAAATCACCGCCGTATTTTTACGTTCGATTTTGCGCGAAAACGGCTTAAATAAGCCATGTCACAAAAAATTAACATTTAAGAGGTAGACAATTTCAAAATTTTTTGATATAATATACTCTGTATTAGTTTGTAAAAGAGGTGATATGCTTGAAGCTTTTGACAAAATCGGCGCTGGCGGCGGCAGTTATTGCGGCGGCGTTTTCTTTGAGCATATCGGCATACGCCTCGCCCGTAACGGAGCGTGACGCGCTCGCAAACGCGGTTTTGCTGTATGAGACGCTGTCGGGCGCGGAGGTTCAAATTCCGCCCGAACCGATAGCTGAAACGGAAGATACGGAGCTTTTGAAAGCCGCCCTGCTCGGTTACATAAACCTCGACGATACATATTACGCTTCACAGGGCGCGGGCATAAGGAGGCAGGACTTCATATCGGTGCTGTATAAGGCGATAGTCCTTACCGACGACAGCTACATGATTTCCTCCGATGAGGCGGACAGCATACTTAACGAGTGCTACAACAACGCGTACATAGACGATGAAAACAGAATAGCGTACGCGTTTATGATAAAGCAGGGAGTAATATCCTGCGGCGACGATACAGATCCGTCGGCGGAGCTTGACGAAAGCGAGTGCGCCGCGCTTACCGAGAGGGTGCGCGTCGGATTTTTGAAGGACGTTACGGTAACGGTTGACGGCGCGGATATAACGGTCGGTGCGAATATAAGTACGGTTACGGACGTTTTCGGTGAGCCGAACCGCATAGACAAGACGGAGTACGGCTTTGAATGGTACGTGTACAATTCAGATTACACGAATTTCTTCATGGTCGGAGTACAGGCGGACAGAATATGCGCCGTATTTTCAAACGGCGCGGATTTTGAATATAACGGCGTAACGTCGGGATGCGACATGGTGTACACCGCCGATTACGAGGACGACCGCTGCTTCAGATTTTATCCTACGCCCGACGGCAGGGTTGACAGCATACTCTACAATCCCGCCTACCGCGGCGAGGACGAGAGTGCGGCGGTAAAGCGTTCAAAGTCGCTGTTGCTGCTCGACATGATTAACGCGAACCGCGCGAAAAACGGCAAAATGATATATGCCGAGGACAGCGCGCTGAGCAGTGAGGCGTGGCTCACCGCTATCGGCACGGAGAATGACGACGCGGTAACAAAAACGGGTTACGACGTGTTTTCCGTGTACCGCCAGCTTGTGGCTGATGACAGCGGGATTTTAACGCAGGATACCGATTACATAACGCCGGTCGGAATAAGCTCCTTAAACGAGGACGGGGGCGGCGTGACGGCAAGCATAATCTCGGACGTAACGCGCGAGGTGAGCGCGCCGGAGATTACGGAAGCCGAAATTGACGATGAAAATTACGAGATAAACGGCGTGGACGAGGTAACAACGCCCGTGCTTGTGTCCCCGAAAACAGAGGACGCGTACAACGCCGGCGACGATATTGTGATAGAGCTTGCGATGCAGGCGGCGCAGAAGTACCATATTGAGGCGTTCGACGTGGAAAACGACAGCTACGCCGTGAACGAGTACATAGTGACGGACGGTACGGGCATCACTCTGCCGCACGACCTCTTCACCGAGGGAAGCGACTATCTGCTGACGGTAAGCTCCGTGACGGAGAACGGCGAGTCGCTTTCGGCGGAGGATACGCTCATAAGCTACGGCAGCGCGTACGACAGCGGCGTGAACATAATCGCGCCGTACAACGAGGGCATACTTGACGACGACTGCCTTGATATAACGTGGCAGTCGGATATGTACCACGATTTCGGAGTTGACATATACAACGAGCGCGACGAACTCGTTTACAGCACGGTTGTGCGCGGAGAGAACGAGGCTCATATAGAGGGGCTCGAGGGCGGCAAATACTTCCTGTACGTGTCGGCTCTCAGACGCGGCACGGATGTTGTAAAGGCGCAGGACTGCGTAACGTTTACGGCGAAAATCCCCGAGCCGGTTATAAGTGAAATAATCCTTGACAGGGACGAGGTATATTACTACATCTACGAAGATGAGGAAATGGGACTTCTCTATTTCTACGACGAGGAGCTTGTGGACGTGGAGGAGGACGGAGAAACCGTAACGAAGAAAAAGATTATACGCAAGCAGGTTAAGGCGACGAACGGTTACAGACGGCTTGACGAGTACCGTGCTAAGCCGGAGTTCACGACAGGCGACCCGACAATCACGCAGCAGCACAGCGTCAAGTACGACGGAACCGTAGGCAGCGCGATTGTGAGCGAGGCGGCGAAGTACCTCGGTACTCCGTACGTTTGGGGCGGCACTTCGCCCAACGGCTTTGACTGTTCGGGACTTGTGCAGTACGTCATGCAGTCGCTCGGCATAAGCGTTGACCGCGTAGCCGAGGAGCAGTTTAAAAACGGCGTAAGCGTGAACCGAGACGAGCTGCAGCCCGGCGACCTTGTATTCTTTGAACAGAACGGTTACATTCATCACGTGGGCATATATGCCGGCGACGGCATGATGATCCACGCTCCGCATACGGGAGATGTTGTGAAATACCAGTCGATAGACACGGATTATTACCGCAGTGAATATGCGGGCGCAAGACGCGTTTATTAAATTTCAGGGGGTACATAATATGGCAACCGAGTTAAAGGCGTGTACAAATCCGCGCTACAGGCGCACAAACGCAGTCATTATAGTGATATGCGCGCTGCTGACGGTTTTCTCGCTTGTGATGGCTGTGGTGAGTATCGCGCAGAGGAAATTCCTGTTTATGGCTGCGTGGATCATAGCGATGATTCTGCTCGCCACATACATAATCATACGCGTGAACACCATTTTCACCACGTCAATATCGACGGACACGGTAAACCTTTATATGAAAAACTGGTCGAACGATTTTCTTCCGTATGACTACGGCTACAAAATCAAGATATTAAGCGAATTTGTGCCGGCGAAAACAAAGACGCTCGAAATACCAATAAACGAGATACGCACGATTATTATCGGCACAAAGAATTACATAAAGCGCAACACGAGCAGCGATACGGCGTTTGCGAAAAATATACGCGCGCTTGAAAACAGCAGGGATTTTTACCGCAAGCGCACCATTTCGTCAATGGATATTTTCTATGTCGAGACGCACGACGGCGACTGCTGCTATATGCCGATAGTGCAGTTCGGCACGAAGGATATTATAAAAATACTTCAGGCTATGCGCTACCGTAACCCCGGCATCGTAATAAAATCCGCCGGCAGAGCGTATAAGAGATTGATTTCGGAGTAAAATGATCCCTCGGTTATTGAACCGAGGGATTATTTTTATATGCGTTTGTTTTCTATCATTTGTATCACCGCGGCGATCGCGTCCTCGTCGCAGCTTTCGCGCGTCACGTAATCAGCCGCGGCTTTAGCGCTGCCGGCAGCGTTCGCGACAGCGATACCCGTACCCGCCGCCTTGATCATGTCAAGATCGTTTTCGTTGTCGCCGACAGCTATGACGCGATTCGTCGGTATGCCGAGCATTTCCGCAAGCTTTAAAAGCCCCGTCCCCTTGTCCGCGCCCTTCGGCAGAAGCTCGTAATACCACGGACTTGACTTTACGAACGTGTAGCTGTCCGCAAAAGGCGCGCTGTCTACCGTTTCGCGCAGCACGGACATATTTTCCTCCTCCGTCATGAACAGAATTTTTGTCCGGTCCTCGCCTATCTCCTCATAACCGACAAAGTTATCGGGAAGCTCCTCAAGCCGCTGATGCTCGAGAACAATATCGTTCACCTTGCAGAAATAAACCTTGTCGGCGGTGCAGACCACAATGCCGACGTCGGGAAGCGTCTCGTCTATGTACCGCGCGGCGTCGAGCGCGCCCTTGTCAAGCGTGCGCAGCATAAGCGTTTCCTTCTTCTCAAAGTCGTATATCGAGCCGCCGTTAAAGCACACAGCCGGAGCGTTCGGCATGATCTGCCTTATTATCGGCTTCGCGCCGATAGGTATGCGGCCCGTCGCGAACGTGAACAGTCCGCCCTCCGACTTAAAGTATTCTATCGCGTCGTAATTTCCGCGCGATACGCGCTTGTCGGACGTTAAAAGTGTGTCGTCCAAATCGACGCATAAAAGTATTCCGTCAAATTTACCCATAACGTTTCTCCTTAAACAGTTTGCTCCGTATTCGCCGCATCGTCCTGCTGAACGTCGTCAATCAAATCTTCACCCGCGGCGGCATCGGTTGCCAGCTTGTCGCACCGCTCGTTTTCGGGGTGACCGTTGTGTCCCTTTACCCATTGGAACCGAACGCTGTGACCGTTCATCGCCCTTAAAAGTCTTTGCCACAAATCCACGTTTTTAACTGGATCCTTCGCCTTCCTTTTCCAATCCTTTTTCACCCAGTCGTCTATCCAGCCTTTGTTGAAGGCGTTTACGAGGTACTGCGAGTCCGAATAAATGACGACGTCGCATTCCGCCTTTAACGCTTCCAAACCGACTATCGCGGCCATTATTTCCATTCTGTTGTTTGTCGTGTGCTTATAGCCCTGCGACAGCTCTTTCTCGTGTTTTTGACCGTCGGGCATGACGTAATGCAAAATCGTCCCGTACCCGCCCGGGCCGGGGTTGCCCGACGCGGAACCGTCGGTGTAGATCGTCACCTTGTATTTCTTTGTTTTCGGGTTTTCGCCGTTTGTATTTTTCATAAAATTGCCCTCGTAAATCTGTAAAATTGCCGTGTCCGTACCGTTCAAATTTTCATTTTTGCGGTAATATATTCATATAATACCACATTATTCCGAATAAATCCACAGTAAAATCAAAAAAACTATTGTGCAAACAGTGAGAATATGATATAATTATAAGATACCGAAGATTTACACATCAGAGATGAAAGGCGGCATTATGCAGATTACGGAAAATATGATCAGGAAAATCTGCTCACCCACGATGTATAAAAGAGGTCTTGAATATTTCAAGGAGTGGCGGGTGCACCTGAGAAAGCGCGAGGAAAACTTAATAACAGCCGTGGTGGACGGCGACGAGCTTTACAGCGTCAATGTAAAGCTAGGCGACGGGGAAGTGACGGAGTATTTCTGCACGTGCCCCTACTACGAAACGATGAACGCCGCCTGCAAGCATATAATCGCGGCTTTGAAGCAGCGTCAGACGGAGCTTGAAGAGGGCGCGGATTTTGTCGACGAGAACGATAAGCTCGCCATGCAGCTTTGCGGCGACTATATTTCCGCGTCCGAAGCAAAGAAGCAGCTTCACGCGAAATTTATTTTCTATATAAGCAAGGGTAAAGCCGGCGCGGACTACAGCATGTCGCTTGAAGTGGACGGCATTGAGGTGCACGGCGTCGAGGAATTTCTCGAAAAGTATATAAAGGGCGAGGAATTCAAGTTTGACCGCTACAACAAATACAATCCGCGCGGGCATGAGTTCCCGCCCGCACAGGACGAGCTTATAAAAATACTCGCGGAGACGTACGAGAGCCGCAGCGCGTCGGCGCAGATGTATATGAAGGCGGCTTACCGCGCGTCGTTCGGCTCAATGGCGGCGCAGCGTATTTTCCCGCTTTTGAAGCATGTTGATTACAGCGTTGTGTTCGACGGTATGACGCTCGGCAGAGTGCGTATAGCAGACGAAAATCCCGATATTATAATAGATATAGACGGCGGCGACGGCGAGATCACCATGTCGGTAAGCGAGCGCGGCTTTGCGCTGACACGCGGCGGAGAGTGGTTTTTGTACGAGAACACCATATACCGCACCGACGCGGAGTGGCGCGGCTATTTTATGCCGATATACCGCGCACTTGCGTCCGAGGGAAGGACGCAGCTAAGCTTCCGCGGCGACAACTCAATACTGTTCGCCACGCACGTGCTGCCGCACCTTAGAGACAGGCACGGCGTTATCGCGCGCGGAATAGACGACCTCGTAATAAGCGAAAAGCCGTTTTTTGAGATATATTTTGACACGATTGACAACGGCATAACAGCCGTCGTGCTTGCGAAGTACGGCAATTTATCGGTAAAGCTGCCGTCGGACGCTCCGGCGGACGGCAAAATCGTCGTGCGCGATTTTGAGAGCGAGAAAGCCGTTATGTCCTCGTTCGCGTCGTTCGCGGACGATAACGGCACGCTTTCGCTGTACTCCGACAGGGATATTTACATATTCCTTTCCGACGAAATACCGCGTCTTGAAAAAATGGCGAGACTGTTCTTCTCCGACAGGTTTAAGAGCCTCACGATCACCGATGACGTGCCGATACGCGCGTCGGTAAGCTATATGTCGCATATCGACCTTCTCGAGGCGGGCTTTGAAAGCAACCTGTCATACGAGCAGATAAGCGGAATATTAAACGCGGTGAAGCTGAAAAAAAGCTTTTACCGCATGTCGAACGGCAGCTTTATAGACCTTGAGCACAGCAGACAGCTCGGCACGCTCAACCTGCTCAATCAGCTCGATTTTACGTATGAGGATCTGCGCGTCGGCACAAAGACGGTGCCGAAATACCACGCGCTCTACCTAAACTCGCTCGACAGCGTAAAGAAAAACAAGAGCTTTGTAGCCTTTATGGAGAACATGAAAAAGATAAAACCGGCGGTGCCCGAAAATCTCGAGGGCGTAATAAGAGGGTACCAGCGTGACGGCATGGAGTGGCTCACACAGCTTGCGTATCTCGGTTTCGGCGGTATACTCGCCGACGATATGGGACTGGGTAAAACGCTTCAGGTAATCGCGTACATTCACGGCATAAAGCCCGACAAGCCGTGCCTTATAGTCGCGCCGAGCGCGCTTCTCTACAACTGGCAGAACGAGATAAACAAGTTTATTCCCGACGCGAAGTCGCTCATAATCGACGGCGTGAGGGACGAGCGCGAAAAACGCATGAAGGAAATCGACAGCTACGAGTTTATCATAACGTCGTATCCGCTTTTAAGGCGCGACATAGCGCTTTACAGCGAAAAGGAGTTTTCCTACTGCTTCATAGACGAGGCGCAGCACATAAAAAATCCGCGCACAATGAGCGCGCACAGCGTGAAGAAGATAAACGCGCGCCACAAATTCGCGCTTACCGGCACGCCGATTGAAAATTCGCTCATGGAGCTGTGGTCGATATTTGACTTTATTATGCCGGGTTACCTTTACAGCGCGCACGAGTTCCGCACAAAGTACGAGATGCCGCTCGTAAAGGACGGCGATAAAATGACGGCGAACACGTTCCGCGCGAGGATAAAGCCGTTTATGCTGCGTCGAATGAAGCGCGACGTTTTGACGGAGCTTCCCGATAAGATAGAAAACACGATTTACGCGGAGCTTACACCGGAGCAGAAGGACGTTTACTCCGCTTACCTTGCCGTCGCGCGTCAGCAGACGAAGGAGTATCTCGAAGAGGGCGGACAGGGCAGAATGAAGATTTTGTCGCTGATTATGAGATTGAGACAGATATGCTGCCACCCCGTGCTGTTCGACGAAAATTACAAAAAGGACAGCGCGAAGCTCGATTTGCTTCTGGAGCTTATATCAAACGCGAGAAGCGCCGGTCACCGCGTGCTTGTGTTCTCGCAGTTCACGTCGATGCTGTCGATAATAAGCGAAAAGCTCGACGAGGCGGAGTGCGAATACTTCTACCTTGACGGTCACACGCCGTCGAAGGAGAGAAGCGAGCTTTCGCGGCGGTTCAACGGAGGCGAGCGCGATGTGTTCCTTATTTCGCTCAAGGCGGGCGGCGTGGGACTTAACCTCACCGGCGCGGACACGGTCATCCATTACGACCCGTGGTGGAACCCCGCGGTAATGGATCAGGCGTCCGACCGCGCGTACCGCATAGGTCAGACGAAGGCGGTACAGATAATGCGCCTCGCGGCGAAGGGTACGATCGAGGAAAAGATAATTCAGCTTCAGGAAAACAAGCGAAATCTCGCGGACGATATAGTGAGAGTGAACACCGAAACGTTCGCCTCACTGACCGACAAGGAGATACTTTCGCTGTTTGAATAACGGAGGTCTAAAAGTTTGAAATTCAGAGCGGTACTGAGAGATCGTTACGATTTGGATGATAAAAAGAAGTTTGTGATAAAGGACTGGCACAGGACGGCGCTGTTTTTTATAATCGCGGCGGCTGTGCTTAATTTGCTTGCCGTGCTTTACGTAAACGGCGGTAAGGCGATTTTTTTCTGGGACGACGCGACCTACTGGAGCATTTCGCGCCGTATCGCGTCGGGCGCGGCGGACAGGGGCGGATTTTGGAACAACGTGTATAAATCCGTCGCGGCGGAGGACTACAACTATATAGCCGCGCTGCCGTCGGCGGCGGTGATGAAGTTGTTCGGTGAGTCGCGGCTCGTGTATGTGCTGGGACTTGTGAACATGTACCTGCTGCCGTCGTACGTTATGATTTACCTGCTCGCGAAAAAGGTGAGCAAAGCGCCGAAGATTGCGCTTGTCATAACGGCGCTGCTGTTCCCATGCATGGCGTTTTTGACGTTTATCGGTTTTGTGGACGTCGGCGCGCTTTTGATATGCCTTATCACGTATTACGCGTACTACCCCAAAAACGACGCGAAGGACAACCCTTTAAGGTACGTTCTCATAGGCGCGCTGCTTGCGCTTGCGGTGCTGTGGCGGCGGTATTTCGCGTTCTACGCGGTGTCGTTTATTGTGGCTATGGTAGCCGACAGCGCGATTTTCAGGCGCAAATGGTACGCGCCCGTTATAACGTTACTGACGTTTGCCGCAATAATAGGACTGGGCTTTACGGACTTTGTGATATATAAACTTATGGCTGACTACGGCAATCTGTACGCGGGCTACAAATTCCCCGCGATGACTGACTTTAAGCTTATAATGAGATATTTCGGACTGCTTCTCTTAATCGTACTCGCCGTAAGCTCTGTGGCGGCTTACGTGAGGAAAAAGGAGACGAGAACGGTCTTTATGTGGCTGCAGGCGGTTGTGTGCCTTGTGATGTTCATTTCGACGCAGACGCACGGACAGCAGCATCTTCTTCTGTATATACCGTCGCTCATAATGATTACGCTCATAGTGATACGGCATATAACGAAGGAGTGGATGCTCGTGGGACTCGGCGCGCTCGCGCTGCTGCACTCGGTATTTGTGTATATACCCCGTACCCAGCCGCATAATATACAGGAGATAAAGGGTTTCGCGGTCATACCGACCTTTTCGATGGTACCCGAACGGCGCACCGACACGGACGAGATACTCGCGCTTAAGCAAAAGCTCGATCAAACAGTGCCCGAGGGCGATAAGCTCGGCGTGCTCGCGTCGTCGTTCACGCTGAACGAGGACATATTAAAGAATGTCGAAGCGTCGCTCGGCATAGACGAGACGCGCAAAAACTACATCGTGTCGCTGCCGCAGGTAGACTCGCGCGACAGGGATTTAAGCGCGCTGTATACCGTAAATTACGTGCTTGCCGCGTATCCGACGCAGACGCATCTCGCTTCCGGCAGTCAGACGGTTCTGGAGGAAGCCGTGCGCAGCTTCGAGGTGTACGCCGATATTGCGACCGCTTACGAGGAGGTACCGGAGTGCGAAACGGTCATAAACGGCGTGACGGTAAAGCTTTATCATCGCGTGCGGAATGAGGAGCTAAGCGATATAGCCGATTTCGAGAGCAGGCTTTACGGCGCGAATTAACATATTGTTTACAATTTATACGTTGACGCGAAGCGCGGCGGGGGATATAATTCTGTATTATAATAATTGAGAGGTGTTACGGTTGAGAACGTGTATGTATTGCGGCAGAGAGCTCGCGAAGGGCGAAAAGTGCACATGTCCGCAAAGCGTTATGCGGCGAAACGGCAATGCGCAGAGCGCGTCCGAAACGGGCAAAAACGAAGCAAACAGTAATCAAAACACACAAAATACGCAGTATACTCAAAATCAGGGCACATCGTACAAAACGGGCTACGCAGGAAAGGACAGTCCGTTTGAGCGTGCGCGTAACCGCTACAAGGCGAAACGCGCCGCAAGGGGCACAAGACCGCGCGGCGGAGTGTGGCGCGATATACTGTCGTCGCTGGCTTCACCGGTTGAGGCGGTCGCGAACCCGCCGAGCTTCGGCAAGGCGGCAATGCTTATAATTGCGGCGGTCATGGGCGCGTTTCTGTGGCTCGGAGCGTATTTTGTGCTCGCGGGCGGAGGCGTGGGGCCGTTTAAGCTCGCGGCGGCAATGATGGGATTCGGCGGCGGTTACCCGCTAATCGCGCGGATAGGACTGACGCTTCTGTCGGGAGCGGTCGCGGGAGTTATAATGTTCTTCCTGTATACAGGCATATTTTACCTTATAGGCAGATTTGTCGTGCGCGTCCGCACTCCGTACTGGCAGTTTTGCGTAAGGCTCGTAACAGCGTGGATACCGTTCACGGCGGTATGTATTATAGGCGCGCTTTTGAGCCTTTTGTCACCGCTCACGCTCATGGCGCTTATACTCTGCGGCGCGGCTGTTACGGCTGCGCTCACGTATGAGGCGCTCAAAACGGAATGGTACTCCGTGCCGCCGTCAAAGGCGCTGCTGTCCATGCTGCTCGGTTACTTTTTGTTTTTGAGCATCATGCTGAGATTAGTATTGACTATACAATGAAAGGAAATGATATAAATGAAAGAAACAAAAACGACAAACGCACCCGCGGCGATAGGACCTTACTCGCAGGCGATAACGGTAGGCAATCTGCTGTTCACGTCGGGACAAATCCCGATCAACCCCGCTACAGGCGAAATACCCGAGGGTGTTGAGGCGCAGGCGGAGCAGGCTCTCACGAACGTGAAAAACCTCATAGAAGCCGCCGGCGGCAGTATAGACAACGTTGTAAAGACAGTCGTGTTTATAAAGGATATGAACGATTTCGCGAAGATAAACGAGATTTACGCGAAATACTTTACCGAGCCGTACCCCGCGCGCTCATGCGTGGAGGTCGCGCGTCTGCCGAAGGACGTGCTGCTCGAAGTGGAAACGGTAGTCGAGCTGTAAAACGGGGACACTAAAATATGGGGACACTAAAATGGGGACACTAAAATTTTAGTGTCCCCTTTACTTATGATAGCTTTCGTTGTTGTTTATCTTAAACGCTCTGTAAATCTGCTCCGCAAGCACGACACGCATAAGCTGATGGGGGAGCGTTACGCGTCCGAAGCTCAAACGCATATCCGCTCTTTTCTTGACCTCATCGCTCAGCCCGAGTGAGCCGCCTATTATAAACGCGATACCGCTTGACGTCATGGAAATATCTGCGATTTTTGCGGCGATTTCCTCCGACGGCATTTCCGTACCCTCTATGCACAGCGCGATAACGTACTCGTTTCCGAGTTTCGCGAGGATTTTTTCACCCTCTTTTTTCTTTACCGCCTCGATTTCCTTTTCCGACGCTTTTTCGGGGATTTTCTCATCCGCGACCTCCGTTATTGTAACCTTCGCGAACCGCGAAAGCCGCTTCACATATTCGTCAACGGCGGCGGTGAAGAACTTTTCCCTGATTTTTCCGACGCATATAATATTTATGTTCATATCTGCTCCTTACAGCGCGGTCGGCTTGTACCTGTCCGCGACCTTGAGCGTCACGTCGCTGCCGACGTCAACGCCCGCGTCGGTGAGCAGATTGTACGTTTCGAGCATCGCTATTTCGGGGCGGTTGTTCTCCTTGCTCAAATGACCGAGCGCGATATGCTCCGTGCCGCTTTGCACAAGGAACAGCGCCGCCTTTGAAGCCGCGTCGTTCGACAGATGCCCCCTGTCGCTCAGAATCCTTTGCTTTAACGGGTACGGATACGAGCCGTAGCGCAGCATTTGCACGTCGTGGTTCGACTCGAGAATGACCTTTTTGCAGCCCGATATACGGCTCAGAATCTCATCGGTCATCACGCCTATATCGGTCGCGAGCGCGTACCGCTCGCCGCCGAGATCGAACGTAAAACCCACCGGCTGCTGCGCGTCGTGTGGGATAGCGAACGGAGTTACGGCGATCGTGCCGACCTCGGTCGTTACATCCTCGCGCACGAAATGTATATTTTTGTCGTCGATCCTGCCTATGTCCATACCGGCGTGAGTGCCGATCGTCGCGTACACGGGGAGGCCGTAGCGTCTCGACACAACGCCCGCGCCCTTCGTGTGGTCGGAATGCTCGTGCGTTATCAAAAGCGCGTCGAGACTTTCCGGCGCGACGCCGATAAGACGCAGCGACTCCTTAAGTCCCGAGCCCGACATTCCGCAGTCTATAAGTATGTTCGTTTTGCCGTCGGATATGAATGTCGCGTTGCCCGACGAGCCGCTTATGAGTGAAACAAATCTGTTCATAATCTACCTCAAAATCAAAGCCTGTCATGAGACAGGCTCTTTAATCGGTTCAAAAAATATCGTCTACGACCGTGACGCGCTGAATATCCGCGCCGAGAGCGGCAAACTTTTCCTCAAAGCTCTCGTAGCCTCGGTCGATGTGGTATATATCGGTAATTTCGGTCGTGCCGTCAGCCATAAGACCGGCGATAATCATTGCCGCGCCCGCGCGCAGGTCGGTAGCCTTGACATGCGCGCCGAGCAGATGGTCTACGCCGTCAACGATCGCGAGCTTACCCTCGACGCGTATGTTCGCGCCCATGCGCTTCAATTCGTTTACATATCTGAAACGGTTGTCCCAAACGCCCTCTCTCGCGGTGCTTGTCCCGCTTATCGTCGTAAGAAAAGCGACGAGCTGCGGCTGCATATCGGTCGGGAAACCGGGGTAGGGCAGCGCGATAAAGTTTATGCGGCGAAGATTTTTATTCTCGTCGACCCACACGCGCACGCTGTCCGTGCCGTCCTCGACGTTTACGCCAGCCTCGATGAGCTTCGCGCTTATAACCTCAAGGTGGCGCGGTATTACGTTTTTTATCGTCACGTCGCCGCGCGTCGCCGCCGCCGCTATCATAAACGTACCCGCCTCTATCTGGTCGGGGATAATAGCGTACGTGCCGCCGTGAAGCTCTTTAACGCCGCGTATGCGTATAGTGTCCGTACCCGCGCCGCGTATGTTCGCGCCCATGTTGTTTAAGAAGTTCGCCAAATCGACTATGTGCGGCTCCTTTGCGGCGTTTTCGATAATCGTAAGACCGTCAGCCGTCGCAGCCGCGAGCATGGCGTTCACCGTCGCGCCGACGGAAACAACGTCAAAGAAGATATGTCCGCCGCGTATCGCGTCCGCGGAAGCGTTTACGAAGCCGCGCGAAGCGTCGACCTCCGCGCCGAGAACCTCGAAGCTTTTTATGTGCTGGTCTATCGGTCTTGTGCCGAAGTCGCAGCCACCCGGCGGATCCACCTTGAATTTCGCGAAACGGCCTAAAAGCGCGCCCATGAGGTAGCTCGAACCCCTCATTTTACGCGTCAGATCCCTCATCGGCTCATAAGAATTTACGTTCGTGCAGTCGATTTCAACGGTGTTTCTGTCAATCATATTTACTTCCGCGCCGAGACGCGACAATATTGTTAAAAAAAGCTTTACATCTTTTATATCGGGCAGATTTTCGATCCGGCACACGTCCTTGACGAGTATGCACGCCGGAAGTATGGCTACCGCGGCGTTTTTCGCGCCGCTCACGGTCACTTCGCCGTGCAGCCTGTTACCGCCCTTTATCAAGAGTTTCTCCAAATGTGACACCCCTTTGGTTACAAGTAAAAATCCATACATATTTATTCTATCATAAAAAAGGGCGAATTGCAAATTTTTTTGGTAAAAATTCGCCGAAAAATTTCATCGCGTGACCGGCGGCAGAAAAAAACAGCCTGCCCTTTGGCAAGCTGCCGCTGTTTCATAAGTTAAGCGCGTTCTACCTTTCCGCTGCGAAGGCAATGTGTGCATACGTGTATAGATTTCGGAGTTCCGTTTACGATAGCCTTTACCTTACGAACATTCGGCTTCCAGGTTCTGTTTGAACGTCTGTGCGAGTGGCTGACCTTTATACCGAAGGTTACGCCCTTGCCGCAAACATCGCATTTTGCCATTTTCCTACACCTCCTGAATAGCATTTCAAAACATCAAGCAGTATTTTAACATAGTTTGGTTAATAATGCAAGAGTTTTTTTGAACTTTTTTGAAAAATTACAAAATAAATTGCGGAGGCGGGCATAAATTTGTGGTTAGCGTCATATCGGAGGGGGATAATCACTCGCTGCCGACATGACGCGAAACACAAATCCACACAGACCTTTAAGCCGAAATTCCGTGCCTTACACCGTCAGCACGCCTTCGGGACTTTCGATAAGGATAAATATTTCCTCCTCCGCGCCGGTGTCGGCGTTGACGTACACGAGAAAATTCTTACCAGCGAATGCGCCTGCGTACTCGTAGCACAGCACCTCGCGCATACTGTCCTTCGGTATGAGCGCGAGCTTTTTGCCGCTTACCTCAAGACCGGTCGAAACATACGACTGCGCCTCGTCCATCGTAAGCTTCGGCTCGGCGAGAGAGCGCTCGGTGTGGTTCATGATATATCCGTTCGTCTCGATACCGATAACCTCGCCGTTGTCGAGCGCGACGCGCACCTTCACGAGGTCGCTGTAGCACGTCACATTGTCCTGCACGTACGCGAAGTTGATCGTGGCGATTGAGCCGAGCTTGTCATAGTAGCTGTGCTGCATGCTGTAAAAGCCGTTCGTCTGCAGAAACTGTGCCGCGCGCTCCGTCGCCTCGTCAACCGTCAAAAGCGCGTCGCCGACGCTGCGGCTGTTGAGGTAGGACAGGATGTAACCGCCCTTGCGCGTGACGCTTATCGAGATTTGACCGTTGTCGGTGTCCTTCGTGAACGTGTACGCCGGTACGGGCGTGTTTTCCGACAGCCCCGAAAATACGAGCGAGCCGCCGTTGCCGCCGAGGAACTGCTCGGCTTTTTTGAGCGCGTCCGCCTGCGAGATGTTGTCGGCGTATTCGAGCAGCGCGGGCTTGCGGTTCTCTATATGCTCCGAAAACGGTCCGTCGTATATCAGCGACGGGTAATCCTCAAACGACTTTTCGACGTTTTCAAGGTCGGCAAAAATATCCTCACCGGCGGCTTCGGCTGTTTCCTCACCGATGATGCCTTTACCGTCCTTTTCCGAAATGTGTATTTCGCCGCTCGTGATTTTACTCTGGATTTCCGTCAGCGTTTCACTCAAATCCGACGCGTATTCGTTGAGCTTCGCGAGATTTTCGCGTTCCTCGTCCGACGGCGACTGACCGTTGATCATGTTCTGCGACAGCACGTACGTGTAGTCGCCTACCTGCGAGAGGAATTTCGAGGTGTTGTCAAGCTGTACCTGCGACGTTGGAAGCTGACCGAGACAAGCCTTTGCCGACGTGCTTTCGCGGAATATGTCGCCCGAAATTTTCGCGAGCGACGACGCGCCGTTCGCGAGACGCGCCTTGCTTAAATAGTTGTTGATGTTCGACACATGGTCGGTAAGCTCGAAAAACGCGCGGTTGTATGCGTTTTCGTTTGAGATCTCAAGAGCCTTCGCGTCCTTTGACGATGCCGCGCCCCAAACGAGCGCGGTGATAAGTCCGGCGATAAGCACGGCGTAAAGCCATACGTGCACACTTTTTACTTTTTCCATTATAAAACTCCTTTTACTTTTTTTCTTTAGTATTTATCGCCGAAAAAGAAAATATGTATTAAATTCAAGGATTTGTCAATACTTAAAGTAAAATCACAAAAACGGGGAGAAAATGAATGAAAAAGATTACGGCTGCGTTTTTTACAGCGCTTATTATGACGGCTGCCGTCACGTCGTATTCCGACGCGGTTCACGGCGACCTTGAAAACAACCTTATCCGCCTGCACATAATTGCCGACAGTGACGACGCGGACGCGCAGAGCGTGAAGCTCAAGGTGCGCGACGCTGTTATAAGCGAGGTGGGTGAGAAGCTTCAAAGCGCGGATATAGACGAGAGCAGGGAGAAAATAACAAAAAGTCTTGACGAAATCGAGCGCATCGCGGACGAGACGCTTCGCGAAAACGGCTTTACATACACGTCGCGCGCGGAGTACGGAGAATTTTATTTTCCGCGCAAGGAGTACGACGGTATAACGCTGCCGGAGGGCGAATATTACGGCGTGCGCGTCGTGCTCGGAAGCGGCGGCGGTAAAAACTGGTGGTGCGTGATGTACCCGCCGATGTGCTTTACCGAAGGCAGCGGCGGTAAATTGAGCGAGGAAAGCGACAAACGCCTTAAAAGTGAGCTTAACGCCGACTCCTACGATATAATCACCGGTACGGGCAGGGACGTTGAAGTGCGCTTCGGCGTTGTGGAGCTTGTGCAGAAGGCGAAGCGTCTTATTACCGGAAACTGAATACGACAACCGCCACGCGGCGGCAAATAAAAAACTGTGTCAGCCACATACCCCCGGACTGACACAGTTTTTGTTATGTTTATTGCGGATTAAAACGCGTTCCCACAGTTCGGGCAGAACTTCGGAGCCGCGCCCGTGCCGGTGTAGCCGCACTTCGCGCACGTAAAGCCCTCGGGCCTGGGTTTGCCGCAGTTTGAGCAGAACTTGCCCGTGTTTTCCGCACCGCACTCGCATTTCCACGAGGTCGGCTGCGGTTTGCCGCAGTTCGAGCAGAATTTGCCGGTATTTTCCGTGCCGCATTCGCACTTCCAGCCGCCCGCTGCGGGCGCGGACTGCTGCTGTTGCTGCTGTCCCATTGCGAACAGGTTCGCGGCTTGGCTGCCTGCGGCGTTGTTCGCCATGTTCATGCCGAAAAATCCGCCCATAGCGCCCATACCGCCCTCGTTCTTCGCCGCGTCCTGCATAGCCTGTGCCTGCGCGCCCGTAAGGTGCGCGGCAGCCATGCTCGGATCGCGCAGAGCGGCGTTGCGCTGGATCTCCTTGATCATCTTTTCGTCCTCTTCGGAGGCGTTTACGCTCGATATTCCGAATACGGCGACTTCTATACCGCGTCTCTCGCGCCACTCTTTACTCAATATCTCGTTGAGCGTCTGCGAAATTTCCGCTGTGTGAGCGGGCAGCGCGCTGTAACGCACGCCCATTTCCGAAATTTTCGCGAACGCGGGCTGCAAAGCGGTAAGCAGCTCCGTTTTAAGCTGACTGTCGATCGCGTCGCGCTTGTACGCGTCCGATATGTTGCCGCACACGTTTGTGTAGAACAAAATCGGATCTGTGAGCTTGTACGAGTACTCGCCGTGGCAGCGGATAGCAATGTCAACGTCCAGACCTATGTTCCTGTCAACGACACGGAACGGCACGGGGCTGGGCGTACCGTACTTGTTGCCGACGATTTCCTTTGTGTTAAAGTAGTACACTCTCTGATCCTTCGCGGGTTCGCCGCCGAACGTGAAACGCTTGCCGAGCTGCTCGAAGGTTGCTTTAATCGTTTCCTTCAGATTGCCGTAGAACAGGCTCGGCTCGGTCGATGTGTCGTACACAAATTCGCCCGGCTCGGCGCAGACCTCGACGACCTTGCCCTGGTCAACGATAATCATGCACTGACCGTCGTTTACCGCGACGATTGAGCCGTTCGATATAATGTTGTCGTCGCCGCGCTTGTTTGAGCTGCGCTTACTCTCGCGCTTCGCTCCCTTTACCGCGAGCGTGTCCGCGTCAAGCGCATCACAGTAAAAATAATCTCTCCACGAATCGGCGAGTACACCCGCGAGCGCGCCGACTCCGGCTTTTAAAAGTCCCATAGTCTTATCTCCTTTTTAGAATGTGTCTCTTTCGAGCATTATGCTTCTGTTGTCGTCCGCAAATGTAAGTTTTCCACCCTCAAGTTTTCCGTTGGCGTCCTCGTCATTCGTGGTAACGGTAACATTATCGCCGTTCTGTGTCCATGTGCCGGATAAATTCTGCTCGGCTGCATCGGGGAACATGGAGCTTGTCGCGACGAGGTTAAAGGAACCGTCATCCTTAAATTCCATTGCTATTGCTAAGCCGAGAGTTTTGGGATCAAGCTCCTCTCCCTGAAGTTCGCCGGACACAACCGACCATTTCCCCACAACGGACTCAACCTTCGGCTCGTCCGCCGCTTGGTTGCCGCAGCCCGCGACAAGGGCCAGTACCATAACCATTGCCGCTAAAACGGCTATCACCTTGTTCGTTTTTTTCATGCTTATTCCCTCCGTAAATTTAATATTTATTTTAATCCGCGCTGCGGATCAATTTCTTAATAGCTTCCGCCGCCTCCGCCGCCGTGCGTTGTGCCGCCCGACGACGTATGAGTTGTGCTCATGCCGCCGCCTGAACGCGGTGTGTTTTGCATACGAGGCGTGCGCGTTATCGAACTGTATAAAAACAGGTCGTTTGAGGTCGTGAGGTTCAGACTGCCGTTAACGTAGCCGGCAGCCGAGTTGTTGTACTGCGCCGTGTTCATGCCCTTGCCGCGCGCGTGCGTGGTGAGCGCGGCGACTATGAGCGGTATTATCCCCGCAAGCCCCCACGCAACGGGCTTTGTATAGTCGTCAGCCGCGCCTTCGCCGTAGCCGTATACCTCGCCGTTTGCCGCAGCTGTGAGCATGCTGTACGCTTCCTCGGCGTACGCCGCGACAGCGTCGTAGTAGTCGCCCGCGCGAAGGTATTCGCCCGTAACCTCCGTAAGACGCTCTATCGCCGCGTCGTTAAATACGCGTATACCCTCGCCGCACGTCGAAAACGTGTATTTGCGCGGATACATGCTTATATACATCATTATGCCGTCGCGGTTTTCACCTGCGCCGTAGCCTCGGTAATCGTATATGTCGTCCGCGCGGAGCAGCACATTGTCGCTGCCCGCCGACTGCTCTATGTAAACGACCACGTCCATGCCGTACTCGCTTCTGACCTGTTCGAGGTATGAGTTCAGCGCGTTAATTTCGTCCCGTGTAAGATAGCCGACCTCGTCCGTGACGGGTGTGTTGTAGGCGAGGACTGTAAGCTGCAGTGAGGCGGTCAGCGTAAATATGACCGCGAGGAACGTTAAAATTCTTTTTTTCATCACAGCGTCCCCCTTACATAAAATTCGTGAACGCCCAGACGCACGCCGCGCATACGGCGAAGGTCACGCCGAATACAGCCGCGAAAAAGCGGGCTTTTTTAGTCTTGCTCGTCGGAAACTCACCCGACACCTTGCCGGTCTGCCCGTTTATGACGTACTTATACATCTTATCCATATACTTAATATTCAGCATCCATACGGGGAGCAGCGAATACCGTATTTTACCGCCCGAAAAGCTCACGCGCGAGCTTTCGGGAATTACCGTCGCGTATAAGCCTGCGGCGGTGCTGTTAAGTATGCTCGCCGCGGTGTTTTTTACTCTCTCGTTCGCGCGCTCAATGCTGTCGTCCGCGCTTACGTCGTACCTGTCGGCAAGGTAGCCTGACAAATATCCAGCGTTAAAGTCAACCGCCGCGCCGCAGTCGAACGGCTCGGCGCCCTCCATGTACCTGTTGTCGGTTTTTGAGGACGCGTCCACGGGGACGTTTGTGAAGCCTATATTTCCGGCGCGGATAAGCTTGTAGAAATCCGTTTTTATGTAGTCGAACCGACCGTCCGACCAAGCCGAAACGCGCGTCGCGTTGAATACCGCGCTTGCCTCACAGTCGCAGTCGAACATCCAGTACGGCACGTACACGCCCGTCATTTTCTCAACCACGCGCTTATCCTTGAACTCCTTCGGCAGAAACGGAGCGTTCGCGCACGCGTTTTCAAACGCCCTCATCGCGCCGTTTTTGTCGGTCTTAAAGGGAATGATGTAATCCGGTCGGAGCGTGCCCTCGAAATTGCGCTTTACTATCGTGGAATTGCCGCAGTAAGGGCATATCGTCGCGCCGAGATTATTGTCGCCCGCTATCTCCGCGCCGCACGACGGACAGGAATACGACGCAAGGTCGATTTCGCCGTCGGGCTCGTAGCTGCGCGGCTCGTAATGCTCCCAGTCGAATTTTGATTCCTTTGCCGTCTCACCCGTACACTCGTCGAGCTGCTTTAACGTCTCGACCTCGAAGCTGTTGCCGCACGACGAGCAGTCAAGCGTCTGCGAAACGCCGTCAAATACAAGCGCTGCGCCGCAGCACGGACATTTGAAATTCCGTATTTCAGCCATACTTACCTCCTTACCGGCAAACATTTATACCATTAGAAATATTGTACCATATTATTCCGTATTTTTCAATAAAAATAAACGCCGCACCCCTTATGTTATGTTATTTTTAGAAAAATGTAATATGACGTAAATTGAATATGGCGGCGGCGCGTGATATTATTTATATGATATACTGCCGGAGGTGTAAGTATGGCAAAAAAAGAGGTAAAGTACCAGATAAGCATGGATAAAATAATCAAGGCGGGGGAAATCGGGAAAAAGAAATTTATCCGTCTGCCCGATCCGACGCGCCTTCAGGACGGAGATTACCGCAAATATCTTATAAGGCGAACGGTGATATATATTTTGCTGTCGGCGTTCTGCGTGGCGTTTCTGCTGCTTTTGTCGGCGTCCACAAGTCCCTTGTACGGCGATTACTGCGACGGCGACTCAAGCATTTTCATGGTAGTCGGCAAGGCGATAACGCAGGGACGCAGCGTGTACCGCGACGTTTTTGACCACAAGGGACCGATACTGTTTTATCTTAACGCGCTCGGCTTTGCGCTCACAGGCGGAAAGAGCGGCGTATTTATCGTGCAGTGCGTATTTTTGTCGCTCACGGCAATATTTATGTATAAGACGGCAAGAATTTTTACCAAAACCGTGCGTTCGCTTATTTGCGTCGTTTTTACGATACTCGCGTTCGCGGCGACGATAAGCGACGGAAATTTGAGCGAGGAATACTGCATGCTCATGTGCGTTATACCGATATATTTCGCGGTAAAGTATTTCGCGATAGCCGAAAACGAGCCGCACCCTCCGCTTTACTCGGCGGTTTACGGCGCGTGCTTCGCCGTCTGCGCGTTCATACGCATAAACAACGGCGTTATGATAGGCGGGGTTGTGCTCGTGACGCTTGTGACGGAATTTATAAGCGGACGCGCAAAGAGCGCGCTAATAAACCTTGCCGCAGTGATAGGCGGTATGGCGGCTGTCGCCGTGCCCGTATGTATATTTTTCGCGGCAAAGGGACTTCTGGGCGACATGATTTTCGCGACGTTTACGTTTAACTTCCTCTACGCCGCCGAGGGCGCGGAGCAGACGACTTCGCTTCTGTCGGTGCTTCTCAACTGGACGCTGCCGATAATCGCGCTTGTGGTTATATCGCTCATATTCGCGAAAAGGCTCGGCGCGAAGGTGGCGTCGCTCATAACGACGGTGTCTGTGTTCGCGCTTATACCGGCGCTCATGGGCTTCGCGTACACGCACTACTACACGACGCTCATACCGCTCATATCGCTTTACTGCGCCGTGTTCTTTTTCATCGCGACGCGGCATATAACGTTCTGGTCGGTGCTTTTGTGCGTGGCGATGATGTTCCCGCTGTCGGGATATTTTGTGAATATGTCGGGAAATGTCGCGCATTATGCTGATTTGCTTCAAAGGCAGCAGTCGCCGGAGGAGTACGGCGACACTCACACCGACGTGTACCGCAGCGCGAAAACGCTCTCCGCGCGCATACCGGAGGAGGACAGGGACAGCGTGTTCGGCTACGACGTCGCCGCGGCGTGGTTTTTGGAGGCGGATATAATGCCGTGCTTCAGGCTTTTTACGCTTCAGGAGTCGTGGGCAGGTCATTACCCGGAGTTCGGGCGCGAGATCAACGAATTTATGCTTGAAACGCCGCCGAAGTGGGTTGTGATACACAATATAGATATAATAAAGAGCAGTCAGTTTTTGAAGATAATCGGGGACGGCTACGAGCTTGACGCGGAGTACGGCTACGACCTGCTTTACAAACGGCGCGGTTTGTGACATAATACAGGTATAAGGAGTTTTTGCAATGTATATAGGAATTGATTTGGGCGGCACGAACATTGCCGTCGGACTTGTGGACGAGAGAGGCAGGATAATAAAAAAGGACAGCGCGCCGACGCGCCGCGAGCGCGGCTATGAGGAAATAGTGCGCGATATGGCGTCTCTTGCGAGGTGCGTGGCGCGCGAGAGCGGTCACAGCATGAGCGAGGTCAAAGCGATAGGCATAGGCAGCCCGGGGACGGTGGATAATTCGCGCGGCATGGTGGTGTACGCGAACAACCTTAAAATGGATCACGCGCCGATAGCCGCCGAAATGCGGAAATACTTCGACCTTCCGGTAAACCTCGAAAACGACGCGAACGCGGCGGCGTACGGTGAGTATATCGCGACGGGCAAGAACGCGTCGAGCTTTGTGTTTATGACGCTCGGCACGGGCGTGGGCGGCGGTATAATTCTGGACGGCAAGATATACCGCGGCTTTAACGGCGCGGGCGCGGAAATAGGTCACACGACGATAGTCATGGGCGGCAAAAAATGCACCTGCGGCAGACGCGGCTGCCTTGAAATGTACGCGTCTGTAACGGCTCTAAAGGCGCTGACGGAGGAGTCGCGCAAAAGATACCCGCGTTCGCTCATAAACGACTGGGCGCGCAGACGCGGACACGTGAGCGGCAGAACGGCGTTTGAGTGCGCGAAGGAGGGCGACGAGGCGGCAAGGCTCGTCAAGGAGCAGTATATACGTTCCGTTGCGGTCGGCGTGTGCAATATGATAAACGTATTTCAGCCGGAGATTTTCGTGATAGGCGGCGGAATAAGCCGCGAGGGTGACGGGCTGCTCCTGCCGATACGCGAATATGTCGAAAAGAACGACTACAACAAGCACATGCCGAAAACGGAAATAAGAATAGCGAAGCTGTACAATGACGCGGGAATAGTCGGCGCGGCGCTGTCGGCTAAACGGGAGGATAAATGATGTATAATTTAAGCGGCACAGACAGAGCGTGGGTAAACGAAACGTGGGAAAAGCTTGATAAAAAGCTCAAAACCGTGAGCGTGCGCAGCAGAAACAAAATACCGTACACCGCCGTGAACGGCGTGCATAACGATATGGTAAAGGACGACGTTACGTGGTGGACGAACGGCTTCTGGGCGGGGCTTATGTGGCTCATGTACGTTGACACGCATGACGGGCGTTACAGGGAAACGGCTGAAAGAGCCGAGCAGCTTCTTGACGCGGCGTTTGAGGAGTACGACAAGCTCCACCACGACGTGGGTTTTATGTGGCTTTTGTCGAGCGGCGCGAACTACCGCATTACGGGCAACAAAAAGTCGCGGCTGCGCGTTTTGTACGCGGCTGACACGCTCATGGCGCGCTACAACGCGGAGGGTAAGTTTATCCGCTCGTGGAACGGCGACGACAACAAGGGCTGGGTCATTATCGACAGCATGATGAACATACCGCTCCTTTACATGTCGGGCGCGGAGCATGACGATCCGCGTTACCGCTATGTCGCCGAGAACCACGCCGACACGCTTTTGAAAACGCATATCCGTGACGACGGTTCGGTGAACCACATCGTAAATCTCGACCTTAAAACGGGCGAGGTCATAGAGAGTATCGGCGGTCAGGGCTACGAAACCGGCTCGTCCTGGTCGCGCGGTCAAAGCTGGGCGGTGTACGGCTACGTTTTGAGCTATATCCGCACCGGCAAACAAATATATCTCGACACCGCGAAAAAGGCCGCGCACTATTTTATCGCGGCTGTCGCGGCTACCGGTTACGTGCCGCGCTCGGACTTCCGCGCGCCGGACGAGACGATAATCGACACGACTGCCGGAGCGTGCGCCGCGTGCGGACTTATAGAGATTGCGAACAATGTCGGCGGGTACGAGAAGAAAATGTACCTCGCCGCGGCTCTTAAAATACTTAAAGCGCTCGAAAAATACTGCGATTTTACCGACGGTAACGACTCTGTTCTGCAAATGGGAACGGAGGCGTATCCGCGTGAGTGCGGCAGACACATACCGATAATATACGGCGATTACTTCTTTGCCGAGGCGCTTTACAAGCTGCGCGGCAACGATTTGCTTTTCTGGTAATTCACGGACGGAGGCGGGACAATGGAAAGAAAATATATAGCGATAGATTTGAAATCGTTCTACGCCTCCGCGGAATGCGCCGAGCGCGGACTTGATCCGCTCAAAACAAATCTCGTCGTCGCGGACGAGAGCCGCACCGAAAAGACGATATGCCTCGCGGTGTCGCCGTCGCTTAAAGCCTACGGCATACCCGGCAGAGCGCGGCTTTTCGAGGTCGTGTCTAAGGTTAAGGAGGTAAACGCTAAACGCCTTAAATCCGCGCCCAATGGCGCTTTTAAGGGCGAGTCGTTCGACGATACGGAGCTTAAAAACGACGCGTCGCTTGCCGTGTCGTACATTACGGCTGTGCCGCGCATGGCGCTTTACATGGAGTACAGCAAGCGGATATACGGCATATATATGCGGTTTTTCGCGCCCGAGGATATTATAGTGTACTCGGTGGACGAGGTTTTTATCGATGTTACGTCCTACCTCAAAACATACGCACTGTCGCCGCGCGACTTGACTGTAAAGGTGGTGCGCGAGGTGCTTAAAGCCACGGGCATAACCGCCACGGCGGGTATCGGTACAAACCTGTATCTCGCGAAGGTCGCGATGGATATTGTGGCGAAGCATATCGAGCCGGACAGCGACGGCGTGAGGATTGCCGAGCTTGACGAAATGTCGTACCGCCGCATATTGTGGGAACACCGACCGATAACCGACTTCTGGCGCGTCGGCAGAGGCTACGCGCGCAAGCTGGAAAAAAACGGTATGTATACCATGGGCGACGTGGCGCGCTGCTCCTTGGGCAAGCCGAACGAATTTTACAACGAGGACTTATTGTACAAGCTGTTCGGCGTGAACGCGGAACTCCTGATCGACCACGCGTGGGGCTGGGAACCGTGTACCGTCGGGGACGTGCGGGCGTACGAGCCGGAAAATCATTCCGTCGGCTCAGGGCAGGTGCTTCACTGCCCGTATGACGCGGTGAAGGGAAGGCTCATCGTGCGCGAAATGGCAGACCTGCTCGTGCTCGATTTGGTGGACAAGCGGCTCGTGACCGACCGTATGGTGCTGACCGTGGGATATGACATTGAAAATCTCTCGACCGACGAAAAACGCCGCGCGTACAAGGGTGAGGTCACGACCGACCACTACGGCAGAAAAGTGCCGAAGCACGCGCACGGTACGGTAAATCTCGGCTGTAAAACATCGTCAACGCGGCTTATAACGGACGCTGTTATGGAATTATACGACAGAATAATTGATCCGAAGCTGCTCATAAGACGCGTGAACCTTGTCGCGGAGCGCGTCGTGAGCGAGGACAGTCTGCCGCCGAAAAAGGAATACGAGCAACTTGACCTTTTCACCGATTACGGTGAGGAGGATAAAAGGCGCGAAGCGGAAAAACGCGCCGAGATAAAAGAGAAAAATATGCAGCACGCGCTGTTGGACATAAAGAAAAAGTACGGCAAAAACGCCGTCATAAAGGGTATGAATTTGGAGGAGGGCGGCACCGCCATGGACCGCAACAGGCAGATTGGAGGTCATAAGGCGTGAGATACGACGATATAATAAACCTCCCGCACCACATCTCAAAAAAGCACGCGCATATGTCAATGGCTGACAGGGCGGCGCAGTTTTCGCCGTTTATGGCGCTTGTGGGCTTTGACGGCGAGGTCAGCGAAATGCAGAGGCTCACCGATAAAAAAACGGAGCTTTCGGAGAGTGAAAAAGAGGTCATAAACGAAAAACTTATGCTGCTTGCCGAAAATATACGCGAAAAGCCGTATGCCGCGATAACGTACTTCGTGCCGGACGGCAAAAAGGCGGGCGGCGCGTACGTGACAGCCGAGGGACGGATAAAACGCGTAAACGAATACGAAAAAAGCGTGACAATGGCTGACAGACGTGTTATAATAATGGAAGATATTGCAGATATTAAGCTAAGCGAAAGGAGATAATTATGAGCGCGAAGGTTTACTTTTCAAAAAATATAACGCCCGACGAGGTTATACGGCTGTATAACGCGGTCGGCAAGGAGCTTGCGGGTAAGGTCGCCGTGAAGATCCATTCGGGTGAGGAGGGCAATCAAAATTTCTTAAAGCCCGACTTCTGGAAGGGAATAGTTGACGCTGTAAAGGGTACTGCCGTTGAGTGCAACACCGCTTACGACGGCGCAAGAAACACCACGCCGAAGCATTTGAAGCTTATCAAAAAGCATGGCTGGGAGGACTATTTCGATTTTGATTTAATGGATGCCGAAGGCCCCGACGCGGAGATACCCGTCGAGAACGGTGCGAGAATGAAGAAGGATATAGTCGGTAAAAATCTTTTGAATTACGACTCCATGCTTGTGCTGGCGCATTTCAAAGGTCACCCGATGGGCGGCTTCGGCGGCTCGCTAAAGCAGCTTGCGATAGGCTGCGCGTCGTCGAAGGGTAAAAATCTTATCCACGGCGGCGGAGATCTCAGCAAGGCGTGGATATGCGGACAGGACGAGTTTCTGGAGGCTATGGCTGATGCGGCGTGCGCCGTTGCGAAGCATTTTAACGGAAATATCGTGTATATAAACGTGATGAAAAATCTGTCGGTCGACTGCGACTGCTGCGCCGTGGCGGAGGATCCGTGCATGAAGGATATAGGCATACTCGCGTCCGACGATCCGATAGCGATAGACAAGGCGTGTCTCGATTTGATTTACGCCGCGAAGGACGATCCCGGTCAGGCGCATTTTCTCGAAAGGGTGGAGAGCATGAACGGCGCTCACACGATCGAGGCGGCGGCAAAGCTCGGTTTCGGCACGACAGATTACGAGCTTGTCGAGATTTAGCGTAAAGCGGTTTTAAGAGAAAAAATCGGCGTATGAAAATTTTTTCAAAAACCGATTTTTTTCTCTTGACAACCCGGTTTTTTTGTGGTATTATATATAAGCTGTACGGCTCGTTGGTCAAGCGGTTAAGACTCCGGCCTCTCACGCCGGCAACGCGGGTTCGATTCCCGCACGAGTCACCAAAACCCGACATGAAAGTGTCGGGTTTTTTGTGCGGTTGGCAATTTGAGATGAAGTGATATAATAGAAGCAAAGAATGTCGAAACGGCGGTAAGTATAGTGAATTATGTTGGGAAAATTGACAGGGAAATATATAAGTGTATTACAGAAAATATAATTACGGATGATGTAGTTGTTACTGACGAACGAATAGAGCATATACAGGAAAATCATCCAAACGACTATGAACGCTATTATTCATATATACCGAATATTATAGCCGAACCCGATTACATTATTAAAGCGAACAAACCAAATACCGGAGTTGTTTTGAAGGAAATACCGGAAACCAATGAAAAATTTAAATTGATACTTAGATTAAAAACAGATAAAGACCCCATGGATTATAAAAATTCAGTCATTTCTTTCTGGAAAATCGGTGAGGATACATGGAAAAAAACAATAAAAAATAAAAAGATACTTTACAAACACAAATAAATTTGATATAATATGAGTAAGATAAAAGGGACTTTGAGGTGAAAAGTGCGTCCTCATACGCCGCGTGCAAAAAGCAACGGGCAAAAGAGATGTCGGGAGTGACGCTCCGACCAAAGCCTACTTTGAACTGAAACCGCTTTGAGAAATCAAGGCGGTTTCTTTTGCAAACAAAAACACCGCACGGATATCAATCTGTGCGGTGTTTGTATGCGTATTACTTATACAGCGGATACTTATCGCAGAGAGCCTTAACCCTTGCCCGTACCTCGTCCTTTGTACCCTCGAAGTCCTTTATGGTCATGGCGATAAGCTTACCTATCTCAACCATATCGTTCTCCTTAAAGCCGCGCGACGTCGACGCGGGAGTGCCTATTCTCAGACCGCTCGTAATGAACGGGCTTTTCGTGTCGAACGGGATAGCGTTCTTGTTGACGGTGATACCGACCTCGTCGAGCATGTGTTCCGCGTCCTTACCGGTAACGCCGGTGTCGGTGAGATCCAAAAGCATGAGGTGGTTGTCCGTACCGCCCGAAACAAGCTTAAATCCCTCGTCCTGAAGCGTTTTGGCGAGCACCGCCGCGTTCTTTACGACCTGCTTCGCGTACTCCTTAAAGCTCGGTTCGAGCGCTTCCTTAAAGCATACCGCCTTTGCCGCGATCGTGTGCATCAAAGGTCCGCCCTGAATACCGGGGAATATAGCCTTGTTGATTTTCTTCGCAAGCTCCTCGTCGTTCGTGAGGATAAGACCGCCTCTCGGACCGCGCAGCGTCTTGTGCGTGGTCGTTGTAACAACGTCCGCGTACGGCATAGGTGAGGGGTGCTCGCCCGCCGCGACAAGACCTGCGATGTGCGCCATGTCAACCATGAAATACGCGCCGACTTCCTTCGCGATTTCGGCGAACTTCTCAAAGTCGATAACTCTCGGGTACGCGCTTGCGCCCGCGAGAATGAGCTTCGGCTTATGCTCCAAAGCAAGAGCGCGAACCTCGTCATAGTCTATCGTGTTCGTGTCCTCCGTAACGCCGTAGGGGACAATGTTAAAATATTTACCCGACATATTTACGGGCGAGCCGTGGCTCAAATGACCGCCGTGCGCAAGGCTCATCGAAAGAACCGTGTCGCCGGGCGTAAGCAGCGCGAAGAACACAGCCATATTAGCCTGCGCGCCGCTGTGCGCCTGCACGTTCGCAAAGCCCGCGTTAAACAGCTTTTTCGCTCTCTCTATCGCGAGCGTCTCAACAACGTCAACATACTCGCAGCCGCCGTAGTAACGCTTGCCGGGGTAACCCTCCGCGTACTTGTTTGTGAGCGGCGAGCCGTTAGCCTCCATGATACGCTCCGAAACAAAGTTTTCCGACGCGATAAGCTCGATTTTATTGTTCTGACGATTAGTCTCGTCCTGGATAGCCGCGTAAACCTCGGGGTCAAACGACTTCATCTTCTCGTATTTTTCCATATTTGTGTTTCCTTTCTGAATATTACTCATGCTACATTATATAGTGTATCGCGCAAAAGTGCAAGAGTTTTGTCACAATTTTACTGTTTTTTAAGCATTCCGATTTTCAGATTGTCGATTTCGGTCGCCCATGTGAAGTTCTTTTCCTGTCTTACGGCAAGAACCTCTATCGCTCCGAAGTTCTCCGCGTTAAAGAATTCCATATCGCCGACCTTCTTGCCGTTGATTGAGAGCGTACACTTTTTCGCCGCGAAATCGGCTGTGACGCTGACATGGCAAGCCTTGGTAAGGTTCGTTACGCCCGCGCTCTTCCATGCTTCCGTTTCAAGTCCGCCGTTCGAGATCGAGCCGCCCGTTGAATATTCAAGTCCCGTGCCGACAACGGTGCGTATACCGAGGAATACCTTGCCGCTGTCGTCCGCAAGACGGATTTCACCGTACGACGTTCCGCCGGTACACTCACCCGGCGTCCAGTCAAATTCGATAAGCGCGTTGTCCTTCATCGCGAACGGAGCGGTGTACACGGCATTTCTGTTACCCTTTGACGAGCCGGATATGCCCATAACCTTACTGCCGCCGCTTGACAGCACTCCTATGCTGTCAAGCGGAGCGGGCTTTGTGCCTGCCCAGCCTGCCGCGTCGCCTGCGCTGTAGCTTTCAAAATCCTCGTCAACGTATATGTTCCACGTGTTGCCCGCGTCGTCGGTGTACTCCGTATGCTCCGCCGTAAGCGACGGATCGGCGGTAGGTTCAGGCGCAGGCGTTGCCGCCGGAGCGGGGATCACGCCCGTTTTCATGCCCTCGACGTACCTGTCGGACTCGTCCTTGTCGTAGAACGCGTGCTTGCCGAGATAGATGAGCTTTCTGTCGCCGTCCCACTCAACCTGCATACCGACCGCTTCAGCCATTGCGCGCAGCGGTATCATCGTCCTGTCGTTTATCGAGGCTGCGGGAACGTCTAGCGTGTACGGCTTGTCGTTTACCGTGTATTCCGCTTTGTCGAGCGTCATCTTTACATTGTAGCCGTTGCCTGCGAAGCTTACCTCGCGCGTGTCGCCGTTCCAGTTAACGGTCATACCGAGATTTTCCGCGATAAAGCGCACGGGAACGAGCGTTCTGCCGTCAATTATCGTCGGCACGACCTTATCGTCCTCGGGATCTATCTTAACTATCTCGTTTCCGACGATCGCGTTCGGACTGTCCGCGAGCAGCTTCATGCTGAACGTGCCCGGCTGCGTGCTGTTTATCTTGTACGTCTGATGCGTACCCGTCAAATCGGGATTTGTAACCTTCTCGCCGTCCTTCATAACGTAGCCCTCAAATACGGGTACTTCCGTTGTTTCCGCGCCGAGGTAGTAGCTAACGTTCGCGGGCTGGTTGTAGTGGTTGTTCTGCATCGCGATCGACGCTCTGTAGAAGGAATCGTGCATAAGCGTCGGGATTTTGTACGATGTGGGAATAGCGGTCGAGTAAATTCTTATCTCTTTTTCGTCCTTAGTTTTAAAGATTATCTCGTCGCGCCAGTCGCCGAAAATATCAGCCGCCGCACACGGTACAGCTTTTGTGCCGCTGTTTGACGCGCAGCCGTCGGCAGTCATGAGAATATCTACCGTCTTATCCTCCCAGTTCCACTTTGAAACGGAGATGTCGTCGAGGAACTCGCTCAGCAAATCACCGTCCCAGTAAACCTTGAAGTTTACAGGCAGACAATTTACCGTTGCCTCCGAGCCGTCGGGATTTCTGAACGAAATTTCATTCCACACGCTGTCGGTTATTCTCTCGTCATTGAACGTGGACGGGTTCTGCGCCGTGGACGCCCATACCTCATAGCCTCTGTGCTTCGGGTCGATGTCACCTGCACGGCTTCTGCCGGTGTCCTTGTTCTTGCCGTAACCCCACGCGACCTGACCGGTACGCGCGTCATGTAAATCGGTGTTCGCCATAAGCGGGTGGTTCTCGTGGCACGCCCAAACGAGGTAGCCGTCAAAATCGGGATCCATCTTCGCAACGTCAAACGCGTCGCCGTGAAGCAGCTTCTGCACCTTGCCGTCGTTGTCGTAAGCCTTTGTCGCGTACATCTGCGTGCCGTCATGGTCTATCGCGGCAGGGCCCGACAAAATCTCGTCCTTACCGTCAAAGTCAACATCGGCAACCGCCATGTTGTGGTTCCACGCGCCCCAAATGCTGTCGTCGTCGGCTTTGTTCGGAGTGAGGCACTGCCAGTCAACTACGAACTTACTGTTCTCGTCGAGGTGCCACGCAGCCGCGCGGACGTTATCCCACGCGCCGCGCACCATTACGACGCTCGGCGTAACTCCGTCGAGGTACGCGAGACCGAACAGGTAATGGCTCGCGCGCTTCGTAAGTCTGCCGGTGTCGGTGTAGTTGTACGACCACTCCGAAAGCGGCTCTTTTACGGGGAGCAGGTCTGTTCTGTCAAGCTCCGCGCCCGTCTCGCCGTCGTATACCGACAGAAATTCGGGCGTTGAAACTACGTACTGTCTGTCCTGAAAAATGGCGAGATTGCTCGGATTTTTTGTGTAATCGGTTATCTTGTCGCCGTTAGTGTCGCCTATCTCGCTGCCCGCGCCGTCAACGGTACCCTCGAACGAGCGCATAACGACCTCAGATTTGCCGTCGCCGTTAAAATCGTAAGCCATGACGTTTATGTCATGCTCGTTGATTTCGTTGGGGCCGATGTCGATAGTCCACATATGCGTGCCGTCGGTGTCGTAAGCCTCGATAAGCGGATAGTCGGTGCGCTCCTTCGTCGTGTCCATACTCGGAATACGGCGGAGAATAATCTCAAATTCGCCGTCGCCGTCAAGGTCTGCGACTGAGCCGTCGTCAATATTGTAACCGGCGCGTTCCTCGACCTTAAAGGATATGTAATTCTTATCCCACGCGGTCGTTTCTGTCGCAACACCGTTTTCCGCGCCGTCGGCGACCTCGCGCAGCTCGTACTTCGCGCCAGCCGGAGCGCCGATGTCAAAGTAGCTCGACGCGTTTAACGGCTCGTTATTAAGCTTTTCGCCGTTTCTGTAGAGGTTGTAGCAGAGACTGTCGGAATCCGTGCCGAGGAAACGCCAGCTTACAAGCGTTCCGCCGTCGCCCGGAACGGCGGTAAGTCCGCGCGTCAGGTACTCGAACCGTCTCTCGTTCTTCGGACGGCTCTCGTAGAGCTTTTCGGTCTCTTTTCTGTCGGCAGCCTTAAACTCGTCGATGTAGTGACCGAGCGTCATACCGTCAGCCTCCGCGCCCGTGTACTGCTCGTACTGCGCGAACGCCGGAGTGCACGACGCGGCGATTGACAAAGCCGCGAGAAACGCGGTAAATTTTTTGTTCATAATATCATCCTTTCTTAGTTTATTCGTTCCGTTTTTAACCTGACTTATATTATATTTCATTTTTACCCAAAAATCAATACATCAATATGCACGATAAAAAATTTTGACAAAACACTTGACAGACCACAAATGTAGGCGTATAATAAAATTATGACCACAGTGGTAGTCTTAAAACGGGAGGTGATATTATGGCAAGGCAAACCGTTACCGAATCGGAGTACGAGGTGATGAAAATTCTGTGGGAGGCGGACGCTCCGCTCTCTCTCGGCGAAATTTTAAAATCGCTCTCCTCCGATAACAAGTGGACGAGGAACACAGTGGGTACCCTGCTTGTCCGCCTTTGCGAAAAGGGAGTCGTGTCATACGAGAGAAAGGGCAAGTCGAATTTATACTACGCGGTGCTGGATAAAAAGGATTACAGCATGAGCGAAACGAAATCGTTTTTGTCGAAGCTTTATAACGGCTCGGTCGGCAATCTTGTCGCGTCGCTGTTTGAAAGCCGCGAAATTTCGAGTGATGAAATCGAAAATCTGCGGAAAATAATCGGCGGCAAGGACGACGAGTAGGAGAAATGTATGTTTGAAATTTTTAAGACGGTGCTGCTTTTGAGCGCGGCGGGCGCATGCGCGACGCTTATTTTGCTCGTCCTAAAACCACTTGCGCTTCGGAAATTTCCGGCGATGTGGCAGCGGAATTTATGGATAATCGCGGCTGTCGTGATGCTTTTACCGTTCTGGCGGCTTGTGCCGAGACAGGGTTTTGAGCGTATTGCGCCGCAAAATGTTCCGCAGGAGGTACAATCGGAAACCGCCGCGCCGGACGCGGATTTTGACCCGAAAACGGTAGTGATAGAGGACACGCCGATGGAGTACCGCGAGGTCGCGCTGCCGCAGGGGAGAAGCGTGCGGCTGTACGACCTTGCCGCGTACGTGTGGCTCGGCGGCGCGTGCGTGTTCACGGCAGCGTCGGTTTTAAGCTACGCGGTGTTCCTGATAAGAAAACGCCGCGCAAGCGTTGATTTGGATAAAAGGGAAAGCTTTGAACGCGTGAAAAAGGAGCTCGGAATACGGCGTAAAATACGAGTGCGTATCCTGCACGGCGCACGGTCGCCGATGCTCGTCGGGACGCTGTTTCCCGTCGTTTACATACCCGACAGGGGTATGGACGCTGAAGCGGAGGAAATGGTGTTCCGCCACGAGCTTACGCATTACAGGCACGGGGATTTGCTCATTAAGTGGTTCATGATGTTTGTGAACGCGGCGCACTGGTTCAATCCGCTTGCGTATCTTTTGACCGCGAATATTAGCGAGGCGTGCGAGGTCGCGTGCGACATGGCTGTGATCGACGGCATGGACGACGCGCATCGGCGGATTTATATGGAAACGATTTTGAATATGCTGGAAAAGGGTAGATGATTTGTGGTTGTGCGGCGAACTATGTGAGGCTCCCCTTGAGGGGAGCTGTCGCCGAAGGCGACTGAGAGGTGGTTTTTCAAAAAACTCGTTGCCACCTCTCCGTCATTGCTGCGCAATGCCACCTCCCCTCAAGGGGAGGCTGACGGTGCGGCGGTTTCCGCAAATATGCCACACCCCCAAACGACAAGGATAAAGGAGGCAACAAAGAATGTTTAAAATATTTTACACAACGCACATGAGCGCGTCGGCGAAGCAGTTACAGGCGCGGTTCATGAAAATGCGCGCGGGCGCGGGCGCGTTTTCACGCCGAACTGCTGCCACAGCGGCAGCCGCACTCACGGCGGCGGCAATGTTCGCGACGATAGCGTTCGCGTCGATTGACGGGCTGGACATTAAAAACGGCACGCTTATTGCGGACGGCAAAAGTCAGGGAATCGACATAATACACATCGAAAGTCAAAAGGCGACGCACACCGACAGCTTTTACGTGCCGCTGCGCGAAACGTTCGAGTCGCTCGGCTTCACAGTTCATTACGATGTTGACAAGTCGAAGTACGCCGACAGAATGGGCGGTGTTGATTTCCCGAGCTATGCGTGGGGCGAGGAGCTTGTTAAAACCGAGACGGATAAGTACATGTACGGCGCGACGGAGCGGCTGAATGCGAATATGCCGATAATCGAGATGGTGTCGCCGACGGGCAGAACCGAATACTGTCAGCTCGGCTCAAAGGAATATTCCAGCGGCTACACGTTCACTCCGCCCGCGCTTATCGACGGGCGCGCGTATTTGCCGATACGCGCCGTGGCAAATATAATAGGCGGCACAAACAACGTGAAGTGGAACGACGGCGCGCATGATACGTACTACAAGGGTGCGGTGACGTTTGACGAAAATACCATGACTGTGACGGTAAACACCGATTGGACGAAACCGACCGCGATAGACGATTATGACAGCCGCTCGCTATACGATAACTATGAAGATATGACAACAGCGTGCTATGATACCGTGGAGCGGTTCTTCACCGCGTTTGCGAACGGCGACGCTGCGGCGGCGCGTGCGTGCGGCACGGCGGAGTTTCTGGAAAGTCAGTTTAACAACGATATGCTGTTCTACGAGCCGCGCGCGGAGCTTGTGACGGTGCGCGCGATAAATATGTATACCGACGGCAACATATATGTGGACGCGGAAATTTCCGACGATTATGCCGAAAGGGACGTGCTTATAAGAATGGCGGCGCAGCCGGACGGAACGTTTTTGATTGACGACGTTGAGGCGGTCGATGTGAGAATACATGACGTGCCGGTAAATTACGTGAATGAGTCGGATACGGTAATGTGGAGTGTTGAGGAATAAGGGGACACGCCTCTATATAGAAAATGCTTCCCCTCAAGGGGAAGCCTTACTGCGTCACGTAAAATTTCCAAAAATTTCCATTTTTTTCATAAAACCCCTTTACATTTTCCCAAAACAATGATATACTAACCATACCACATTATTTTATCGTTGTGCGCGAAAGCGCGTGACACTGTTTTTTAATACACGCTTTTAGGATATTCCGTATGGGATATTTTATTTGAACAATTAGTACGGCGACATTTGGAAAAATGTCGGCTTTGCATATTTGAATGCCGTACTTTTTGGTCTTACAGTGTTTCAAATAGCGATAAAATGTGTGGTAACATTAAATCTAAGCCGCGTTTTTGTGCGTGGTATAGATTTATACCACGCATTTTTATTTGGTTGGGAGGTGCAGGATATGAACGAGTATGAGGAAATGTACAAGACGCTGTTCAATAAGATTACGGACGTTATCGAGGAACTTAAAGAGGTTCAGAAACAAACCGAGGAAATGTACATAAATGCCGAAGATAAAAAAGATACTCCCGAAGGTTAAAACCTCGGGAGTTTTTTGTGAGTGAACATCGTGTGAGGCCCCCTTGTCAAAGGGGGCTGTCGGCGGAGCCGACTGGGGGATTCCCTTTGATTTTTTACGATGAATCCCTCCACCGCCATCGGCGGTCCCCCTCCCTTTAACAAGGGAGGCTAACGGCGTGCGCCGTAGGGGGGTAATTGGTCGCCTACGTTTTGATTGTGACAGTTATATCCGCCATATTATTTTCGTAACATTCCGCGTCATCGCCCTGATATTTGACCCATGTGGTTCGTCCCGAAACAAATGCCGTATCCGGTTCGCCCCAGACCCAGCCGTCGGGCAGCGGAATATCCTTGTAGGTCGCGTAATCGCCCTCGACCTCCATGTTCCGCTCCGGTTTGTTCGGCGGCGTGGGCGCTTTCCTGACGGAATAGTCTATTTCGCGCGTTCCGCTGTAATCGCCTATGCCCGTAACGGCTGCATAAAACCGTCCCAAGCCCGCGGTGTCGGGGTATTCAACGGTATAATCCTCGCCCTCGGTAAGCGGCTCGCCGTCAAAATACACGGTAAGCTCCGGGTGCGGCGGATTTTGGCTGTCATACGGCACGCTGCGGCGGTCAAAGCGGATATCCGCGTATTTGAGCGAATTACCCTTATGTTCCTCATCGGATAAGGCTTCGTTTTTCGTGAACACCTTGATTTGAGCGACATGCGACCCTTTCAAGCGCGTATTTGTCCAGCCGCCGCCGGAATTTGAGAATGTCATATCGTTTGCGGGATATTTGCCGTCGGTTTTTTCGTATTCGGTCACAAGGCGTATTTTTGCTCCGTTTGTCAGCTCCGCAACCGCGCTGAATACTTGGTTTTGTTCCAGTTCAACCGGCTCGGGAAGCTTCACCGTGTACGCTCCCGGGTACGCGAGCGTGTCCGACTCCGCCTCGGCGACAAGCTCGCCGGACTCGGGGTCGTTTTCCGGACTGTATATGTCGGTAAAATCGGCGCGGGGATTTTTGTAAATTTTTACCTTTATTTTGTAATTGCCGCCCTCGTTCACAGCCACGTTCACGCCTGTAATAAACTCGCGGCGGTCGGCAAACGCCGTTCTCGCTTCAAACATCGCCGCGGCGCGCGTGCCCGAATCGAGCGACCAGCTTGAGCTTCTCGTCACGGCGGTATCGTAGTGGTAGCTGTTATCGTACGTATCGGGCATACACATATCGAGAGCGAAGCATGCAGACAGCGGAACGTCATACGACACGTAATAGTAGCCGTTCGCGCCGTAACTTTTACCCCAGCTGTTTTTCAAGATCCACGCGCCGTCGCGCGTAGCGGGATTGGGTATATCGTCAAAGCAAAACCAGTCTTTATTCGTGTTGTCGTCCCAGCCGACTATAACGCTTGCGTGTCCATTGCCGACGTAGCCGTTGTTGTTATAGTAGTAGCGTGTCCCGCCGTTGCCGCAATCCCAGCATACCGCCACGCCGCCGTATTTGACAATTGCGCGCTTTAACGCGTCTATGCCGTTTTTGCTGTTGGGGACATTAACCGCGTTTTCAAGAATATACGCGGGCTTACTTATTCGCGCCTCGTCCCACTCGGACGAAAGCGCGGGCGCGCTCCAGCGAAGCATCGCGTAAACGGCATCGTGCGTTCCGGCACCCGAGTACCAGCCGACAAAGGACTCGCTATAATCGGGCAGATTGTTGCCCAATGGGTCGATGGCGGGATTTAAGAAGGCGTTGGCGAGATGCTGCTCGTTAAAGTGGAGCGTCGAGGCTGACGCGTTCGCGTCAATTCCCTTGCGCAGAATGTTTATTTCCGCCGCGCCCGTAACGGAGTACGCCCAGCAGATATTACCTTTTTGAGTTCGGATTGGCGTTACAATATTGTACTTGCGTCCGTCGTATGCCGGCAGCTTCGCGAGCTCGTCAACAGCAGCGTCGTTGGCGGATTGAAGCTCCTCTAAATTTTTGGGTGCGCGCGATGTGTCGATATTCGGCTCTGGCGTTGGTGTCGGTTCAGGTGTAGGCGTAGGTGTCGGCGTTGGAGTTGGTGTTGGAGTTGGTGTTGGTGTCGGTGAAGGCGTCGGGGTTGGGGTTGACGTCGGTTCAGGTGTAGGTGTAGGCATAGGTGTCGGCGTCGGTGAAGGCGTCGGTGAAGGCGTGGGAGTGGGCGTTGGTGTTGGGGTCGGCTCAACCGTTGGCATTGACGTTGGTGAATCTGTTGGCGTTTGTGTCGGAACAGCCGTCGGTGTCGGCTCGGGCGCCGGTTCCGATGTCGGTTCGGGGGTCGGCGCAACAATGTCCTCACGCGTGAGAGTTGACAGCACGCCGCGCGCGGGCGTCATGCTTTCCATATCCCACAAAAACAGCTTTGCCGTGTCCGCCGTCGTTTCGACTGACATTTCCGCAAAAGCCGCGCCGTCCTGCGCGGCGGTAATGCTTACGCCGACAAGCCGGCTTTCGGAATAAACGGCTAAAATGAGCGATTGACCGTTCTCCGCGCCAGATACGGACGCTGAAAACGCGCCATCGTCAAAGCTCGTATCACCCCATTGAACGGCGGCTTCCGCGTGTACGGGAGTAATGGGGCACAGCAATAAAACCGCGCTTAAAACAAGCGCCGCGAAACGCCGTAATCCGATGCGGTTATTCACGTCAGCCGCCCCCTCCCCGTAAATTTTCGTTACATATTATCTTATCATATTTCGGATAAAAACGCAATAGTATGGCTTCAACTTAAAAAGCGGTTCCTGCGAACCGCTTTTTAACGTATGATTTTATTCAGCCGAGAGCATTCTGTTCACAGCCGATATGAGCGCGTATATCGACGCTGTGTTGATGTTGCCGTCAACGCCCGCGCCCCAGTACACGCCGTCACCGATATGGATCGAAATGTACGCCGCCGCTCTCGAATCGGACGCGCGCTCAAGCGCGTGTTCGTCGTAGGAGCTAATCTCGAACCGCTTGCCGAGATACGGACGGAGCGCGTTGCAGAGCGCGTCCAAAGGTCCGTTACCCGTGCCGCTTATCGACGACACCTTGCCGTCCGTTTCAATCGTAGCCGACAGCGTTGTTTTCTCGCCGTCCTCGCCGGAACGGTAGAAGCGCAGCTTTATGGGCTCTGACGTGTTCACGTACAAATCCTTGAACGCCTGATGTATTTCGTGATTTGAAAGCACCGTCTGCTTTTCGTCGGACATATCGTTTATAATGCCCGAAAACTCGACGAGCATCTTCTTCGGCAGCCTGTAGCCATACTTGTTTTCCATGATAAAGCTTACGCCGCCCTTACCCGACTGGCTGTTGATGAGGATAGGCTCGTACTTTCTGCCGATGTCCGACGGATCGATAGTAAGGTACGGGTTTGCCCACTTGTTGTCGGGGCTTATGCCGAAGCGGTCCATACTCTTTTTTATCGCGTCCTGGTGCGAACCGGAAAACGCCACGTAAGCCATTGAGCCGGCGTAGGGGTGTCTGGGGTGAATGGGGATTTTGTTGTACTTCTCGAATACCTCGATCAGCTCGTCTATGTTTTCAAGATTGAGCATCGGGTCGATACCCTGGCAGAACATGTTGAGCGCGACCGTGATAATATCGGTGTTACCCGTTCTCTCGCCGTTGCCGAATATCGTTCCCTCAACTCGGTCCGCGCCAGCCAGAAGCGCAAGCTCGCTCGACGCGACGCCTGTGCCGCGGTCGTTGTGCGCGTGCACGCTTATAACGAGGTTCTCGCGGTGATTGAGGTGCTTGCACATGTACTCTATCTGGTCGGCGTACACGTTCGCGGTCGCGACCTCGATAGTCGAGGGCAGATTTATTATGACCTTGTTGTCAGCCGACGGCTCGAACACGTCAATAACGGCGTTGCACACCTCGGCGGCGTAGTCGGGCTCGGTGCAGGTGAAGCTTTCGGGTGAATACTCGTAGCGGATATTGCCGTCGAGCTTGCCCGACACAAGGCTCTTTACGAGCTTCGCGCCGTCAACGGCAAGTTGCTTGATTTCGTCCTTGTTCTTGTTGAACACAACGTCGCGCTGGAGCGTCGAGGTGGAGTTGTAGAGGTGGATAATGGCGTTTTTCGCGCCCTTTACGGCCTCTATCGTCTTTTCGATTATGTGCGTTCTCGCCTGCGTGAGCACCTGAATCGTAACGTCGTCGGGAATAAGTCCCTCGTCGATAAGGCGGCGGCAGAACTCAAACTCCGTGTGCGACGCGGCAGGGAAGCCGACCTCGATCTCCTTAAATCCAATCTTTACGAGGAACTTGAAGAACTCAATCTTTTCCTCAGTCGTCATCGGGGAGTAAAGCGCCTGGTTACCGTCGCGCAGATCCACGCTGCACCAAACCGGTGCGTGCGTAATCTCCTTATCGGGCCACTCGCGGTTTTCGAGCGGTACGGGATGGTACATTTTCTGATATTTTTTGTAGTTCATAAAACTAACTCCTTTCCTTCGGGTACATTGCGAGCCCTGCGCGATATTCATCAAAAAAGCTGAGCCACGCAATGGACCCAGCATAATTCCAATACTTAGACAGTACAGAAAAACCAAACTGAAGACACCATTGCCCGTTCAGCTTAGAAGTAGGAGAGTATTTAATTTTGCGAACGCCTCGTAACGCATAATTAACACCTCTTTCATGTACTTTACGTTATTTTACAATAAAAATCCTTATATGTCAACATCTTTTTTGAATTTGAGCGCGTAAAAAGAGAATATCGGCAAATTCGATATAAATGTATTTGCATTTTCATAAGCTTTGTTGTAAAATATATATAGATTTTGTAATGGGAGAATAAGGATTATGCAAACTTACATAAACGAAACGACCGACGAGGAGCGCGCCTTTTACGGAATAAGCGGCGCGCGGCTCGTAAACTGTACGTTCGCGGGAGAGGCTGACGGCGAGTCGGCGCTCAAAGAAACGTCCGACCTTGAAATAGAAGGGTGTACGTTTAAGCTCCGCTATCCGCTCTGGCACACACGCGGAGCCGTTATAACCGGCTGCGAAATGACCGACACGTGCCGCGCCGCGCTCTGGTACGACAACGACATTGAAATTAAAAACACGCGTCTCGGCGGCATTAAGGCACTGCGCGAGTGCGACAACATAACGCTCGAAAAGTGCGACATTAACTCCGTGGAGTTCGGCTGGTTCTGTCGAAACGTAAAGCTCACGGACTGCACGCTCACGTCAGAATATCCGTTTATGCGCTGCCGCAACGTGGAAATCGAAAACCTGAATATGACGGGCAAATACTCGTTCCAGTACGTCGAGAACATGACGATACGTAATTCCGTTCTCGACACAAAGGACGCGTTCTGGCACAGCAAAAACGTGACGGTGTACGACAGCGTTGTAAACGGCGAGTACCTCGCGTGGTACAGTGAAAACCTGCGCCTTGTGCGCTGTAAGATAAAGGGCACGCAGCCGCTCTGCTACGCGAAGGGGCTTGTACTGGAGGACTGCGAAATGATTGACTGCGACCTGTCGTTTGAAAAAAGCGACGTGACCGCGACCGTAAAGGGCGGTATCACAAGCGTCAAAAACCCCTACAGCGGCAGCATTACGGCGGGCAGCATAGGCGAAATAATAATTGACGACGAAAACAGCAAATGCCGTATAATATTCGGATAACAAAAAACCGAGGCGAACAATGCCTCGGATTTTTGTTATTTTCCGCATTTCTTTAAGCCTGTGCCCATAATCTTTTTCTGCTTCAGGTCGCTCTGCATTTTGTCGAGCGCCTCGCCGAAACGCTGGAAGTGCACGACCTCGCGCTGACGGAGGAATTTAATTACCTCGTTCACGTCGGGATCGTCGGACAGGCGCAGAATGTTGTCGTACACGGCGCGCGCCTTTTGCTCCGCCGCGAGATCCTCGTAAAGGTTCGTAAGCGGATCGCCGGTAACGGCTATGGACGCCGCGTTAAACGGCGAGCCCTGCGTGCTTTGCGGATATACTGACGCGCCGTTGTCGCTGTAATATTCCCAGCTTTGCAGCTTCTCCCACTCTTCGGGCGGCGCGCACTTTGAAAGCTGCGACACGAGCGATCCGACTATTTCAAGGTGCGCCAATTCCTCCGTGCCTATGTCCGTCAAAAGTCCCTTGCTTACCTTGTCGGGCATGGTGTAGCGCTGCGACAGATACCTTACCGACGCGGCAAGCTCACCGTTCGGGCCTCTGAACGGAAAGTGGTAAAACATTTTGAATCGCTTGAAGGCTTGAATAATTTACACAAATAATATATAATAGGAACGGTGATAAAAATGCAATATCAGCAGGAGGCATTTGATAAACTTTCAAAATTAAAAGTTGGGGCGCTGTTTATGGAAATGGGGACGGGCAAAACGAAGGTTGCCCTTGACCTCATCAATTCCAAGCTGCACAAAATCAGCTATGTGCTTTGGGTGTGCCCGCACTCCGCGAAAAACGAAATTGAAAGAGAGCGGCGACGTTGGCACCCCAATATTGAAATGGATATTATCGGCATTGAAGGCATAAGCCAAAGCGACCGAATATATTTGAAAACATTGAAAAAAGTAACAGAAAATACTACATTTATGGTAGTAGATGAAAGTCTGAAAATCAAAAACCACCATGCAAAACGGACAGAGCGGGTTATAAATATGGGGCGTGAAGCAGAATATAAACTGATTTTGAACGGAACGCCGCTGTCAAAGAACGTACTGGACATATACACACAAATGGATTTCCTAAGTCCGAAAATATTGAATATGCCGTATTGGCAATTCAGGGATACGTACTGTGAATATTATCTGCGCGGCAAACTAAAGGGAATGGTACGGAGTCAGCGCAACATTGAACATCTCGTGTCAATCATTCAGCCATACATATTTGAATGTAAGTTAGAGATAGACGCGTCAAAGCGATACCATAATTTTTACTATTCGTTGGTCGATGTGCAAGGCTATGAGGATATAAAAGAGGAATTTTTCGACAGTTACTATGATGATTTGAATTTTTACGCATTATCGACAAAACTTCAGCGCCATTACTGCCGCGGCAAGACAGAGCTGCTGAACAGGGTTATTGAACTGATTGACGCGCCGACGATAGTATTCGTTAAATTCCTCGAAGGCATACCGGACGGGGCGAGGGCGATTACCGGGGAAATCCCGTTGGAAAAGCGTAAGGAAATTATAGAGGATTTCCGGCAAAACGGCGGTGTGCTGTATCTGACATACGGTACGGGTTCGATGAGCCTAAATCTGCAATTCTGTAAAAACATCATATTTGCGGAACATCTATTTGACTACGCGCAAAGAGTACAAGCGGAGGATCGCATTTACAGAATAGGGCAAGAGGGCGATGTCCATTACTATAACCTGTGGTGCGACTGTGGACTGGAAGATATGATTTCGACGAGCCAACGCAAAAAGTCACATCTGCTCGACGAAATAAAAAAACAGATTAAGAAAGTAGGTGCTAAAGAGTGGCTAAAAAATATTTAGATGTCAACGTGTACGAAGCCGCGCAAGAGCGTATCGGCTATTTGTTCAGCGAATTTGATAACGTCCTCGTTGCGTTCAGCGGTGGCAAGGATAGCTCTGTGTGCCTTGAAATGTGCTACGATTACGCCGCCGAGCGCGGTTTGTTGGACAGGCTGTTTATGTATCATTTGGACTATGAGGCACAATATCAAATGACAACGGATTTTGTCGATGAGGCATTTGCGCGGTTTGACGGCGTAAAGAAATACCGCCTGTGTCTGCCTATCAAGGCAAAATGCTGCTGCAATATGCAGGGTGGAACATGGACGCCATGGGACGAAAACGCGCGCGAATTATGGGTGCGGGATATGCCCGTCGGCGCAGATGTAATCAATGCCGGCAACTGCCAATTTGAATATGACGACGCAGATTATACCGTTCAGGATAATTTCTGTGACTGGTTTGTAGAAACGCATGGAAAAACGGCAATCGTTATCGGGATCAGAGCCGACGAAAGCCTGAACCGATACCGCGCCGTAGCTACGGCAAAAGCAAAAAAATACAAGGGCAAAAGTTGGATAAACAACAACAGGGCATACATAATTTACGATTGGCACGTTGATGATGTATGGATTTACAACGCGAAATTTGCAAAACCGTATAATAAATTGTACGATTTGTATTATAAGGCGGGGTTGCCGATAGAGCTAATGCGCGTTGCCAGTCCGTTCCACGACTGCGGCGCGGCGACGCTGAAGCTATATAAGGTGATAGATCCCAATAACTGGGCGAGAATGGTCGGACGCGTAAACGGCGTCAATTTCACGTCCATATACGGCGGTACGACTGCTATGGGTTGGAAATCAATCACAAAACCCGACCACTTCACATGGAAAGAATATTGCTATTTCCTGCTTGACACCTTGCCGGAAAAGACGCGCGAACATTATCTCGAAAAGCTGAACACATCAATCAAATTTTGGCGGGAAAAGGGCGGAGCGTTGGGCGATGAAACTATTGACGAACTGAAAGCCGAAGATGCCGATTTTGAGGATAAAGGCTATACGAGCAACTACACGAGCCGGAAGCGGGTAATTACGTTCGACGATTACCTTGACGACACAAACTGTACGAATTTCCGCGAATTGCCTACGTACAAGCGTATGTGCGTGTGCATTATGAAAAACGATTACTACTGTAAATACATGGGATTTTCGCAAACCAAGCAAGAACGGACAAGAAGAATGGAGGCTATCAAACGATATGAAAAACTATAAATCACCTGTTTACAGCGTCCGCCCCGTGCCGATTGAAAAAATCAGGGCAAACGCCTATAATCCTAACACCGTCGCGCCGCCCGAAATGAAACTGCTCTACAAGAGCATTTTAGAGGACGGGTATACAATGCCGATCGTGTGTTACTACGTCCCCGACGAAGATGTATACGAAATCGTTGACGGATTTCATCGGTACAAGACGATGAAAGAACATAAGGACATATATGACCGCGAGGGCGGTATGCTGCCCGTATCCGTTATCGAAAAAGACCTGTCCAACCGAATGGCAAGCACAATACGGCACAACCGCGCAAGAGGCAGCCATTCCATTGAGCTAATGACAAACATCGTTCAGGAGCTTGTCGAGAGTGGAATGTCAGACGCGTGGATAATGAAAAATATCGGTATGGACGCCGAGGAACTCTTGCGTCTAAAGCAAATAAGCGGTCTTGCGAGTTTGTTCAAAGACAAGAGCTTTAGTTCTGCGTGGGAAAGTGACCGAACAATAGAGGTAGAATTAAATGGCTAAATGGAAAGATTTTGAAATCGACCGCAACTATATCAAAGCAGAAACATACAGATCGGCAAAAATTCAAATGCCGCATGATAGCGATTTTGACGGCTATTATTTCTGGCATCCTCAAACGCTCATCTGGCGCCCCAGTCGTTCAACAAATATCGAACTACATTATCATGACGACTTCAAATTCCGACTGTTTCAGGAAACAAGGGACAAATACGGCAAATACAAAAAAATAAACTGGCGCACCGTCAGCGCGCAGGAAATTATATCAGCGTTTGAAAATTCAACGGAAATTCCCGAACATGAAGGTTTGAAGCCGCTCGTACACGTTCCACCCGTCCTTGAACCTGTGGAATGTGAAGCGTTGGACGAACTAAAGGACGATTGATTTGAAATGGCAGAACTATAAATATGTTCTGTCATTTTTGTAATTTATTATTTGCATATCTGTTTTTCAAACATTTTTGGCGAATTTTTGTATAGAAAAACTGCCAGATTAGTGGTAAAATACTACTAAATTAGTGGTTAAGAAATGGAAGGAGTAAAAAATGAAACAAATAAAAGAACGATTTGTGAATGACATCATCAGCGAAATACCAAATTATATAGCAAACGGTACAATGTGTTTAAGACCGTATTTTACTGATAGTGATATCCTTAGCGAAACGGAAAAGGCGGTATACATCCAAGTCACGCTTGAAAACGCATCTAAGGGAACGGAATTAAAAACACTTAAATGGATCCCCAAATCCTGCATTGAGGAAATCCCCGACGAAATAACGGATTTTCAAACCCATATCAAAATGTTAGAAAATACAGTTGATAATATGTACCCCTACGGAATAATAAACAGCAGACGAGCGGTGGGACTGTTATTAAAAATTCTCGGCGAAGAATATACGGATGTAAGTCATAACGCGTATATCAATATAGATGTCGGTTATGCCGGAGAAGTACCGGGAAGCATAAAAGAATACAACGAAAAAAAGGCAAGCGAAATCACCGGAGTATGGGCGCAGTTACGGGAAATGTTAAAAACACAACTACCCTCTGAAATGGCTGACTACGGACAGAGTATAAATAATGCGGAATTGGTTGACCGATTTAGTATGGCAAACAGCATTGACAGCATACTAAACGCCACGCAGGACGTAAGCGACGGTGAAAAGGCTATAAAATACAAGCGCGGCAACGTGTATGTGCGTGTAGGGTATGTATTTTATGACGCAACTGTCGTTATAGGCACTACAGATACGGGCAGAAAATTTTTAGTAGATATTATAAATATCAATTAAAGGGGGAAGAAAAATATGCTCAATCTAACATTTACAATGCCGACCGCTGATGATATTCAGCGCACTATTTCTCTTTTTGGGAGTAATCTTATGGAGGGCAATATAAAAATTATAGCTACGGACGATGACGGACATACGGCAGAGTTGTTTAGGCTCAAAGAAGTAGTGGAACAAATTGGCGAAGAATATATCCGTTCTCATGCCTTTTTGAAATACAATACAACTCTTAATAAATGGCTTCTGTTATATTCAATGAAAGACTATCATAACGATACGGAAAGAAATCCCGAAACGGTTATAAAAGTTGAGTTTTGCGAAATTGAACCAAATACCGGCAGAGAAGTATACAAAGGCATAGATACCGAATACTATTATCTTCGTGAAAATCACTATCCGCGTGAGTTTTCTGCTACATGGTATGTTTACGATAAACGCTGCGCATTTGAAATCGTTGACAAGGCAAGACCAAATCTCATCTTTGAATACAACGGCGAGCGCGAAAAGGTACGTTACGATGACTTTACCGGAGTTGCGGCATACAGTGATACGTATAACCGCAATTTCAATCCGGCAGTAAATGAATAATTAAAGGAGGATATAAAAATGAAAAAGTACGAAATTTTATTTGACGCACCGGAGTGGGAAATATTTGACAGAGACGGACACAAACTATACCCTATCCGCGCACTGAAAGATTTTGGTAACGTAAAAGCGGGTTGGCGCGGCGGTCGAATTGAAAGCGAGGATAATCTGTCGCAAGAGGGCGATGCGTGGGTTGGAGAATACGGAGAAGTGTATGAGAACGCAAGGGTTTATGATAATGCCTTTGTCAGAAATGCAACAGTTCATGGAAATGCAAAAATCTATGGGGATGCCTTTGTCGAAAACGGTGGCTCCGAAGAGTATGCTGAAATTTGGGGTGATGTGGAAGTCTATGGTGATGCACACATAAAATACGACACTAAACTCAACGGTAGCGCCAAGATTTCCGGCAACGCATTGATTAGATGTTCGGAAGATCATATCTACATTCAAGGGTTAAACAAGAAAAATGCGGCAATAACGGCATTTAGAGATACCAAGCGTGGGATTGCCGTTCAAACTAATAAATTTTTCGGGAGCTTGTCAGAGTTCAGGGAAAGCGTGAAAGAAATCTACGGCAATCGTGAGGATGCCAAATTCCTCCGTGAGCGTATGCACCTTGAAAGAGAATATATGGCAATAATAAACCTGATTGAAATACATTTCACCGAATTTTATCACAACGCCTTAGAGCCGTTTTCGGGGCAGTTAAAGGCGGCGCGAAAAGCTGCAGGTTTAAGTCAAGCAGCTATGGCTGCCGCGTTGCATATTTCCAAATACAACATCGCGCGATGGGAAACAAACCAACATACCCCGCCCACATGGGCGGCAGAACTGCTGCTTGAAAAGTTGCATAATATGGTCACGATTGAAACAGATTTAACGAAATCTTATTACAATGCCTCGGAGCCGTTTGCAGGACAACTAAAGGCGGCACGAAAGGCAGCGGGTTTCAATCAAGCGGCTATGGCTGACGCGTTGCGTATTCCTAAGCGCAACATAGAAAATTGGGAATCGGGAACAAATACGCCGACATTCTGGATAGCGGATTTATTGCTTGAAAAACTAAATAGTATGAAAATCAAATGAAAGGAGTAAAACCAATGAAAATAAAAAAGATGTATAACCCTGAAAGCCTGCCGGATTTTTATGTGATTGAAACACTGGACGGCAAATTCTTCAGATTTAACGTTACACCGTTCCGTAAAATAACCGAAAAAGACCTGATACCTATTCCGCATTATGTGGCAAAAGGCAACAATGCTTTAGAGGCATTTGAGTTTATTTACAGGTTTTACGGACTGGAAAAAGTATCAAGATAAAAAAGGGCGGTCACCCGCCCTTTTCTCATGTATCAATCATACAATCCCGCCCGGTCATTTGCAACGAATATGCGTATCATATCCATTGTCAGACTGAGCCGCCCGTATTCGTCGCCGACAATTATGCCCTTGTCCATCAATTTCTGAATGGTAGGCTTCGCCCACGCCGGCATATTGTCGTCCATGTAGTCGTAAATCATCGGCTTTAAGCCGTCAATTTCGCTCTTTAATTCCTCATACTGTGTCACTGTTAATCCCTCCTCACCCGCATACACGCGGTAATTCTGCTTTATATCCTCAAGCGGATAATTTCTGCCAGGGCAATCACTGCTCCCTATTTCCTTGTGTCCGACGATTTTAGCGTTCGGGTAATAGTTAT
>CANQDD010000018.1 GCA_947591315.1 uncultured Clostridia bacterium
GAGACGGCTACACATTCAAGGGTTGGAACACAAAATCTGACGGTACGGGTGAAAATTACGCTCCGAACGGCAGCATAGATATAGAAGAAGATACTACGCTGCACGCCGTTTGGGAGAAAATCCCTGATCCGACGTACTCCCTCACATACGATAAGAATACCGAGGACGATGTTTCAAACATGCCCGAAAAAGCTGAAAATCTGTCAAAGGGTTCAACGGATATTTCAGATAAAACTCCGTCAAGAGACGGCTACACATTCAAGGGTTGGAACACAAAATCTGACGGTACGGGTGAAAATTACGCTCCGAACGGCAGCATAAATATTGAAGAAGATACTACGCTGTACGCGGTTTGGGAGAAAATCCCTGATCCGACATACTCCCTCACATACGACAAAAATACCGAGGACGATGTTTCAAACATGCCCGATAAGGCTGAAAATCTGCCAAAGGGTTCAACGGACATTTCAGATAAAACTCCGAAGAGAGACGGCTACACATTCAATGGTTGGAACACGAAGTCGGACGGTACGGGTGAAAATTACGCTCCGAACGGCAGTATAAATATTGAAGGAGACACTATACTCTACGCCATATGGGAGGAAAACGCTCAAACCCCGACAGCTTCTCCCTCTCCTTCCCCGTCTCCCGCGTCAAGTTCGAGAGGAAGCGGAAGCTCCAGGAGCAGAACGTACACCCTGACCTACGAGACAAACGGCGGAGATAAAATCGCAAACGAAACGTATTCACCGAACACGAAAGTGGATTTGAATAAAACCCCCACACGCGACGGCTATACGTTCGACGGCTGGTATTCGGACACAAAGCTCACAAAGCAGGTAACGTCCGTTCAAATGACGGGCAACAAGACGGTTTACGCGAAGTGGACGGAAGCACCGGCCGCAACACCCGAACCGAGCGCGTCTCCCGAACCTGCCGAGCCTTCCAAATCCGATACCGACAACCCGTCGGCAACGCACGAGCCGAAGGTTCCCGATATGCTCAACGGCGACGATCATTTCGCGTACGTTGTGGGTTATCCCGACGGCAATGTGCGTCCCACCAGAAATATAACGAGAGCCGAGGTTGCCGCGATTTTCTGCCGTCTGCTGAAGGAAAAGGTTCTTGACGAAAACATCAGGCATGAAAGCAGCTTCACCGACTTCCCGACCACCGCATGGTATAACACATATGTGGCGACAATGGAAAACATCGGCATTATAAAAGGACGCGCCGTCGGACAATTCGCGCCCGACGCGCCGATTACACGCGCGGAGTTCGCGGCTGTTTGCGCGCGCTTCGACACGTCCGAGCTTACGACGGAAACGACCTTTAATGACATAGCCGGTCACTGGGCTGAAAACGATATTAAACGCGCCGCCGCGCTCGGTTGGATATCGGGTTACGGCGACGGAACGTTCCAGCCGAATAAGGACATTACGCGCGCGGAAGCTATGACGATGATAAACAGAGTTCTTTTGAGAATACCGGAAACACCCGCGGACTTGCTCGACGACATGATTAAGTGGCCCGACAACACGGAAAAGGAATGGTACTACCTCCCCGTACAGGAAGCCACAAACACGCATGACGCGCAAAGACGCGGAAGCTCAAACGAAAAATGGCTGAACATGCTTCCCGAACCGGATTGGAGCAGGTTCGCAAATTAACCAAAACAGCCGGAATACGCACGCGATGGCATGACATCATATTTTATAAAAAATTTATCAGCAAAACAGGTACAGTCGTTATAATCTGACTGTACCTGTTTTAATTTGTATATGAATATAATCTGATTAACCTTGCTCCATATTATAGGACTGCCGTTCCTCAAAACAAATCTTCGGAGCAAGTTATTCTACCAGCGAAAATTCCTCCGCGTGTTCAATGATTGACTGCATAAAGTCAGACCATACAAACACCTTTGCCGTTACGCCGTTTTCCTGCTTATCCACAGAAACACTTGTGCTGCCCGTCATTTCAAGCGGTACGCGGTCAAGCGCGATTAGTGCGCCGTTCGCATCATAAATCGCTGCATAGACAAAGCAGTTTTCATACGCTGTTTCCGGCGTAACAGTAAACGTATATGCAATGTCAGTTTCTTCCTTTGTGATTTCCGCGGTCGTTACGGGGATCGGTGTCGGCGCAGGAGTGGGTGTCGGCGTTGGAGTTGTACCACTATAATGAATATTGGATTTTGTCAGCTGCTCGTTGCCATAGTCGATTTTTATATTTCCAAAATCCGCATCCGATCCCGAATAATATGTGTCCGTCAGACTGCCGCAGCCATAGAACGCGTAGCTTTTAATTGCCGTAACACTTTTTGGGATTGTGACATTCTTCAATTTGCTGCAGTTATAGAATGTGTTGCTTTCAATCGCTGTAACGCCGTCCGGTATTACTATATCGGTCAAGCTGCTGCAGCCGTAGAACGCGCGCTCGCCGATTGAAGTCACGCTTTCGGGAATAGTCACGCTTGTGAGCTTCGCGCGGTTTGCGAACGCGCTCGCGTTTATGGTGGTAACAGGCTTGCCGTCTATCTCTTTCGGAATATTGATTTTTGTTGCGTTTTCGTAGCAGTTTGTGATTGTCACTGTGTTATCTTCATTTACTGTGTATGTAAGATAGTCTAAGTCGGTCAGCGTTGTATTCGATAATGATGAATTAAATACAATATTAGCATTTTTAAGGTTTTCGTTTTCTGTGCCAATATATATTTCATTCCAATCGGTTTCGCTGCCGCCGTATTCCACAGTAGACAGGCTTGTGCAATCCTTAAACGCCGCCTTTTCAATTTCCGTTACGCTTTTGGGGATAATTATTCTTTTCAAATTGGCGCAATCTGTAAATGCGTTCGTGTCAATGCTCTTTACATTATCACCTAATACGATAAGTATGATATTATTGTAATAGTTGTAGTAACTATCATCACATTCAAATACATTTGACAACACCTTTAGCGCATTGTAATTAACGATTGACAAACTTTTACAACTGTTAAACGCAAAAGTACCAATACTTTCTACGCTGTCAGGTATTGTAATACTTGTCAAGCCATTACAGCCAAGAAACGCATATTGACTTATACTTTTTACACCATTAGGAATTACCAGTTCTGTAGTCAATACATCATTTACATACAGATTTTTAGCATAATAAAACGGATTGGATGTTATTTTGTCATTTATAAATCCAAAATCAATTTCACACCATTTTGCTATATCCGTTATGTAGACATTTTTCAGGTTTTCACAGTCTTCAAACGCACCATATTCAATGGTTGTTATGCTGTCGGGTATTGTAATGCTTGTCAAACCGCTACAGTCAGAAAACGCATAATCGCCAATGCTTGTTACACTGTCCGGTATCGTAACGCTTGTCAAGCTGCTGCAGTGGGAAAACGCATCCATGCCAATTCTTATTACACTGTCAGGAATTGTAATGTTTGTCAAGCCGTTGCAGCCGAAAAAAGCAAGACTGCCAATGCTTGTTACGCCTTGTTCTATTACAACCTTTGCTATGCTTGAATGGCTGTTGTACCATGGGGCATCAGACAAATCAGAAAAATCATGAGAATAATCCTTCATATCCCCTTCACCGCTTATGGTCATCGCACCCTCATCGTCGCAAAACCACGCGACACTATTTCCGCATTTTCCCCAGTTTATGGCAGTTAAATCACTACAATGCAGAATACTGTTTGATGAATCACTTGTGCCATTTAAAATAGTTATAAATTTTCTATAACTATCTTTGTAATACACATTACATTGAGAGCAACCGGAAAACGCACTTTCGCCAATACTTGTTACACTGTCGGGTATAATAAAATTTGTCAAACCAGCACAGTTGTAAAACGCATAACCGCCAATGCTTGTTATGTTGTCAGGTATTTCAACACTTTTTATTCCGTCACAGCCGTCAAACGCGCAGTATGGGATTTTTGTCACACCGGCGGGAATTTTTACCGTTCCAGTCACGCGCTTACCGTTAAGATACAATTTATCGGCATAATACATTGGATTTGCATATTCGTCACCAAAGTCTATATTTAAATATGCTTCAAGGTCTGATATATATACGCTGTCTAAACTGCTACAGCTGAGAAACGCATGTTCACCAATGCTTGTTACGCTGTTGGGTATTGTAACACTTGCCAGTCCGCTGCAGCCGTAAAATGCCCTATTGCCAATACTTGTCACGCTTTCAGGTATTATCACGCTTGTCAAACTGCTGCAGTCCTCAAACGCATTGTTGCCAATGCTTGTTACACCTTGTTCTATTACAACCTTTGTTATGCTTGAACGACTGTTGTACCACGGTGCACCATAATTATAATAATCCTCCATATCCCCTTCACCGCTTATTGTGAGCGTGCCTTCATCGTCAAGCGTCCATGTCACATTATCGCCGTTCGCGCCGCAGTTGCCGCTTGTTGCCGCACTTGCAATAACAGGCACTGCCAAAGAGAATACAGCTATAACAAATATTATTGATAATTTCTTTATGTACCTCATCTCAAATACCCCCTATTATGAACATACTTTTTTTATTGTGTTTATTCCCGTTTTGAAAAGTTCCTTGCCTATGTTTCCGAACGGCAGACAGTTTGCCAGCCCATCCGCCAGTTCATTCAAAGCTGTTTTTGCCAACTCTAAAGTGCCTTGTTTATATGCGCCTTCTTTAAACAATTTAATTATTTCTTTTTCTTCTGCCGATTTGAATTTTTTTTCGAGAGCTTTTAGGCTGCCGTTATTATCATTTATATTTTCATCATCGATAGATTTACATAAATTGATAAAAGTATCAAGATTGCATTGAAATAATTTTGAATTAAGCTGATATTCGTCATACCAGCCGTGTATTTCAACAAAATGACGTAAATCCTTTATAACATTGACATCCGGTATGCTGAATTTTATTAAATTCGTTTTTTCATCAAAGGTTGCGTTATTCATGTATTTTACTATGCTGTCCTTCCATGAATAATCAGCCATCGGGTATTTTAACTGCTGCCGTTCCTTAAAGCTTCTGACTCTTGAAATAGTCAGACCCAATTCCTGCCCGATAGAATAATCATCGGTCATATTATCATCATTCGCATTTCTCAATTTGTTTTCATAATATAACGAAAACAAATAGGTTTCAAAATCTGATTTTGATACCGAGCCGAAATTTTTGTCGAAGTAATTTTTGTCCAACCATTCAAAGAATTTGTTTTTTTCTTCTGTTGAGAAATCCACCGTTTCCCCCTCCTCGTTTTTCAAGATTCAAACTCTCATTATACATTAATTATAATCTCGTTTTACGAGAATGTCAATGAAATTTTAATGTTTTACAAGATTTTTTGGTAGTTTATCACGTTTTACATTACAATATAAGAGAGGTGATTTATATGAGTTTCGGAGAAAGATTAAGAAGTCTGCGCGAGGACAATGACGAGAAGCAAAGAGATATAGCAAAATTGCTGTTTGTGTCCGCAAATATGATCAGTGCATACGAATTGGGCAAGCATTTTCCGAAAAACGAAAAATCATTGATTACCCTTGCGGAGCATTTCAACGTAAGTCTTGATTATTTACTGGGATATTCCGATATTCCAAAACACGGGGATGTAAAAATTATTGACGTTACGGGATTGAATAACGATGATATAAACGCTGTCATAACGATTGTGAACAGCTTAAAAAAGAATAAACAAAATTAGGAGTGTGCCGTGTGCTGAAAAGTGCGGATATTTGAGAATGATAAATGATGATTACTTTTTTTATCATGATTTTATCTGACTTCCATTATTTTACACCTTTTCCTTGTTAAATTCGGTCGGCCATATTCCGGTCTCACGCTTGAAGGTTTTTGAAAAATAATATGATTCCTTAAAGCCGACCATATTTGCCACTTCTTTTATTTTCATATTGGGATTTTCGGTTATGATTTTCTTTGCCAGCTCTATCCTGTGGCGCGTCATATATTCATTTGGAGACACGCCTTTCTGACGTTTGAAAATACGGCTTATGTAACTCGGAACAAAACCGAACTCGCGCGATAACACCTCGCTCGTGACTTCCTTGTTATAGTTTTTGACAAGATATTCCTCGATATCATCGGCAAGCTGAACGTAACGGTCGGGATTTTTCGTGTCGCGGCGAAGCGTCATAAGTATAGACACTATATCGTCAAGGAAGCCCGCGTAAGAGGTGAAGCTTGCGAGAGCGTTTACAAATTCATGCTTTACGCTTGTGTTTTTGCGTTGTATGCTTTTTGGGTAATTGAGCACATAGGTGTCGAGCACGACATTTAAAAAGCCGTTTACGTCCTCCTGCGTGTAACCGGAGTTTTTCATGACGTCCAATATATTCGAGAATTGCGTCCTTACCTCGTTCATATCGCCGTTTTTGATAGTTGTCGTCAGCGCTTCGATGTCGCGCTTTGAGTACGGCTGCTCGATATTTTCATACGGTTCGGGCGATTCGCCGCAGCATATAAGCTGCGATTTGTCGAGAATCAGCGATTTTATAAGCTGCTCTCTGAGACGCGCCAGACATTTTCCGGCATCTTTGAGACGTATGCCCTTCATATAAATAATTGTCACAGGCAGCTCGCGGTTCCTGAAGGTTTCATAAAGTCTTGCAACTATTTCCTCCTGACGCTCTGTACTGTCGCTTTCTACCACGACATACCTCTCGGACGGGACGTTTGAATTAAAGAATATATATCCCTCGCTTTTATCGAGCGTTCTGTCCATAAAGTTTTCCATTCGCTCATCTGTCCAAAAATTTTCGCCGGGCAGCATGACCTCGGAGCCGTACAGGAGGTACGCTCCGGCGCAGGCAAGTATCACCGCGGTGCTGCGCTCGTCATTGTCCGCCTCGGATATTTCCTTTTTGCTCATTTCAATTTTTATCCGGTCGGTGACCTCGCGGACCTTGTCGCGCGATACGGGCTTCAAAAGATAGTCGAAAACCTTGTACTCAAGAGCCTTGCGCGCGTATTCAAAATCGGAATAGCCGCTTAAAATTATGACCTTAGTTTCCGGCTTGTTCTCGTATATCCAGCCGGCAAGCTCAATTCCCGTAACAATAGGCATTTTAATATCGGTCACGACAACGTCGAAATCCTCCTTTTCGAGGACTTCAATAGCGCTCTGACCGTTAATGCAGCATTTTTCAACGGCGAAGTCCGGATCCGCCGCTTCTATATTCGCCTTTACCATACGCATAATAGGCGGCTCGTCCTCTACGACCATTACCTTAAACATCTTCGTTCTCCTTATCACCGACAATGATTTTTATTCCCATTCCGCCGTCGTTCCAAATACTGTACTTTACGCTTTCACTGTGCGTAAGCTTAAGCCGTACTATGGTATTCACTACGCCCAGACCGCCTATTCCGCCGAGCGACCTTTCCGAAAGCGCGGTTTCTGTTTTTCTGTTTATCTCGTCGATCCTCTCCTGTGAAATTCCGCTGCCGTTGTCCTTTATTATAAGCTCCCACCGCTCGGGCGTACCGGTCATTTTTATATCTATGCTCCACGGCGGCTCCGCGTCTTTGAAGGCGTGCATAAAGCAATTTTCCGCGAGAGGCTGGATAAACAGCTTCGGCACCGCCATATTCATGAGCGCGCCGTCGATTTGCAGACTGTAATTGAAATAGTCCTCATATCTCGATTTCATGAGCGAAAGATAGTTTTTCGTGTGCGCCGCTTCCTCCTTTAGCGGCACGGTGACCTTTTCATACGCCGTTACATACCGCAGCATATCGGAAAGCTCTATGCACATATCCGAAACTCTGTCGCAGCCCGCCTCGCTTCCCGCCGCTCCTATCACCGAAAGGGAATTATACAGGAAGTGCGGATTCATCTGCGCCTGCAGCGCGAGCGAATACGCCTGTTTTTCCTGTGTTATGGACCGGTTCATGCGGTCAAGCATTTTGTCGAAGCTGTCCTCCAGCTCCTTTATTTCATCTATCGCTTTGTCGTCGACGCGCTCAAGCTGCTCGTCCGGCGCGTTTATCATTTTGACATACTGCGCGAGCTGCATAATGGGACGGGTGACATACCTTCCCACGATATTTGTGATGAAGAAAATGAAACCCATAAGCAGCAGGTATATAATAATAAATATAATCAAAATCGGCATACCGTATGTTGAAGCCGAGGGCACGGAGAAATTTATAACGGTTTCCCAGTCGGTGCCTTCTATCGCTGAGGATACGGATTCGCTGCTGTTGTTTTCGTATACGTAGTCGGACGGGTAAAATATGTTGCCGGTTGCGCGGTCGCGCAGCATTATTGTCTGCTCATCTGCGCCGCTCAGCCGCTCGGCAAGAAGCCTCACGGAGGAGCGGACCTCTATTATTCCGCACACATCGTCGGAGTAGTCGTTTTTCAGCGCCTTTTTCAGCGTGATAAACATATTATCGCTGGTAGTCCACGGGTTTTTCTCCGGTGAAAGAACGAGCGCGCCTCCGTTTTGGGCTATTCTGTTAAGCTCCGCGCTGTAGTCTGCAGCCTTAAGCGTTCTTTCAAGATTTGTCCTGTCTATCATAAAATTCTGGCTTGAAACAAAATCGCGCTTATCATTGTATATTGAAATGTTAAAGTCCGCCGCTCTGTTTATAAGCAGCCCGTTAAGCTCCGAGGAGATCTCTATATCCGCGGGGATGTTTTTGTCAAAGCTGTTGTTTTCCGCGCTGTTCTCGGCGAGCTCGTAAAACGCGTTCGTCACTTTCGGCTGATGATTTACCTGCTCCGCCAAAACGTCAAGCTCGTTTATGTATGTGCTGACCTGATTTGCCGCAGTGTTGGCAAGCTGCCGCGCGGAATTGGATGCGTCGTTTTTCATTCTTACGATAAGCGAATTGTAAACAATTATCATAGCTATCGAAATAATAATCGTAAGCAAAATAAAGTACGGCATCGCTATGCGTTTCAGAAGCTGTGAATGATTACCCATGATTTTCCTCCGGAATTATATCTGCAATTATTATATCTCATAACGGTAACGGCTGTCAATAATCATAATCAAAATGAAATTAACCGGCTCCCCGCCGAAGTGGGGAGCCGGTCACAAAATCTTTAAGGAATTAAGCTATAAAATCAATCTGCTTTTTATCAATATACTTCCTTCCACTCAGCTATGTTCTCGGGATCGAACTTGAACGGATCGCCGAGCATAACCTGTGTTCCGCCGTCAGCCGCGTCTGTAATCGACTTCTCGCCGAGGTCTCCCGCCGTGAAGGTCTGACCTGTCGTTCCGTCAATGTCACCCTTTACGAGCGCGTCCATTGTGTATCCCGCGAGATAACCGATGTCAACCGGGTTCCACAGATACATCCACGGGCATGTGCCGTCCTCAATGAACGGAGCCATCTCTGACGGTAAGCCGAGACCGGTCAGGATAACATCTGACTGCTTATCCTGTAAAACCTTACCCGCGGCAAGCATACCAACGGTAGTCGGAGCGATTATAACCTTGATTGACGGATCTGTGAGAAGAGCCTGCGTCTCGGACGTTGACTTTGTCGGGTCGTCGTCGCCGTAAGCAATCTTAACGAGCGGAGTATTCGCGTACTTTTCAGCGTTTTCCTCAAGCTCCTTCTGCATCCAGCTAATCCAGAGATTCTGGTTCGTTGCCTGAGCCGTTGCCGAAAGAATAGCTATGCCGCCTTCGCCGCCTACCATATCGTAAGCCGCCTGGATCAAGCCTCTGCCTATCTTCTCGGGATCGGCCTGCTCGATATGTACCTGACGCGAAGCGGGGTTAACGGCGCTGTCGAGCGAGATAACCTTGATACCCGCGTCCATAGCCTCTGTAAGCGCCGGCTGCAAAGCGTCGGCGTCGTTTGCCGCGATTGCGATACCCGCTACGCCCTGAGCGATGAGCTGGTTGATGATCTCGATCTGCTTTTCCGGAGTAGCCGCCTCGGGGCCCTTGTAAAGAGCTTCAGCGCCTATAGCACTGCAGGCGTTTTCAAATCCCTCGTACACCTTCTGCATGTACGGATTTTGAACGTCCTTGGCAACAAACGCGTACACGCCGCCGCCCGACGCGGACGAGTTGCCGCCGTCAGCCGTGTCAGCCGGCTTGCTGTCGCCGCCTCCGCAAGCCGCGAGCATCGAAACGCTCATAACAGCCGCGATACCGAGTGCAAATAATTTCTTAGCTTTCATTGTTTAAAACTTCCTTTCTTTTTTAGGGTTTCCCCCATATTTTTATTTTTAAGGGAATTTCCGTTCCCTTATATTACTTTTTATTGATACTTTCTATGATTTACTGACCATAGCTTTCAGCTTCCTGAACCAGTTGGCGTTTCCGATGCTGTCCCTAAAGCTCGGGATCGCGACCGCTATGATAAGCAGCGCGCCTACAACAATCATTATGATCTGGCTCGACGCGTTTATCAGTCCGAGACCGTATCTTAAATATCCTATTACGAGTATCGACAGCGCCGCGCCTAAAATTCTGCCCTTGCCGCCCGATGTTGAAACGCCGCCGAGAACCGCCATGGCGATTATGTCAAGCTCGTAGCCCTTTGCAACATCCGGTCTTACGCTCGACATCTTCGACGCGAGATATACCGCCGCAATCGCGGAAAACAGTCCCGCCATAGTGAACACGATAATCTTTATCTTGTTCGTCTTGACGCCGGAGAACTTCGCCACCGTTACCGAGTTGCCCATCGCGTAGCAGCGCCGTCCGAATTTGGTATAGTGCAGCAGATACGCGAAGAATAACGCTTCAACTATCACGAACACCATCACATACGGTACCATACCGCCTATTTTGCCCGCAGCTATCCGCGTGAACCATGAAGGAAAGCCGCCGACGGAGTTTGTTTCAAGTATGATCTGCGCTATACCTCGGAAGATAATCTGGGTTGACAGCGTTACGATCATACTGGACAGCTCCGGGAATTTCACAAGAATTATGCCGTTTATAAATCCGCATACCGTTCCGGTCGCAAGCGCTATACATATCGCGCCCGCCATAGGCACTCCCGCCTGATACGCGACTCCCATTATCGTAGCCGACAGCGCCATTATCGAAGCTACGCTTATGTCTATTTCACCGAGCATCAGCACAAACGCCATAGGGAACACGACGATAGCTTTGTCGAGGAAGTCGCGCGTCGCGTTTAAGATGTTTTTCACGTTTGCGTAATTCGGCGATACGGAGATATTGAATATGTTTACTATTATGAGCATCAGCACAAGCATCCACTCCCACTGAAGCATAAACCGCTTCCAGGAGAAACCTCTTTCGGCAGAAATTATTCTTGTGCCGTCGCTTTGCATAACCTGCTTAGTTATATTCTTAGCCATCAGATATTCCTCCTTCTCAGCGCTTTCATTTCAACGTTTCTCTGTATGAGCGAGTTGGCGATAATTGAGAGCAGAATGATAAGACCCCTTATAGCCTCCTGCCAGAATGACGAAACGTGGATAAGCGGCATCGCGTTGTTTAATATTCCGAGCAGTATCGCGCCGAGAAGCACTCCGGGAACGCGTCCCGTACCGCCGTTTACGCTTACTCCGCCCAGCACGCACGCCGCGATTACGTTCATTTCATAGCCCGTGCACGTCTCTCCCTGCGCAACGCCGTATTTGCAGACGTAAAGTATTCCGCCCAAGCCCGCTATCGCGCCTAAGATAGTGTATACCATTGTGAGCGTCCTGTCGGTTTTGATACCCGATACCCGCGCGCTTTCCTCGCTGTTGCCGACAGCGTAAATTTTACGTCCGGTGCGCGTCTGCGTCATAAAGAACGCGGCTATTATGTACACTACAAGCGCTATGACAATAAGGTTGTTGACGCCCAACACCTTGCCCGTCGCGAGCGACAGGAAACGCGCGCCCATATCCTGCTGCATAACCCAGCTTCCGTTTGACACGAGGTATGTTATACCGCGGAAAATATTCATCATACCGAGCGTGGCGATGATCGGAAGAATTTTCAGCTTCGACACGAGCGTACCGTTTATCAGTCCGCATACGATGCCTATTCCTATCGCGATAAGCACAATCACTATCGTCGGCAGGGACTGGTTATTTTTCAGCACCGTGCCTCCGACCATCGCGCTCAGCGCCATTATCGCGCCTATCGAAAGGTCTATGCCTCCCGTTACCATTACCGTCATCATGCCGACCGCGCATATTGCGAGCACGGCTGTTTCGGCAAGCATATCGCTTATATTTTCGCCCGTAAAGAAGTTTCCGCCGCTTCTGACCTGAACGAAAAGCGCGATTGCAATCATTACTATGATCAGACTTATTTCTCTGATATTAGATGAAAAGAATTTTTTTACCTTATCCATAATCCAACCGCACCTCCTTAAGTATTCATGGCGGCTTCGAGGATTTGCTCCTGCGTTACGCCCTTAACCTCATCGAATATCTTCGATACTCTGCCTTCCCTCATTACGAGGATTGTGTCCGCCATGCCGAGCACCTCCGGCATTTCCGAGGAAATCATTATAACTCCGTAGCCCTGCGCCGCCAATGACGACATGATTTCGTATATCTGCGCTTTCGCTCCCACGTCTACGCCCTTGGTAGGCTCGTCGAGAATTATTACTTTCAAATCGGAGTTTAGCACCTTCGCGACGATTACCTTCTGCTGATTACCTCCGGACAGGCTCGACGCTTTATCGAATACCGACAGAGCCTTAGTCTTTACGCGCTCCAAAAGCTCCTTCGATTTTTGCCGCTCCTCTTTTTGGTTTATAATGCTTCCGTGCGTGAACTGCTCCAATGTGGAAAGCGTCACGTTCTGCCCAAGTCCCCAATCGAGGATAAGTCCCTGCTTCTGCCTGTCCTCCGGCAGGTATCCCACGCCGTAGTCCATCGCGTCCGACGGGTGCGATATTTTAAGCTCCTTGCCCTCGAGATAAACCTTGCCGCTGTCGGGTTTTTCAATGCCCATGATCCCCTGACATACTTCCGTTCTGCCCGCGCCGACAAGTCCGGTCATCGCGAGAATTTCGCCCTTGTGGAGCGAGAAGGAAACATCCTTGTAGTATCCCGTTTTGGAGAGCTTATCGACCTTGAAAATTTCCTCGCCCATCTCTACCTCCTGCTTCGGGTAAATCTGCGAGATTTCGCGTCCTACCATCTTTGAGATAAGAACCTCGTTTGAAATTCCGTCAACGTCCCACGTTCCTATGTACTGCGCGTCGCGGAATACCGTTACGCGGCTCGCGAGGCGGTACATATCCTCGAAGCGGTGTGAAATAAAGATTATCGAGCAGCCCTCGTCCCGAAGCTGTTCGGTGATCCTGTAAAGCTCCTCGCACTCTCTTTTCGACAGCGCGGCAGTCGGCTCGTCCATGATGATGATTTTCGCGTTAGTGGATATCGCCTTCGCTATTTCCACTATCTGCTGCTCCGCGACGGTGAGGTTTCCCATGGTGGAATGCGGGTCGATGCTGCTTCCGAGCCGCTTTAAAAGAGCCGCGGCGTCCTTGTGCATCTGCTTCCAGTCAATGGTTTTCAGCTTCGTCATCTTTTCATGACCGATGAAGATGTTTTCCGTAACGCTCAGATGCTGGTATGTAGTACCGTGCTGATAAATCGCGGCGATACTCAGCTTCTGCGCGTCCTTCGGGTTTTTGATTGAAACCTTCTGACCGCGGATAAATATTTCGCCCTCTTCCGGCTGGTGCACGCCCGTTATAACCTTGATAAAGGTGGACTTTCCCGCGCCGTTTTCACCCATCAGAGCGTGGATCTCACCCTCCTTGAGCGAGAAATGCACGTTGTCGAGAGCCTTAACGCCGGGAAATATTTTCGTTATTCCCTTTAGCTCAAGAATATAATCCGACACATTTACTCATCCCTTTCTTTTTTTGTAACCGCATAACGCAAAACGCGCGTTTTTGCCAATGCGATCCCGTTAATATACATTTATTTTAAAATTTCCTTTAAAATATTTCAATGTAAAAAAATGAAAAGTAGATGTAAAATTTAGAAAATTTTACATCTACTTTTATTCTTCATACCCGCGAAGCCGCGGAACAGTATCGCGAGTTCGCGGTAAATATGCCTGTCAGCACGCTGTATTTCGCTTTTGCGGTTTATCCGAACGTCTTATCAAATCTTCCGAACATGGCTGCCGCTTCCGCGCGGATGGCATTGCCGAGCGGCGTTAATGTTCCGTCGCCGTTTCCGCTCATAAGTCCTGTTCCGCATGCCCACTGTATAGCGGGAACTGCGTATTCGCTTATGTCTCCTGCGTCCGTATAACTCAGAATATTCGTATCTTCTCCCACAGAGGTGTCTATGCCCTTGTATGCGGCGTACCTGTATAGCATCGCCGCCATCTGTTCTCGGAGAATATCGTCCTCCGGTCCGAATTCCGTGTCGGAGTAGCCGCTTACAATTCCGTTTGCGCTTGCCCATGCCACGGCGTCATGATAGTAGGAATCCGCCGGTACGTCCGCATAGCTGATTGTTCCTCCCTCCGGTGAGCCATCCATTCGATACAGAACCGTTACGAACATTCCTCTGGTTATATTCGCGTTCGGGCCAAATTCTGTGTCGCTTACACCGCTCATCAATCCGTTTTCGTATACGTACTTCACGTTATCGCAGAACCAGTCGTTTGTATTGACGTCCGTAAACGGCATTGATTTTGCCGTGTCGTCCGGTTTTGCCGTTGGCTGCGGAGCAGCTGTCGGCTCACTTGTTGGTGTGGGTGTGGGCGTGGGCGCTGCCGTTGCCACCGCCGCTGCTGACGACCGTTTGCTACCTCCTCTGCCTGATGACGAGTTTCCTTCGGACGACTCTTTCACAGTTACGGTCACGCTGTCAACCAGCTCGGTTCCGTCAATCGCAGCCGTTATGGTCGCGGTTCCGGACATGAGGCCGGTAACGTCACCGTTAGGACCTACCTTAGCGATGTTCTCGTCGCTGCTGCTCCATGTCACATTGCTGTCCGCGGCCGCCGCAAGAGGAAGTATCCCGGCTTCAAGGGACAGTGTGCCGCCGGTACCGACTTCCGCCTGTTCCACATCATTGCCATCCTGCCTGATGTACAGCGCGAGGGGAACGTCCTCCTCGGGAATCGTCTCGGTGAATGACTTAAAGGCGTTTACATTAAACGCGTCAAGGTCGTAGGTTCCTTCGCCGTTCACCTCACCGGCTTCGTTATAGAGGGGAGCGCGTTTCTCGCCATCGTAAACCTCAAGCATAAATCCCGCGGCTTTGTTCGCCGAGAACTTATCGTCCGTTATCGGCATGGAATGGATTCTGACGGTTGCGGACTCTCCTGCCTCGATCGGTTCAATATCGCCGTCTTCATCCAACCAGCCCACCTCGGTGTACGGAGTGAAGCCCGAGGAGTTTGCTACGCTGACATTCTGCGGCGCATTTTCAAGATACTCTTGAATTTCATCATCCGAAGCCGTATCCATATCGGGAGCATTCGGGTCGTCAAGAACATTCTGATTTTCAATTTCCATAACCAGTCTGGGATTGCTTGCCGCCACGTTGCCGCTGTTCGTGATTTCGGTATCTACCACAAAGACGGAGCCGTTCACATCGCCTCTTATCAAGCTTCCGTTTTCATCTATGCCCTTTATCTCATGGCTCCTGCCGCTGATAACGTTAATATTTCCGATATCCAGTCTGGAGCCTACTCTTATGGGCGCTTCGACCGACGATGTTTCGCTGTAGCCCGGCTCGCTTACCGTAAGCACTGCCTTATAGCTTGCACCCGCAAGCGCCTTGTCGATCATATCCTGTGTCATGTCAAGGGATGCCGTAACTTCTGTCTTACCTCCCGCCAGCAGCATATTCTCGCTTGACGCGTCAACGGTCTGAACCGCACTCTCGCTGCCGTCAGCCGCGGTTTCAACGATTTCAGCCTTGACATTTACACTCTTGCTTGCCAGCAGTCCGGTATTCTCAACCTCAGCGGTCACGCTGAAGCTCTCGCCCGCCTTTGGATAGTCGTTGGAAAGCTCAATGCTGTCCTCCGTGAATTCAAGGGAGCCTATCGACTTAAAATGCGCCGCGCACAGATTGTTGTTATCCCGCGTTTTGCCCGCCATGATCTCGTTGCCGTTATTATCAGTGGACGTAACGTCAACCATGTCAAAGTCGTTGTAGAGTACTACCATATTTCCGTTTTCATCTACGCCCACGGAAGGATTGTCAACATACTCGCGTTCCTCATCGTTTTCTTTCTCAAGCGGGAATTCTCTGGGTATGCGCCACAGCTCGTCATATGTGCCGTTTTCGTTGGGACGCAGAGTCAGCGTGGATATCATAAGCTTTTGCTCATCACCCGTGGACTGGGGCCACAATACATACACATTGCCGTCCTCGCCGTTAACAACAGTGTAGCCGTTTCCGTAAGACATACCGACGTCTCCGGTTTCGGGATCGGGGGTGTTGTATATGGCAACGCCCGCGTCATACGAATCCTTTAAGGTATAGCTCGGTATTTTGGTGCCGTTCGGCAGCGTTATCTCGGACTTTTCAAGCATTGTTTTGTCCTCATCCGGATTATCCCCGCTGTCATCGCCTAAATCATAATCGCCGAACAGCTTATCCAGATTGAGGTATCGCAGTTCGCCGTTCTGCGCCCATACTATCAGATCCACCTCGCCGAACTCGTCTGTCACGCTCCTGGCAAACCGGGGATGTGATACATCTGCCATGCCGCTCAGGTTGATGGGTGCAGATGTTACCATACTGCCGTCGCTGCCCGGAGTCAGAACCGACATAAATATGGTTCTGTCGGTGGAAGTGGCAAGGTTGTTGTCACCGTCAACTACATATGTGGCAAGTATCTTATTTTCACCCTCATAGGTGGTGGAGATCATATCCGTCTGACCTGCAAGAGGATAATAGGTTCTATTTCCATCGGGATCGCTGAGGTTCACATCCAGAATCCTCTGACCGTACCACTCGTCGCCGTACTTCTCTTGTTCGGACTCGGAATAGGTCTCGGACCATGCTCTGTTTTCGTAAATTCTGTACATGGTAACACCGGGAACAGCCAGCAGCTGCGACAGGGTGGTTATCTTACCATCGCCGTATTCGTTATAATCCGACGTCGTATAGAACAGGACTATCCTGCCGTCGGAGAGCTGTACCGCATGTGGGCTCTCATGGGCAAGGCCCCATTTAAACTGATTCTCGGTTTCCGTATCTTTGGTGACCCGTGTAATGCTCTCTTCAGGGATTCCGTTTGCGGCCGTGTTCTTGTCTATGACCACGCTGTAAACGTCCAGGGAGGACAGCATCTTAAGCACGGAGTCGCGGGGAATTTTAATTTCTTTCTCCTGAGACTCGGTGTCAAGCTCCGTAAAATCATCCTCTGTGAAGGTTTTGTCCGCCGATATCCAGCTAATCATTATCCTGTCACCGAAATCATCTACGTTAAGACTTGTGTCAATGGTGCCGTCGTCTTGCAGGATCGTAGGCGTTGACCAGTCGCTGCCGTCATATATGCTGTAATATACGGCGTTTCTGTTGTACTTATCTCTTGAAGAGTCTATGCCCTCAAACGCCATGAAATATTTACCGTCTCCGAGAGGCACCACATTTGTACGCATATTTACGCTGTCCGTAACCAGTGTGTAGCGATTTGTCTGTTCCACATCGGACATGAGCGTCGGTCCATCCCCTGTTCCCGGGACATAGAACGAATTCTCATAATCCTCGGTATTTACCTCCATCTCGGAGAGCTTGGGATCGACATCCCGCGTTGCCTCGTCCATGACCGACTGCAGACTTGCCACATTATAAAGGGTGTAGTTCCATGACCACTGCGCGAATCTCCACTTGAAGTTGAGGAATATAAGATTTATTTCAAAAGCAACATAGAAGGTGGAAATTCCCGTTCCGGAGGTGCCCGGTCCAAAGCCCAGATTGAACTGCTGTAAAAAGCCTAAGTCAAACTCCAGGGACATCAGCTTTCGTATGCCCGCGCCCAAAAAGCCTTCGATGCCTAACGCTATCGGGACATTGCCCCTGTACACCAGCGACGTGGGGTCTATCTGAAGTTCGTTGAGCGAAACGGTTCTCGATGACGCTATTCCGTTATACAGACCGAGTGACGCCGAAAATCCGAGGCCTACATACATAGGTATCGGGCAGCCGGGTATCGTAATATAGAACACGCCGCTTATCATAAATCCGACCTGTCCGTAAACCAAAGCATTGTCAAACAGCCATGTGCCCTCATCGGGGCTGGCGGGCGAAACACCTACAACAAATTTGAATGTGATGCCGAAGGTCATACTCAAATTCATGCCCAAGGAACCCTTGCTTTTCATGACAGCGTCTCTTGCCGCGGCCGCCCGTCTTTTGTCGGTGTACTTGTCGGTGTTGTCTTTAAGCGCTTTCATTAATTTGTCCCACCCTGCGGTATCTCTGTCAAACGCCTTTGCCGAATTTTTCGCCGTTTCCAACACGTTTGACATTTGGTTTTTGTCCGGAGTTGTTATATTCTGCGCTTGATTACCGCCGGTGACAGGCTCTCTGCTTGAGACTTCATTCCAATGCTCCTCAGCAGCGTGATAATTCTCCTCCGCCTCAGCAAGTTCTTGAGCGGCATACATCTGTTCTAGCCGTTTATCCGGAGCCTTTGATAAGTCATTTGCCTTCTTGGATGCTTCTTTATACTCTTGTTCGGCGACCTTCTTTGCCGTATATGCGTCCATCTCCTCCGGGTCAAGCTTTCCCGGTGATTGCTGTTTCAGAACTTTATTCAGCAAGCCCACGGAAAATCCGATATTGCACTCAAAGCTGGTACCGGTTATGATGGCCTGCACTGTCAGAGGACCTGCCGAAACCTTGGGGTTCATGTTGCCGATCACGTCCAGGGTAGGCAGGTAGGTCTCATCCGGCCCTATATTCGGGATTTCCAGCTCTATGTCCTGACCGGGCACCTCATGGAAGGTAATTCCGGTGTCAAATTCGCCGTAGCTGGTCTCCACCTCACCGACCGTGCCGTCGGCGGCGGCTACGGTCTCGACCCCTCTGAGGTCTACAAATACCCGGTCGCCGTCATGGAAGTTCAGCAGCGCGTTCAAGGGCATATTCACGATTTCGCCCGTATCCAGTTCGGTGGGAACCGAAGTAAGATCCACCGTGTAGTCGTATGCTTTGGGCTGTACATCGACCGTATATTCGCTGCGCTTTGCCATTTCGGCATCGTATATTGTGAATACCACGCTTTTCAGCTTTTTATACTGGTCGTGGACGTTTAATCTGAATCCGACGGAGCTGTCGGACATATTGACCTGTCCCATCGCGGCGTTTTGGGTATCGACCTTTTCGTAGGACGGTACCTCGCCGCTCGGACCTACAAGCACCGAAATGCCGACGGGCTGCGGTTCTTCCTCACTGCCGTAAAAGTCAACGGCCACATCGCCTGTCTTGCCTGTCTTCTTATCGGGCTTCAGCAGAGCAAGCGTATTTATATGATTGCTGTTTATAATCGCGGTTATATACCTGTTGCCGCTGTTTAGCATCATCGGGTAGCTGGTATTTTCTCCGGATTCTTCATTGTCCTCCGTCCAGTGGAGAGAATATGTTCCGTCCGACTTGGTAAGACCGTAGAAAGCGCCTGCCGAAATCGTGGCGCCCGCCGCGGGCTCATAGCCGTATAACGACTCTCCGGTGGTGAGCACCGGCGGATTGAGCAGGTTTGCACTGTATTTTAATATCTTGCCGTTTACCTCCGGAACCTCCGCCGCTTTCGCATTATCAAAGCTGAGCGCTATCTCGTTAGCGCCGTTGTGTAATTCATAGTACAACGTCCAGCCGCCTATGTTCAGTCCTTTCCACGGATGATTTTCGGTGTTGACCGTCCAGGTGGGTACGTGCTTGGTCGATACGGAGTGATATATGTCGGGATCGAGGTACTTTCTCAAATCGATCGAAATTACGTCTCCCGCCTTCATGTTGTTGTTCTCCACCATGCCGTCTATATCGGCTTGTATCTGCTCAAGCGGAATCTTTACATCGGAAACCGTTTTACTGAGACTCAGCCGCACAAATGTGCCCTCCGCCGAATACTTTGGATATATGGTATAGTCCCTGGGTTCCAGCTTGAGGGTAGTCTTTTCATCAGTCAGGCTGAAGGGAATTTGATTTTGCGCGCTTGACTGTCCTATGGGCGAGGAGCTGCCGCCCCAGCCCGCAAATTTATAGCGGGGTTCTATGTTGTACGGCTCGATGGTTATATTGTCCGCCGCATAGAGGGTAAGCTTCTTATCCTTGGCGCCTTTGTTCAGGCTCCAGGGGCCGCCGTTTGAAGAGGTATTATCGGTTAGCTTTATGCCGCCGTTTTTGTCGGATTTGAGCGTGACCGAAACAGCCTTCTTTGAATAGATTGGCTTCAGCTTAATGGTGCCGTAATCGTTGTTTCCCGTTGTGTTGTCTGCTTCAAAGCAACCGGAGCAGAGTTTCCATAACTCCGCCAAATCAATGGTCAAGCCTTTCGGGTCAAACAATTTTTTTTCCGCTGCAGATACTACCTTTGTTATCCTATATGTTTGATGATTGATAGTAAACTCCATTCCGGTCAGCTCATAGTTGTCGTTGCTGCTTGTTTCTACAAGGGATATCTTCTCTCTGCCGTAAAAGCTCATTTTCGTGCCCTGTGATTTATTGTCCCTGGACCTCATTTCCAGTGTGCCGGGGATCACGCCGTCAATGGGGTAGGGATTTACCATTTCAAAGGGCACTTCCATGTAGTTGAAACGGACAGCTTTGATCTCGTTGTGCATACCGTTTACGCCGCCGCTGTTCTTGTAAGCCTCCCATGTGAAATACCGCGGTTTAATGGACGGCCATGTGCCATCGTTCTGTATAAAATTACTTGCGCTGTAATCCTTTCTGGCGCCGCCGGGGTCATCTACATTTCCGTTTTGCAAATCTATGGTTGTCGTCTTTCCGGACGTGTGATCCCCCACAAAAGTAATCGTTGACTTTCCGTGGAATACGTCTTTGGTATCCTTCATCTTGGCGTTACTGGCAAGGGACAAAAAGGTATAGTTCGCTCTGACGCCTTCATAGTCATTCGCATACCAATCTATGGAGACCGATTTGATCGGGGGCATCTCTTTCACATCAAAGCTGCGGGTGAAGCCTATAAGAGCGCCCTTGCATCCGCACCAATGATCCGGAATATCAAAATAATAATATCCGTCTTTGTATCCCTGGCTGATGCTGCCGCAAGGGCCGTCACTGAAAGCAGTACCCGAGGTGGAGTTTGTGGAGAAAAGGCTCTTTACATCAAACTCAAAACGGTCGTAAAACTCTTCTCCGTCAGCGTTGAACGGATTATTGCTATCGCTTACCTTGAGCTTCTTGCCCGACGCCGCCATCAAGGTAATATCGGTGTTTAAGTCATTTGAAGGCTCAATTTCCACCGGTGTATAGTCCTCGCTGACATCACAGCCCACGGCATTGGCAAGACTTAAGTATATGGTTTTCGCTCCGCTGCCCGCGACACCGGTCATGGGTACTTCTATGGTCTGTTTGTCCATGCCGGGCATGAATACCACGTTGCCCTGGATCAGCACATCATTGGTGTCGGTAATGGCTGTAAACGTCACAGTGCTGAGCTGATACAGGGGGTCGTTACGGCGCAGCTCCGCCTTGAAGCCGTCGGCGTCCTCGCTGACGCCGGTAACCGTGCCGCTGTCCACATAAACATAGGGAGAAACATATGCCTCGTCGTCCTTAATGGTGATCTGCGAGTTGTTTCTCACGTCAAGGGCATAGCCGTCGCCCGAACCGTTTATGTATGCCACAAACACTCTGTCGCCGTTGCTCTCGTCGTCGTTGGCGGGGTACACCGTGACTTTTTTCAGAGTCTCCCCGTCCTCAAACACGACCTCCGTTTCGGCACAGGGAAAAGCCTCTGCCATCAGCTCGTTGCTGATGCGGGCAGTTTCGGGATTGGAATTTTCACCGGTTATAAAGTTGCCAAAGGTAAGGTCGCTGCCGGAGAACTGACTGACCTGATCGTTCAGGGCGTAAAGGGGGCTTTTTCCCTCCGCTTCGCCGGCACTCTGATATATGGGCTTCACTTCGGAAACGGATTCGCTTTGCTCCGGCGCGTCCGCCTCCTCTTTATCCTCGGCGTCGACGGCAGCATCTTCCTCCGCCTCACCTGCGGATTCTTCCTCGTCCTTCGCTGTGGCATCGACGTATTCATCGACCAGCTCCTCCATATGTTGGACGCTTTCCTCGCCGTATTGGGCTACCAAATCCTCATAGGTGGCGTTCTCGCCTGTCAAAGGGTTTTCCTGCGAGAACATATACATGATTGGAACCGAGTTCTCATTCGGTTCAATCTTATCCTTTGAGAAAATGGAATTCTTCACCTCAGCGGTGTAGTCCTTGCCGTACTGCGCGGAATAGTCCTGGAACCTGAGACTAAGCTTCGCCTCGCCCTGTGTTCCGCCGTATCTGGCAATATAGAACGTCAGAGGTTCTCCCGCGTTCTCATCGATCTCGGCGGCAATCTGCGGTATCGCAAACAGACCGCCGGGATATTGCTCTTTCAGAGCAGGGTCCGCGTTTTCTAACGATTCCTGTATTGCGCTGAGCTCATCCCTTGTGCCGTCCTGGGCAAAAGCCACGGTAGACACCGATGTCAAGACCATGCTCAGCACAAGCACGAAAGAAATAATACGTTTCATTTAACTTCACTCCCCTAATATATATTGTTTATTTTTTACAAATTTAGTGATCCGGCTTAGCCTGTACCCCCTCCCGATATGCCTGCATTGTTGTCCCCGCGCGCTGCGCGGTATCCTTTGTTGCTGCAATAAGTCATGTTGATTGTCCCCTTTTTGATATAATCTGTCAAAAGCCTTTATGTATTGACATTTTTCTGTATAAACAGTATAATTATAACATGTTCACCCATGAACAAGTCAATAGCTGGGAGTGATTTTTTTGAAAAAAATTTTTACGGTAGGTCAGGTGTGCAAATGCTGCGGAATTTCGCGTTCGACTCTTCTGCGTATGGAGAACAGAGGTATTTTGTCTCCCGCGCGCGTCGATGAAGATACAGGTTACCGCTATTACGATATTTATAACGTGACAAAAATTTTGCATATTCAAATGTTTTTGGAAATGGGACTTACTTATGACGACGCGTATTCGTACTATGCGTCGAACGGCAAATCGCCCGAGCTTCTTACCGCGCTTGAAAACCGTCTCACGCTTCTTACAAGAGCGTATGAGGAAATGAAGCTGCGAATGGACGATAAGCAGCACCTTCAGCTTGAAATTATAAAACTGCCCGAATATGTCTGTTACCAAAAGGAATTTAATGGCGCGACCTGGAGCGAAAAATACCGCGATATGTATAATCTTTTCGGCGAGGTTGTGGAAAAGGGCTACAGACCGCTTTTATCGGAACGGCTTTTTGTTATACATAACAATGATTGGTCGGAGAAGGAAGGCGAACATGCTTATATTTGCTGCGTGCCGCTTGAACCGTCCTGCGCTGACGAGTGCACCGTGTTTTATCCAAGCTGCACGGCGTTTTCTATGATGTGCTATGGGAATTATCAAGCCGTAAGCAAAGCGCATTCCGAGTTTGACGAAAAGCTCCGCGCTCTCGGTCTGAAGCCTATAGGCTGTAAACGCGGTATAGGTATCGTAAGCGGTTATACCGGCAAAGAATTTTCGCAGGAAAAATACGTGTCGCGCCTTGTCGTTCCGATTGAGGACTTGGACGAGGAAGAAATTGACAGGCTATGCAGAAGCGGCTTGATTAAAAACATATGTGACAGGTAGCATATCGTCGGTAAAAACTCATATATCAAAATAAATATCCACCCGACGGGGTGGATATTTATTATAATCAAAACAATTCTTTACATTTCCTTTGTAATACCGAGCAGCAGGCTATTAAGAACAAGGCGGGCAGCGACGCTAAAATCAACTATGTTGATATAGACATAGTGAAAACTGTTGGCACGGCAAGCGAAAACATAACCGAGACGACGAACCTTATAACAATCGTTATCCCGTTCGTGACGAGCGGCAAAACCGCCATCACCGTTTACCGCTGCCATGACGGCGCTGAAAGCGACTACCGCGTTGACGCGTATTTCCCGATAAGCGCTTCAACAGGCGCGGACGTGATCCCGATCGAAGCGCCGCCCATATTAGAACCGCCCGACGAGGAATATTCGGGCGGCGATATGGATTTTGACGTTGTAAGCGGCGCGGACAAAAAACCGCCTTCAACCTACAAGCGATTACCGTTCGGTAATCGCTTTTTCTGTAACGTAAAACGGAGAGGATATGCCTCTCCGTTTTTTATTTTTCGTATTTTTCTCTGAGCCTTTGCAGAAACAGCCCCGCCGCCTTTGAAAACACCTGATGCTTCTTCCACACAATATCGAGGTGCACCTCCATGTCGGACCTGAGCGGTCTGAAGGTAAGCGTCTTATCCTCGTTCGTGCGTATTATTTTGTCGAGGCACAGCACGTACCCAAGCCCCTCGTCAGCCATGAGCGACGCGTTGTAGAGCAGATTGTACGTCGCGACGACGTTGAGGTCGTCAAAATCACGTCCGAGCCATTTCGGTATGTCGCGGCTCGTGAGTGACTGGCGCGACACGATAAGCGGCAAATCACGCAAATCCTTCGGTTCGATATATTCTTTTGCAGCAAGCGGACTGTCGGCGCGCATCAAAATCCCCCACTTATCAACCGCCGGAAGCCGTATATACTCGTATTTGCTCACATCGGCAGGCTCCACGAAAACGCCGAAATCGAATATTCCCTTGTCGAGCTTATCGGTAATATCGTCGCGGTCGCCGCTGAAAATATGAAAGTGAATGTCGCTGTGTTCATCATGAAGCCGCGCCGCGATACGCACAAGCATACGCATAGCGTCCGTCTCACCGCCGCCGATGTAAACGTCGCCGCCGACATGGCTCTCGCCCGACGAAAATTCAGCCGCCGTCTTGTCGGCAAGGCTTATTATTTCCTCGGCGCGCTTTTTCAGTCTCATACCGTCGGGCGTGAGACTAAGCCGTTTGCTGCTGCGCACGATAAGCTCCGCGCCGAGCTCCTTTTCCAAATCCATGATCTGCCGCGACAGCGTAGGCTGTGTTATGTGCAGCGTGTCTGCGGCAGCCGAAATACTCATTTCCCTCGCGACCGCGAGAAAATATTTCAATACGCGGATTTCCATAAAAATCTCCTCCCTATTTATATAATATCACCGCGCCGTTATGCCTGTCAAGCATATTAAGATATACACTATAAGTATTTGATATTCTTACATTCCCGTTATATAATAAAGAAAAAAACAAGGAGGAATCGGCTATGAAAAAGATTGCCGCGGTAATATTGATTGTGATTTCGTGCCTTATGAGTATTTCGGCATGCGCGGCGGAGTCTTACTCCGACGGCGAAACGGTTACAATTTCAGGTGTAGACAATGGCGCGAGGCTGATTGTAGCGGAGTACAATGAGGATGGAAGGCTCGTCGGCTGCAAAATGTATAAACCCGAAAACGGCGCAATAACAGCGCCCGACACGTCCAACACCGTACGCGTAAAAACATTTTTGTGGGACATGAACACGCTCGCACCGATCAACGTCACAAAAACCGATACGCCCCCGACCGTACCCGAAGGCGGTAAAACGCTTGTCGCGTACTTCTCGTGGACGAATAACACCGAGGGTATAGCGAACCGCATTACAGAAATAACAGGCGCGGACAAATACGAAATTATCCCCAAAGAGCCTTACGGCGACGAAAACAAAGTCTATTACGACGAAGATACACGCGCGTACAAGGAGCAGTACGACAGCGCGGCGCGTCCCGAAATTGACGGAACGGTCGAGGATATGGAGCAATACGACGTGATTTTCCTCGGCTATCCGATATGGTACGGCAAGCCGCCGAAGATTATTTACACGTTCCTCGAGGGCTATGATTTTACGGGCAAAACTATTGTTCCATTCTGTACTTCGGGCAGCAGCGGCATATCATGGAGCGAGCTTATACCGCTTGCCGAGGGCGCGAATTGGCTCGACGGCAAACGTTTTAACACGGGCGCCGATGAAACGGAAGTGCGGTCGTGGATAGACGGTCTGGATTTGCCCGAAAAGGATAAGGCGAAAGATGTCGGAGAATTTAACTTTGACACGAAAACAGTTCTTTTAAACAGCGGTTATGAAATGCCGATTAACGGTCTCGGAACGTACAGCCTGACGGGTGAAACATGCGTAAGCTCAGTAAAAGCCGCGCTCAAATGCGGTGTACGGCTTATCGACACCGCGTCGATGTACGGCAACGAGGCTGAGGTCGGACAGGGCGTGCGTGAGGCTATGGAGGAATACGGCATAAAGCGTGAGGACATATTTGTCACAACGAAAATTTACCCGGGTGAGCAAATGGCAAACCCCGAGCAGTCAATTCAAGACTGTATCGACAAATTAAATATCGGCTACGTCGATTTAATGCTCCTGCACCACCCCGATCCGAACGACGTTAAGGCGTACAAGGCTATGGAAAAATTCGTGGAGGAAGGCAAAATCCGCTCAATCGGCTTGTCGAACTGGTACGTTGAGGAACTGACGGATTTTCTGCCGCAGGTTGACACGCCGCCCGCGCTCGTGCAGAACGAAATCCACCCGTACTATCAGGAAAACAATGTAATACCGTTTATCCAAAGCAAGGGTATTGTCGTGCAGGGCTGGTACCCGCTCGGCGGCAGAGGTCACACTGCCGAGCTTCTCGGTGACAGCGCTATCTCCGAAATCGCCGCGGCGCACGGTGTGTCGTCGGCGCAGGTGATACTGAGGTGGAATTTGCAGAAGGGCGTCGTCGTTATCCCCGGTTCGAGCAACCCCGACCACATTTTGGAAAACACGAGGCTCTACGATTTTGAGCTTACCGATGACGAAATGTCGCGCATCAACGCGCTCGACCGAAATGAAAAACACGACTGGTATTGATGGGAGACATTATGACAACACAGGAATTTTTACAAAAAATGCGAAGCGGCACGGTTGCGGCGGCGGGTTCGGATATGCACATGATGATGCACGAATTAAGTCAGCGCGCGCTTAAAATAACGGCGCGGCTTAACGGAGAATATCATGAGCCTGCGGAGCTTCGGGAGATTTTTTCGGAGCTTATCGGGAAAGAGGTTCACGAGAGCTTCGGACTTTTCCCGCCGTTTTACACGGACTGCGGACTAAACATAACGCTCGGCGAAAACGTGTTTATAAACTCGGGCTGCCGCTTTCAGGACTGGGGCGGCATTACAATAGGCGACGGCACGCTTATCGGTCACAGCGTCGTTATCGCGACGATAAATCACGGCTTAACGCCCGAAAAACGGCACGACAATATTCCCGCTCCCGTCGTAATTGGCAAAAACGTCTGGATAGGCTCGAACGCCACCATTCTCCCGGGCGTAACGATCGGCGATAACGCCGTTGTCGCGGCTGGCGCGGTCGTGACCAAAGACGTTGACGCAAGCACCGTTGTCGGCGGCGTTCCGGCACGGGTTATAAAGAAAATCGAATAACGCTTTCTATATACGGTCGGCACGTCCGACCGTATATTTTTGCGTCTTTCACCGCCGCCTTTTTTACTTGACAGACAGGTAAATACATGTTATATTTTACATATAAGGAAAGAGCCGCGCGGCGGCTCTGATCAGTAAAACCGGGCATAAGAAATTCGCATAAACGAAAAATGAAGGGGGACTATTTATGAAGCGTTTAATCAGTTTAGCCGTTGTAATAGGTATGGCGGCGAGCCTTGCCGTACCCGCTGCGGCGGCGGACGGCGATTTGGGCATTTACAGCGGTAAGGGCAGCCTTACGGTGACAGCCGATCCGACCGGTGCGGACAAGGGTAATGTGTTCGCGTTTGACGGCTTCTCGACAAACAGAGGCGACGACGCTCAAAAGGGCGTGAACCCGTATATCGAGCTTCCGTCGGACTATCTCTACGAGCAAAAAAGCGGCAAGTACACGATGAAGGACGACTGGAGCGTTTCGTTCGACTGGTACGGAATGTCGCAGGGCTTCCGTTACGCGTTCTACACCGGCACGACCGATGTGTTCGGCAAGGGCAGCATGACGGGAATTTACTTCTTCCCCGACAGCGGCTCAACGTCCATAACCGAAGGACTTGTAAACGACGAGAAAAAGTTTACCGAGGGCGGCGAGTACGTGTCGATAAAGAACGAGTGGCACAACTTTAAGCTCGAATGGAAGAATAAAAAATTCACGATATACAAGGACGGCGAAGAATACATAAAGGCTGACGGCAAGGATTACGCCTACTCCGACGCGAAAGCGCCCGTAACGCGTATCGGCTACACGCCGTATGTAACGGATCCCGGCGTTTACGCGTACGTTGACAACATCGTCGTGACGGCTGACGGTGAGGAACTTTTAAATGACACCGCCGACGGTGATTACACCGAGATAGGCGACGTGCCGCCCGATCCCGAGCCGCTGACGATTCACACGGGTGTGTCGGACGGCAGCGAAACGCAGAAGCTCATCGACGCGCGCCCCGATATGCAGCGCAAAATGGAAACGCTTGACAGAGGTCTTGTCGCGGTGTCGGCTGAAACTTACGGCTTCATTTCGTGGCGCTGGCTCGGAACGGAAAGCGCGGACACGCGGTACAATCTCTACAAAAACGGCGAAAAGCTCAACGACGAGCCGATGAACAAGACGAACTACATCGACTATGACGCGAAGGCGGGCGACGCTTACGCGGTCGCTCCCGTAGTAAACGGCGCGGAGGGTGAAAAGTGCGACGAGGTAAAACTGCTCGACAAGGACTATATCGGCTTTAAGCTCGACGTTCCCGAGGGCGGCAAGGTGAGGATAAACCCCGAAACCGAGGAGGAATATTTCTATATCGCGAATGACGCGTCAACCGCCGACCTCGACGGCGACGGCGAGCTTGAAATAATCCTCAAATGGGATTCGTCCAACTCGCGCGACAGCTCGCAATCCGGCGCGACGGGCAACACTCTTTTCGACGCGTACAAGCTCGACGGAACGAAGCTCTGGAGAATTGATTTGGGCATTAACGTCCGCAGCGGCGCGCACGACACGCAGTTCTTATGCGCGGACTTCAACAACGACGGCAAAGCCGAGGTCGCTATGCGTACAGCCGACGGTACGGTCGCGGGCGACGGCACGGTTATCGGCGATCCGAAAAAGGACTGGCGCAACGACATCGGCAAAAACCTCGACGGTCCGCTCTACCTCACCGTATTTGACGGCGAAACGGGCGCGGTTATCGACACTACCGATTACTACCCGCAGACAACGGGCGAACGCGACGGCATTAAGTGGGACGTAAGCTCGTGGGGCGACGACTGGGGCAACCGCTCCGAGCGTTACAACGCGTGCGTGTTCTACGAAAACGGCGACACTCCGTCGATGATGTTCGCGAGAGGATATTACGACAAGACCGTTCTCGCGGCGTACTCGATGGTTGACAATAAGATAGTAAACGATTGGATTTTCGACACCGACTTTATGACGAAGGAGGAATCTCTCCCCTACCGCGGCAAGGGCAATCACTCGCTTTGCGTCGCGGACGTTGACTACGACGGTAAGGACGAAATTATCTACGGTTCAACGACGTACGACGATGACGGAAAGCCGATGTACTCAAATGTTGATTTGGCGCACGGCGACGCGCAGCACATGGGCGACCTCGTTCCGTCGCGCCCGGGACTTGAGATTTTCTCGGTTCACGAAAGCGGCAAATACGGTCACCAGATGAAGGACGCGCGCACAGGCGAGATTTTGTGGTCGTCGCCCAAGACAAGCCTCGACGTAGGACGCGGCGGCAGCGACGATATCGACCCGACGCACGAGGGCGCGGAAAGCTGGTCGTCGATAGGCTTGCTTATCGCGTCCGACGGCAGCCTTATAACCGACAACTACAGCATACCCGCGAACTTCTTCGCGTGGTGGGACGGCGACCTCGGCCGTGAGGTCCTCGACGGCGTAAACATTTCAAAGTACAACCCATACACGTATAAGGTCGAGGAAATATTCTCGGCGACGGAGTGCCACTCGAACAACTCCGCGAAGTCGAACCCGACGCTTACGGCTGACATTCTCGGCGACTGGCGCGAGGAGGTGATCTATCCGACACTCGACAATTCGGAGCTTCGCATTTACACGACGACGATACCGACAAGCTACAAGCTGCCGACGCTCATGTCGGATAATCAGTACCGCGACGCGGTAGCCGTTCAGAACGTGGGCTACAACCAGCCGACGCACGTTGACTACTGCTTAGGCTACGACACGGAAACAATCCCCGTTCCGCAGATTTACACGGTGGACGAGAACGGAAACAAGATAACGAATCCCGACCTTGCGAAAAAGGAGTGGAACATCGCCGACCTTTACGAGGGCAACGTTACGCAGCTTGCGGCGGACGAGCCGAAGGCGCTCATTAACGGCGCGCCGTACTACATCGACGGCGGCAACAACGAACTTGCGCCGTACATCGTAAACGGCAGAACGATGGTTCCCATGCGCTTTATATCGGAAGCGTTCGGCGCGTATGTGACGTGGGACGCCGACGCGCGGCAGGTAACGGTGCAAAGTCCCGAAGCGACTGTTGTAATGACGATAGGCAGCACCGATTACACCGTTGACGGCGCGGCAAAGACTATGGACGCCGCTCCGGAGATTACGAGCGACAGAACGTTCGTTCCGCTTCGGGCCGTATCGGAGGCGCTTAACAAAAAGGTCGAGTGGTACGGCGAAACCGGCGTTATCACCGTAAGCGACATCGAAACGGTGATAGACGACAAGGCGGCTCTCGAAACGATCAAGGGCGTAAAGGCAATGCAGCCGGCAAGCGGCAAAGTTTACACGAACGGCGAGAAGATGACGGGAACGCAGTCGACCGCTTTGGAGGTATACGCGAGCGAGGGCGACGGCAAATTGGCGTGTGATTTCGATTACGGCACAGCGTGGAAGTCAAGCGGCAAGGGCATAATCATGATGAAAACCGACAAGTGGCCCATAAGCGCGGTGATCGTGAAATTCGCGGACGGCAAAAAGCACCCGTTCAGAGTATCGACGCGCTACGACATACCCGAGGAGGACGTTAAGGATATGGCGAACCGCGACGGCTGGGAGGTCGTTATAGACTCTGTAAGCGACGGCAGCACCGACGCGCAGACGTTTATCTTCCCCGTGCCGAAGTACACAAATTCCGTTAAGCTCCAGCTCCTTGACGACGAGCCCTGCGAGATTACGGAGTTCGCGGCTCTGGGCGTTCAGTAATAAAAACAATATACAAAACGGGGACACTAAAGTTAAACTTTAGTGTCCCCGTATTTTAGTGTCCCTTTTTAACTTTAGTGTCCCCAAAGTCCGAGAAGCTTCTCGGCGTTTTTGTATGCTATCTTTTCTCTCTCACCGTCCGTGAGGTCGAGAGATATAAACGCTCCCACCTCACTGGGCATATTCCACAGCGGAAAATCCGTTCCGAAAACAACTCTGTCCGCGCCGTAGCCTCGTATATATCTGAGCGTCTCGTCCGCGCCTATGAACATCATACAGCTCGAAAAATCGAAATAGCAGCTTGTGTCCTTCAAATACTCAAACGCCCTGTCAAACATCGACCAGCCGCCCAAGTGCGCCCCTACCACGCACAGGTCGGGGAACAAATCGAGCACGCGCCTGAGCCTTTCGGGGTCGGAATAGTCGTACCTCGGATCTCCGCAGTGTATGACAACGGGAGCTTTGCCCCTTACCGCGTCGTACATCGGATAAAGACGCTCATCGTCTATGTTGAAGCGCTGCGTGTCGGGGTGTATTTTCACGCCCCTTAATCCGAGGGAGAATATTCGCTCGACCTCCTCTGCCATGTTGTCCATTTCCGCGTGAACCGTTCCGAAGCCGTAAAATTCCTTATGCTCCCTAACCTCGCGGGCGGTAAAGTCGTTTATGCTTTTCACGTGCTCGGCCTTCACAGCCACGGGCAGCAGCACAAATTCGGATATGCCTGCTTTTTTGCCCTCGTAAAGCAGCACGTCCGCGCTGCCCGTGTTGTGGTAGTCAAGCCCGTAAAAATCGCATACGCTCTGACTTCCCCGCACCGCGAGCTTGTCGGGATAGATATGCGTGTGGAAGTCTATGATTTTCATTATACTCTCACCAGCAGTCCGTTTCTCAAATCGTCGCGGGCGATTTCCTTCATCTTGTAATGGAGCTTTTTACCCGTCGCGTTCAGCGGAATTTCGGACACAAAGCGATAGTAGCGCGGACGCTTGTAATTCGCTATCATTGGGCTGTTCTTGCAGAACTGTTCAAGCTCGCCGACGGTCAGCGACTCGTCCGCTCTTACAACGTACGCCGTCACGATCTCGCCGCGCGTCTTGTCGGGAACGGCGGTCACGATGCAGTCAACAACCTTCGGGTGAGTGTTTAACGCCTCCTCGACCTGCACGGGGTATATGTTCTCGCCGCCCGATATGATCATATCGTCCTTTCTGCCGACAATGCTCACAAAGCGGTTCTTGTCCCATGTGCCGAGGTCGCCGGTATACATGAAGCCGTTGCTGAACTTTCTCTCGCTCTCCTCGTCGTTTCTGTAGTAGAAATACGAACCCTTCGCGTACGATTTTATGATAACCTCGCCGACCTCTCTGCCGTCCATGTCGGCAAGCTCGTCGGGCATGGCGTTGCGGTCGTCGAACACCTTTACGACGCGAACGTCGTCGTCGGTACAGGATCTGCCCGCCGTACCAGCCATATCGGGAAGCTCCGTCGGGCGCAGGAACGTGTTCCAGAATGTTTCCGTCGTGCCGTAGCCGTTGAATATTCTCGGCGTAAGTACCTCCTGATAACGCATACAAGCTGCTCTTTCAAGCGGCGCGCCCATCGTTACTATACCGTTCAGGCTCGAAAGGTCGAAGTTGTTTTTGATCTGCGCGTCAGTCAAAAGCTCCAGCACGTTCGGCACGCCGATTATAAATGTGAGCTTTAATTTTTCTATACGCTTAAGCGTTTCAACCGCGTCGAATTTTTTAAGTATCACGACCGTTCCGCCCGCGTAGAGCGTCGGCGTTACGCCGCCGGAGTGCAGTCCGCCGCGGTGGAACCACGGAGTTGTATTCATAGTCTTATCGTCGCTCGACAGCGGGAAATGTATCATTACGTCGTGCGCGCTCAAAACCTCGTTAATGCTCGTGAGACATACGCCCTTCGGTCTGCCGGTCGTGCCGGAAGTGTAGAGACGCGACGTTTCGTCGTATGTCGAGAGCTTCCATGAAAGCTGCGGATTTTCCGTACCCGCGTCCTTCACAAACTCTGAGTACGTAACCGCGCCGTCAATAGGCTCGGCTCTGCTCGAATCGACCATAATAACCGTTTCCGGCTTATACTTCGATATTTTAAGCGCCTTCTCAACGACCTCGCTGTTCATCGCCTCATACATGAACACCTTCGGCTTACTGTCCTCGATCGTCACGGCGATTTCGCCCGAGCTTAAACGGAAGTTTATCGGACAGCTTACCGTTCCCGTCTTGTGGCACGCGAGGTACGCGAACACAAATTCGGGGCAGTTGAGAAGCTGGAACATCACAACATCGCCCTTTTTAAGTCCAGCCTTCAAAATGGCGTCGGCGAATTTGTTTGCCTCGGCGTTAAGCTCTCCGTACGTCCAGCTTTGACCTGACGACGGGTTCACGAGCGCCTCCTTGTCGGCGAAGCGGTCAACGTTGCGCATAAAGCCCGCGAGCCACGTGTATTCCTCCTGGAAACCCTTTATAAACGTCTTTATGCCGAGCTGCTTTTCGCTGCCGGTAAATTTCGCCTTCGCCTCGGCAAGCGCTTCCTCTATGTCGGCGAATATGCTCTCTATCTCGTCGAGCTTGTAATCGTAATTTGACCTGTTTGAGCAGTTTTCGAGCAGCCTTACCGCGTCGAGCACCTTTTCACGGCGCGCCTCCGATATTCTCTCGAAACGCTCTCTTTTTGTTTCTGTTGCCATGCAACCTACCTCCTAAATTAAATATACTTGGATTATAATTCATATGGCGTAAATTGTCAATGGTTTTCTACAATAATTTTAATATTTATCAATAATTTATTTTTTATAATTATATTTACACAATATTTGTGAAATATAGTATTTGAAAGTCAAAATGCACAAAAAACGGACTGCCCAAGCAGTCCGTTTTTATCCTAACCTACACGCGGAGCATACGTATCGCGTTTAACACCGCTATGATCATCACGCCCACATCGGCGAATATCGCGAACCACATATTCGCGACGCCTATCGCGCCCAAAAGCAGGAACGCTAATTTTACGCCTATCGCAAAGACGATATTCTCGTACACTATGCGCATACATTTTTTGGATATGCGTATCGCGAGCGGGATTTTGAGCGGGTCGTCGTCCATAAGCACAACATCCGCCGCCTCTATCGCGGCGTCCGAACCGAGCGCGCCCATGGCTATACCCACGTCGGCGCGTGACAGCACCGGCGCGTCGTTCAATCCGTCGCCGACGAACGCGAGAGCCGCGCCCTTCTTTTGCCCTGTAAGAAGTTCCTCTACCTTCTCAACTTTATCCTCCGGCATCAGGTGTGAATAAACCTTGCTCACGCCTATTTCCTTCGCGACGTATTCGGCAGTTTTCGCGTTGTCGCCTGTGAGCATTACCGTTTGATTTACGCCGCACCCGTGAAGCTCCGCAACGGCTCGTTTCGCCTGCGGCTTCACAATGTCGGAGATAAGTATATGTCCCTCGTAGCTGCCGTCTACCGCGACGTGCAGAACCGTTCCCGCCTTGTGGCACGGCTTGTATTCTACGCCGAGCTTTTCCATGAGCCTGTCGTTGCCGACCGCCACGGTTTTGCCGTCTATCACGGCGCACACGCCCTGACCGCTCAATTCCTCAACCTCGCTAACGCGCGATTTGTCCGCGTTGTCGCCGAGGATTTTCGCCACGCTTTTCGCTATCGGGTGATTTGAGCTGCTTTCCGCGAGCGCGGCGTACTCGAGCAGCTTTTCCTCCTCCATTACATTGTGATGCACGCCCGCGACCTCGAACACGCCCTTTGTGACCGTGCCGGTCTTGTCGAACACGACCGCGTCGACCTTCGAGAGCGTTTCGATATACGTCGAGCCCTTTATAAGCACGCCCTTCGTACCCGCGCCGCCTATACACGCGAAAAAGCTCAAAGGTATGCTTATCACAAGCGCGCACGGGCAGCTTATTACAAGGAATATCAGCGCGCGCATTATCCATTTGCCCCACTCCGCGCCCATGCCGAGCGCCATACTTACGAGCGGCACTATAACGGCAAGCGCGAGCGCGAGCGCGCACACCGCGGGCGTGTAGTACCGCGCGAATTTCGTTATAAAGTTTTCCGAGCGCGACTTTTTCGCGCCGCTGTTCTCCACAAGCTCCAGTATTTTGGAAGCCGTCGACTCGCCGAACGCCTTAGTCGTGCGCAGCTTTATAAGTCCCGTGGAGTTTATGCAGCCGCTCTGCACCGCGCTCCCCTCGTCCGCCTCGACCGGCATACTTTCGCCCGTCAGCGCGGACGCGTCAAGAGTTGTGTGACCCTCGGTTATAACGCCGTCAATAGGTATTTTCTCACCGGGCTTCACGACTATCTCCGCACCGATTTCCACCTCGTTCGGATCGACCTGCACAAGCGAGCCGTCACGCTCCACGTTCGCGTAATCGGGGCGTATGTCCATAAGCTCGCTTATGCTGCGCCGGCTCTTTCCGACCGCGACTGACTGGAACATCTCACCGGTCTGGTAAAAAATCATTACCGACGCCGCCTCCGGGTACTCGCCGAGCACGAACGCGCCGATCGTCGCGACAGCCATAAGAAAGTTTTCGTCAAACACCTGACCGTGTATTATGCCCTTAAACGATTTTATAAGTACGTCGTAGCCCGCCGTAAGATACGGCAGAGCGTAAATAAGTATGAGCGCCCACCGCGGCAGGTCCATGTATTTATCCGCCGCCGCGCACACGACGAGCAGCGCCGCCGACGCGATTATGCGGGCAAAATTCCTTTTCTGTTTCCGTGTCACATTTACCGCCCCCTTCGGCTCAAAAATAAATTTCGCAGTCGCTCTCCACCCTGCGGCAGCTTTTCAGCACAGCCTTCATCACCTTATTTTCGTCCGCGCCGTCCTCAAACTCGACGTTCATTTTAAGCGTCATAAAATTCACGACCGCGTTCTTCACGCCGTCCGTTTTATTCGCGGCTTCCTCCATTTTATTGGCGCAGTTCGCGCAGTCGACCTCAATCTTATAGCTCTTTTTCATTTTGATCCCCTCCGACCGTATTATATGTGAACATCTGCTCATTTGTTCATTCATTGATTTGATTATACCACGCCCATTTCCGTTTGTCAACATAATTTTATATAAATTTTACATAATGCGCCTTGACACATTTTTTATTTAACACTATAATAGTATATATATTATGCATTAACGGAAGGTATAAAAATGGCGTCTAAATACAATTACAATACGGAACTTAAAAGAGTTGTGCTCATCGTTGACGACGAGATGATAAACCGCGAGCTGCTCGGTTTTATGCTGAAGGACAGCTACGACGTGCTCTACGCGGAAAACGGCGCACAGGCTCTCGAAATAATAAAGGAAAACAAAAAGCTTTTGTCGCTCGTGCTGCTCGACCTCATAATGCCGGAAATGGACGGCTTCGAGCTTTTGGGAATACTCAAATCCGAGCCGGAGCTTTCGCAAATTCCGGTGGTCGTGCTTACGTCGGAGGAAACGGCTGAGGTAAAAAGTCTGCGCATGGGCGCGGCTGACTTTATCAAAAAGCCCTATAATATGCCCGAGGTCATACTGGCGCGCATTTCGCGTATCATAGAGCTTAATGAGGGCAGGTTTATTATACGCTCCGCCGCGCAGGACGAGCTTACTGGACTGTTCACAAAGGACTTCTTCTTTGAATACGCGCAGCTTGAGGAACGCTACCACCCCGAGCGCGAAAACGACGCTATCGTGATAAACTCCGACCGCTTCCACCTCGTAAACGAGCTTTACGGCAGGGATTTCGGGGACGAAATCCTAAAAGCTATCGCGCAGGGCATCGACAACATACTGGAAAATTCAAAGGGTATCGCGTGCCGCGCGGAGGCGGACACGTTCATGATATACTGTCCGCACAGAACCGATTACGACGAGCTTATGGACAAAATATGCTCGGTGCTGTCGGACATGTCGGTAAACCCGCGCGTAAGGCTGCGCATGGGCGTTTACCCGAACGCCGACAAGTCGCTGACGATAGAGCAGCGGTTCGACAAGGCGACAAGCGTCTGCAACACGCTCCGCGGTAATTACACGACGCGTATCGCTCTGTACGACGAGGCGCAGAACTCAAAGGACGTGTACTTTGAGCGGCTCATAAACGATATGGCGGCGTCGCTTGAAAACAAGGACTTCAAGGTGTATTTCCAGCCGAAGTACAACATTACCGGCGACGAGCCGTACCTTTGCAGCGCGGAGGCGCTTATACGCTGGAACCACCCGGAGCTCGGCATGATAAGCCCGGGCGACTTTATACCGCTGTTTGAGACGAACGGTCTCGTGTCGCACCTCGACTGCTACGTGTGGCAGGAGGCGGGCGCGCGTATAAAGGAGTGGAAGGATAAATACGGCAAAACCGTGCCGGTGTCGGTAAACGTGTCGAGAATAGACATGTACGACCCCGAAATAAAGTCAAAGCTGCTTAAAATACTCGCGGACAACGATCTCACGACAGACGATTTGCTGCTCGAAATAACCGAGTCGGCGTACTCCGAGGACGCGGGACAGATAATCGAGGTCATAAACGGTTTAAGGGACGCGGGATTTAAGATAGAAATGGACGATTTCGGCAGCGGCTACTCGTCGCTCAACATGCTTACGGAACTGCCTATCGACGTGTTAAAGCTCGATATGATTTTTGTGCGGAACATGCACAAGGACGAAAAGGCTCTGCGGCTTGTGGAGCTTATAAAGGAGATAGCGGCGTTTTTGTCCGTGCCGATAGTCGCTGAGGGCGTCGAGGAGGAGGAACAGTGCAGACTGCTCAAAAACCTCGGCTGCGAGATAATTCAGGGATATTATTTCTCAAAACCCCTCCCTCCCGAGGAATTTGAGGAATTGCTGAGGAAATAAATAACGAAATACGCCGCACTACGTGAGCCTCCCCTTGAGGGGAGGTGGCATCGCAAAGCGATGACGGAGAGGTGGCAATAATTTCTTCGGGAACCACCTCTCAGTCGCCTACGGCGACAGCTCCCCTCAAGGGGAGCCTTGCGATATGTGCTGTATTTCTCATGGTTCCCCTATTAGGGGAGGCATACAAAAATCCCCGCCGGTGGCGGGGATTTTCATCTACTCACTCAATTTATACATCATTGCGGCGGCTTCGGCGCGGGTCATGTTATCGAGCGGCAGAATCGAGCCGTCCTCGTAACCGTTCACAACGCCGAGCGTATACAGCTTCTTTATACCCTCCCGCGCCCAATCGGGTATATCCGCGCCGTCGGTGAAGCTTACATTATCGAGATACGGCGTATCGTCGGGCAGCACTCTGCCGAGGATCGTCATTGCCTCGGCGCGCGTCACATTCTCATTCGGCGCAAACTCCGTACCGTTTTCACCCGTTCTGCCGAGAATGTACCCCTCGGCGTACGCGGCTTTTACGGCGCTCTGCGCCCAAGGCGGTATATCCGCGCTGTCGGCAAAGTCAAGGCTGCCGCCGGCGTAATCTTCAAGGTCAATACCCATATACCGCACTATCATTGCCGCAAACTCCGCGCGCGTTATATTATTTTCAGGCTTAAAGACCGTAACGCCGTCCTCCTCCATACCGTTTATAATTCCCGTTTTTGCCATTTCATCTATGATAGCCCTCGCCCAGTGTGTCTCCGTATCGGCGAACGCGCTCACATTATCCGAAATATGCACCGGAATCTTCTTCTCCACGCCGCCGACGCTCACGATTATATTACCCTCCGCGTCGTTCGTGTGCGCGAGCGTGAATATTCCGTCCCTCGTTACCGTGCCTATATCACCCTCGACCTCCCACGTGTAGAGGTTGTTGTTCGAGTGCAGCTCGATACCGTTCACGTACGACGCAGCAGACAGCGCAAGCTGCATCTCGTCCGACGGCGAAGCGCTGATCTCGTCAATCTCACGCCAATCCGCCTCGTTGTATATCTTTATTTCCTCCGGCGTTTCGTACGTGGTGTACACAACGCTCGCGACGTCGCCGTCCTCACCGCTCATCACGATATTCACAATACCGCTGCCGTTAAAAATTATATAACCGTTTTCGTCAATATAGCTGCCGGTGTCGGTTTCGGCGCGGAAATCTATATTGTACGGCTCGGGCATTCTGTAATTGCCCGTATCGTACATGCTCTCTATCTCGATCTTACTGCTCATGCCCGACAGATAATTCGTGTTGCCCGCGTCACGCAGGTTCACTATCCAAGGGATATTCGTGTTTTCGCGGTTATCCCTTAAAAACAGGTAATTCGCCACACTCCTAAGATAGCCGTCGGACGGTGAGTTTACGACCTTGCTCCCGTCCTCGCCGGGGAAATGCGCCGATATAACGGTCGAACCGCCGCCGTCGAGGTTAATCGCGTCAACGCAGCCGAGCTCCTTCATACGCGCGGCGAGCGTTTTAAGCTGCGCGCCGTAGCTGTGTCCCGTTTGCCTGCCGTCGAGCGTGTAGAATATTATGTTTCCGTTTTCCTTTATTCCGACGGCTGTGCGCGGCGCGGCGCCCGCCTCAAATCCGCTCTGCACCTCACCGTCCTTGATAAGTCTGCCGCCGACCGAGCTTACGGCGTTCATCGCCTCCTGCCACAGTCCGTCGTCGCCGAGCGACTCGTTCGATATTATAAGCTCCTCACCGACATAACAGCGACTCAAAAAATCGTAACACTCCGCCGCACCGCTCGTATCCATGACGAGCGCGAATTTACCGTCGGGGATCTCAATCGCGCCGTTGTAAATGAAAACGTCGTCAACCGTCACGGCCATGCTCTCGTCAACGCGCAGTGCGCCCGATGTCGGCGTACATATCACGAATATGCACTCCGACGACGTTCTCGACGAGCCGCCGAACTTGTCCGTAAGAAGGTATATAGGGTCAAATCCGGGCTGACACCACTTGTTTATATACTGAATTTCGACCTTTTCGCCATCGGTACGCGACACGGACGTGGCGATGTCGAGCCACCCGATAAAGCCCGTACCGTCGGCGCGGAAGCCGACTGCGTCCTGACCGCCGAGCTCCTTTGAAACGATCTCGCCGTCAATAATCGTGTAACCCATCGGTATGCCGGTCTTGAACGAAAAGTAATCGGCGTTTATACCGACGAGCGGGCGCAGACCGTTATCCTCCATATACTGCTCCGCCTGCTTTATCGTACGCGTTCCCCATATCGTGTAGCCGTTCACCACAACGGGCACAGCCTCGCTGTTCGGGGTATATTCAACGTAATATTCATTCTGCGCGCCGACACTGTCCGAATAAAATTCGGTATTGTAAAAATATGTATCGGCTCCCATGTACGTCGTCCAGCCGCCGTTCGGCGTGCCGAGCACCTCCGCGCCCGCCGTAAGCTGCGCGGCAGTAATTATGACCGATACCAAAGCTATTATATTCTTTTTCAATTCATTACCTCCTCTATACACAGCATTTATAGTATAACACATTTTCCGCATTATGTAAACCGAAATATTTGGAAATTTCAGGAAATAAAAAACGAAGCGGACATGATCCGCCCCGTCAACGCGCATAAATTTCGTTTCAGCTTAAATTTTCAACCGTTTTCCTCAAAAATGCCGCAAATTCGTCTTTTAAATCATCGCGCGCAAGCGCGAAATCCACGGTCGCGGACAAAAATCCCTGCTTGTTTCCTATATCGTACCGCTTACCCTCGAAGTCGTACGCGTACATTTCCTCGCTTTTCGCGAGCGACACGAGCGCGTCGGTAAGCTGTATCTCGCCGCCCGCGCCCTTGGGCGTTTTTTCTATGCACTCAAATACCGCAGGCGTTATCACATACCTGCCCAGCACCGCTATATCCGACGGCGCGTCCTCCTTCGCGGGCTTTTCGACCATGCCCTTTACGCGGTACATCCTGCCGCCTACATTGTCACAGTCCACTATGCCGTACTTCGACACATCGTCCGCGCCCACTCTCTGCACGCCGAGAACAGTCGCGTTCGTTTTTTCGTACTCGTCAATAAGCTGACCGATACACGGCTTTTCCGACACCACCACATCGTCGCCGAGCAGCACCGCGAACGGCTCGTTACCGACAAAGCTTTTCGCGCACAGTATCGCGTGACCCAAGCCCTTCTGCTCGCGCTGACGCACGAAATGCACGTTTATCTTATCCGTAACGCCGCGCGCGAGCGACAGCAAATCGTCCTTGCCGTCACGCATGAGAACGCTTTCAAGCTCGTGCGCGCGGTCGAAATGGTTCACGATTGCGTCCTTGCCGCGCGACGTTATTATGAGCAGATCCTCGATCCCCGCCGCGGCGGCTTCCTCAACGATGTACTGTACCGTCGGCTTGTCCACTATCGGGAGCATCTCCTTTGGTACAGCCTTTGTCGCCGGAAGGAAGCGCGTGCCGAACCCTGCCGCCGGTATTACAGCCTTTCTGACCTTCATCTTGTCTACCTCCGTTAAAAATTAAAGCGGCTTGCGCTGTGTCAAACCGCTTTATGTATCAGTTTTTACCTTTAAGCATAGCCTTAACTCTGCCTTCGGGATCCTTTATGAGCAGCACGGCAAGCCAAATAACCATGCCGAGCACGATTACCGACAGTCCGAGAAACGCGTCGTTCAGCATATCCGCCGCTGCGGGCGTGAAATATTCCGCTCCGACCTCGATATACTCCACAACCGCGTCCACGAGCCACATCAGCGACGCGCCCCAGTACATGAGACAGAGCGTGCCTATCTTCATTTTGCTCTGCGGTCTTACGTACCAGATTGCCGTCGCCGTTACCGCGGCGATAACGGTTAAAAGAAGCGTCATTACGCGTTACCTCCCTCGGCAAGCTCACTCTGCGCGGCACGTTTTTGCGCGATATTCGTTACAACGACCATAGCCGCCCACGCTGCCGTCACAAGCGCAGCCATAGCCACGCCCGACACAGCCATTTCGCCGAGCATTTCCGCTATCGCGGCGCTTCCCTTTTCAGCCGCCGTTAAAAACGGGAACCACGGCACGACCTCGCCGTGCCACACATGCTCGAACGCCAACAGCGCGCTGCCGCCCCACAGCATATTGTTGAGCCAGTTCATTCTCTTTACGAAAGGATTTTTAATCTCCCTATGTGAATTTTTTGCCGACACGTCCGCGCCCTTTTTAACGGCGGTCGTGATTACCGCTTCTGCGGCTGGTACCAAAAAACAAGCCATTTCCATTTCCTCCTAAATACAATTTACCCTCATAGTATACCATAATTATCCGATATTTGCAACGTTTATTTTAACAAAAATCGGCTTTACACTTGTTATTGTCCGCAAATTATGGTAAAATGGCAGTACACAACCATTAAGCAAGGGAGCATACGAAATGTTTATAAAGGATATATTCAAAAAGAAAAAGCCGGTGCTGTCGTTCGAGGTGTTTCCGCCGAAGCAGGACAGCGGACTTGACGCGGTACTCGGCGCGGTGGACAGAATGTCGAATCTGCCTATCGACTACATGAGCGTCACGTACGGCGCGGGCGGCGCGGGCAGCAAAAGCACAGCTAAAATCGCGTCGTACCTTAAAGACACGCTTTCCGTTCCGTCGCTCGCGCACCTTACGTGCGTCGCGAACACGAGAGAGGCGGTCAAGGAGCGTCTCAACGAGTACCGCGCGCTCGGCATAGACAACATTCTCGCGCTGCGCGGCGACAAGCCGAAGGACTACTACGGTCAGCTTTTCCCCGGCTACAAGTACGCGTCGGAGCTTATAGAGGAAATTAAGGGTTACGGCGGCTTCTGCGTCGGCGGAGCGTGCTACCCCGAAGGGCACCCCGACTCCGACAGTCTCGACGCCGACATTGACAACCTCAAAATCAAGGTTGACGCGGGCGCGGACTTCCTCGTGACGCAGATGTTTTTTGACAACGACAAGTTTTACGCGTTCCGCGACAAGTGCGTCAAAAAGGGCATAAACGTGCCGATAAATCCGGGCATTATGCCGCTCACGAGCGCGAGCCAGATACAGCGCATGGCGATTTTGTCGGGCGGCTCGTCGATGCCGGCAAAATTTTTGCGGATAATCTCGAAATATCAGGACAACCCCGACGCGCTGAAGCAGGCGGGTATTGCGTACGCGGTGGAGCAGATCATAGACCTTCTGTCAAACGACGCCGACGGCATACACATATACACGATGAACAAGCCCGAAATCGCGGAAAAAATTGTCACGGTTGTCAGCAGCCTGTTCTGAAGGGAGTAACGCGTATGGCGAACATAAGAGAATTGCTCGGTAAAAAGCTGCTGTTTTTCGACGGCGGCATGGGTACAATGCTGCAAAAAAACGGCATGGG